>CABRHW010000001.1 GCA_902470765.1 uncultured Collinsella sp.
ACCGCAGGAAGCTTGGATACGCCTAGGCGCGGTCCAAGAAATCGTCCGCACCCCCTTTAAGAGTCAGAAGGCTGGATTTAGGAACTATTTCACCGCAACTTATAGGGGATCCTAGACGATGTGGAGTGGGTTGGCGGCGTCGACGGCATCGGGCGCGTCGGAAGGGCCGTCGGGGGCAGCGCCTGCCGGATCCTCTTCGGGGGTCTCGATCTGTTTGATCATTACCTCTTGGCCCTGCAGCAAATAGGTCTCGCCGCTACCGCAATGGGGACAGGCCTTGCCGTGCTCGACCGTCGCGTAGTCGCAGCCACACGCCTCGCAATGTGTCACGGCCTCAACGGGCTCCACGATAAGCTCTGCACCCTCGGTGATGGGCTTTTTATCTGCCGCCCAGCGCCAAGCGTCGAGTAGCAAGTCGGGAACGACGCCCGAGACCTCGCCCAGCAGCAGCGTGACGCTCGAAACGCGACGCACGCCATTGGCGCGCGCCACGTTCTCGACATCGCGAATGATGTGATAGACGATTCCGAGCTCGTGCACTTTTAATTCCTTCCGCCGTTCTACCGAACGGCGGTCGGCTTGACGCTGCGCGAGCCCCAGACGGGCGATCTGCCTTTCAATCGTCGGGCATGGGCAAAAGCCCTATGCCCTCCTCTTTCAAGGCACCTCGCCACGCCTGGGACTCGCTCGCTGTCCAACCGCTCTCTGCGCCGTTCTCCTGCTTGTTGCGTTTCTTACTTCTTCCCGAATTTGATTTTAATCGCACGCTTGAGCGCATACTTGCCCAGGCTCGGGAGCTTTTGCTCGTATTTGACCATCGTGGAGCACTCGGGGCGATCGCGATCCAGGTGGATGGCATCGAACGCGCACTTGGTGGTGCACAGGCCGCAGCCGATGCACTTGTTGGGGTCGACGATCGAAGCGCCGCAGCCCAGGCAGCGGGCGGTCTCGGCGCGCACCTGCTCCTCGGTAAAGGTCTCAACATACTCGCTAAACGGCGCAGCCTTCTCGCGTTCGCGGTCCACATGCGCAACCTCGCGGCTCGCGTTGTCGTAGCTCTCGAGCACAACGTCGTCGCGGTCGAGCGCGGTGTAGCGGCGCTGATTGCGGCCGATGGTGAGCGTGGATCCCGGCTGCACAAAGCGATGGATGGACACGGCGGCCTCGTGGCCGGCGGCGATAGCATCGATGGCAAAGCTGGGGCCGGTGTAGACGTCGCCGCCCACAAAGATGTCTGGCTCGGCGGTCTGGTAGGTCTGGGGATCGGCAAGGGCACCCTGGCCGCGGCCGAGCTCCACCTTGGAGCCAGCCAGCAGGTCGCCCCACACAATGGACTGGCCAATCGACATGACGACACGGTCGGCATCGACACGGCGCAGATCGTTCTCGTCGTACTCGGGCGCAAAACGGCCCTCGTCGTCAAAGACACGCGTGCAGCGCTTGAAGGTGATACCGCACACACGACCGGCCTCGTCCAGGTGAATCTCCTTGGGGCCCCAGCCGCAGCTGATGTGAGCGCCGTCCTCAACGGCCTCGCGACGTTCCTCCTCGCTGGCGGGCATCTGGGCCTCGCTCTCCAGGCAGAACATCTCAACGTGCTCAGAGCCCAGACGGCAGGCGTTGCGGGCAACGTCGATGGCCACGTTGCCGCCGCCCACCACAATGGTGCGGCCGGACAGGGCATCGATCTTGCCGCTGTTAACCTCGCGAAGGAAGTCGACGGCCACGGTCACGTCCTCGGCATCCTCGCCCGGAATACCGGCAAGGCGGCCGCCCTGGCAGCCAATGGCAACGTAGAAGGCCTTAAAGCCCTGCTCGCGCAGCTCGTCGAGCGTCACATCGCGACCGACCTCAACGCCATAGCGGAACTCGGCACCCATCAGGCGAATGATCTCGACCTCGGCCTCGATAACATCCTTCTCCAGCTTAAAGCTGGGAATACCGTAGGTGAGCATGCCACCCGGGCGCTCGTTCTTCTCGAACACGACGGGCTTGTAGCCCTTCTCGGCCAGATAGAAAGCGCAGGACAGGCCGGCCGGACCGGCACCGATGATGGCGATCTTCTGATCAAAGCCGCCAGCGCGCGTCGGCGTAACCACGGGCGGGACGTAGCGGGTCGCGGCATCCAGATCGCGCTGGGCGATGAACTTCTTGACCTCGTCGATAGCCACGGCGGCATCCACACGGCCGCGGGTGCAGGCATCCTCACAGCGGCGGTTGCACACACGGCCGCAGATAGCGGGCAGCGGATTCTCGCGCTTAATGAGTGCTAGGGCCTCGTCATAGCGACCCTGAGCCGCGAGCTTCAAATAGCCCTGAACGGCAACGTGCGCGGGGCAGGCCGTCTTGCAGGGAGCGGTGCCGGACTCATGCGTCTCGATACGGTTGTCGTTGCGGTAGTTGGGCGACCACTTGGTGTGATCCCATTTGGTGGCGTCGGGCAGCTCCTGGCGCGGATACTCGGGCACCTGTCCGCCGGCCTTTTTGCTGCAGAGCTTCTGGCCGAGCTTGGCGGCGCCGGCCGGACACACCTCAACGCAGCGACCGCAGGCCACGCACTTGTCCTTCTCGACCTTGGCGACGTAGGCCGAGCGTGACAGGTTGGGCGTGTTGAACAGTTGCGAGGTGCGCAGGGCGTAGCACACGTTGACGTTGCAGTTGCAGATGGCGAAGATCTTGTTCTCGCCGTCGATATTGGTGATCTGGTGCACAAAGCCGTTGTCCTCGGCCTGGCGCAAGATGTCGTAAACCTCGTCGCGGGTCACGTAATGGCCACGATCGGTCTCAACCACGTAGTCGGCCATATCGCCCACGGCGATGCACCAATCGGCCGGGTCGTCGGCGCAGCCCTCACCCATCACGCGACGGCTCGCGCGGCAGCTGCAGGTGCTAGCGGCATATTTGCCATCGTATTTGTCGAGCCAATGCTCGATATGCTCGATCGGCACCGAGGTGCTCGCGGCGTCGATAGCCTTCTCGACCGGAATGACATGCATGCCGATACCGGCGCCTCCGGGCGGCACCATCGGCGTGGCCTTGGACAGCGGTCCCTTGGACGCCTGCTCAAAGAACTTGGCATAGACCGGGTGCTCTTCGAGCTGGCTCACGCGCATGTTGAGGAACTCGGCGGAACCCGGTACCAGCATGGGCAGCACCCACTGCTTGGCGCGCTCGGGGTTTTCCCAGTTGTACTCGAGCAGACCCGTGTAGCTCATGTCGTCGAGCATCTTCTCGATCTGGGCCTCGGGCATGCCGGTGAGCTTGACCATCTCGGGCAGCGTATAGGGACGGCGCATCTTCATCTTGCAGAGCACTTCGGCCTGCTCGTCGGTTGCGGCCTCGGCAAACGACCAGTACTCGTAGCCCAGCAGCTCATCGCGATGCAGCAGACGGTTGGTGCAGTGCTCGCACAGCTTGACGATGGCCTCACGCGGATGCTCCGGCAGCGGCGGCACAAACTCCGCGCCGATATCGGGCTCGGTATAGCTAATCCCCGGTCCGTTGAGAATCATGGTTGTCCCTTCTCTTGCCACAGCCCGGCGAGACCGCGGCACCCCTCTTTTTTGCAGGCCGGGCATGCCCCCATGCCGTTCACCCGCCATTAGTTGACATTGTGTCAAAAATAGTATTGACGAACCGTCAACAATATTCAAGACTGTTAGGCGAACGGTCAGGCAAAAGAGGATGAAAGGCGGCAAAACATGGGCAACAACACAGCAGATACCTCTGTGGTCGATGCCGTTCCCGCATCCGATAGCGCGGCAAAGCGCCTGACGGGCGACGAGCGCCGTCGCGAGATCCTCGATGCTGTGCGCACCGTAAGCTCCGAGCTAGGCGTGTCCCACCTATCGGTATCGGCCGTGGCCAAGCGAGCCGGCTGCACGCGCTCGCTGTTCTACCACTACTTCGCCGATATGGACGCCGCCGTCACCGCTGTTATGGACGAGGCGATCGACGGCTTTATCTCCGAGCTCGAGCAGTGGAACGCCGACCGCACCGTCGGTGATATCGAGGGCGCGCTCGACACCGTCGCCCCGCTCTTTAAGCGCCTGGTCGCCAGCGGCCACGAGCTGCCGAGCACGCTCACTTCAAGCAGCGGCGCGCTCTACGGCGGCTTTTTGCACAACGTGGTCCAGCGCGTGGCGCAGTATATCTGCGACACCACCGTAGTGGACTTTGTCGCCCATCATGAGCTACGCATCGACCATGTCTACGAGACGTTCTACACCCTCATCATGGGGTTGTTGATGTATATCCGCACGCACCCCGATGTGCCCGACGAGACGGTCAAGGAAATCATCGCCTCGACACTCCACATCGAGGGCTATACCGCCAAGTATCCGGAGCGCAAGCCCCAGAACTGACGACATTTGGCCAAACTGCCCGCGATCAGAAGAGGGGCCGCGGGCGTGTGAAAGGAGAGCAGCATGCTGTTCGATGTTTGGGGTAGCGATACCCTTATCCACTGGGCCGGCTGGGCCATAGTCTTTATTGGCCTGATCGTGCTCAACGAGGTCGGCCGCCGCACCAAGCTGGGCGCGGCAATCATCTTTGGCGTGGCTCCGCTGGCCATGACCATCTACTGCGCCGCCATCGCCATCGGCGTCTCGCAGGGTGCCGAGTGGGCGCTCACCAACCCCACCCATGTGTACCAGAACAGCTGGTTCCACTACGCCAAGGTATACGCGGCGCTGGCCGGCTGCTGGGGCTTCATTGCCATTAAGTACCAGTGGGGCAAGATCGGCAAGGCGCATTGGTTCCGCGCATGGCCGTTTGTGATCGTCGCCATCAACATCATGATTGCCGTCGTATCCGACTTCGAGAGCGCCTATCACTTCTTTGTCCTGGGCGAGTCCACCTGGGTCACCTCCGAAGGTGCTACGCAGCTGGCCGGCTGGAACAACGTGTTCAACGGCATTGCCGGTATCATCAACATCTTCTGCATGACCGGTTGGTGGAGCGTCTACGCCTCCGAGGATCAGACCGACATGCTGTGGCCCGACATGACCTGGGTCTACATCATCGCCTACGATATCTGGAACTTCTGCTACACCTACAACTGCCTGCCCACCCACTCCTGGTTCTGCGGCTTTGCGCTGCTGCTGGCGCCCACCGTCGCCGCCTTTATCTGGAACAAGGGCGGCTGGATCCAGAACCGCGCCTTTACGCTTGCTATTTGGTGCATGTTTGCCCAGGTGTTCCCGTACTTCCAGGAGGAGTCCATCTTTGTGACCCACTCCACGCTCGACCCCGGCGCCGCTACCGCGGTCTCGATCGCCGCACTGGTCGCCAACGTCGCCGCGATCATCTACATCGCCTACCGCGCCAAGAAGCTCGGCCGCAATCCCTACAAGCAGGATGTCTTTGAGGGCACCAGCGATTGGGAGAAGGCTACCGCTCGCCGCGCCAAGGTTGATTACGCGCACGCCGAGTAACGTGCCTGGCGCAGACATCGCTTGAGCGCGAAGCAGCATAGCCGGCTCCGCGCAACTCAACGCATTGCAGAGCCCCCGGAATGTGATTCGTTCGCGTTCCGGGGGCCTTTTGCTGCCGCGAGGATGCGGCCGAACGATGCGCTCAGGTTAAATCAAATCTTATATTTCATACGCGCTTTATATGGCTCCATTTTTGGGTACAGTGTTGAGCCGATATTGAGCTTGGGGGATATATGAAAGATGAGACGATGGGCCAAGAGGATGCGGCCCAAGATGCAGAAGCGTGTGCCGAGGCCCTGGAGAGCCTAGACCAGATCACACTGGCCGAGATTGCGTTTGACGATTCGAGCGTTGATGTGCAGGATGAGGCACACGAAGGCACCGAGGACGAAGATAGCGATGCCAAAGACGCTCCTGACGAGGCCGAAGCCGAAGAGGACGAAAGCGAGGCCGACGACCAGCCCGAATCCGACACGAGCGAGGAAACCATCTTGCTCGACAGCTTGCCGGCCGAAGATTCGCTGACCCGCGAGCTTCCCGGCCTGGGCTCCGCGCCTGCCGTGGACGAGACCATCGCCATGGGCGATATTCCCCTACCGTCCGTTCCTTCGGCACATGAGGCCGAGGCCCGTCATCGTAAAATGCCGCCCAAGCGCCGCAACCTGATGGTTGCCGGCGTTGTGGCCGTCGCGCTCGTCGCCGGCGGCGCAGGCTATGCTGCCTGGAACGGATATCAGCAAGAGCAGGCTGCCGCTGTCGCCGCCAGTGCACACACGATGATGTCGGTGCAGATTGGCGTGCATGCCGCAGGGCTCGACTGCTCAACTGGTTCCAAGATTCCCGTGCAGGTGAGCGGCCAGGATTCCGACGGTTCTTCCGTGAGCGAAACGCTCTACGTTGACGAACACGGTCGCGGCATTAAGCTGCTGCCCGGCGACTATACGCTCTCCATCGCTGGGTCCCCCATCGCAGCCGACGGTACCATTTACACCGTGCCGACCACCAAGGCGCAGGTCACCATTAAGAGCGATGGGCAGGATTTGAGTGCCCAGGCCACCTTTAAGCTCAAGGTGCCTTCGGCCGACACGGTGACTGACGACCAGATCGATGCCGCCGCCAAGTATGCCGAGGAAGGCGGGGTGAACTCCGCCGCGGTCGCAAAGGTGCTCCAGCAGGCGGCAACCGCGCGCCGTGACGCCGCCGTCAACGCCGTGAGCTCCCGCGAGGCACAGGCGGCCCGCGACGCCGATGCTCGACATAAGGCAACGGACCTGTATCAGCTCGATATTCCCGTTGAGTGGTACGGCAAAGTCGCGACTTGGCAAAACGGCAGCACGCTGTGCATTTATCTGGACGGCGACACCAACACACCGCTCGTGACGCTCGTCGCGGTGCGCGAGGGCGAGAGCTTTACGCCCGATGAGGGCGACGCGGTTTTGGGTGCGGCAAACCTCGGCAACGGCTACACCGTCTACGCCAGCGGCCCCGTCTATCCGTACGTGGTGCCCCAGACCATCAACGGACGGACGCAAGACCCCGTGTCGACCTACCCCATGGATACGGCGATTGAGCTTGTCGAGCTCACGACCGGCAACCGCTACACCTATAGCCAGATCAAGAACGTGCTGGTCGGCAAAGACGGCAAGGCCGACGCCGCCACCAAGCTCGAATGCGACTACCTCGCCCAGATTCTGATGCCGAGCATCAAAGCCCAAGACTAGCCGGGCGCATCATGGTGCTCCCCAACCGTGATAAAGGGGCCAGGAGGTCCTGGCCCCACAGATCCGTAGATGATTAGGCAAGGAGCCACTTCCATGCGGGCACAACGTGTACCGCACCGTGCTCGCATGGAATATCGGCCTGCTCATCCATGGTAACGATTGCCGACTCGCCAAGATCGAACTGGGCCATCGAGGCATCAAGCGCGGCAATTTCGCGCTCGCGCGTTTTCTCACTTGCCATATCCACACTCACCTGAATCAGGCTATAAGCCCGCATGAGAAGTGCGTCCCCAGCCACAAAGTCCACCTCATGGCTTTTGCTCTTCTCTTTGATCAGCAGGCGGCAGACCGAGCCGGTCCTCACCGCGGGAGTCCTTCTTCTTAGCGCATTGAACACTGCGGTCTCGAGCCTCTGGCCCTGGTCCAATGCCGATGCGGGAGAGAATGCTCCAAACATCGCAGGGTCGACAGCGTAGACCTTAGACGCAGACCGCATGTTATTTGCCAATGAACGCGTGAACTCCGGTACAGAAAATAACAGGTAGGCATCCTCATAATACTCAAGTAAATCGCTGAGCGAATTACGACTGACGGGTATCTGTCTGCTCTTGAACTCGTTGTACACTTTGTTCACTGACAGCTCTCGTCCCGAAGATGCCATACACCGCGTCAAGAACAGCGATGCCAGGCGAGGGTTCTTGACGTCGTAACGCTCAATGACGTCCATAGCGACCGTTCGCGAAGCATATTCCTGTAGCAGCTGAATCGCGTCTGCGGGCGTCTGCTCAAGTGTCGCGATGAATCCCCCTCGTTCAAGATATCCGATCAGATGATGTCGAAGCAGCGCTGCATCGCTTGGGGAAAAGGTCGCATCTGGCTCGAAAACGTTCCCCGTCTTATATCGAACGTATTCCGAAAAACTCAACGGAAAAAGCTCCCGTATAAGAGAACGACCCCTGAACTCGCTCTTAAGCTCTGAGGACAGCATCTTAGAAGAAGATCCCGTCACATAGACGGTCGCTTTCTCCGTATCGACTACACGCCGCAGAAACGCACCCCATTCGGGAATTTCCTGGATCTCGTCAAAGAAAATGTAAGCGCCCTCGGTTCGAGCAGCAGGATACAGCGCATAGAACGTGTCGAGCACGTCCGCCAGCAGCGATGACTCATACGGGCGCAAGCGCTCGTCCTCAAAATTAAAGTAAAGCATCCGGTCAAGCTCGACGCCCCGGCCCTGAAGCCGCTGCATCTCCTGATACAGGCGATACGTCTTTCCACAACGGCGGGCCCCCACAACCACATTTACGATGTTGTCGCGCTTTGGCTCCTGTGGGTTTCCCAGATCAAGGTCTCGCTCAAAGACCTGCGGAACCCCCTGCTGTTCAAAGTCCTTTATTTTCTGGGCGATCAAGTCGTTGAATGCCATGATTCTCCAATCTTGCTCTCTAGCTAATCAAAATTATACTGATTCTTGATTAGCTAGAGAGCAAGATTGTGTGTAGTTTGATTAGCACTTAAGCAAGTTTTATCACCGTTATTGCTCCGAAGGATATCGAGTGGCTAAGAGGACAACCGAGCTCGAATGCGACTCCCCGAGCAGTCAATTTGGGACGGGGCTTTTTTGACTACCCTCCCCTGCAGAAAAATCCCTAACGCAGTTGCGGTGAAATAGGGACTGTTTTTGCTGGTCAAACCGCAAAACAATCCCTATTTCACCGCAACTTATTGGTGGCCTTTTGGGTGGCACTCAGCGCCACGGATCGGCTTCGAACATTGGCTCGCGCTCGGGGCGGCGATCGCTGTAGGGATCGTAGCCGTCATCGTCCTCGTTCTCGGCACGGATGTAGGGGTCGCGCGGCTTGGGTGCCGGTTTAGACGGAGTCTTCGGTGCGGCGGGCGCCGCCTCAGCCACCGGTGCGTTCGTCTTGTTCTCGTCTTTCATCTGCATAGCTCCTTGCCATGTGCTCACGTTCAACACCATCGATTGTCGCACGAAAAAGGGCGGCGGACCCAATCGGATCCGCCGCCCTTGGCGTTCGGCTCAAAAGGCAGATTTTAAGGCATGTCCCAAAAATCTACTCGGCATCGGGGACCTCGTAGGTGGCCGCCGGCGTGTTATCGCACACGACGGTAAAGCCGCCGTCCTTATCGACATCGACCGTCACCTGATCGCCCTCGCGCACCGTGCCGTCGATGATGGCGGCGGCGATGACGTCCACGACCTCGCGCTGGACCAGACGCTTGAGCGGACGGGCGCCAAAGACCGGGTCCAGGCCGCCCACGGCGAGCATCTGCTTGGCCGCCGGGGTGATGGCAAGCGTCATGCGCTCCTTGGCCAGACGCGCGCGGACGTCGGCAAGCTGGATGTCGACGATCTTCTCGATCTGCGCCATGCCGAGCGGATGGAACACCACGATGTCGTCGATACGGTTGAGGAATTCGGGGCGGAAGGTCTGAGCCATGGCGGCGTCGACCTGATGGCGCATCTCCTCCTCGTCCTTGCCCGAAAGCTCGGCGATAGCCTTGGAGCCCACGTTAGACGTCATGATGATAATCGTGTTCTTGAAGGACACCTGGCGACCCTGGCCATCGGTCAGACGGCCGTCGTCGAGCACCTGCAACAGCACGTTAAAGACATCCGGATGGGCCTTCTCCATCTCGTCGAGCAAGATCACGGAGTACGGACGACGGCGCACGGCCTCGGTGAGCTGGCCGCCCTCGTCGTAACCCACGTATCCCGGGGGCGCACCGATCAGACGCTGGACGCTGAACTTCTCCATGTACTCGGACATGTCGATACGCACGAGTGCGCGCTCGTCGTCGAACAGGCACTCGGCAAGCGCCTTGGCGAGCTCGGTCTTACCCACGCCGGTGGGGCCCAGGAAGAAGAAGCTGCCGATGGGCTTGTCCGGATCGGAGAGACCCGCACGGCTGCGGCGCACGGCCGCGGCAACGGCGGAGACGGCCTCGTCCTGACCGATGACGCGCTTATGCAGCTCGCCCTCCAGGCCCTTCAACTTGTCGAGCTCGCCCTGCATCATCTTGGACACAGGCACGCCGGTCCAGGCGCTCACGACCTCGGCGATCTCATCGGAGGTCACCTGTTCGTTGAGGCCCTCGCCGTCCTGCTGCTTTTGTGCCTCGAGCGCGGCCTCGGAATCCTGAATCTGCTGCTGCAGGCCCGGAATCACGGAGTAGCGCAGCTCGGACGCACGGCCCAGATCGCCGTTGCGCGTCGCGCGCTCCTCTTCGCTCTTGGCCTCGTCGAGCCGGCCCTTGAGCTCCTGCACGTGGTCGATGGCGTTCTTTTGGTTGAGCCAGCCGGCCTTTTGCACGTTGAGCTTTTCCTGGACCTCGGCGATCTCCTGGCGTAGGGCCTCCAGACGCTCCTTGGAGGCGTCATCGGTCTCCTTCATGAGTGCCTGCTCCTCGATCTGCAGCTGGGTGAGCTGACGCGTGGTGGCGTCGATCTCGACCGGCATGCTGTCGAGCTCCATACGCAGGCGGCTTGCGGCCTCATCGACCAGGTCGATGGCCTTGTCGGGCAGGAAACGGTCGGCGATGTAGCGATCGGAGAGGTCGGCAGCCGCCACGAGCGCGCTATCGGTGATATGCACGCCGTGGAAGATCTCGTACTTCTCCTTGAGGCCACGCAGGATCGAGATGGTGTCCTCGACGGTAGGCTCGCTCACCATAACGGTCTGGAAACGACGCGCGAGCGCCGCGTCCTTCTCGATGTACTTGCGGTACTCGTCAAGCGTGGTCGCGCCGATCGCGTGCAGGTCGCCACGGGCGAGTGCAGGCTTCAGGATGTTGCCGGCGTCCATGGAGCCCTCGGTGGCACCCGCGCCCACGATGGTGTGGAGCTCATCGATGAACAGGATGACCTTGCCCTCGGACTTCTGTACCTCCTTGAGCACGGCCTTCAAGCGGTCCTCGAACTCACCACGGTACTTGGCACCGGCGACCAGCGCGCTCATGTCGAGCTCGATGAGGTCGCGGTCGCGCAGCGTGCTCGGCACGTCGCCGGCCACGATACGCTGGGCGATGCCCTCGACGATGGCCGTCTTGCCGACGCCCGGCTCACCGATGAGCACGGGGTTGTTCTTGGTGCGACGGGACAGGACCTGGATGGTACGACGGATCTCGTCGGTACGGCCGATGACCGGGTCGAGCTTGCCGGCACGGGCAAGGTCGCAGATATTGCGGCCGTACTGCTCCAGCGCCTCAAACTGAGTCTTGTCCTCGGCAGACGTCACGCGGTCATCGCCACGCAGCTCCTCGTAGACTTGCTCGATGCGCTCCTTGGTCACGCCGGCGTCGCGCAGAACGCGGCCGGCCTCACCCTTGTCCTCGGCAAGTGCCATCAGCAGATGCTCGGTCACCACAAAGCTGTCGCCCATCTTGGTGGCCTTCTTCTCGGCCTTCTCGATGACGCGGACGAGCTCATTGGAAAGACCCATCTGCTGGCCCTCGCCCGAAACCTTAGGCGCATGGTCGATGGCATCCTGCGTGGAGCGTGCGAGCTGAGCCGGGTCGGCACCGATGCGCTCGATGATCACGGAGATATTGCGCTCGCCGGCACCGAGCAGGGCAGACAGCAGGTGAATCGGCTCCACCGCGCCGGCCTGCGCGTCGGCAGCCGTACTCATGGCGGTCTGCAGCGCCTCGCGCGACGTCATTGCTAGCTTATCGATTCTCATGGAATCACCTCTCTTGGGGTGGCCGCCCTACGGGGCGGCTTCACGTTGTTCGAGATGTATTGTTGCCAGCTTTGTACGATCTTATACACAAATCTAAGTCTCTATATATAAGATTTTCTGAGTGATTGATGGATAGGGTACTGAGATGTCAGCCCGCCGCTGCCCAGGCGCACTACCGTCTCGATTTGTAACATCTAGCAGCCATTTTTGATCCTAGATGTTACAGATCGAGATGAAATGTTCAGTAGCTCCCCTTTATCTCAATCTGTAACAAGTACTCGGCAAATAGAGGTCTACCTGTTACAGAACGAGACAAACAGAAGACACCCGAATCGAAAATCTCAATCTGTAACACCAGACCCACTTTTAGCGGCCAAGATGTTACAAATCGAGACAAACCGAAAACCACCACAAAGAGGACAGGCACCTTTGTGGTGGTCGCGGTCTCTACTCCTTCGCCGAACCCGTACTTCCCGATTCGACGGTCCAGGGCATCTCATCCTCGAACAGCCATGTACGGGCAGACCCACTATCGCGTGCAGTCTGCGGGTCAGGCAAGCAGGTCTGTTTATAGGCATCTTGGATACACTGACCCATAAAATCGTTGAGCTCGGTCTGGTCGCCCTCCATGACATAGGCAACATCGCCGTCCATGATGTAGATGCCCGGACCCTCATTGCCCTCGTAGCCCGGATCGTACGAGACATCACATAACTTTGCGCCCTTTGCAGTGTCCAGCTCGATGGAAGAGTGGCATCCGCCAACCATGTCGTTCGCTTTTGCCCGATAGGACGCATATCCGTACCAACGCTTAAATGTTTTGCCCTTGAGTAGCTCGGACGCCCTATCGATCAGGCTTGTATCCGTGGTATAGCGCATGGCCCCAAGCTGAATACACGGATAATTGCTAATACCCAGCACAGCCGGCTGCTCATCAAAATCAACCGTAATGGTCTCGGGCTTGTCGTCGCCGGTCAGAAGTTCGACAGATTGAGTCACAGGCTTGACCACCGGCTCCGTCACCGCAGCAGGTAGAAATGCCATACCGACAGCGCCCGCGCCAACCACAGCGATCGCAAGCGCCAAGACAATCAATCCAATACGGGCAGAACGGCTCACGGCAAAACACCCCACAATGCAAACCCGCGCCATGTGCCCTAATGATACCTCCAGCTAACACTATCACCAAAAGAAGCCGTCCACTCCCTACCACCACAAAGGGGACAGGCACCTTTGTGGTGGTTTTCGACGCTAACGGTCGACCATCTCGCGCCATGAGATTAAACTTGAATTGTTCTCTGAACATATCCATTTCTGCCTATCCTCAACAGATCTTTGTCTCGAGGAGCGCATATGAAGCCGTCTCATTCCACCGGTCGCAACGTCATCGCCATTCTCGCCATACCCATCGTGATGCTCTTCCTTATCGTCATCACGCCCTTTTCTTTTGGTATCGCCTCGCCCTTCGATCTTTGCGGGATGATCGACGCCGGCTCGCGTGCCACCTCGCTCTCCTTTGTCTGCCGTGGCGTGTTCTACGAATATGCAATTCCCACCGGAAGTTGGCAGTCCAAGTTACCGTTGCTCGGCAAGGTCGACGGATGCTCCCCCTATTTCTGCCTTGAACCTCAGACGATGAATTATTTGATCGACGACCAGCCCCTCGACTCCATCACCCTCGCCTACGACTACGCACCAAACACCGATGAGCGCCACATGAACCAAGTCCTCGACAAGATGCTTGGACAGTGCGGGCTCACCGAGGAGGCCGGTCGAACCATCTATAGCAACCAGCAATTAAAGCGAACAGAACTCCGCCGTGTCGGAAAAATCAAAGGGCGAAACGGGGCTGCCTACTGGCAGGCCTGGGCGACACGCGACAAGAGCGAATTCGGGCACAGCACCTATACGGTCACCGTCTACACCAAAGATGGAATCAAGGACGATGTTGACGATTTCGCGTCATCCAAACTCGGCATCCCCAAAACAACCAAGCCCGCCAGCCCAGATGAAATCCTGTAGAGACGCTCACTAACATACCGCTCAACAATCACAACAACATCGAGCTCGTTCCCCACCGCCACAAAGGTGCCTGTCCCCTTTGTGGCGGTTTTCGACAAAAAGAAGCCGCCCCATTAACAGAAGCGGCATCAAGCAAGTCTATTTATTAGCGTCCCTCAAGACCCAACGAGAACGCAGAAATGTAGCCCGGGGCTTACCCTTTCCCGAACGCGACCCTCGCGAAGCGCGTGAGCGGGCGGGAAAGGGTAAGCCCCGGGCGGACAATTAAGTGCGTTACTCGGCAGCGGCCTTGAACTTGTTGTAGTTGATCAGGCAGCCGGCCTTGACGATGGCACGCTCCTCTGCCGTCATATCGGCAATATAGAGCTCAACCTGCTCGACCGTGCCGTCGGCGCGCACCACGTAGGCAGCGATGTTCTGCAGGTCGCCATCGAGCGCGGTGCGGATACCCGGCACGAAGACGTAATCGCCCACCTCAAAGTTGGGCTCGGCCTCCATCTGGAAGGGCACCATGCCCCAGTTCATCACGTTGGAGCGATAACGCTTGGTGGCGTACTCGTGGACGATGTTGGCCAGGCCGCCAATTACGCGCTGACAGCTCGCAGCCTGCTCGCGGGCGGAACCGTCACCGGGCTTCTTGGCATAGAGCATGGAGCCATACTCGGTCGCCTTGGCATCGGCCGCGACACCCGCGCTGGCCAGTGCCTCAAACACGCCGGCAAGCTCGGCATCGAGCGCCGCCAGGTCCCCCGCGGCCTCGCCGGCCACGCGGCGCTTCTCCACGGCGTCGACCTCCTTGGAACGACCCACGTAGGCCGGATCGCGGCGGCTGAGCGTAAACTCGGCCAGGCCCAGCGGGTTGGAGCGGAAGGAGCTCGTCTCGCCCGAGGGAATGAGCTCGTCGGTCGTAGTGACCGGGTCCATGATCTTGGAGCACACCTTGAGCAGGATGTCGTCGCCGAGGGGCTCCATCGCGGGCCACGGCTTGATGTTGGGGCCTTCGACCAACTCGTCAGCAGGCTCCGCCTTGCCAAAGCCCCAGTACACGCGCTTTTTATACGGCGCGTCGTCAAAGGTGTACTCGCAGGCCTCGTCCCAAGTCTCCTCGGGCAACTCGGTCGCCGGCGTCAGAACGCCACCGTTGGCAGCCGTTGCCGCAATGGAGCGGGCGTCCATCAGGGCCACGGCGCTCAGCTGGCCATTGCCCGGCTTGGAACCCTCGCGGTTGGGGAAGTTGCGCGTAGTGTGGCGGATCGAAAGGCCGTTGTTGGCGGGCGTGTCGCCGGCGCCGAAGCACGGGCCGCAGAACGCCGTGCGCACGATCGCGCCGGCCTCCATAAGGTCGTAGATATAGCCGCGGCGTGTAAGCTCGAGTGCCACGGGCTGGCTCGTGGGATAGACCGACAGCGAGAACTCGCCGCAGCCGGTGTTGGCGCCCTTGAGCACGCGGGCGGCCTGGACCACGGAGTCGTAGTTGCCGCCCGAGCAGCCGGCGATAACGCCCTGCTGCACGTGCAGCTTGCCGTCGACGATCTTGTCGAGCAGGCTAAAGTGCGTCTTGCCCTCGCCGATCTTGGCGGCCTCGAGCTCCACCTCGTGCAGGATGTCCTCGAGGTTCTCGTTGAGCTCGTCGATCTCAAAGCCGTTGGAAGGGTGGAATGGCAGCGCGATCATGGGCTTGATGCTCGACAGATCGACCTCGACGCAACCGTCGTAGTAGGCGACATCGGCGGGCTTGAGCTCGCGGTAGTCCTCGCCGCGACCGTGCATGGTCAAAAACGCGTGCGTGTCCTCGTCGGTGGCCCAGATGCTCGACAGGCAGGTGGTCTCGGTGGTCATGACATCGACGCCGTTGCGGTAATCGGTCGTCATGCTCGCGATGCCCGGGCCCACAAACTCCATGACCTTGTTCTTGACGTAGCCCTTGGCAAAGACGGCGCGGATGATGGCGAGCGCCACATCGTGCGGGCCGACGCCGGGGCGCGGGGCGCCCGTGAGGTAAATGGCGACGACACCGGGATAGGCAACGTCGTAGGTGTCACGCAGCAGCTGCTTTGCCAGCTCGCCGCCGCCCTCGCCCACGGCCATGGTGCCCAGGGCGCCGTAGCGGGTGTGCGAGTCGGAGCCCAGGATCATCTTGCCGCAGCCGGCGAAGTTCTCACGCATAAAGGAGTGGATGACGGCAATGTGCGGCGGAACGAAGATGCCGCCGTACTTCTTGGCCGCGGAAAGGCCAAAGACGTGGTCGTCCTCGTTGATGGTGCCGCCCACGGCGCACAGCGAGTTGTGGCAGTTGGTGAGCACGTAGGGCAGCGGGAACTGCTCCATGCCCGAGGCGCGCGCCGTCTGGATGATGCCGACGAAGGTGATGTCGTGGCTCGCCATGGCATCGAAGCGAATCTTGAGCGCCTCGGGATCTCCGGACGTATTGTGTGCCCGGAGGATCGAATACGCGATGGTGCCGCGCTTGGCATCCTCAGGCGTCTGCGTAATACCGCGCTCGGCAGCCTCGGCCGCAGGCACAACCTCGCTGCCACCGCGCAGGTAGATGCCGTCCTCGTACAGCTTGACCATACTGTCTCCCACTCTGCCCAAAAGATTTGGGCGCATAGCATACATTCGTTCAATATCGTGCCATAGAACGGTTGCGAGTGGGTTACGAATCTGCGCATTCACTTTATCTCGGTAAAGTAAAGGACGAGCCCAGTGTGAGCCGGCAAAATGATCCCTTGGGGACGGAGGAAAACGGATCACTGAGGGGGTCGGCCTGACCCAGTGATCCGTTTTCCTCCGTCCCCAAGGGATCATGAAGTTGAATGCCAGATTGTCCGAATGCGGCCCGCGTAACTACAAATCGGTCCCCGCGCCCAGCAGCTTGCGCATGACCTGTTCGGGGTTAACCGAGCCATCGCGCGGGGCCAGGGCAGTGATCTTCTTCTGCATCTTGTACTCGTGCAGCTCGTCCTCGAGCTGGCGCACGCGGGCGCGGAGCTTTTCGTTCTCGCGCTCGCGCTCCTCGGCACGCTCCTTCATATCGAGGATGCGCACCACGCCGGCAAGGTTGATACCCTCGTCGGTCAGCTGGTTGATGAGCTCCAGGCGCTCGATATCGGCACGCGAATACAGGCGCGTGTTACCGCCCGAGCGCTGGGGGTTCACCAGGCCCTTGGACTCGTAGACGCGCAGGGTCTGCGGATGCATGCCGGTCAGCTCGGCCGCCACGCTGATCATGTACAGCGGTTTGTTCCTATTGTCCTCGGCCATGCTACCTGACCCCTTTCCGTCTCGTTATCGTCCATCATAAGCCCGCGGGCGCGGGCGTGCGCCACGACCGCCCTAGTACGTCGCCTTGTAACGGTTGACCTTCTCGCGGTAGTCGCGCGTGTCGGCCTCGCGCAGCTTGGTCATGGCATCGCGCTCGTCATCGGACAGGTTCGTGGGAACCTGCACCTTAATCTCGACGAGCAGCGCGCCTGTGCGGCCACGGTGCTTAACGTCGGGCGCGCCCATCTCCTTAAAGCGGAACTTCTTGCCCGTCTGGGTACCCGCGGGCACCTTCAAACGGACCGTCGCACCGCCGGGCGTGGGCACGTCCACCGTGCAGCCGAGCGCCGCCTCGTAGACCGAGACCGGTACCTCCATGGTCACGTCGGCACCTTTGCGCTTAAACAGCGGATGCTCCTCCACGTGCGTGGTCACGACCAGGTCGCCGCGCTCGCCGCCGGCAACGCCATACTCGCCGCGACGTTTATAACGCAGCTTGCCGCCGTCGACCGCGCCTGCAGGCACCGAGACCGTAATGGTCTGCTGCTCGCCCGTCGAGGGAATACGGTAGGTGACCTTGTGCGTCACACCGCGAAACGCGTCCTCGGCCGTCACATCAACGGTCAGCGACAGGTCGCCGCCCTTGCGAGCGCGGCTGCGACCCGCGCCGGCACCGGCAGCGCCCGCAGCCCCGGCAAAGCCCGAGCCCCAATCGCTGCCCCAAGCGCCGTTGCCGCTAAAGATGCTGTCGAAGATATCGCCCCAGCCACTGGCGCCCGCGCCGGCACCGTAGCCACCGCCATACGCGCCGCCCGCGCCCGGCATGCCGCCAAACATGAGCATCTGGTCGTACTCTTTGCGCTTCTTCTCGTCCGAAAGCGTCTCGTAGGCCTCGCTGATCTCCTTGAACTTGGCCTCGTCGCCGCCGGCATCGGGGTGATATTTTTGCGCGAGCTTGCGAAACGCGCTCTTGATCTCTTTGTCGGAGGCGCTCTTGGATACGCCCAGGATGTCATAGAAGGTTTTGCCTGCAGCCATCGTAGCTCCTCTCCTGTTACATCCGCCGTCCCTGCGGACGGCGGCTCATGCTGTCACATGGCACTTGGCCAGAAAGGGCCCCGGGTGTTGCCCCGGGGCCCTTCTCAATTACTCCTCGGTGCTCTCGGCCGTATCGGCCGTAGCATCCTCGGGCGCCGCTTCGGGCTCCGGTGCGGGGCGCTTCTCGCCACCGTAGGTCACCGTCACCATGGCGGAACGCAGGATGCGATCCGCCATGCGGTAGCCCTTCTGGTACACATCGTTGACGGTCTCGTCGTACTGCGATGCGTCCTCGACACGCCCCACAGCCTGGTGCTCGAGCGGATCGAACGCCTCGCCCTTGGGGTCTATGGGCTCAACGCCCTCGTGCGCAAACACATCGAGCAGCTTGGCATGCACCGCGTCAACGCCATCGACGAACTGCTTAAAATCGTCGGAAAGCTCCTGGCCACGGGCATGGTCAATTGCACGCTCGATATCGTCAACCACCGGCAGCAGCGCAGTGACGAGCTTCTCGGTCGCGCGCTCGCGCTCGGCGATGCGCTCGTTGGCGGTGCGGCGACGGAAGTTCTCCCAGTCGGCCTGCAGACGGGCGGTGCGCTCGGTGGCGTCCTTTGCCTTGTCCTCGGCGGCCTTCTGAGCCTCTGCCGCAGCATCGAGCTCGCTGCGCACGTCGGCAAGCTCCTTTTGGGCCTGCTCGAACTTGAGCTTAAAGTCGTTGTCGGCGGCTTCTTCACCGGCGCGGATAGCGGCTTCCACCATCTCGTCCTCGGTCATCGTCGCCTCCTTGTTGGAATCCTCTACCTGGTTCTCGGCAGCCTCGGCGGCCGGGGCCTCGTTGGCCTCGGTATCGTCTGCGGCCTCTACGGGAATCTTCACGTCCTTCTCCTCAGAGTCAACGGGGGCGGCGCCAGCGGCAGCCGCCTCCGTGCGAGCTTTACGGGCGGACATGATTACTTGTCCTCGTCGTCCACAACCTCGTAGTCGGCGTCGACAACGTCATCGTCGGCAGGCTGGGCGCCGTCGGCACCGTCGGTCTGCTGCTGAGCGTCGGCGTAGACAACCTGGGCTAGCTCGTAGGCCACGGACTGCAGGGACTCGCCGGCGGCCTTGATGGCCTCGACGTCAGAGCCCTCGAGCGCCTTCTTGGCGTCGGCGATAGCGGCCTCGGCCTTGGACTTCACGTCGGCGGAAACCTTGTCGCCCAACTCGTTGAGGGTCTGCTCGGTGGAGTAGCACAGGCTGTCGGTCTGGTTGCGGACCTCGACCTCTTCCTTCTGCTTCTTGTCCTCCTCGGCATGAGCCTCGGCGTCCTTGACCATACGATCGACCTCGTCGTCAGACAGAGCGGTGGAGCCGGAAATGGTGATCTGCTGCTCCTTGCCGGTGCCCTTGTCCTTAGCGGAGACCTTGACGATGCCGTTGGCGTCGATGTCGAAGGTGACCTCGATCTGCGGCACGCCGCGGCGGGCAGCCGGGATACCGGTCAGCTGGAACTTACCGAGCGACTTGTTGTCGCGGGCAAGCTCGCGCTCGCCCTGGAGCACGTTGATCTCGACGCTGGTCTGGTTGTCGGCAGCGGTGGAGTAGACCTCGGTCTTGGAGGTCGGGATCGTGGTGTTGCGGTCGATCATCTTGGTCATGATGCCGCCCATGGTCTCGACGCCCAGCGACAGCGGGGTAACGTCGAGCAGCAGGATGCCCTCGACGTCGCCGGTAAGCACGCCGCCCTGGACGGCAGCGCCGTCGGCAACGACCTCGTCGGGGTTCACGGACATGTTGGGCTGCTTGCCGGTCATAGTCTTGACGAGCTCCTGGACGGCGGGCATACGGGTGGAGCCGCCGACGAGGATGACCTCGGTCAGATCGGAGAGCTTAAGCTTGGCGTCGCGCAGGGCGTTGGTGACAGGCTGCTTGCAGCGCTCGAGCAGGTCGCGGGTAATCTTCTCGAACTCGGCACGGGTCAGCGTGTAGTTGAGGTGCAGCGGGCCGGACTGGTTCATGGTAATGAACGGCAGGTTGATGGTGGTCTGCTGGGCGGCGGAGAGCTCCTTCTTGGCGTTCTCGGCGGCCTCCTTCAGACGCTGCAGGGCCATGGGGTCCTGACGCAGGTCGACACCGTTCTCCTGCTGGAACTTATCGGCCATCCAGTCGATGACGCGCTGATCCCAGTCGTCGCCGCCCAGGTGGTTGTCGCCCGAGGTGGACAGAACCTCAAACACGCCGTCGGCGAGGTCGAGGATGGAGACGTCGAAGGTGCCGCCGCCCAGGTCGAAGACCAGGATGCGCTGGTCGGTGCCCTGCTTGTCCAGGCCATAGGCCAAAGCAGCAGCGGTCGGCTCGTTGACGATACGCTTGACGTTGAGGCCGGCGATCTTGCCGGCGTCCTTGGTGGCCTGACGCTGGGCGTCGTTGAAGTAGGCCGGGACGGTGATGACGGCGTCGGTGACGGTCTCACCCAGATACTTCTCGGCGTCGGCCTTCATCTTGGCGAGCGTCATGGCGCTCACCTGCTCGGCGGTGTAGTCCTTGCCCTCGATGTCGACGACGGCACGGCCACCCTGGCCCTCCTTGACCTCATACGGCACGGTCTTGATCTCGGAGGTGCACTCGGAGTACTTGCGGCCCATGAAGCGCTTGATGGAGAACACGGTGTTCTTGGGGTTGGTGACAGCCTGGTTCTTAGCGGCCTTACCCACGACGCGATCGCCATCGGCACGGAAGCCAACAACGGACGGGGTGGTGCGGTCGCCCTCGGCGTTCACGATAATGGTCGGAGAACCGCCCTCGAGGACGGCCATAGCGGAGTTAGTAGTACCAAGGTCGATACCAAGAATCTTGCCCATTAGAAATTCCCTCTCTCTTTTGCGTTCGCGCCGCCTCGATGATCTGTCGCGCGGCGCTTCGGCTTGTCTTTCAGGATGTAGTGTATCCCCTTATGGGTCGGAATATACAAAATCTAAGTCAATTCATATAAGATTTCTTATTGCCGAGAGTTTAGGTTCGCAAATGCGCAGGTAGACGCACTGTTTGAGTTCTGGGCAAATCTATTGAGATCTATGTAGAGATGGCTGAGGTTTGGATCTGGGGGTGCCTGGGGCGGTCTTGGGCGACTCCGAGGAAGGCGTGACCCGTTTTGGGCGTCGATTCCGGGACACGCTTTCCAAAAGCTCGCTCAATCGCTCAATATTACGAGTCACCTTTAGCTAACATTTGCGCAGCTCAGCGACCCCACCTGCGAATTGTTTAGTAAGCCGTGGCATACTCGGCGAACGGTATGAAGATGCCGGTCAGAGGGTATTGCAAACGGTCGCTCCCGTGGTATGTTTTTGCCCGAATCAAACCGGCGCGCATCGTCTGTAGCGTCGGTCAACAGAGAGGAAACTACCATGGCTCATCCCGTAATTGATGCCGACGAGTGCATCGCTTGTGGCGTTTGCGTCGACTCCTGCCCCGCTGGCGTTCTGGAGCTCCAGGACGTCGCCACCGTCGCTGACGAGGATTCCTGCGTCGCCTGTGGCGCTTGCCAGGACGCTTGCCCCGCTGGCGCGATCACCGAGATCGTCGAGGAGTAATAACTCCCCCACTTGCACACTCAAAAGTACACCGTGCACAAAAAAGGAGGCCTCCGCATCGCCGCGGAGGCCTCCTTTTGCATGTGCGGGCAGCTAATTTGGAGCGGAACCCTTGGCAGTTGCGGTGGAATAGTTCCTGTTTTATGGCTTGGATGCCGATTTTAGGAACTATTTCACCGCAACTTATAGATGCAGCGTCGACTAGGACAGGTCATCTTCGTAGGGCATTAGGTCTGCCAGATAGCCCTTCTCCTTGAGCATGGCCTCGATCTCGTCGAGGGTTTGCTCGTCTTCTGCCGCAATGCGGTGGAAGTGATAGCCGCTCGTCACCGTTAGTAGCGGAAAGCTCTTGCCGCTCTCGATATCGTGCAGGTAGCGCTCAACATCGCGACGATTGCGGATGTCCAGGTCGGCCGTGATCTTGCCGTACACGCGGTGATTGACGATCACGTTGAGCACGGCGCCGCCCGCGTCGACGATGCTCGTGAGCTCATCGCCCGCCTGCTCCACGCCGTGGCGAACCTTGACCAGACGCGTGGGCACAGCCGGGCTGCTCGCCGCCTCCTGTAGCACATAGCCGCGATTGGTGGCGACGATATCGTGTCCGTCGGCGCGCAGCAGGGCAATGTCCTGCACCACGACCTGGCGGCTCACACCCACCTCGCGGGCAAGCGCGCTGCCCGAAACGGGCTCCGTGGCCCCCTCAAGTACGCCCATGATGGCACGGCGACGCTCGCGGGCGTCCATTATTTACCGTCCAGCAGACGCAGGTGCTTAAGCGAGAGGTCGAGAATCGGCGCAGAGTGCGTCAACGCCCCCGAGCTAATAAAGTCAACGCCCAGGTCGGCGAGCGCTCGGATATTGCTGGCATCCACGTTGCCCGAGCACTCGGTCTTGGCGCGGCCGGCGATAAGCTCAATCGCGGCAGCCATGTCGTCGTGGGTCATGTTGTCGAACATGATGATATCGGCACCGGCCTCCACGGCCTCGCGTACCATGTCCAAGTTCTCGCACTCAATCTCGACCGTCGTGGTAAACGATGCGTGGGCACGTGCCATCTCGATCGCACGCGTCACACCACCGGCGGCGTCGATATGGTTGTCCTTAAGCATGACGGCTGTCGACAGGTTGTAGCGGTGGTTGCTGCCACCGCCGATCTCGACCGCGGCCTTCTCGAAGACGCGCATGCCCGGCGTGGTCTTGCGCGTGTCGACAAGCACGGTCTTGGTGCCCACGAGCGCAGCCGCCATCCGATGCGTGTAAGTAGCGATACCGCTCATGCGCTGCAGGTAGTTGAGCGCCACGCGCTCGCCCGAAAGCAGCACGCGCGCGTCGCCGCGCACCTGGCCCACGTGATCGCCGGCGTGCACCTCGTCGCCATCCGAGACATCGAACAACACGGAGCTCTGCGGATCCAGCAGCTCAAAGGTGCGGGCGAATACGTCCAGGCCGGCGATAATGCCGTCGGCCTTGGCGATGAGCTCCACCATGGCGGGACGCGCCGTGGGGCACACGCTCGCCGTGCTCACGTCCTCAAACGTAATGTCCTCGCGCAGGGCCTGCAGAATCAGATCATCGACGACGAGTTTCATGGTAATGGGATTCATGGTCTACTCCTCCACGGCCTGCGTGCCGGCGGCACGGGCCAGATCATCGATTGCAAGGGTATCGGAACCCAAGGCGCGATGGCGTCCATCGAGCGCGGGCTCGCCTGCCTGTTCCACGGCCAGCGACTCGCCGGTGCGCATACGCCAAGCAGCGCGGCGACCCCAGACTAGGGACTCGAGCAGGCTGTTGGAAGCCAGGCGATTCTTGCCGTGAACGCCATTGCAGGCCGTCTCGCCAGCGGCGTAGAGCTCGGGCATCGAGGTGCGGCCGTCCTTGTCGACCCACACGCCGCCCATAAAGTAGTGCTGCGTGGGCGTGACGGGGATGGGCTCATCCAGGATGTCGCGACCGTCCTCAAGGCAGCGCGCGCGGATGTTGGCGAAGTGCCCGGTCACCACGTCGCGCTCGACGGGGGCAAAGCTCAGCCACTCGTGCTCGGTGCCGTCCTGCTTCATCTGCTCGCGAATAGCAGCGGCGACCACATCGCGCGGCTGCAGCTCGTCGGTAAAGCGCTCGCCGGCGGCATTGAGCAAAATCGCGCCCTCGCCGCGGCAGCTCTCGCTGATCAGGAAGGTGCGGCCCGGCTGTGGCGAGAACAGTCCCGTGGGGTGAATCTGCACGTAGTCCAGGTGCTCCATCGTAATGCCATGCTCCTGAGCAATGTAGCAGGCATCGCCCGTGAGCTGCGGGTAGTTAGTCGAATGGTCGTATACGCCGCCGATACCGCCCGTAGCCCACAGCGTGTGGCGGGCATGGATCTTAAAAGGCTCGCCGGCATGCACGCCCTCAGCGGCATTTGCCAGCTCGTCGGCGGGGCGAGCCGAATCGCCCTCATCCACGGCAACGGCGACAACGCCGGTGCACACCGTGGCGCCATCGCGCTCGGCGGTCAGGATGTCGGTCATGGCAACGTGTTCGAGAATCTGCACGTTGTCCAGCTTACGGACAGCCTGGAGCAGCTTGGTCGTAATCTCCTTGCCCGTAATATCGGCATGGAAGGCGATGCGCGGGCGGCTGTGCGCGCCCTCGCGGGTAAAGTCGAGGCTGCCGTCGGCCTTGCGCTCAAAGTCCACGCCCATCGCCAGCAGGTCGTTGATGACCGAGCGGCTCGAGCGGATCATGATGTCTACGCTCTCGCGGCGGTTCTCGTAGTGACCGGCGTGCATGGTGTCCTCAAAGAAGGCATCGTAGTCCGAGCCCTCGGGCAGCACGCAGATGCCGCCCTGTGCGAGCATCGAATCGCACTCGTCGACCGCGCCCTTGGAGAGCATGATCACGCGCGTGCTCGTCGGCAGATTGAGAGCCGCATACAGGCCCGCCACGCCGCAGCCGGCAATGACGACGTCGCACTCCATGTCGGAGTATTGCTTGGTTTCCACAGGAATCCTCTCCCTTGTAATGTGACATAAGGGGCCGCCCCTCATGTCACGTTGTTTTAGCGCGCCGCGTACTCGAGCATGCGGTCGAGCGTGAGCTTGGCCTGGTCGGCGGCCTCGTCCGACACGCCGATCTGCACCTCGCCCTCGCCCGTCTCTAGGCAGCGTACGAGTTTTTCGAGCGTGATGAGATCCATGTTGACGCAGGTGGGCTGCACCGCGGGGAAGTAGAACTTTTTGCCGGTGCCCTGGCAGCGGCGCTCGAGCTCGTAGAGCACGCCGCGGACCGTCACGATGATGAACTCGCTGGCGTCCGACTCCTCGGCATACTTGATGATGCCGGCGGTGGAGCCGATGTAGTCGGCCTCGGCCAGGACGTCGGCTTTGCACTCGGGGTGCGCCAGTACGAGCGCATCGGGATGCGCTTCCTGCGCGTCGACGATCTGCTCGACGGTGATGATGTGATGACGCGGGCAGTAGCCCTTGTTGAGCAGAACGTGCTTTTGCGGCACCTGCTCGGCTACGAAGCGGCCCAGGTTTTGGTCGGGAATGAACAGGATATGCTGCTGCGGCAGCTCGGACACGATCTTAACGGCGTTGGAGCTGGTGACGCACACGTCGCTCCAGCTCTTAATCTCGACTGTGGAGTTGACGTAGCAGACCACAGCAAGGTCGTCACCGTACTCGGCGCGGGCGGCGTCGACCGTCTCGCGCTTGACCATGTGCGCCATGGGGCAGTCCGCGCCCGGCTCGGGCAGCAGCACGGTCTTGGTGGGGTTGAGCAGCTTGGCGCTCTCGCCCATAAACTCCACGCCGCACAGCACGATAGTCTGCTGCGGCAGGCTCTTGGCGAGCTTTGCCAGGTAGAAGCTGTCGCCGACGTAATCGGCCACAGCCTGGACCTCGGGTGCCACGTAATAGTGTGCCAGGATCACCGCGTCGCGTTTGGTTTTAAGTTGTTGAATGGCCTCGACGAGCTCTGCGGGCACCAATGCCGCGCGCTCCGTTGCCGTCGTTGCCGATGCCAGGCCGGCCGCAATGTCGCGTGCAAGCTCCGATGCATCCATGTTCGCGCTCTGTGCCATCAAGGCCCCTCTCTTTTGGCGAATCTTGGGGCTTTAGTATGACACCTAGGTTTACAGCTGACAAGACAGCTGTAAACCTAGGTGTAAAGTTGAAATAAAGATTCGATCATGCGGCAGGCCCATTTTCGAACTGGCAAACTGAGGATAGCCGAGCTCTCGATAGCGTAGGAGGCATCTTTCGCCACCGCAATACCGCTCGGCGCGAGTTGCGCACCGTGAGGCACGAACGGGCGCTCCCCCGCGAGTGGTCCGCGCCCAATGTGGCAAAATCGAACTACTAAGGGGGCTCAGAATGCTCAAGATTATTGCCTGCGACGATGACGTCGCTTTTCTAGATAGACTGCACCGGATGATCGACCGTTGGTCGATCGAGACGGGCACGGCGGTCGATGTTGCGCTCGTCACGCGCGGCGAGGACCTGCTGGCGCGCCATGCCGCGTCGCGCGCCGACATCATCCTGCTCGACATGATCATGCCGCTCGTCAACGGCATGGACACCGCACGCGAATTGCGCCAGGCCGACACCGCCGTGCGCCTGGTGTTCCTTACCTCGTCGCCCGAGTTTGCACTGGAATCCTACGAGGTCCGCGCCTTCGACTATCTGCTCAAGCCCGTGACTTACGAACGCCTGGCGCAGTTACTCGACGAACTTTCGAGCATGCGCCCGGCGGCAACCGACGAGCTCGTGATCAAAACGTCCTTTGGCTACCACGCCCTGCGCCTGTCCGACATCGAATATGCCGAGGCGCGCAACAAGCACGTGGTCTTCCACCTGCGCGACGGACGCGATATCGAGGCACTCGAGTCGTTCCGCAGCGTCGAGGACCGTTTGGCGCAAAATGCCACCTTCTTTAAATGCCACCGCAGCTACCAGGTCAACTTGCGCAACATCGACCACTTCGATCGCACGGACATCGTCATGCGCTCCGGCGTGTGCATTCCGCTGTCGCGCAGCAGCAAGCAGGGGTTCCAAGACGCCTACTTTGCGGTGCGCTTCGAGGGCGGGAGGCGCTGATGATCTCCTCGGTCGAAATGGTCCTTTGGGCAATCCACCACGCCACAACGCTACTCTTTGGCGTCTTTGCTTCGGCGGCGCTGTGCGGTATCGAAATCAATCGACGCCATGCACTCGAGTTGGTGGGGGTCGGAGCCGCAACCGGCGCTGCCTTTTCGATCGCCAACGTCGTTGGCGGAGAGCTTTTTGCCCGTCAGGTCTATCCGCTCGTCGTGCACCTGCCGCTTACCGTCTACCTGTGTGCGCGCTACCGTCTGAGCCCGCTGCTCGCGGCATTGGGCGTCACCAGCGCCTATCTGAGCTGTCAGTTCAGCAACTGGATGGGCATCGCCGCCTTTGCCGCAACCGATTCGCAGATCGCGTACTATCTGGCGCGCATCGCGACCACGCTCGGCGTCTTTGCCGTCCTGCTGCATTGGGCCGGCGACATTGGACCCCGCCTGGCAATTAAAAGCACCACCGAGCTGGGCATCCTTTTAATCCTGCCGCTCGTCTATTACATCTTTGACTACGCCACCAACGTCTACACCACGCTGTTCCACTCGGGCTCGGTGGTGACGGTTGAGTTTTTGGCATTTGCGCTCTGTGCCTTCTATCTTATGTTTCTTGCCGTTTACCTGCGCGAATACGAAGAAAAGGAGACCGCCGAGCGAGAACGTTGGATGCTCGAAACCCGCGACAGCACCGCCATCAAAGAGCTCGAGGCTTGGCGTCAATCTGGCCGCGAGCTGTCGATTCTTCGCCACGATATGCGCCACTTCCTACGCGGCCTGGCCGCTTTAATTGAGGAGGGCCACACCGACGAGGCGCTCAAACGCATCGACGAACTCTGTGAAGCCGGCGACCGCACCGCCGTACGCCGCTTCTGCGCCAACGAAACCGTAAACATCGCGCTTTCGTCATTCAACTCGGATGATATCAATAGAAACGGCATTACCGCCAACCTGCGCGCCGCCGTACCCGAAACCGTCCACGTAGGTGACGCCGACCTGTTTAGCGTGCTCTCAAATGCCTTGGAAAAGGCTATCACCGCCGCAAGCGCCGCACCCCAAGGAAAGCGATTCGTCGACTTTGACCTGCGATTTGAGGACGGTCAGCTGCTGCTGTTAGTTTCCAACACGTTTGACCGCGCGCCGCGCATGGTCGACGGCATGCCCGTAGCCGCGCACACCGGGCACGGCTTTGGAACCAAGAGCATTAAGCTTGCCGTCGAACGCATGAACGGCAACTGCCAGTTCCGCATTAACGGCGATCGGTTTGAGCTGCGCGCTGTGATGTAAGGGCGCGGGCACGACGGATTTGCGTTCCGCGGGTGCGGCTCGCCCGCTCGAGGTCGTTTGTCGGCGCGGGCTCGCTACAGCGGCGCGGCCGCCGGAGTCAGCTGCTTGATGTAGGCCCACATACGCTGCTTAGCGGCCTTGTCGGCGAGTGCCGCTTCAAAGCCGTCGAGCGCGAGCACGCGGCGGCCCTGCACATGGGCGACCAGGCCGGGCTTGAGCATGGCGGTGTCGAAGTCATCGATCGCCACGAGCATATCGGCGTAGGTCTCGCGCATGGCGTCAGCCGCGTTGTTGTCGAGCAGTAGCACCGCCTCGGGGTCCAAGGCCTCAAGCGCCTCGCGGAACAGCTCGCACGGCAGAGTCTCGCCCACCGCGACCGCTCCGTCGCCTGCGCCGGCGACGCTTGCCAGCACGCAAAAATCCTCGGGCGCGTAGCCGATGGCCCCAAGCGCCTTGCGCAACGCCGCGCCATCCGGGCCGGCGGCAAGCTCGCCACCCGAACGCTCGGCCTCGTCCAAATCGCCTTTGACCAGCACGATCGGCGAGCACGCGTTGCCCGCGATACGCACGCCACGGACCGCAAGCGATGTGAGCTCCTGCTCGGCCGCCTGGGCGATGGCTTCTTTTTTCTGGCTTTGTGACGTGGACATGCGCTCTCCAATCGTTTGCGTGCCCACCATTATATAAAAGAGCTGCCCGCGAGTGGTTGCTTTGCGGGCGGCTGGGTATAAGCACGGTCGTACTGAGTTTTACGCGGCTGAGCCGCGTCACATTATGGAGGTCACCATGGCTGACATTAAGCAGATTACCCCCGAGAATTTCGATTCCATCGTTAACGACAGTCTACCCGTGCTGGTCGATTTTTGGGCACCGTGGTGCGGGCCCTGTCGATCCCTCTCGCCCATCGTTGACGAGGTTGCCGATGAGCTGGCGGGCAAGCTTGCCGTTGCCAAATGCAACGTCGACGACAACCAGGACCTGGCCATGAAGTATGGCGTCATGAGCATCCCCACGCTGATTGTGTTTAAGAACGGCGAGGAGATTGACCGCTCGGTTGGCGCTCTGCCCAAGGCGAGGCTGCAGGCGCTGTTGGAGAAGCATCTGTAATACGCTTGTTACTTACCCGCCGTCTATGAGCGCTTTTGCACCGCTCGCCGGACTTCTGGATGCACCGAGTGCAACCACGGATAGTATGGTAGTCACAAACAGCCCCCAGTGAACGGGTGCGGGTCGCACAGACTCGTACCCGTTTTCTTATGCAGCTGCGCGCAGAGCGGGCGTAGTAAAATCTGAACCACTGAACTGCCCCATACAAAAGGAGATTTTCCATGCATGATGTTGGAATGAACATGAGCCAGCTTGCCATGAGCGTCAAACAGGTCGACGACACCATCGAGCTCGCTCACGAATGGAGCCATCAGCTGCTGCATGCGACCGAGATTTTTGACATGGAACGCATCGGCGCCAAGCTCGAGGCCGCCATGGCCGCGCTGCACGAGGCGCATGACGCGCTCGAGGGCTACGAGGAAGCCATCGAGGCCGACCACAACTCCGTCGGCTCCGTGAAGCTGGTGTAACGTGGCCGAACATGAGCACGGCTGCGGGTACGAGCACGAGCATCCGCACGGGGCGGACGGTGACGCAGGCTGCCACTGTAGTGGCTCCGGCTCCGAGCTGGTCCGTTTTTCGGTTACCGCACCCGACGACCTGCTGCGCCGTTTTGACGAGCAGATCGCGCGCCGCGGCGACGTGGCCAACCGCTCCGAGGCCGTGCGCGACCTGATTCGCGCCTCGATCGCCAAGGAGCAGATGCGCACGCCCGATGAGCATGTTATCGGGTCGCTCACCATGATTTACGACCACCATACCGGCGACCTGACGCGCCGTCTGGACGAAGTGCAGCACGACTACACCGACGAGATCGTATCGACCATGCACGTGCATCTGGATCACCACAACTGCTTGGAGATTCTGGCGCTCAAGGGTCGCGGCGAGCGCGTCTACGAACTAGCCGACCGCCTGCTGGGCCTGCGCGGCGTTAAGCACGGCGAGCTCACGTGCGCCGCCACCAAGCAGAGCCTGGGGCTGTAGCGGGATTTCCCGCAGCGCACCTGCCAAATAGGGACAGGTTTGTTTTGGCAGGTTTAGAAGTTTTACCTACCAAAACAAACCTGTCCTTTTTTGGTCGGTTTTGATGAGGGGTATCGCATGCGGCATGTGCATATTCATGTGACGGGCATTGTGCAGGGCGTTGGCATGCGACCGTTTGTGTATCGCGAGGCCATGGCGCATGGCATTTGCGGATGGGTGCTCAATGCGGGCGACGGCGTGCATATCGAGGCGCACGCTTGTGCCGAGGCGGTTGACGGATTTGTCGCTGTGCTTTCTGAGCATGCGCCCGCGGCGGCTCGCGTAGAGCATGTCGAGGTTGTGGACCTGGCAGCCAACGGTTGGGATGCCGCCAATGAAGAGGGTTTTCGCATCGTAGCATCGCAGGACCAGACCGCGCACACGACGCTCGTCTCGCCCGATATCGCCACCTGCGACGATTGCCTGCGCGAGCTGTTCGATCCCGCCGACCGACGCTATCACTACCCCTTTATCAACTGCACTAACTGCGGCCCACGCTTTACCATCATCCGATCGCTGCCTTATGACCGAGCGGCTACCTCGATGGACCGTTTTCCCATGTGCCCTGAGTGTGCCGCGGAGTATGCCAATCCGCTCGACCGTCGCTTTCATGCGCAGCCCGATGCCTGCTTTGATTGCGGGCCGCATATTACTTGGCGCGAGGCTGTGAACGGCGATGCGTGCGGGAATTCGTCCGCGACACCGGCCGTCGGCACCACGCGCGAGGCCAGCGACGCTATCATCGACCGCTGTGTTGAGCTGCTGGCCAACGGCGGCATCGTCGCTATCAAGGGTCTGGGCGGATTTCACTTGGCATGCGACGCCTCCAACGAGCAGGCGGTAGCCGAGCTGCGCCGTCGCAAACGCCGCAGCAACAAGCCGCTTGCCGTTATGGTACGCGACCTTACCGACGCTGAACGCCTGTGCCATGTCAACGACGTTGCACGCGGCTTGCTGGCCGGCAGCATTCGCCCCATTGTGCTGCTGCGCCGACGTGCTGCTTGCGAGAGCGGCGGCTCCCCCGACGCCCTCGCGCTCGCGCCGTCCGTCGCGCACGACCTTCCAGAGCTCGGTGTTATGCTCCCCTACACCCCGCTTCAGCATCTGTTGCTTGCCGCGGCAGAAGCCCGCGGTATGCACGCGCTCGTCATGACCAGCGGAAACCTGAGCGAAGAGCCCATCGAGACCGATGACGATCTTGCCTGGGAGCGCCTCGTTGCCGCCGGCATTGCCGACGCGCTGCTCGGCAACGACCGCGCGATTCTCTCGCGCTACGACGACTCCGTGGTGCGCGTGGTCGACGGCGCCGTTATGCCCGTGCGCCGCGCTCGCGGATATGCACCCCAGCCGCTGCCGTTGCCGGCGCTCGACGGCACTCCGTCCTGCGTGCTCGCCTGTGGGCCACAACAAAAGGCCACGATTGCGCTCACGCGTGAAGGGGCGAACGGCGAGGCAACCTGTTTTGCGTCGCAGCATATCGGCGATGTTGAAAACGGCGGGACCTTCGATGCCTGGAACGCCGCGCGCACGCGCTTGGAAGATCTCTTTGACTTGGCGCCCGCCGCCTTGGCCTGCGATTTGCACCCCAGCTATCTATCGAGCCAGTGGGCGCGCGAGCAGGCACGGGAGCACAATCTGCCGCTCGTCGAGGTGCAGCACCATCATGCGCATATCGCGAGCGTAATGGCCGAGGCCATCGCCGCGGGCCAGCTTACAACCGACGCGCGTGTCCTTGGCATCGCCTTTGACGGCACCGGCGCCGGCACCGATGGGACCATTTGGGGCGGCGAGTTTCTTGTTGCCGGCCTTGGCGGCTTTGAGCGCGCCGCGCATTTGCTCACCTGGGCGCTCCCCGGCGGGGCGGCCTCCGTGCGCGACGCCCGCCGCAACGCCTTTGCCCTGCTCAGTGAACTCGGTCTGCTCGAACACCCAGGCGCCGCTCGGCTTTTGGACAGCCTCGACGAGCAAACGCGCAGCGTGACAGCCACCATGATCGAGCGCGGCATCAACAGCCCGCGTACCAGCAGCATGGGGCGTCTCTTTGATGCCGCGGCAGCAATTCTGGGCATCTGCGACAAGGCAACCTACGAGGGCGAGCCTGCCATAGAACTCGAAGCCGCCGCCTGGCGCGCGTTCAGCAGTGAAAGTGCCTGCCCCACCGGCAATATGGCCAGCTTTTCCGTAACCGAATCATCCCGTCCGGACGACTTCCATGTTCTGAACTCCAGACCGCTTTTTGAGGCGCTTTTGGAGGGAATCAGGACCGGCGTGCCCGCCGGCAAGCTCGCGCTCGACTTCCATGTCACCATCGCACGCGCGTCGGCCCGCATCGCAAGCGAGATCTGCGTCCGTGAAGACCTCGACACCGTCGCGCTCTCGGGCGGCGTGTTCATGAACCGACTTTTGCTTCGGCTCCTTACCCACGAACTCAAAGACGCCGGTCTTGCCGTCTTGGTCCCCCATACTGTGCCCGTCAACGACGGCTGCATCGCCTACGGTCAGGCCGCCATCGCTCGCGCTCGCCTCGCGCAGACAGCATCGCGATAGGCGTTTTGCCAGCCTGCGCGCCGCCGTCTCACAGGTGTAACGCGTTTGCTCGTGACTCCCGCGAGCGCTACCATCAACTGATGGGTAATTAGGCGCCTATCCAGCGCAAAACGTATAAAAGGGGAACATTATGTGCCTTGCCGTTCCCGGTAAAGTGGTCAAACGCGACGACGACCTTAAGGCGACCGTCGACATGATGGGCATCGAGCGCCCCGTTTCGCTGCGCCTCGTGCCGACGGCACAGGTAGGCGACTATATTCTCGTGCACGCCGGCTTTGGCATTCAGATTGTCGACGAGCAGGAGGCGCAGGAGACGCTCGACCTGGTCAACACCATGACCGAACTGGTCGAAGAAGACCAGCTGGCCACCAACCCGGCCGAGGCTTACTAGTGGCGGCCGGACAGCCGGCTCGCTCCGGTATCGACTTCTCGGCATTCCGCGATCCCAAGCTGGCTCGCGAGCTCATCGAGCGCATCCGTGAACTCGTCGGCGACCGCACCATCAACCTTATGGAAGTCTGCGGCACGCACACCGTGAGCATCGGTCGCTATGGCTTTCGCTCCATTATGCCTGCCGAGCTCAAACTGCTGAGCGGTCCGGGTTGCCCCGTCTGTGTTACCGCCAACCGCGATATCGACCATGCAATCGCGCTCGCCAAGATGGACGGCGCCATCATCACCACCTTTGGCGACATGATGCGCGTGCCCGGGTCGCCTACCTCGCTCGCCGCGCAAAAGGCGGCGGGGCGCGATATTCGCATTGTGTACTCCCCGCTCGATGCACTCGATATCGCCGAACACAACCCCGATCGCCCGGTCATCTTTATGGGCGTCGGCTTTGAGACCACGACGCCCACCATCGCCGCCGCCATTTTGGAGGCCGATGCACGCGGACTCCAGAACTTCTCGGTCTACTGTGCCCATAAGACCACGCCGCCGGCGCTGCGCGCCATCGCCAACGATCCCGAGACCACTATCGACGGCTTTATCCTGCCGGGCCACGTCGCCACCATCACGGGCTTAGCCCCCTTTGACTTTTTGGTCGATGAGTTCGAGACCCCAGGCGTAGTCACCGGATTTGAGCCGGTCGATATTCTGCAGGGCATCTGCATGCTGGTCCAGATGGTTGTTGAGGGGCAGCCCGCAATCGACAACGCCTACCGCCGTGGCGTCAACGCAGACGGCAACCCCGTGGCGCGCCAGCTGGTCGAGCAGGTGTTTGAGCCATGCGACACCACGTGGCGTGGGCTGGGGCCGATTGCCAACTCGGGCCTTTCCATCCGCCCCGAGTTCTCGCGCTTTGATGCCCGCACTCGCTTTGACGTGCCCGTTGAGACGACGGTCGAGCCGCGTGGGTGCCGATGCGGCGACGTGCTGCGCGGGGCCATTACGCCGAGCGACTGCCCTCTGTTCGGCCGCGCTTGTACACCCGAGCATCCCATCGGCCCCTGCATGGTGAGTTCCGAGGGCAGCTGTGCAGCATATTTCCGCTACCGAGGCTGTTAGGTTCCGCCGTTCTAACGAACGGCGGACCGGTCGACGCTGCGCGCCATTCAGGCGAGCGATTTGCCTTTCAATCGTCGGCTGCGGGCAAAAGCCCAGCAGCCTCCTCTTTCAAGGCAACTCACTTCGCCTGAATGGCGCTCGCTGACTTTTACTTAACATCGATTCTGCCACACTCAGCTATTGCCGACCCCCCCCACGATTGGAGTTTTCGATATGTCCCGCACTGCCACCGATAGCACTGTCCTGTTGGGCCACGGCTCTGGCGGCCAGATGATGAAACGCATCATCGATGAGGTCTTTTTGGATGCCTTTGGGTCGCCCGAACTGCTCGAGGGCAACGATGCCGGCGTCGCTGCGCTGCCCGCGAGCGGGCGCATCGCCATGTCGACCGACAGCTTTGTAGTCTCGCCGCAGTTCTTCCCCGGCGGCAATATCGGCCGACTCGCCGTGTGCGGAACCGTCAACGACGTCGCGACCTCGGGCGCTAACGTGCGCTATCTCTCATGCGGCTTTATCCTCGAAGAGGGCTATCCCATGGACAAGCTGCGCCAGATTGTGCAGACCATGGCCGAAACGGCACATGAGGCAGGCGTGAAGATTATCACCGGCGACACCAAGGTGGTCGAGCGCGGCGGGGCCGACGGCGTCTACATCAACACCGCCGGTGTGGGCGAGGTTCCCGCGGGCGTGACGCTCAGCGGCGCCAACTGCCAGCCCGGCGATGTCATTCTGGTCTCGGGCACGCTGGGCGACCACGGTATCGCCATCATGAGCCAGCGCGAGGGCTTGGCATTCTCGAGCAGCATCGAGAGCGACGCCGCGCCGCTCAACCACCTGATTGCCGACGTGCTGGCCGCCGCCCCCGACACACGCTGCTTCCGCGACCCCACGCGCGGAGGCTTGGCGTCCACGCTCAACGAGTTTGCGCAGGCCAGCGACGTTGTCATGGAAATCGACGAGGACGCCGTGCCTGTGCGCCCCGATGTGCAGGCCGCCTGCGAGATGCTCGGCTACGACGTGCTGCAGGTGGCAAACGAGGGCAAGATGGTCGCCGTGGTACCAGCCGAACAGGCCGACGCGGCGCTAGCAGCCATGCGCGCCGCCCGCTACGGCGAGAACGCCGCCATCATCGGGCGTGTGCTGCCGCTTGCCGAAGGCGCTCGACCCGCCGTTCGCGTGCGCACCGGCTGGGGCTCCACCCGCATCCTCGACATGCTCGTGGGAGAGCAGCTGCCCAGGATCTGCTAGCGGCAAAGACTTGCGGCTGGCGCAGTGCAGCTCGAGGCTGCTACAGATATTCAGATTCCAGGCACGCCCGACGCGCAAGCCCAGTATCATGGGGTGCGCTTTACAACTCAAACGGCAGGAGCACCCATGGCAGCAGCCTATTCCCATGTGATCTTTGATCTAGACGGTACCATCCTCAATACGCTTGAGGACCTGGCTGCCGCCGGCAACCATACCTGCGAGATGCACGGCTGGCCCACATTTGCCGTGGACGAGTACCGCTACAAGGTGGGAAACGGCATGCTCAAGCTGGTCGAGCGCTTTATGCCCGCCGAGTACGCGGGCGACGGCCGCATGTTTGAGCAGACGCTTGCCGAGTTTAGGGCCTATTACGGCGAGCACAAGGAGGACCACACCGCTCCCTACGATGGCACGACCGAGATGCTCGACCGCCTGCGCGCCGCGGGCATTCAGCTTGCCGTGCTCACCAACAAGGATCATATTTCGGCCGCTCCGCTTATCGAAAAGTACTTTGGCCCCGATCGTTTTGCGCTGGTGCAGGGTCGTGTCGACGCGTTTCCGCCCAAGCCCGAGGCACCCGTCACGCTGCATGTGATGGAGGAGCTGGGCGCCGACCCGGCGACCACGCTCTACGTAGGCGATTCGAATGTCGATGTTCTGACCGGCCACAACGCCGGCCTTAAGAGCGCCGGCGTCACCTGGGGCTTCCGCGGCCGAGCAGAGCTGGAAGCAGCCGGCGCCGACTACGTAGTGGACACCCAGGACGAGCTCGCCGCGCTGATCTTGGGCGAGTAGCGAGCCGCCCACCAATAAGTTGCGGTGAACTAGGGACTGTTTGCCGGCCTACTGGCCCCAAACAGTCCCTATTTCACCGCAACTTAGCTGCCCCTCAACAATGGCGACACCACAGGTAGAGGACGGACAGCGAGCGGGCACCAGAGCGAACAAATTGACATGAAAAGAGGACGGCATAGACCTTCTGGTCATGCCGTCCTCTTTGAATGACAAGTTGTCGCTCTGGTGCCCGCGCAGCGTCGAGCAGTTACGGCGTTTGGTAAAACGCCGTAACGAATTAGCTCAGCATCGCATCCATCATCTCGGAGTTGACGGAGTCGTCAGCAGACCACTCGCCGTCGTCGTTGCAGGTGTACTTGAAGATAACCGTGGTCTTCCTGGGCTCGGTGGCCTTGGTCACATCGACCATAACCTGACCGGCCATCTTGTACAGCTCGTCATCGGAAGGAACCGTGTCAAGCGCAGCGACCTTCTCCTGATACTGGGTGGAGAAATCCTCGACGATCTTGTTCATAGACTTGCAGGTGATAGAGACCTCGGCGGTCGCGACACCCTTGTCCTCGTCGACCGTCACGTCGCCGATCTTGTAGTCAAAGCCCTCGAGATAGGTCTTGGCGTACTCCTTGGGATCGATACCCAGCTGCTCGAACTCGTCGCCCGAAGCCTCCTCCAGACCAGAGAGGAAGTCGTCGCCACCGTTCTTGACCTCGTCAAACTGCGTCGTAAGATCCTCGGTGATGAGCTCCTCAACCGAAGGACCTCCACAGCCGGAAAGTACGACCACGCATGCAACCAAGACGGCCATGAGGGGCGCAAGCAGCAGCTTCTTTTTCATGTTGTTCCTCCCAATGAGCGGCACCGCGCTTCCCAGACGCGGCGCACGTTGTAATAAGTAAGCCCATACTATCCACTTATGAACGCCCTCGGCAACGCGAAGGCGCGGTCGGTTCGTTTTAGCGTCCGAACGGTTTGCAAGCCCGCCCAACGTGCAATAAAACGCTTCCCTGCGATGCAATAAAAAAGGTGGCCGGAAAACCCGACCACCCTTGCACATCCTTTGGATGCCGCAGTTTACTTGCGGACGACCTTAACGATGACATCGCCGGCGGCGACAGCGGAGTCAGCCTCGACGGCGAGTTCGACGTCGGCGAACTCGGCGGTGTTGGACACGGCCACCACGACGCAGTCCTTGTAACCAGCAGCGGCGATCTTGGCGCGGTCGATCTTGAGTATGGGCTGGCCGGCCTTCACGACGTCGTCGGCCTTGACGAAGCCCTCGAAGCCGTCGCCGTTCATGTTGACGGTATCGACGCCAACGTGTACCAGAACCTCGATGCCGCTATCGGACTGCAGACCAACGGCGTGACCCATGGTGACGGTCACCTTACCGTCGCAGGGAGCGTAGACCAGATCGTCCTCGGGCCACACGGCACAGCCCTTGCCCAGAACCTCGCCACCAAAGACGGGATCGGGCACGTCAGCCATCTTGATGACCTTGCCCTTGACGGGCGAGCACAGCACGTCGGCGCCAGCAGAAGCAGAGATGGAGGCCGGAGCAGCGGCGGCCGCGGGCTCAGCCTTCTTCTTGAACATGTCAAACAGACCCATACGTTTTCTCCTCTTGATTAAGCGCAACGTTGTGCGCATGCCTACAGTAATTATAGTGCCAAATGGTTCAAATGCTAAGGTGGGGACTCGAATCGCGAGCCCTTTCCGGTAGTGCTCGTGGGACGAGCATCTCCTTTGCATCGCGGGTCGATAAGCCGAGTATCGTCTGCGCAGGTTATGGAGCGCATGGAGGGGCTCTACCAGACCACGCTGGCCGAAACGCAGGAGCTGCTCGACCCCACGCAACTTGACCATGCCGCCAAGCTCATCGCGAACGCCCGACAGGTCGACATCTACACGGCTCGCACAACCTCTATCCAGCGGGAATGTTCCGCGATCGCCTGCTCTCCGCCGGTAAAAGCGCGACGTGCCACGACGGTGTCGAGGCCCAGGTGCGAACGGCGCTCGCCTCGGGTCCCGACCATGCGGCAATCGTCATCTCCTACAGCGGCCTTGCCCCCAACCTCAAGGGCATCTTGCCGATCCTCAGCAGTCGGCATGTCCCGGTCATCGTCATCGGCACGCCTTATTGCGCGCGCATTCACCCCGGCTTTGCCGCCTATCTCACGGTGAGCGACCACGAGAGCATGACGCATCGCATCACGCAGTTCGCGAGCCACATCGCCGTGCAATACGTGCTCGATTCGCTTTACAGCAGCTACTTCGCCAAAGACTACGCCCGCTGCGCCGAATTCCTAGAGCGTTCATTCCCCTACACCCGCCTCCCCGGGCTCAAGTAGCTATTTAAAAACATCCCCAATGACTAACGGCCGACCTAATAACGACTTCTCGTCATTAGGTCGGCCATATCGACTCTAATAACTATTTATTCCGTAAACTCGTTATTAGAATCTGACGCAGGAGGCCAGGCTCACATGTGGTGATTAGTCATTGGGGACGTTCTTAAACGACTAGTCAAACAAGAACGTCCCCGGTGACTAGCCATTTAAGAACGTCCCCAAGTGCCGCATCCGGAGCGGGGCAACGCCGCGGGTAGAGGACGGACAGCGAGCGCCGCCCAGAGCGAACAAGTTGGCATGAAAAAGGCAAGGCATTGACCTTCTGGTCATGCCTTGCCTTTTGAATGACAAATTGTCGCTCTGGGCGGCGCGCAGCGTCGGCCGGTTACGGCGTTTGGTAAAACGCCGTAACTAACGCACTCCGTACTGCTCGTAGTAGGCGTCGATGGCGGTCTTGAGCTCGTCATCGATGACGACCTTGCCGTCGATCTCGTGGTTGTAGAGGGTCTCGACGACCTCGGCCATGGAGACGATGCTCGCGACGGGGAAACCGTACTTGGCCTCGATCTCCTTCTGCGCGGTGGTCACGCCACCCTTGCCGACCTCCATACGGTTGAGGGATACGATCAGACCCTTGATCTCGACATCGGCAGCAGCCTTGACCTTGGGATAGGTCTCGTCGATGGACTTGCCGCTGGTGGTGACGTCCTCGACCATGATCACGCGGTCGCCGTCCTGGGGCTCGTAGCCCAGCAGGTTGCCCTTGTCGGCGCCGTGGTCCTTGGCCTCCTTGCGATCGCAGCAGTACTTGACCTCCTTGCCGTACAGCTCATGGTAGGCAATCGCGGTCACGACGGCCAGGGGAATACCCTTGTAGGCCGGCCCAAACAGCACGTCAAAGTCATCGCCAAAGTTATCGTGGATGGCCTGGGCATAATACTCGCCCAGCTTCTTGAGCTGATAGCCCGTCACGTAGGCGCCGGCGTTCATAAAGAACGGGGACTGACGGCCGCTCTTGAGCGTAAAGCTGCCGAACTTAAGGACGTCGGACTCGACCATAAACTTGATGAACTCTTGCTTGTAAGCCTCCATGGGTCTCCCTTCCAATAGGCGCGTCCAGCTTGGACGGGCGCGTGTGAATCCGGTTCTTAGCTTACCAGAAAGCACCTCAGCGAACCGATGCCGCTGAGGTGCCTGCCCTGCTTCTATGTGATCGCTCTCCGGAGTGTTATTAACCGTTCTCTGCACACCTCCATAGCGCTCTCGACGCCACTCCCCCGTTGAGGGTTCGTGTTTGACGTATTGAGCGCCGATGTTTTGACGCTTTGTAGGTTAAACGTTTATCCACATTGGACTGAGAGCCCTTATATCCGCTGGCGACAAGCGGTCCCATACCGTCGAGCAAACGGCGGCGTTTTGTTACTCAGGTCCTACATATGGATAATATTGCCTGTTCAGCGGCGTAGTTTATAGGCTGGGCACATGGAGTCCATCGCGGCATCGCGCATGCGCTACAATCTCAGTTAACCTGTTAACCACTCGCAAACAGCAGGAGGCCCCATGCCCACACCCGGCAAGCGCTCGTCCATGCGCCAGATTGCCGCAGCGGCCGGCGTATCCGTCGCCACGGTCTCCCACGTCATCAACGGCAGTGGCCGTTTTTCCGAAGACACCCGCGAGCGTGTTGAAGCCGCCGTCGAGGAATACGGCTACGTCACGAATATGGCGGCGAAGAGCCTCCGCATGGCCCAGTCCCGGACCATCGGCATGATCGTGCCGGACATCTCGAACGACTTCTTTTCCAAGATCGCCCTGCATGTGGAACGCGAGCTCGCCACCGAGGACTACTCGGTCTTTGTCTGCAACAGCGCCAACGACCCCGCCCGCGAGCGCGATTACTTCCGCACGCTTGCGAGCAAACAAGCCGATGGCATCATCTGCATCTCCGGCCTGCGCAGGCTCGACGGCGAATTTGTCCCCCACGGCATTCCCGTGGTCTGCATCGACCGCGCGCCCGAAAACGACCTCGGTTTCCCGCACGTGGGTTCCGACAACATCGGCGGCGGCTACATGGCAACCGAGCACCTCATCGAGCGCGGCTGCAAGAACATCCTGAGCATCTCGAGTTTTACGGCCAACTACCCCGGAAACGAGCGTCAGATGGGCTACGAGCGGGCGCTTGCCGCGCATGGGATGCCGCTGTGCCGCGACTACCAGCTGTTTGTCTCGGGCAAGCAGCCGAGCATCATCGAGTCTGAGGAACTCGTGACCGACTTCCTCTCCACGGGTTGCCCCGTCGACGGCATCTTTGCCCATAGCGACCACGCTGCCGTGGGTGCGCTGCGGGCGCTCGTTGCGGCCGGCAAGCGCGTACCCGAGGACGTCCGCCTCATCGGTTTCGACGATTCCGTGTACGCGCAGATCCCGACGCCGCAGATCAGCACCATTCGCCGCTTCCCCGAGCGCCTCGCGCACGAGGGATGTCAGGCCCTGCTCGCCCTGCTGCGCGGCGAGAAACCCGAGATGGAGACGCTTGTCCCTGTCAAGCTCGTGCAGCGCGCGAGCAGTTAGACCGCGGATGGTAAATGGTCCCAACGTGATGCTCAGCCTATCCCCCGAGGGAGTCGGTTTCCAAAACTCGGCTGTTTCGGACGGTTTAGGGACGACCTGCTGAGTAGCGGATGGATGACAATGGAAGAAACCACAGTTAGGCGATGTGCATGATCTCGGTCTTCTCAGGCACCCCCTCCAACACCGTCCGAAGCAGCCGAGCTTTCCTCTCGCATGCGCTCTATCCCACGCGCGATATGCAAAAAGCCCGCCACCACACGGGTGACGGGCTTTTCCACTACCAGCCGCGTGCCTCCTCCGCACGCACGAGCTGACGAGCCTCGATCTGGCGAATCATATCGATGCGGCGCTGGTGACGGCCGCCCTCGAACTCGCCGGTGAGCCAGGCGTCGACGATCATCTTGGCCAGCTCGATGCCTACCACGCGAGCACCAAATGCGAGCATGTTGGTGTTGTTGTGCTCGCGTGACAAGCGAGCGGAATACGGCTCAGAGCAGGTGCAGCAACGGATACCGCGCACCTTGTTCGCGGCAAGCGAAATGCCCACTCCCGTGCCGCAGATCACGATACCGCGATCGACTTCCCCGGCCACGACTGCGTTCGCCACGGCCTCACCCGCGATGGGATAGTCAAAGCGCTCGGTGCTGTCCGTGCCGAAGTTCACGACCTCATAGCCGTACTTCTCCTGGATATAAGCCACAATGGCTTCCTTGTACTCAACCGCAACGTGGTCGTTTCCAATACCGATCTTCATAAGAGACCCCTTTCCAAATCCGCTCGCGCGTGTCGCGCGCTTATTTCGTCCTAATTTGCCTTTTCGCGTCTAATACACCTCGCCGGCGCGCAGACGGCGCAGGCACTCCTCGTAACCGGCGTCCTTGCCAAACAGCGCACTGGTACCCAAGATGAAGCCGTCCGCGCCAATAGCGGACAGGTCGCGCACGCGCTCGGGCGAGCAGGCGCCGTCGATCATGAGCTCAAAGCCGAAACGTTCCTTAAGAGCGGCAAGGCGACGTACCTTGTCGTTCGTGAACTCGATAAAGCTCTGGCCGGCAAAACCCGGATTCACCGTCATGACCATCACGTAGTCGCAGAGGTTCAGCATCTCCTCAACCTCGGAAATCGAGGTGTCGGGGTTCACGGCAATACCGGCGCTCTTGCCAAGAGACTTGATCGCGGCGAGGGTCTTGACCACGTAGCGCTCGGACTCCGGGTGGATGTAGATGATGTCCGCGCCCGCGGCGGCAAAAAGCTCCACCTTGCTGGCGGGGTTCTCGACCATAAGGTGCACGTCGACGAGCTTGTTAGTAGCAGCACGCACGGCCTTAATGTCCTCGAGGCCCATGGCGAAGTTGGGAACGAAACTGCCGTCCATCACGTCGCAATGGAAGATATCAATGCCGGCGGCGTCGAGCTCCTCGACGGTCGCACGCAGGTTGCCGTAGTCGGCGCACATGAGGCTGGGGCAGAGCAACATGGTGAACTCCTTATCTGCTCATTGGTTATCTACTCGTTGATAATTAATCGTTTAACCTGTATCTAAAGTCTGGCTGATTAATCGTTTAACCACGTTGTTAACCTACAGGTTTCTCTAGATTCACAACGTTGTCATATTTGTCTATCTAGCTGGCGTCATACGGATTCCGTACGGCGAAAAGCCGTTGTGTTCCCTAGAAAGAGGCCCCGCCATTCAGCTGGCCACCATGGGCCGTGCTCGCACGGGCGTGGGCCTTGAACCCTACGCCTCCGGCGTGATCAGGCGCGCATGTTGGGCGATCTTCTCGTCATAGGATTCCGCGATGATCGCCACGCCATCAAACCCAAAAGCCCGAACATTTGAGAACTTATGAAACTTCGAGCTGTCGCACAGCACGTACACCTTATTCGAGTTCTCGCGCACGATGCGCTTCTTCGTTGCCTCCACATACGAGGGCGTCATGATGCCCCGGTCTTCGCCAATCGCGTTGGTCCCGATGAACGCCTTGTCAAAGTACAGATCGCGCAGGATCGACTCGGTCATGGAGCCGCAAAACGAGGAGTTCACGTGGTTGAACTCGCCACCCACTACGATGAGCTGGGCGCGCGTCTCGCTCTTAATCAGGCACGCCGAGGCGTCCGTCGTGTAGATCGTCACGTCGCGGTCGAGCAGCAGGCGCAGCAGGGCCGTGCAGGTTGAACCGGAGTCCAGATAGAGCGTGTCCCCGTCCTCAACCAGACGCAGGGCGACCTGGGCAATCTGATCCTTCTCGTTCCCATGCAAACCCGAGCGCGTCGAGATACTCACCTCGTGAACGGCCGAGACCAACTTCACCGCGCCGCCCGAAAGGTGCTCAACCTTGCCGAGCGCCTCCAGCTCCCTGAGGTCGCGGCGCAGCGTCGAAATAGAAACGCCCGGCAGCTCCTCCTGCAGCTCAGAAATCCTCACAAGGCCCGACTTCTGCAGGCACTCTACAATTCGCTCCTGGCGCTCATACGGGATCATATCGGGAACCTCTCCAAACCACTTTGCTTCACGCTCGTTCATTTCTTTTCGAGAAGTGTAACGCACGAGCAGAAAAACGGCCGCCATCCGCAACGATAACGGCCGTTTTAATCGATTGACCAACCCGCTCGTTCACAATTTGAACGAGGTTGACGTCCTCACGTAAGGGCGACGCTCCTTGAGCAAGGATAACGAGCCCCGGGCGAGGCACCGCGCCTCAAGTGAGACAGCACCCAAGGGAAGCGCACCTCAAGCTCTTAGGCAAGCTGGTCCTCCTTGCCGGTGAAGATGAAGGCGAGGACGCCGGCCACGACGGCAGAGATGAGCATGCCGGCCATGGCCCAAGCGAAGTTCATGGGGTCGGAGCTCACGAAAGCCGGGAACGTGGTAACGGAACCGAAGGTGAAGGCAGTCGTGACGACCTTCATGATGCCGAGGAACGCACCGCCGACGGCACCACCGATGATCTGCGCAAGCCAGACCTTCTTGTTCTTCACGAGCATGCCGAACAGCGTGGGCTCGATGATGGCGGACAGGGCGATCGACACGACGCCGGTCATGGCAAAGCTCTTGAGCTTCTGGTCGCGGGCCTTGAGGAACACGCCGAAGGCGCAGCCGATAACGGCGAAGTTGCAGGCGAAGGTGAAGGGGCAGATGTAGTCGAAGCCGTTCTGGGCGATGTTGTTGATCATAATGGGGTTCACGGCCCAGTGGATACCCATGGACACGAGCACGGACCAGCCGCCGCCAACCAGCACGCCGGCAAGCAAGGAGCTGCGCTCGATCAGCCAGTTGACCACGAAGGCGATACCCTCGCCGGCGTAGACGCCCAGGGGACCGATGACGAGCATCGTGAGCGGAACCATAACGATCAGGGAGATGGCGGGCAGCACGACGAGCTTGAGCATCTCGGAGACGTGCTCATCGAGCCACTTGTACAGGAACGAGTAGACCCAGACGGACAGGATGGCGGGGATAACCGTGGAGTTGTAGCTCATGAGAACAACGGGGATGCCGAAGAAATCCGTCATGGCGCCGTTGCCCGCGTCGCCCATGAGGGCGATGAAGTCCGGGTAGAGCAGGCACGCGCCGAGCAGCGCCGACAGGTACGGGCTCGCGCCGAAGCGCTTACCGGCCGAGAAGCCGAGCAGCACGGGCAGGAAGTAGAACACGCTCATGGCCAGGGTGTACAGGATGGTGTAGGTACCCGTACCCTCGGCGATGATGCCGAGCTGGGCAGCCAGGATGACGAAGCTGCGCAGGATACCGGAGCCGGCCATGGCGGGCAGCAGCGGGGCAAAGATGCCGGAGATCGCAGAGAAGATCTGGCTGACGATGCTCTCGCCCTCGTCCTTGGTAGCAGCGGAGATCTCCACGCCCGAGCCCTTGACCAGCGGCTCAAACTTCTCGTACAGCTTCGGGACCTCAGTGCCGATGAGAACCTGATACTGACCAGCCTTGTTCAGCGTGTTCACAACGCCTTCGACTTCCTTGACCGCAGCGTCGTCACAAGCCGCGTCGTCCTTGAGATTGAGGCGCAGGCGCGTCGCGCAGTGCGTCATGCCCGAGATGTTCTCGGGACCACCGACGGCGTCCAGAATCCCCTGAGCCATCGCGTTCCAGTCGCGTTTCATTGGTTACCTCCCCATTGCGCAGAAGAGCTCGCGGACAAGCTCGGCTGCCTTAATCGCGTCGTTTGCATCGATAACGGATTGGATCTTCTCCATGCCTACGGTCTCGATTGCATCGTTGAGCAGATGAATCATCTGGTCGTTCTGCGTAGCCTCGCCGGCAGCGGGTTCGATGACCGGGAACGTGTCGAAGTAGATCGCGCTGTCGTACCCGTGCTTCTTCACGTAGTAGAGGAACTCGAGGGTCTTCACCGGCGTGGACGTACCAATCATAAGGCCATCATCGAAGCGACCGTTGCCGTCGTTTAGGTGAATGCCGTAGAGCTTGCCCTCGCGGCCGAACAGGTCGACGGCCATGGCGGGGTTCTCGTGCTTCATGAGCATGTGGCAGTAGTCCAGCGTGACGCCCAGGTTCGGGCGGTCTGCAGCGTTGAGGATCATGCCGGTCATGCCCATGGAGTCGATGAACGCGTACGCGCGCTCCTCGTAGGGTTTGTACTCGATCGAGATCTTGAGGTCGGGCGCATAATCGCAGACCTTCTGGAATGCGGCTACGAGCTGGTCGAAGACGCGAGCATAGGCGATCTGGAAGCTGTAGTCGAAACCGTCGTGGCCGAGCCAGATGGTCACCGTGTTGCCACCGGCAGTGCGGCAGTAGTCGCACGCCTCGTAGCAGAGCTCAAGGGCTTCCGCGGCAAGGGCATCATCGGCATTGCCCAGGTCACCGTTGAGGAACGCGTTGCGGAAGCGCAGCGCGCAGCCGTTCAGCTGCAGTTCGTGAGCTGCGAGCTTGGCGGCCATGTCCTCCGCCGTGACACCTGTGCAGTGCTCGGGGTAGTTGAGGTCGACGTGCGTGAGGCCTACGCTCTGGAACTCCGCGAACACGCGATCAAGATTCTTGTCGCCATCGCGAAAATAGGAGTTGATACGAGTTGCAAGCTTCATGCTTCTACGTCCTTTACCTTCGTCCTTAATCGTTTCTGCTCGTTCGAGCACCTGATCTATATCCGTAATTCGATAAGGGCCGCCGCCTGCGCGCCGGGGCTTACCCTGTGACATGTAGATTACTGCCACGTAAGTTCATTTTCAATCAATATTTTTCATTCTTTTTCTCATTGTGTCAGAGTTTTTCACTGCAAATGGCCATCTACCTTGTGGTTTTGCTGTTAATCAAGTTTGACCATTCTTGATACTATTTGATTTAATCTGAACTTAACTACCGTTTACAGGCGAAAATCAACCGTTCGCCGGCGACGGCGACGCAAAATGAAGAAAGCTTGCATGGGGTTGACACGGTAAACCCCCTCGTCAAAAATACGGGCGGATTGAAACGGGTACAAGGTGCCTGGAGCGCGCCCTGCGCCCGGCCTTAAGGAGGTGTGCCATGGAAGGCAGTCATAGTCGAAAAACCTGCATGTCGCCCTCGGCACGCCACGAGGATTCCCCGCTCGCATAAACGCCAGCAGCCGATCGCTGTCACTCATTCACGAGCACAAGCACCATAAAACTCACCACAAAGGTGCCTGTCCCCTTTGTGGTGGTTCGTGAGCTTGACGTGAGCGACATCTAGGTTTTTTGCAACTCAATACGACACGTACGCTAACTCCCTTCAACAAGGAGGACCCTATGCTGATGCTCAAAACCGCCACGGTTCTCGAAGCCATCTCCAAGCGCCGCCGCACGGCGCGCCCTGCCGCTCGCACCGGCCTGTCCAAGAACACCATATTCGCCGCCACCCATAGCGCCGAGGACGCTCTCGTACTGCTTGACGCCACGGCAAACGGCCTCACCGCCGAGCAGGCAACCGAGCGCCTGGACACCTCCGGCCCCAACACCATCGAGGCACCGACCAAGACGCTCGCCCGTCGCATCGCCGACGCCTTCATCGATCCCTTCGCCGGCATCCTCGCCGCGCTCGCGCTGATCTCGCTCTATATCGACGTGCTCGCCGTGCCCGAGCCGCAGCGCGACCCCTCCGCGGTCATCGTCATCGGCATCATGCTGCTGGTATCGGGCGGCATGAAGTTTATCCAGGAAGCCCGCAGCGGCAATGCGGCCGAGGCCCTTAAGGACCTGGTCTCCAACACCTGCACCGCCCTGCGCGACGGCGAGCGCATCGAGATCCCCTTCGACGAGCTCGTCCCCGGCGATGTGATCCGTCTCTCTGCCGGCGACATGGTGCCGGCCGATGCCCGTGTCATCACCGCGCGCGACCTGTTTGTCATCGAGTCCGCACTCACCGGCGAGAGCGAGGCCGTCGAGAAGACCGCTGCCGTCACCGTCGTCGAGAGCGCCGACGGCTCCGCGCTGCCACTCTCTGCCTGCAGGAACATCGTCTTTACCGGCACCTCCGTGCAAAACGGCACCGCCATGGCGCTTGTCGTTGCCACCGGCTCGGACACCTATCTGGGCGGCATCGCCAAAATGCTCAGCGGGCGCGGCGAAAAGAGCGCGTTTGACCGCGGCGTCTCGAGCGTCTCCATGTTGCTCGTACGCCTCATGCTCGTTATGGCGCCGGCCGTCTTTGCCATCAACGCCGCCACCAAGGGCAACGTCATCGACGCGCTGCTGTTCGCCACGAGCGTGGCCGTGGGCATCACGCCGCAGATGCTTCCCGTCATCGTGACCACGAGCCTGTCACAGGGCGCCAAGGACCTCGCCCGTCGCCAGGTTATCGTCAAGGAGCTGCCGGCGATTCAAAACCTGGGTGCCATGGACGTCCTGTGCTGCGACAAGACCGGCACCCTCACCGAAGACCGCATCGTGCTCGAGCGCTACCTCAACACCGACGGCAACGAGGACGCACGCGTGCTGCGCCATGCGTTTTTGAACAGCTTCTTCCAGACCGGCCTCAAAAATCTTATCGACCTGGCCGTAATCGACCGTGCCGATGTGACACCCTCGACCGTCGCACCCGATTCCATGCTGGGCCAGAGCCTGCGCGACCGCTACACCAAGGTTGACGAGGTTCCCTTCGATTTCTCACGCCGTCGCCTGAGCGTAGTTGTCTCCGACGCCCAAGGCAAAACCCAGATGGTTACCAAGGGAGCTGCCGAGGAAATGCTCGAGATCTGCTCTTTTGTCGAGGTCAACGGTATCGCCCGGCCGCTCGCCGAAGACAAGCTCGCCCAGATTCGCAAGCAGGTCGCCAATCTTAACGCCGAGGGCCTGCGCGTGATTGCCGTGGCGCAGAAGACCGATCCGCGCTGCGTGGGCGAGTTTGGCATCGCCGACGAGTGCGACATGGTGCTGATGGGCTTTTTGGCCTTCCTCGATCCGCCCAAAGCAAGTGCCGCGGGCGCCGTCGCCACGCTCGAGGCCAAAGGCGTGGCGGTCAAGGTCCTGACCGGCGACAACGACCGCGTCGCCGCAACCGTCTGCGAGCAGATTGGCATCGACGCGAGCAACGTCTTGCTGGGCTCCGAGATCGATGCACTCGACGACGCCGAGCTTGCCGAGCGCGCCGAGAAAACCCACCTCTTCGCCAAGCTCTCGCCGCTGCAGAAGGCGCGCCTGGTGCGCGTCATGCGCGAACTGCTCGGCCACACCGTGGGCTTTATGGGCGACGGTATCAACGACGCCGCCGCCATGCGTGCGGGCGATTGCGGCATCTCGGTCGATTCGGCCGTCGATATTGCCAAGGAATCCGCCGATATCATCTTGCTTCAGAAGGACCTGGGCGTGCTCGAGCGCGGCATCATCGAAGGCCGCCGCACCTACGGCAACCTGCTCAAGTACCTCAAGACAACGGTGAGCTCCAACTTTGGCAACGTGCTGTCCGTGACCGTCGCGAGCCTGTTCTTGCCGTTTTTGCCCATGAGCGCCCTGCAGCTGGTACTGCTGTCGCTGGTCTACGAGATCGTGTGCATCGCGCTGCCGTGGGACACCGTCGATGACGCCTGGACTGCCCGCCCGCGTGCCTGGGACGCCGCGTCCATCAAGGGCTTTATGCTCGAGCTGGGCCCCGTGAGCTCGCTGTTTGACATCGTGACCTTCGCCGCGCTCTTCTTTGTCGTGTGCCCCGCCGCCGTGGACGCAAGCTGGTCCGAGCTTGCCGCCGCGGGCGACGTCGCGGGTATGGCGACCTTTGCTGCGCTCTTCCAGAGCGGCTGGTTTGTCGAGTCCATGTGGTCGCAGACACTCGTGGTCCACATGCTGCGCTCCCCGCATCTGCCGAGCCCGCGCGACCACGCCGCGCCCGCATTGTGCGTTCTTACCGTGCTGGGCCTGGCGCTCGTCACCTGGCTGCCGGCAAGTCCCATCGCCGATGCACTCGGCCTCATGACGCTGCCCGCGAGCTTTTTTGGGCTGCTCATTGGCATCGTTACCGCCTATATCGCGCTCACCCAGCTGGCAAAGCGCCGCTACATTGCCCGCCACGGCGAGCTGCTGTAGCAAGTAGACGGAAAACACCCTGCCAGCTGCCGTTACCGCTACCACAGCTGCCGACGCCGCTGCCGTTGCCTCTGCCGCCGCCGCAGCCTATCCCCCCAGCAGTTGCGATGGAATAGTTCCTGTTTAAAGCCCCGTGACTTTAATTTAGGGACTATTCCACCGCAACTTATTGGAGGATTAGCTAGTCCTTGGGCGTCCAGGACCAGAAGAAGTTGATAAGGGCCACACGCGAGGCGGTATCGGTCTTCTTGTTGATTGAGGAAATGTGACGATAGAGCGTGGAGCGCGAAAGGAAAAGCGTTGTGGCGATGTCCTGAACGCTCTGGTCCGAAACGACCAAGACCTCAAGGATATCGCGCTCGCGCTCTGTAAGCCCAAAGGTGGCGACGAAGGCATCAAGGCGTTCGTCGGACGTGAGTTCCGCTGCCTCCACGGGCTCGGGGTCGGAGCATGTGGGCGCAAGATCCCCACCAAGATCGTCGGTGGCAAGCGGCAGTCCGTCCTGCATCACGGCATCATCGGCTCGTTGCCCCAACTGCCCCAGCAGCGTAATCGCAATGCCCACAAACATCACGAGCGCCGCACCGACCGCAGCCAGCACGTTTTGACTCGAGATAATCGCCACTGCCGGCGCCGTCACGAGCATCGAGCACACGTTGTTGACGACGCGACCCATGCACGGCCAAAAATATGACCAGCGCGCATAGAGCGAGACGGCGGCATATTTTGTGGTAAAGAACACCACGAAAAAGCCCGAGCCCAGATAAAAGATGATCGTGGCAGCGAGCTCGTTGCCGCCATTGCCGTCGACGATGAGCACAAAGAACGAAAGCGTGGACAACATGGCAGCGCATGTCATGCCGATATTCATATACGAACGGCCGCGCAGGTCAAATAGGACGCCGGCAGCCAACGAGCTCACGACAAGCAGCAGGCGCGGCCAGTCACCCAAATCAACGGCTCCGGTAGCATGCAAGGTTGTGAGACCCGCGTTGAGAGCGGCGAATACGCCGGAAAGATACGCCGTCGCCACGGTCAAGCGAGCTACGGTGCGGCGGAATGCCGCCTTTGCCTCGGGATCGTCTTGCCACTTGGCGCCATATTCCAAAGCATCTACCGAAAGCCCGGCAACGCTGGGTTCAAAGTTGGGATTGGACTCGTCGCGCAGCTTAGCGCGTCGGGCGCCGTGGAGCAACGCCACCTGCGCGATCGCACAGACAACCAGAACAGCCTGCTGAGGAATGCCGGCAGACATCACCATGTGGTTGAGAACCTGCACCAGAACGCCCGTGGCGTAAGAAAGTGCGGCGGCGCGCGCCAAGCAGGGCGTCCGCGCAAAGCGCCGTGCAAAGTTTGCGTAGGCAGTCGATCCGCAGTAGCCCAGCGCGCAGCACGCCACCAAACCGCCGGCAATTACCACCTCAACCTGAACCGCCAAAATCAACAGCAGCAATGCCGCCACCAGCAAAACGCCCGTGGCGTCATTCGTTGCGTCGATAGCATGGGGACGGCGATAGTACAGAATGGGACGCACAAAAAAGCCAATCACGCTCGCGCCGATGACAAGGCTCTCATAAATAACGACCTCGTCTGGAGACACGAACTCGGCCATGCGCACATCAAAGAGATACTCGCAGGCCAAAAACGTGAAAAAGAACAGCGCCAGGCATATAATCTCCCGAATGCCCCGACGCAGATATGCGGTTGTGTCCCCCATGCCCCTCATGGTTAACCCCCGGCCGCTCAATTGTCTGGAAATCTATTCTCAATATCGAAGCCAGGCTCGAAATGCTGCCAATTCGACCCCAGCCGTCCACATCACGCCGCAATTTTGAGCCGCATGGCCCAGAAGGGACACGCGCAACGCCACTTCCTTGATGGGCATCCCGATGCGAGCGCACCCGGCAAGCATTAACTGCTCGCCGGGCGCCTTGGTCAGGAGGCTACGGTTATCGGGAAAGCCTAGGCCAAATCTTCGCCGTTGGTGGCGATAACCTTCTTGTACCAGTCGAAGCTCTTCTTCTTGGAACGCTTGAGGGTGCCGTTGCCGGCGTCGTCGCGGTCCACATAGATGAAGCCGTAGCGCTTGGACATCTCGCCCGTGCCGGCCGAGACCAGGTCGATCGGGCCCCAGGTGGTATAGCCCAGCAGGTCAACGCCGTCCTCGGTCACCGCATCGCGCATCGCGGCAATATGCTGACGCAGGAAGTCGATACGGTAGTCGTCGTTGATGGAACCGTCCTCTTCGACAACATCCTTGGCGCCCAGACCGTTCTCAACCACAAACAGCGGCTTCTGATAACGATCGTACAGGTCGTTGAGCGTAATACGGAAGCCCAGCGGATCGATGGCCCAGCCCCACTGGCTCTCCTGAAGGTAGGGGTTCTTGGCGCCGGCGAAGGCGTTGCCCTGGGTGCGCTCGACATCGGGGTTATCGGCGCCGGCGGAGCAACGGGTGCTGTAATAGCTAAAGCTGATGAAGTCGACGGTGTTGGCGGCCAGGATCTCACGGTCCTCGTCGGTCATACCCACGTCGATACCCAAGCGCTCAAGCTTCTTGACGGCGTAGGCCGGGTAGTAGCCGCGGCTCTGGACGTCGACAAAGAAGTAGTTGTCCTGGTTGTCGAGCTGCGCCTGGCGCACATCGCCCGGACGGCAGCTGTAGGGGTAGTAGGTGCCGGCAGCGAGCATGCAGCCGATCTTGACCTCGGGGTCGATCTCGTGGGCAATCTTGGTTGCCCAGGCACTGGCGACGAGCTCGTTGTGGGCGGCCAGGTACTCGACGGCCTCCCTGTTCTCGCCCTCCTCAAAAACCAGGCCGGCACCCATAAACGGAAGGTGCAAGATCATGTTGATCTCGTTGAAGGTAAGCCAGTACTTCACCAGACCCTTGTAGCGGATGAAGATCGTGGTCGCGAGGTTCTTGTAGAAGTCGATGAGCTTGCGGTTGCGCCAGCCACCGTACTCCTTGATGAGGTGGATCGGGCAGTCGAAGTGCGTGATGGTCACGAGCGGCTCGATGCCGTGCGCTTGGCACTCGCGGAACACGTCCTCGTAAAAGGCCAGGCCGGCCTCGTTGGGCTCGGTCTCGTCGCCGTTGGGGAAGATACGGGTCCAGGCCAGGCTCATGCGGAAGGTCTTAAAGCCCATCTCGGCAAAGAGGGCGATGTCCTCCTTGTAGTGGTGGTAGAAATCGATGCCGGTCTGCGCGGGATAGTAATAGCCGTCCTCGAAGTCGAGCATCTTGCGCTGGCCGGAGACCACCGCATAGCGCTCGGGGCCGTGCGGGGCCACGTCCACGTTGGCCAGGCCGCGGCCATCCACGTCGTAGGCACCCTCGCACTGGTTGGCAGCCGTCGCGCCGCCCCACAGGAAGTCTTTACGGAAAGCCATACGTCGATCCTTTCACACGCTGTTTGTCGCGGCTTCAGTAACCCCGTAAACAGCGCGCCGCTCAACGGCAACGACGCAGGTCGATACTTCTTTTCGCGCGCAAGTGCCCGACAGCCGCCCCGTCTGACACTTTTTGATACCCGCCTGCCCAAACCACCACAAAAGGAACAGGCACCTTTGTGGTGGTTTGGGGCGGTTTGTCTCGATCTGTAACAGCTAGGAAGCCAAAACCGGGCCTGGCGTTACAGATCGAGATCTTTCGGGCAGCCCCTGCAGTTTGTCTAAATCTGTAACAGGTAGAGACGATTTGGCCCGCTAGGTGTTACAGATTGAGACGGAAGATTCTAGTCGCAGGTGATGTCGAGATTTTTGCCGATAAGACCCCCCGCAGCCGCCTTCGCCGGCGGGATATTTGACTGAATAGGAAAGAAAGGAAAAAATAGGAAAAAAAGGAAAGGAGACTCATGACTGAAACCATCTTCTCCCCCTCATTTGGAAATCGCCCGTCCTATCTAGTCGGGCGCAGAAATGTAATTTCGACATTCATCTCCGGCCTTGAGCAGGAGCCTGGCAATCGAGACCGAGCCATGCTCATGCTCGGCCAGCGAGGCAGCGGCAAGACGGTTCTTCTGTGGGAACTTGCCGACCGCGCACGCAAGCTCGGCTTTGTTGTCGCCACGCCCACCGTAGCCTCCGAGGATATGCTCGAGCGCATTGTTGAGAAGATCCAGGAAACGGGCGAGCCTTACGTCAACAAACGCCGCCTTCCCAAACTCACGAGCGGCAGTCTAAGTGTTTTTGGGTTCTCGGCAGGCCTCGAGTTCACACGAGACGTGCAGGAGTCCAAGAGCTTTCAGTTCAAGCTCACACAGCTCGCGCGCAAACTGACGGAGCAGGGACACGGCATCCTCATCCTCATCGACGAGCTCCAAGCAAATTCACCCGAGATCAGACAGCTCGTCACCGCCTATCAAGAGCTGGTCGGCGAACGGCTCAACGTCGCGCTCGTCATGGCGGGCCTCCCGGGAGCCGTCTGCGCGACACTCAATGACCGTGTGCTGACATTTCTCAACCGTGCTCGCAAGGTTACGCTTGAACCGCTTTCAGTCGGAGATGTCGATGCCTATTATCAGCGGGCTTTCGAAGAGCTCGACCTTGATATCCCAAGCGATCTTCGGCTGGACGCCGCTCGCGCAACTCAGGGCTCGCCCTATATGCTGCAGCTCATCGGCTACAACATCGCCAATCGTTGCCAGGCAGGAGAACGTGTAACGCCAGAGCAAGTCGACGGAGCAATCAAAGCGTCAAAGGCCGATTTCGAAAACGATGTGTGCGAAACGACGCTCGCCGCGCTATCGGACCAAGATGTTGCGTTTCTCGCCGCAATGACCGATGACGAAAGCGCCGTGTCTCGCATTTCTGATGTTGCGAAGCGCATGTCAGTCACGCCCGACTACGCACAAAAGTATCGCCGGCGCCTCATCGACGCCGGCGTAATCGAGCAGGCGCGCCGCGGTTACGTGCGTTTCGCTGTTCCATATATGGCTGACTATCTGCGCAGCCAGCTCTAAGCAACCACCACAAAAGGAACAGGCACCTTTGTGGTGGTTTGGGGCGGTTTGCCTTGATCTGTAACAGGTAGAGACGATTTAGCCCGATAGATGTTACAGATTGAGACGGAAGATTCTAATCGCAGGCGATGTCGAGATTTTTGCCGATGAGGCCTACGTAGCCGCCTTCGGCTGCCTTGGGGCTGTCAGCATGGCAGAGAACCCACTTGTCGGCCTTCCAGTAGCAGTAGCTGTCACCGGCGGCAGGCATGTCGGCTGCAGCCTCGGGGCGTGGGCCGTTGGTGCCCGCCGGCAGCGCCACCATCACCTGGAAGCCGCCGTCGTCGACCATGCAGGGCGTATAGTGGAGCGTGGTGTTGAAAACCTCGACAACCTTGCCCGCCGGCACGCGGAACGCCTTGACGCATGCGGTGTCGAGTTTGCCGTCCTCGATCTCCCAGCGATGCGCCACAAGCAGGATAAAGTCGCGGGCGCCCAGGTTGAATTCGCTGGCGCGGTGATACTCCAAGCAGTTGAGCTTCGTGTTGTGGCCGTTGCACCAGCCAAGCTGGAAGAGACGACCGCCAAACATGAGAAAGCCCAGTTTATCGGCATCCTTGACGCCCTCGAGCTCCGGCGCGCTTGCTACGTACTTGCTGCCCTCGGGGATGGGCGTGGCGGAGAGCGCCTCGAGCACGGGCAACGTGAGCTCGGACGGAACGTCATCCCAAACGTTGCCATAGGATTTGAACTCGGGATCGTTGACAGAGTAGATATGCATGTTCACTCCTGTTCGTTTATGTGACAGTATGAACATTCTAAAACAAACATGAGCGATTTTGAACGCTCATCCCGACCACTCAACAAAAAGGCGCCCCCGCATAAGCGAAGGCGCCCAATGCGCACGTTTTGGACGATAAAACCCTTATGCCTGCTGATAGTGCAGGTGCTTCTCGTCGATATCGGCCAGGTCGCGGTTGAGGTAACGGTGCGCGAGCCAGTTCGCCATGGGAAGGTTCTGGTCCAGGTAGTTACCGCACTCCTCGGGAGCGGCACCGGGGACATCGCCCTCAAAGCCGGCGACAAACTCGAACAGCTCACGCACGAGTGGCAGAATCTCCTCACTCGTCAGTTCACCAAAAACGACGAGGTAAAAGCCCGTGCGGCAGCCCATGGGGCCAAAGTAGACAATGCGGCTCGACCACTCGGCATGATTGCGAAGGAACGTCGCGCCCAGGTGCTCGATGGTGTGGCACTCGGCCGTGTTCATGACCGGCTCCTTGTTGGGCGTGGTCAGGCGCAGGTCAAACGTGGTGACGGCGGCACCGGTCGCCGGATCGCGGTCGATGCGGCTCACATACACGCCGGGCTCAAGCAGCAGATGATCAACGGAAAAGCTGGCGATGCGCTCCATGGCAGATCCTCTCGATAGTCAAATTGGAACGGGGCTCTTTTAGCTGGTTCGAATGGTCGCACTAATCATACTAGTCAAAAAAGCCCCGTCCCAAAAAGACAACTTAGCCCAGGACACGGGCCATACGCGTCTTGAACTCGGACAGGAAGCGCGGAGCATCCACGGTCAGTGCCACAAGCGCGCTCTTGTCCGGATCGGACAGGCGGCGCTCATCGCAGATGGTGCGACCGCGGTACTCGCCCAGCAGATCAACACGCAGGTTGCAGCCGAGCGCACCTACGAGCGTGGGGTCGATCGCCACGGCAACGGCCAGCGGATCGTGCAACGCGCAGCCGCCCAGGTAGGGCGCGTTCATCTCGTACGAGCCAATGTAGTGCTCGACCATGCTCGCAAATGCGCAGCCAGCCATAGTGCCCGAGCCCGTCCAGCCGGCAATGTCGCGGCGTGTGAGCACCACGCGATGCGTCACGTCCAGACCCACCATGGTGAGCTTACGACCCGAGCGCAGCACCGCGTCGGCTGCCTCAGGGTCGCTCGCCATGTTGGCCTCGGCGCCCGCGCTCACGTTGCCGGGCACGGTAAGGGCGCCGCCCATCACGACCACGCGGCCGATGGACATCATCGCCGCCGCATCGCGCTCCAGGGCGAGCGCCAGGTTGGAGAGCGGGCCAGTCGCTACGTAGACCAGATCGGGACCATAGGTACGCGCGGCATCGATCAGATAATCGACCGCCGCGTTGCCGTCGGCCGAGGTCGCTCCCACCGGCTCGTAGGGCGACGCGGGCACGCTCGCGCCGCCGATGCCGTTCTTGCCGTGAATGAGCGCGGTGGACGCCGGCGGCGTATAGGGCTCAGTCGCCTGCAGAGGACGGTCGGCACCCAGGTACACCGGAACCTCGGGGCGACCCAGCAGATCGAGCACCGCCAGGCAGTTGTGCGCCGATTGCTCGACGCGCACGTTGCCAAAGCACGTGGTGATGCCCACGAGCTCCACCTCGGGGCTCGCGATGGCATAGGCCAGCGCCATCGCATCGTCCACACCCATATCCAGATCAAGGATCAGCTTCTTGATTGCCATTGTTCTACTCCGCTTCTCCGTCTTGTACTAAATCGTCTAAATCAAACACGCGATCAACTTCGGCGCGCGTGGGAATCGACTGTTGCGCACCCAAGCGCGACACCGCCACCGCCGAGGCGCGTGCGCCCGACGCCATGCACTCAAAGAGCGGCAGCCCCTCCAGACGAGCCGCAGCAAGCGCACCGATAAACGTATCGCCCGCGGCCGTCGTATCGACCACCGCGCTCGAAAGCGCCGGCATGCGCAGCGGCTCGCCGTCATCGCCGAGCGTAACCGACCCGGCGCCGCCCAACGTGATGACCGCAGCTCCGGCACCCTTGGCGAGCAGGGCATTGAGCGCCGCGACACAGCTCACATCATCCGCGGGCAAGATGCCCGTCAGCACCTGGCACTCAGTCTCGTTGGGACAGACCAGGTCGACCGCAGGCCAGGCCTCCGCAGGCAACTCGCAGGCAGGCGCTGGATTAAAGACCGTATAGAACCCCAGCTCGTGAGCGCAAACAAGCGCCTCGGCCGTCGCCGCAAGGTCACATTCGCCCTGGGCGATAAAGACGCTTCCGGCAGCCGGGGCAATATCGCTGGCGTCGCCGTCGAGCTCATCGGCCACCAGACGTCTCAGCGCGCAGGCAACGTCCTCGCCCGCGAGCGCATGGTTGGCGCCCGGCGACAGCACGATGCGGTTGTCGCCCTCGCAGCGAATTATGGTCGCCGTTCCCGTCTCCACGTCATCGCGGCGCGCTATATGGCCACAGTCCACGCCGGTGTCTTGGAGCCCCGCCACGAGCGACGTGCCAAATGCGTCGCAGCCGACCGCGCCGATCAGATGCGTGCGCGCGCCCATGCGCGCAGCAGCCACGGCCTGGTTGGCGCCCTTGCCGCCGGCGTTGGTGATAAACCCGCTGCCGCCGACGGTCTCGCCCGCACGCGGCATGCGCTCGCACGCCACCGAAAGGTCCATGTTCATGCTGCCGAACACCGCAATGATGCCGCAATCTGCCATGGAAACCTCCTCGTCCGCGGGCTCTGCACCCGCCGTTGGCCGTCAATCGTGCGCTCTCGCGCCTCTATAACTTTAGTTCACTTTGATGTGGACGCGCGCTTGAGCTTGCGCCGGCAGCAAGCATTCACAGGAGCAGGCGGTTACAATGAAGACGTGCTGATTATTCTCGTCATTGGATGATGTTTTATGGAACAATTCCCGCGATCGAGTTCGCGCAGTTCACGCCACGCGAGCGATCAACAAGCGCCGCACGAACGTTCGCGCGCTAACCGACAAGCCACCGAGCCGCGCCACGCCGCAGGCTCTCATCGTGCGCCCGCCAACAAGGGTGCCCACACCAACAGCGCCGCAAAAGAACAGGCGCCCACGCGCCCCAAATCTCGATATATCCCCGCCCTCGACGGCCTGCGCACGCTCGCCGTCGTCGCGGTAGTGCTCTATCACCTCAACCTCACATGGGCACAGGGCGGCCTGCTTGGCGTCACGATTTTCTTTGTGCTCTCGGGCTATCTGATCACGCGCCTGCTCATCAACGAAGTGTCAAAGACCGGCCGCATCGACCTCAAGAGCTTCTGGATTCGCCGCATCCGTCGCCTGTTCCCCGCCGTGGTAACCGTTGTGGTGGTGACCTGCGCGCTGTGCACCATCTTTAACCATGTGATGCTCACCAAGATGCGCCCCGACATCCTGCCGTCGCTGCTGTTTTTTAATAACTGGTGGCAGATTGCCCAAAACGTCTCGTACTTCAATGCTCTGGGCGACCCCTCGCCGCTCACGCACTTTTGGTCGCTCGCCATCGAGGAACAGTTCTACCTGATTTGGCCGCCATTGCTGTTTGCCATGGTATCCATGCATGTGAGCAAGCCCAACACGCGCCGCGTGGTTCTGGGCCTTGCCGCGGTATCTGCCCTCGCCATGATGGTGCTCTACAATCCCGCCGCCGACCCCAGCCGCGTGTACTACGGCACCGACACCCGCGTGTTCTCGCTGCTACTGGGTGCCTGGATGGCCTTTATCCCCGATCGCGACCTGGCGCCGGTGCGTCTCGCTCATCGTTTGGGGCTCAATCGCCTGGCTGGCGCCGCCAAGCACGGCAAGAAAGCCGAGGACAAGCCTGACAAGAAGGCCGACGAATCAGCCGATACCGCCCTGGCACAGCCGAGCGCCCTCGTGCGCTTTTGGTCCTCGCCCGCATCCATCGATGTCTTGGGCGTCGTGGGTCTGGTTGGCCTTGCCGCCATGGTCGCACTCACCAACGGCTACACCGCGTTCCAGTATCGCGGCGGCACGCTGTTATGCTCCATCCTCACGCTCATGGTCATCGCAGCCTGCGTGCAGCCCCAGGGAATGGTTGCCCGCGCGCTGTCCGCCGAGCCGCTCGTGTGGGTTGGCAAGCGCTCGTACAGCATCTACCTGTGGCACTATCCACTGCTGCTGCTCATGAACCCGGTCGCCAACATCAGCGATACGCCCTGGTGGCAGTACATCTTGCAGGTACTCGTGGTGGTCGCCGTAGCCGAGTGCTCCTATCGCTTTATCGAGACGCCGTTTAGGAAGGGCGCCTTTGGACGCACCGTTTCCGAGCTCCGCGAAGGCACCACCACGCCCGCAAACTGGGTGCGCGCGCATATTCCCGTGTGCGCCGTTTGCGGCGTCGTGCTTGTCGTGGCGCTGGGTGGTCTGGTCTTTGTGCCCGACACATCCGCGCTGAGCGGCGAGGGCGCCGAAATCCTAAACAAGGAAGCCAAAAATGCAAAACCCCAGGACCAGCAGGCGGCCGATGACACCGACAAGGACAACGACGGCTTCCCCGACGGATCCTACGACCTGCTGATGATCGGCGACTCCGTGTCGCTGCGCGCCGTCGATTCCTTTGACGGCGTGTTCCCCCACAGTCACATCGATGCCGAAAAGGGCCGCCAGTTCGATGCGGGCCGCACAACATTTGAGGGTTATATCCAGCAGAACCTCGCCGGCAAGATCGTAGTCTTTGCGCTGGGCACCAACGGCCTGGTGACCGATGCCCAGATTGACGCCATCATGGCCGATGCCGGCAATCAGCGCACCGTCGTATTTGTAAACACGCGCAGCCCGCAGCCATGGGTCGGCGCCACCAATCAGGCCATCGCCAACGCCGCCACGCGCTATAAAAACGTGCGCGTTATCGACTGGTACGGATATAGTGCCAACCGCAACGATCTGTTCGACGGCGACGGCACGCACCTTTCGAACGCGGGCGTGGCCGAGTACCTTAAGCTCATCCACGATGCCGTCAAGAAGGACCTGCCCGTGCATCCCGAGGACCACGTTAACGATCCGCAGCCGACGGCCGTCAAGTCCGCCGCCGACGCACTCGTCAACGCGCTCGCCTACAAACCGCACAAGCTAGGCACCGACAAGTAACACACTGTCAAATCCGCTTGCACCCGGAGGGGGCGTCGGCCACAACCGACGCCCCCTCCGGCAGTTAGGGACGTTCCATATGTGCCGGCACTTAGGGACACTCCTGACGCGGTCGATGAATGCCCTTCCGCGGCCGAATTCTGAGTTCCTCGCCACCCCGAGTGTCGTCTGCAAGCCCCGCACCCGCAGCAAACACCCCAAGGTTGCTCTTTTCGAGCCGGCCCCAAAGGGGCCGTGGGCAAAAAATGCCAAATATGAGTACTGATACCATTTTAGTAACAGGCAAAATTGCCCAAAATGGCGTTCTTTCGGTCGCCATACCCCTTTGGACCGAACAGAATGATCGGTTTAAAACCTGGCTGTATCGATATTAATGAGCAGATACTTTAGTTATGTTCATTATCTTCTTTGTCTTAATTGCCACTGGATTAACAACAGTACTCATATTTGGCATTTTTTGCCCACACATATATAACCGACCCCCTACAACAGGCAAAAAACAGGCCGCAGCCCATGGCCACGGCCCGCTCGAAACCCAAAAGAGACGCTACGCGCTGTAGCCCATCGCCTGCAGAACAAACATGACGACCGTCAGCACCGTAATCACACCGATAGTCGCCCACGTGAGCACGTTCCACACGCGTCCGTTGCGGTTGGCACCCATAATGTGACGATCGGCGGCGATAACCACTTGGAACACCAAAACCACGGGCAACAGCACGCCGTTGATGACCTGCGAGGTCATCATAATCTGGAACAGGTCGACGCCGGGCATGAGCACCAGCACGGCAGAGATGCCGATGATGGCCGTAATGATGCCGCGATAGACCGGGGCCTCGTCCCAGCTGCGATCGGCACCGCGCTCCCAGCCAAATGCCTCGCAGATGGCGCTGGACGTAACGCCTGGCAGCACACAGGCGGCCAAGAAGCTCGCCGCGACCAGGCCCGAGGCAAACAGCACCGTGGACCACTGGCCCGCGATAGGCTCCAATGCGCGGGCGGCATCGGCAGCGTCGCTAATCTGAATGCCTGCAGGGAACAACACCGTACCGGTCGTGATGATAATAAAGCCGGCGATGACATCGGCGGCAATCGAGCCGCTCACGGTGTCGATGCGCTGCAGCACGATATCGTCCTCGCCCGCATTCTTATCGACCACGTTGTTCTGCGCCAAGAAGATCATCCACGGCGCGATGGTGGTACCAATCGTTGCGACCACAAGCGACACGTAGCTGGGGTCATTTTGGATGTTGGGCACAACCAGGTCGACCGCCACCTCGCCCCAGCTGGGACCAGCCATAAATGCAGCGACAATGTAGGTCACAAACACGCAGCTCACCAGCAGCAGAATCTTCTCGATGCGCTGGAAGCTGCCCGACATGGTAAGCATCCAAACCAGCAGCGCCACCAGCGGCACCGAGATGCTCGCCGGCACACCAAAGAGGGCAAGACCGCTCGCGATACCCGCAAACTCCGAAATGGTCACGGCCGTATTAGCGATCAGCAGCGCCGCCATGGCCAGCACGCTCCTGCGCACGCCAAAGCGCTCGCGGATGAGCGAGGCCAAGCCCTTGCCTGTGACGCAGCCACAACGCGCCGCAGTCTCCTGCGTCACGATAAGCAGCACGGTCATGACGGGAAGCATCCACAGCATCTTGTAGCCATAGCTGGCACCGGCGCTGGAATACGTGGCGATGCCGCCGGCGTCATTGCCCGAAAGCGCCGCCAGAAGGCCAGGGCCCATGGCGCCAAAGATGGCCGCGATGGTCAGCTTTTGCTTGGTGCTCGCCTTTTGCTTCGTGTTTTGCACGCGACCACCTAACCCATGACTGACATGGTGAGCAGCACCGCGGCGATGCAGTACGCCACACACGAGATCATGACGGCAATGACGTTCATGGCGGTGCCCGATGTATTGAGGTCGTGCTCGTCACGCCAGAACAACACCATCAGGTAAATCACGGCGCTCATGTTGCCGATCAGGCAGACGATGGCCGCGATGTTAAAGCAGCCGGTAAAGAGCTGCTCTTCAAACATGGGCGCGTCGAGGAATGCGGCGGTGCGCACCAGCTGGGCGCATAGGTAGGTCACGAGCGACAGAATCAGGCCCATGCCCGTGCTCTGGAAGAAAAATCCCAGATACGGCTTGGGCTCATCGTCATGGCCGTCGTATTCCAAGAAGTAGTTCTTGACAAACGACACCATACGCGAGGCAGCCAGCAGCACGAGCGGCATGGCGCACATGGGGAACACCACCAGATGCGCCGAGCCCAGCGCCGTCCCAAGCACCGTTGCCATGATGCACGAGGCAATGCCCCACACGACAACCCAGTACTGGCGATGCACAAACCAGCTGAGCACATTCGTCGAATCGTCGGACGCGCTATCGCCCGAGCCAACGCCTGCGATCTGCAGGTCCTCCTGGTGCTCCTCGGCGATAACATCCATGGCGTCGTCAAAGGTCACGATACCCAAGATGTGACGATTCTCGTCGCAAACGGGGATGGCGACCAAGTCGTACTTGGTCATCTCGTCCGTTACGTCTTCCTGGTCATCGTCGGGCGATACATAAACCAGGTCGCGATAGGCCAGCTGGCCCAGCGTGGCGTCGCGGTCGGCCACGATGAGCGTGCGCAGCGAAAGCACGCCGGTGAGCATGCCGCTCGGGTCCTCGGTATAGACGTAGTAGACGCTCTCGAAGTCCTCGTCGAGCTTGCGAATCGCCTCGATGGCGTCACCGACCGTCGCCGTAGCGGGCAGGGAGACAAACTCCGAGGTCATGATACGGCCGGCGGTGTTGTCCTCATAGCCCAGCAGGTTACGAATCGCCTTCTCCTCCTGAACGCCCATCAGGCGCAAAAGCTTCTCGGCCTTCTCGTAATCGAGCTCGTCGATCAGGTCGGCGGCGTCGTCCGGGTCCATCATGGCCAGCATCGACGATGCGTCCGTGTCGGACAGGCCCTCGAGCATCTCGGTCATAAGCTCGTCGTCATCGAACTCCGAGATGGCCTCGGCGGCCTGGGCGGTATCGAGTTGCGCGAACACCTGCGCACGCAGGCGCGGGTCGAGCTGTTCGATAATGTCGGCAATGTCGGCAGGGTGCAGCTCTCCAAGCGTCTTGTGCGACACCGAAAGCTGGATGTTTTTAGTCGAACGATCGAGCAGGTCCATGTAGGACCAGGCGATGATATCCTCGCCGAGCGGTTTGCCCAGGTGCTTCATAAAGCCCTCGACGACATGCTCGAGTGTGGGGCTGATCGCGCGCAGCAGACCGCGGGCGCCAACTTCGGCACCCAGCAGGCGCAGCTGATTTTCGCCCGACATGGAAAACTTGATGTCGTTTACGCGCACGACCTTCATGCCCTGCGTGTCGACAATCTGTTTGTTGAGCACGTCGCGCGCGAGCAAGAGTTCGGTCGGCTGCAGGTACGAAAAACGGATTTCGGTGGCCGGCGACTTAAGGTGCACACCAGTCTCGTCGATACGGTCGACCCATTTGCGCCAGCTGATCATAAACGGCGTCTTACCGGGTCCGCGGAACGCGAGCGATGTCACGTGCGGAAAAACTTCGCCGGTAGCAATGCCAAAATCGTTCACAACGCCGAGCTTTTCGCCATCGACGTCCAAGACCGGCAGTTTGAGCATCTCACTCAGATAATTCACTGGTGCTCCCCATCATTATTCCTTCGGACTGCGGCCATACCGGCACGCCATCCGTGGACTTTTAGATATGTATACGCATGCGCGGGCGGCACGCCGCTCGGCGCTCACACCCCGTGCATGCGCAAGAAGCACCTGCAAGGGGTCATCGACTGTATGGTCGAGGTTTGGATTTCACCTGCAACCTTTCTCTTGACCCTTGTTATCCGCAGTAACTATAGCATCAGCATCGCGCTGTGGCGCCATATTTATGCTCCAAACATCACAGGCATACCAAACGCTGACGCATCCGTGACATAGTCATTGGGAACGTTCTTAAATGACTAGTCTGTGGTGTCGTCATCTTCGACGAGCTGGGGGAACACGGCGTTTTTGGGCATGGCGACCTTCGTCAGCGAGGTGAGCTTTTTGCTCAGCGATGCGTCCGTCTTAACCAGATCGCTCAACGTCACGATTTTGTAGCCGTCGGCAATAAGCCCATCGATAATCTGCGGCAACGCCTCGAGCGTCTGCTCGGCGCACTTATCGTTATCGGTCAGCAGCACAATGTTGCCTGGCGTCACCGAATCGAGCACCGTCGAGACTTGCTCGTCGGCACCGTTGAGCAGCCAGTCGCCCGAATCGATATTCCACGAGACCACGGCAGACACCAGGTCCATCGCATCAATCCAGTTTTGCTCGTCAAAGGCTGCGTAGGGAGCACGCAGAAGCATCGTCGACGTTCCGGTCGCGGACTTGATCGCCTCGGTGCCCTTCGAAACCTGCTCGCGCACCGCATCGCGGTCCTGGCCCTTGAGCGATTCGTCACGGTAACTGTTGGAGCCGACCTCGCAGCCGGCATCGACAATCGCCTTGGCCGTGGCGGGCGAGGCCTCGGCCGCATCGCCCGACAGGAAGAACGTCGCGGTGACGCCCTTTTCCTTGAGCACCTGCAAGATCTGCTTGGTCGCGCCGCTCGGGCCCTCATCAAACGTCAGCGCCACGTACTTTTCGTTGCCCTTGGGCGCCACGCTCGCGCACTCGACCACGCAATCGGTGGCGGGCACGACCTCGCCACGGTCCTGCGTCTTGCCAGATTGCTCGCCGATCCACACCTCAGAGCGACCCTGGATACCCCACGTCTTAACGTATTCGATGGCACCCGTGCCCTCGACCTTGAGCTTGGGCTCGATAACCGTCGCCTGGACCTCGTGCTTCTCATACGTGTCGCGGCCGTCCTTGACCGTCACCTTCTCGCCGCCCGTAAGCTCGCGGCTTTTCCACTTGCCCTGTTTTATGCGCTTGCCGTCCACCTTTACCGACAGCTTTTCGCCGCCATGGCGGGTCAGCACGCTGTCGTCAACAGCCAGCAGGTCCCCGGCATCGTAGGTATCGGCCAGCTCCTGGTCGTCGATGAGATTTTGCAGCGTAGAGCCGACGCGCACCGCAGTCTCCTGGCCATTGAGGACGACATCCACGCTGCGGTTGACGTAGCCCACGACGGCAGCGATAAACAACACGAGCGCACAACCCACGGCAATAAGCGCATAGGGCAGGCGAGACGAACGACGGGGCGTGCGGCTGTTGCCGATGCGAGCGCTGCGGTCGCTAAAGCCGCGGCTATGGTTGAGATACATCGCGCCGGGCTTACGGTGACGCTTACGGTGACGCTTGCGCTGACCGCTGGGCAGCTGCCCCAGGTCGCGGCGCGCCGTCGGACGCGCACCCGAGCGCCTGTTTAAGTTAGATCCGTTTTGACGCATGTGCCCTCCCCCATAAACGCAGCAAGCCGGAGCAACAGGTCTCCGGCTTGTCTCCCGTCATTTGGTACGTCGCTATTTGCTAGCTTTCGACGAGCCCCCGCTCGCCTTTTGATATTCGTCCTTAAAGGCCTTGAACATACCACGCGTCTTGCCGAGCTGCTTGCCCAGCGCGCGGCTGCCCTTGTCCACGGCGACCGAACCCTTGTCATCGAGCACCTTGGCGCCCTTCTTGACCTTATCGCCCACCGCGACGCTTGCCTCGGCAGCCTTTGCGGCGGCGCCGCCCGAATACCCGAGCGACTTGACCTCGTCCGAAACGATCATCGCGCCGTCCGCATAGCCGCGCAGCATCGTCGGTGGCATCTGCGTGTCGCCCACCAGCACACTCGAGGCAGTGCCGGCGGTCACGTAGAACGTCTGCACGACGCCCGAACGCGGCTTGAACTCCACATCCGAGCAATAGCCGACGACATCGCCCGACTCCGTGCGCACGTCCATGCCAACCCAGATAATGCAATCGTCCAGGTTGATGTCGAGGCGCTTGGCCGCAGCGGTATCGTAGGTGCCCTTGACGTCATCAACCGCGATGGCGCCCTCGTAGACGCCAATGGCATCGAGCGCCACAAATCGGTCGGGGCGCTCGATCATACCCGCGATATCGGACTGGCGAACCATAAAGCCCACCACGCGCGTACCGCCCGGGGTAAAGACCGGAAAGTGAATCTTGCCGAGCTTTTTAGGGCTGCGCGGCGTGCCGTCTTTTTTGGTGCGCTTGTCCTCGGTAGGTTTGCGATAGATCTTGGCGCCGACAAAATCCCCGGCGCGCATTATGCCTCGGTCGAAGGCTCCGCGGCCTCGGTGTCGGCCTCGACGGCGTTTTCGACCACGACATCGGCGGCGGGCGTCACGTTGCCGCCCGAGATGGCGTCGTTGAGCTGCTCGCGCAGCTGGTCCATGCGCTCGCGGGCAAGGTCAACCTTGGCACGCAGGTCATCGGTCTTGGCGTCGACCATCGGGCCAAAATCGTTGACCGCGGCGCGGGCCTCCTCGGCACCGTGCTCGTAGGTGTCGCGCATGTTATCCCAGGCGTCGTTGGCGATATCGGCAGCCATGGCGCGGGTCTCGGCGCCCGAGCGCGGAGCCAGGGCGACGCCGATGATGGCGCCGGCGGCAGCACCGAAGAGCGCACCCGAGATAAAGTTGAAAGTCTTACCCATGTTCATTCCTCTCCTGCGGGCACCTCGGCGCCCACCGTTTGAATGCTGTCCATTATACCCGCAGCACAGCGCTTGCCGTCTTGCTCATCTGCGTACGGTAAAGGCGCAGGTACATGATGGTGATAAGCGAGTGAGCCTACTCCTGCGGCACGGCCGGCATGGCCACCGTGGCGGCCGGGTCTTCGCCGGCGCCGTCAACGAGCGGCAGCGCTCCCTCGTGCACGGGGGCAACCGGAGCCGTCGCCGCGCCACCGTAGACGGCAGCAGGGGCCTCGTGGCTTTCGGCGGTCGCTCCCTCGGTATCGATTGCCTCCTGCGGTTCGTCGTCAAAGCTCGGGACGCCCTGGGGCTCCGCGGGCTCGGGCTCGGAAGCCGCCTCAGCAGGCGCCTCGTCGACAGGATCGACGGCAGCCTCGACAGGCACATCGCCCTCGGTCGTGTCCCCGGCCTCGTCCTCGGCGTTCGCGGCGGCGACGGCCTCGTGCGGATCCTTGCCCTCGGCCTCGGCACGCATGCCCAGCACCAGGTTGCGCAGGCCCGCGACCGTACCGTCCACATCGGGAGCGGGCTGGTCGGCATGCAGATAGGCCCAATCCATCATAAAGGTCGCCGAAGACAGCGCGCCGATGGCCAGCGCGTCGTCGGGACACGAAAGCTCAACCTCAAAGACACGCTCATCGTGCTCGCTCGCACGAGTGCGGCCGCACGAAATGCTGCCGGCAAGCCCGGTCTCGTTCATGAGCTCGACCGTCACGTGCTCCAGCAGATGGCAAAGCTCGGTCTGGCCCATGCAGTCCTGGAACTCGCGACCGGAATCGCCCAGGCACAGATGCTTGGCAATCGCGGGCACCAGGTAGTACACGCGCGCCGTGGCTTCGATGTCCTCCGAGGTCATGAGCGGCATGCCGGGGTTCACCAGCACATGCGCGCAGATCTTGTCCTCGCTGACGGTGACCTTAAGGATGTTGAACAGGCCTGCCATAACTCTCCCCTACTCTTCCTTGCCCTACTCGTCGCCGTCGTGCGGGTCCGCAGAGCCCGCACCCGACACCGTCGGCTTATCTGCCGAGGGCTCGGAATCCTTCTTATCGGTTTCGGCCGGAGCGATCACGCGAATGAGCGAGATGCGCTGGCCACGCATCGACTGCACCTTAAACTTGTACCCCGCGACCTCAAACACCTCTCCGATGTCGGGTACCGAGTCGCAAAGCTCCAAAATCCAGCCGGCGATGGTCTCATAATCATCGCTTTCCTCGAGCGGCCAACCAAGCTCAATCGCGTCATCGCACGAAAAACGCCCATCGACGAGCCACTCGCGGCGCGAAAGGCGCGTGAGGTACTTGTTGTCGGGGTCGAACTCGTCCTCGATCTCGCCCACGATCTCCTCGACGATGTCCTCGATGGTGATGATGCCGGCCGTGCCACCGTACTCGTCCACGACCACTACGATCTGGTCGTGCGAGGTCTGCATCTCGGACAGCAACGGCAGGATGTCCTTGGTGTCGGGCACAAAGGTGGCGTCGCGCAAAAAGTCGGCGATGGGTTGGTCGCCCTTGCCGTCGAGCGAAGGCTGGATCAGGTCCTTGATGTGCGCGATGCCGGCGACGTTGTCGGGATCCTCGTGATAGACGGGGATGCGGCTAAAGCCGGTCTGGCGCATGGTGGACAGCACGTCGGCGACCGTCTCGTCGTCCTCGCACATGGTGGTGTCCACACGCGGCACCATGACCTCGCGGGCAACGGTGTCGCCCAGGTCGAAGATCTCGTGGATCATACGCTTTTCCTCGTCGAGCAGGTCGTCCTGCTCCGAGACCATGTACTTGATCTCTTCTTCCGAGACGTTCTGACGGTCGTCGGCACTCTTGATGCGCAGAATGCGGGCCAGGCCATCGGAGCAAGCGCCAGTCAGCCACACGAGCGGACGGGCGATCTTTTGGAAAAACGACAACGGTCCCACGACCTGCTTGGACACGCCCTCGGCATTGGCCAGGCCGATGCGCTTGGGGACGAGCTCGCCGATCACGATGGACACGAAGGCGACCGCGACGGTGATGATGACCGGCGCCAGGCCGCGCGCGATGGCGGAGAGCGGCGCGATGCCAAAGCTCATGAGCCACGTGGCGAGCGGGTCGGACAGGCTCGTCGAGGCAACGGCGGACGAGGCGAAGCCCACGAGCGTGATGGCGACCTGGATGGTGGCGAGCAGCTGGTCGGAGTCGGCAGCCAGCTTAATGGCACGCTCGGCGCGCTTGTCGCCTTCCTCGGCCTCATGCTCCAGCACGGCGCGCTTGGCCGTGGTGAGCGCCATCTCGGACATAGAGAAGTAGCCGTTGATGAGGGTCAAAACGAGGGTAGTGATAAGGGAGATGGTTATGTCCATCGGGAGTTTCTCGAACCTCCAAGATTCGGGACGTTAGGTAGTAAGCGTAGGTGACGGATAGGGCAATTGCGCCGGTCGCCCGTGGGAGCAAGGGCATGGGCGCGGTCGCTAGATTACGAAGAGGATCACCGCCATGAACTGGAAGATGCTGCCGGCGAGCACCCACAAGTGGAAAACACTGTGCAGATAGCGCACGTTTTTGGCGATATAGAACGGCACGCCCACGGTATAGCACACACCGCCGACGGCGAGCAGGGCAAGTGCCACGGGGTTGAGCAGCGACACGAGCTCGGGCAGCTTAAAGACGACGAGCCAGCCCATCAGCAGATAGACCAGGCCGCTTACCCAGTGCGGTTGACGCTCGCGCATAAAGCACTCGAGGGCGATGCCGATAATGGCGATGGCCCATACGGCAAAGAACAGCACGGCGCCGCCGTCGTTTGCGAGCGTGATGAGGCAAAACGGCGTATAGCTGCCGGCTATAAGCAGGTAGATGCAGCTGTGGTCGATGATGCGAAACACGCGCTTGGCGCGCGCGGGCTGAATCGCATGGTAGAGCGTGGAGGCTAGGTATTCGAGAATAATACTGGCGCCGTAGACGATTGCCGCGGCCATGTGGGCCGGGCCACCGCCGCGCAGTGCAGCGAATACGATCAGGAGCACCAGACCCGCGATACCCAGCAAGCAGCCGACACCATGGGTGACGGAGTTCATGATCTCCTCGCCCACCGTGTAGTGCGGAACGGCCGCGGCCTTGGGTCGCGGCTTGGAACTGTCGCTCGAATCGGACATGCCGGTTACATCCTCCAACGTAAAGAGTTCTCAACACTATATCAAAGCGTCTGGGTGCGTGCGAAATTTGCACCATACGTGACCCTTTGTTTACCCATTCTTTGCCTGTTGACGCATCAACGGCGAACGTCCATAATGCGCTTGCATTAAATGTTGATGCATTAACCTCTTATAGGAGAATACCGCATGGCTCAAAACGCACATTCCCATCGAAAGCTCAAGATAGCCGGCATCGTTGCACTGGTGGTTGTCATTGCGCTGCTCGGATTTGCCGGCAACTTTCTGTTTGACTTCGCGCTGAATCCCCGCGCGCCATACACCATGAAGATGATGCAGGACGGCAAGGACGACAAAGAAAGTGAGCAGCCGGATGCCGAGGGAACCGAGGCGCGGGCATGGTTTAAAGAGAACCGCGAGAGCAGCAGCCTCACCGCAGATGACGGAACCGAACTTGCCGCTTGGTATTTTGCCGCCCCAGAAAGCACGCACAATTACGCTATCTGCCTACACGGATACACCGATGAGCCCATCGGCATGGCCCGATACGTCAAACGATTCCACGACCGCGGCATGAACGTACTCGCACCCGCCGCCCGCGCCCACGAGCGCTCCGGCGGCGACTATATCGGCATGGGCTGGCCCGAGCGGCTCGATGTCGTTGCATGGATTGGGCGGATCGTTCAGGCTGACCCCGAGGCGCGCATCCTGGTCTTTGGCGAGTCGATGGGTGCGGCAACCGCCATGGACGTCGCGGGGGAATCTCTGCCCGCAAACGTGAAATGCATTATCGAGGACTGTGGTTATACGAGTGTTTGGGACGAGTTTTCTCTGCAGCTCAAGGATGTATTTGGCCTGCCCAGTTTTCCCTTGCTCGATGTGGCCAACCTGGTATGCAACGTGCGCGCGGGCTACGACTTTCATAAGGCGAGCAGCGTGGAACAGCTCAAGCGCGCGACGGTTCCCATGCTTTTTATCCACGGTGACCAAGACACCTTTGTACCGTACAGCATGCTCGACCAAAACTACGAGGCGTGCGCCAGCAAGGTCAAGCAAAAGCTCACTATCCACGGCGCCACCCATGCCAAGAGCGCGCAAGTCGACCCCGAGCTCTACTGGAATACGGTCGACGACTTCCTCGACAAGAATTTTTAGGCAACTATCAGCGTTTGTGGATTTAGCTGGCCCCTCATTTTCGGAAGTGCGGGGAAAATGCCGGGAACTCCGAGCAGACCGCTGATTTACCAAGAATTTACCAGGGGTTTTAATGCCAAAATGCGGTTTGTGGTCGGCGGTATTCGATTTTTCACCGCACTTCTGAAAAGCCGCCCGTGGGCACTGTGCTCGCGGGCGGCTTTTACTAACTTTGCGCTACAAAAGCGCTTGATATGTCCAATAGTTAGGTGCTACTTGACCTCGATGAGCTCGTACTTGCTCGTGCCCAGGCCGATCTTCTCGGCATGCGCGATGCACGCGCGCCAGTCGGTGTCGGGATGCGTGATGCAGAAGGGATCCTTGGCCTGCTCGCCCTCCAGATGCTCGTGATTATGCTCCATCTTGGCCGCGCTGTCGGTAAGCTCGGTGTTAGGCAGCGGCTCGGACGCCAGGACGGCGTCGGCGCAGGCCTGGTCGATGGCGACCGGGTCGAAGCTCGCGAACATGCCGATGTCGTTGACGATGGGCGTGTCGTTTTCGGGATGGCAATCGCAGTTGGGGCTGATATCCATGGCGAGCGAAATATGGAAGCTCGGGCGGTCCTGAACAATGGCCTTCGTGTACTCAGCAATCTTGTAGTTGAGTACGTCGGCCGCGGCATCATAGTCGGGCTTGATGCAGTCCTGGTTGCACGCCGCAATGCAGCGTCCGCAGCCCACGCAGCGATCGTGGTCGATGGCAGCCACGTGAACCGTGCGGGTGCTGCCGTTGGCAAGCTCGCGCTCACGCGTACCGTCAAACGTGATGGCACCGTGCGCGCAAATCTTCTCGCAGGCACGGCAACCTACGCAGTTGGTGGTATCGACGCTCGGCTTGCCGGCGGCATGCTGCTCCATCTTGCCGGCACGGCTGCCGCCTCCCATGCCCAGGTTCTTCATGGCGCCGCCAAAACCGGCCTGCTCATGACCCTTAAAGTGGGTGAGGCTGATCACGATATCGGCATCCATGAGCGCCTGACCGATCTTGGCCTCGTGCACGTACTCGCCGCCCTCGACCGGGACGAGCGCCTCGTCGGTGCCCTTGAGGCCATCGGCGATGATGACCTGGCAGCCCGTGGCATACGGGGTAAAGCCGTTCTGGTAGGCGGTGTCAATGTGCTCGAGCGCGTTTTTGCGGCTACCGACATAGAGCGTATTGCAGTCGGTGAGGAAGGGCTTGCCGCCCAGCTCCTTCACGACGTCCGCGACGGCGCGGGCGTAGTTGGGGCGCAAAAAGCTCAGGTTGCCCAGCTCGCCAAAGTGAATCTTGATGGCGACGAACTTGTTCTCAAAGTCGATCTGCTCGATACCGGCGTGACGGATGAGGCGCTTGAGCTTGTCGAGCTGGCTCTCGCGAGCATGCGTGCGCAGGTTGGTGAAGTACACCTTAGCGGGTGCTGCGGGTGCAGTTGCGGTCATAGATCTATCCCCTCGGTCTATATGGCGTTACAGACATAGAGGATGGTACCAGTTAAAGCAGAGTTAAAGTCAAGTACGGCACCTAGTCATTGGGGATGTTCTTAAATGAGTAGTCGCAAGGGACACTCTTTCGCCACCCGGCAGTTGGGGACAGTCCCCAAGTGCCGGCAGCTAGGGACAGTCCTTTCCAGCCGGCCGGCGAGCCGGCAAGTCAGCAAAGACTGTCCCCGATGACTAGTCGTTTAAGACTGTCCCCGATGACTACTCCTGCACCTTGAGAGCTTCGGCCAGGCCCACACGTTTGATGGAGCGCGTGTGTAGCAGCGCCACGACCAGGTAGGTCGCAAAGCCAATGCCGACGCATGCGGCCATGGACCACCAGGGCACGTAAATCTCGATATTGCCGTTGTAGGCGAGCAGCATCGAGCGGAAGATGGCCGTGAGCGAGCCAATAATGACCGGCAGGCTCAGCACAAGCGACGCCGCCACGCACAGCGTGATCGAGCGGATGTACAGATGCGAGATCTCGCTATCGCGATAGCCAAAGACTTTCATATAGCTAATCGAACGGGCGCTGTGGTCGATCACAGCCTTGGTCAGTAGATACATAAACAGCAGGAAGATAAACACCGCGAGGCCAACCATCATGCCGATCATTTTGCTCATCATGCCGATGAACTGGTCGCCCACGGCGCGCATGTCGTCGGGCGTGGTGTCGCCGGCAAAGTAGCGCGCGTCGAGGTCGAGCTTCTCGTCGCTCACATAGCCGTTAAAGTAGGCGGCGTCGTTGTCGAACAGCTCGTTAAAGTCGTCGATACTCATATAGATATTCATGTCCGACTTGGAGCCCCAGGCACAGTCCTTGCCCGCGCACTCAAGAGAATAATGCTCGCCCTCGTACTTGTCGTCGAGCGTGACCTTCTGGCCCTCGCTCCAGCCAAACTTGTCGAGCAGGCCGCCGCCAAAGACGACACAGCCGCCGCCGACGTCCAGTCCTTTCCAGTAGCGCGAATCGGATGAAATGCCGTAGACGGAAATCGTCTCCTGCCCATTACCATCACCGCGGTCGTACTGCAGCTGGTAGACGGCGTATTTCTCGGCCTGCGCGATTGCACCCGCATCGTTATCGGTCGTATTGACCGGGTGGATATCGTCGTTGTCAGCGTCGATCTTAGAGGCCTTGTCAATCAGGTCGATAGCCTCATCGCGGTTGCAGCCGAGGGCATCGGCAAGATCGTCAAGGCGCGCATAAAGCGCATCCTTCTTGTCCTGGACCTTGGCGAGCGCGTCCTGCGCCGCGGCCAGGCTCTCGGCAGACGGAGATGTGGTCGCGGCATCAGCTGCCGTCTGCGCCGCATCGGCCGCGTTGTCAAGCTCGTCATCGGCATCCTGGGCGGCGGAAAGCAGCGCGCCGTCAACCGACTGCAAGCGCTCGATTGCCGACCACTGCTCGCGCTCCTCGGCGGTACCCTCGAGCTCCACCGGCGCCTTGAGCGTGTACTGGTGCTCGGCGACCAGGCTCGTCTCGAGGTTGTCCGCGTAGTGCGTCATCGTGGGCAGAATCGCCAGGCCAAAGAGCAGCAGCAGCGAGGCAAACGCAATGCCCACGAAGAGCGTGGCGAAGTTGCCCAGGTTGCGCAGGAAGATACGCAGGCGGAAGCGGGAAACAAAACCCATGCGCTCCGGCAGCTGCAAGCCGCGCTTGGTGCCCGATTTGCCGCTCGCCTCGTGACGAAGGAACTGCAACGGCGTCTTGCCCATCTTGCGAAGCAGGCCCACCAGCGTGATGAGGATGAGCGCGGCGGCGGGAACCACGGCGCACTTCACAAAGATCTCCCAGCTCCAGTACACCTGGAAGGGCGGCAGGCTATACGAACCGTAATAGAGGCTGCGCATGGGCTCGGTAAAGAACGCAACGCCGAGCGCAGTGCCCAAAAGCGCCGCGACCACGCCCACGATAGCGGGAAGCGCAAGGTAGTGCAGCACGATCTCGCGTCGACGATAGCCACTGGCGAGCAGCGTGCCGATGATGGCGCTCTCCTCCTCGATGGTGGCGTCGGTAAGGACCACAAAGACGAACGCCATGATCACGATGATGATGTCGAGCAGCGTCATCCACATCATAGAGTCGCCGTCCACGTCATCGCGCGCATAGCCAATGCCCTGATTGGAATCGGAGTCGATCAGATCGTCCACGCGCGCATCGGCGTCGGTCAGCGCCTCGACCATATCTTGCTCAGCGTCGATGCGGTCCGCGGTGGGGAGGTCGCGATCGGTAAAGGTGAAGGAGTAGGTGTAGGTGTAGGCGGGTGCGCCGCCGGCATCTTCGAGCGCGGCAAAGCCGCCATCGGCGACCTCGGCCACGCCGTACGTGATGGTGTTCACCGTAAAGTCCGAATTGTTGAGGAAGAGCGCCTGGCTATCGGGCTGAGTCATGATGCCGCAGATGATGTAGGTGCGGCCCTCGAGCTCGACTTTATCGCCCACGGACAGGTTGTTATTGGTGGCAAAGACACGGTCGATGGCCACCTCGTCGTCCGCCTTGGGTTCCTTGCCCTCACAGTAGGACGCAATGTCCACCTTAGCACGGTGCGCATAGGTGCGCAGCGTGCGCTTGGTGCCGTCGTCGCCGGACGCCTTTTTGATGATGGCGTCGATGGAGAAATTCTTGTAGAGCGTGACGCCGCCGACGTCACTGGCGGCATCCTCGGTGGCCCTGAGTTGATCGTCGGTAGCCTCGAAGGAGGTGGTCACGCGGCCGTCCTCAATCGTGTACTCGTCGCGCATATCGTCGATGAGGCAGCCGATGGAATGTGCCGCGAGCAAAAAGCCCGAGGTGAGAGCGATGCTTCCGCACATAAGCAAAAAGATGCCCAGGTACTTGCCGATATTGCGGCGCAGCTCGCGCGGGAGACGTTTTGCGAGAGGCGTCATGGCGCCGCCTACCAATCGAGCTCGGCGGCCGCGACGGGCGACTCGTTGAGCTCATCCTCGACGATGCGTCCGTCGCGCAGGCGCAGCACGCGGTTGGCCATGCGGGCGATGGCGGCGTTGTGCGTGACGATGATGATGGTGCAGCCGTAGGTGCGGTTGACATCCTCCATGAGCTGCAAGATTTCCTTGGACGTCTTATAGTCGAGCGCACCGGTGGGCTCGTCGCACAGCAGCAGGCCCGGGTTTTTGACGAGCGCACGGCCGATGGCGCAGCGCTGCTGCTGGCCGCCCGAAACCTGGCGCGGGAACTTGTTGCGGTGCTCGTAGAGACCCAGCGAACGCAGCAGGTCGTCGATGTTGAGCGGCTTTTTGGACAGGTGTGCCGTGACCTCGATGTTTTCCTTGATGGTGAGATCGGGCACCAGGTTGTAGAACTGGAAGACAAAGCCCAGCTCACGGCGGCGATACTCGCCCAGGTCGGTAGGTTTGAGCACCGTGAGGTCGCAGCCGTCCACCAAAATAGAGCCAGCGTCGGCATCCTCCAGGCCGCCGATCAGGTTAAGAAACGTCGACTTGCCCGAGCCCGAGGGCCCCAGCATGACGCAGATCTCGCCTCGGTTGATGGACGTGTCGATGCCATCGAGTACCGTCAGGCGCGCATCACCGTCGCCGTAGTGCTTTTTGAGATCCTTAACCTGGACGTAGGCTTCCTGCGTTGCCATGGTATCCCCCATTGTTAGCCTAGTACTACTTTATGAACGTAATAGTAAACCTTGGCGAACTATTTTGGGGCGAGAGTGGGGATTTGTTTCAGACTAGTCATTGGGGACGTTCTTAAATGACCAGTCACAAGGGACGCTCTTTCGCCACCCGGCAGTTGGGGACGCTCCTTATCTGCCCCCGATGGCTAGTCATTTAAGTCTGTCCCCAATGAATACTTTTGGTCGTTTAAGTCTGTCCCCAATGAGTAGGTGTCTAGGCGTGGGATTTGTTGTGGGCGAGGGCTAGGCCTACGGCGGCGATGGCCGCGGCAAAGAGCACTGTGACGCCCAGATCGCAAGCGATGTCGCCCAGCACGGTGGACGTCAGGTCCGCGGCGAGCGCCTTGCCAATCGCGTCGTTCACCCAATACGTCGGCACAAAATGCGCCGCGGTCTGCACGGCTGGGCCCATCAGCGACAGCGGCATCCAGGCGCCGCCCAAAAACGTCATGAGCATGCCGAGCAGGTTGCCCACACCGTTGAGCAGCTCCTCACGCGCACCCAGGCTCGAAAGGGCAAAGCCAACGGCCAGAGGCGTGCACGCCAGGGCAAACGTCGCCGCCAGCGCCAGGCACACGCGGCCCACGCCGACCTCGGCGACCGCGCCGGCAAAGCCCACGACGCCCATCATGCTCGACACAAACCAGATGCAGACGGTGATCACGGCGGCGGCCGCAAACACGGCAAGCGAGCGCCGGCGCTCGGAGATTGGACTGGCATCCATACGACGCACGCGCTCAGGCTCGCTCATGCCCGAGAACACCAACCCCACCGACACGATGACCGACGAGATAATCGCGTACGCACCGAAGTTGAAATACGACTTGAGCATGGCGGCGGCAGTCGAACCAACCTTGACCTGCTCAATCTGGACCTCGGCGCGCTTGGCGGCGGCATGCTCGGCGGCCTTGGCGACGCTACCATTAGAGGCGGCGGGCTCTAGGGCCGCTGCAGCGCCCGCGAGCGAAATCCAGCGCGAGGCCTCAGCAGACGAAAGCGCCGCCGCCATGGTGCCGGCACCGTAGGTCACATCGAGCTTGGGCAGGGCCTCCCCCGCGCGGGCGGCCGCGACCAGGTCGTTCTCAAACCCCTCCGGGATAAAGAACACGCAGTCGGCGCTACCCTTGGCGCTGTTGCTCTTGGAGAGCGCGTCCGCAAGATCGTAGGTATCGTCGCCGACGCCCGTGACCAACTCAAAGCGCGACCCCAGGTGCTTGGTGAGCGCATGCGAAAGGTCGCTGTCGTCGCGGTCGACCACGATCACGTTGGCATCGTAGGGCTCGTACTCGGTGAGCTGCGACGAGTTCCAGCTCACCGATGCCGCGATGAATACGCCCATGAGCGAGATGAACACCGTATAGATGAGCAGGTAGAACGGGTGCGCCAGCGCCATGCGAAGCGCGGTCTTAAAGGTGCTCATAGCGGCTCCTTCCAAAGGTCAGCGTGGCGGCGGCAACGAACAGCAGCGCCATAAGGACCAGCGCGCCGGCGCGAACGACAAAGGGGCCCAGGTTCTCAAAGAAATATAGGCGGTTGAACATGTCGCAGATGAGCTTGACGGGGTTGAGCCAGCACTCGGCCGGGCAGGCGCGGGCGACGTCGTCGGCAAGCGCCATCGCCGGCTCGCCGTAGAGGCCGGCGAACAGGGCGCACGTGGTAGCAAAGCCCGTGAGGATGCCGGACTTGGACGCCTTGCCGCCCTTAACGGGAAGCGTGCCCACAAAAAGGCCCAAGCCCGTGGCGGCAAGCGCGGAAGCGGCGCCACCCACCAGACACAGCCCCTCGCGCCCGCCAAAGTCGACGCCCACGACCAGGCGCACGTAGCCGATCGCGATCGTCATCGAGGCAAAGGAGACCAGCCACGAGCCGACAAAGATGCCGGCCAGCGATGCCGTCTTGGAAAGACCGCCCACACAGCGACGTGCGCCAAGGCCCGACAGATTGGGCTGCAGGTCGACGACGCTCAAGGCGGCAAACTCCGCAGACATCATCGCGACCAGGCCAAAAAGCGCGTAATAGTAGATGACCGTGCCATCGGGCGTGGTGCGTGTCAGGCTTACGCGGCGGGTACCGCCCTCGAGCGATAGAGCGCGCGCAACCGCCTCCGGGTCGGCGAGCGCCGCCGGGTTGTCCTGGGCAATCTGGGACATGAGCTCGGCATTTTGTGTATACGAGCTTGCCACCGTCTCCAGAATACTGCGGTCGGTGAGCACCGACGTCGCACGCGAGCTGTCATAACTCGAAAGCAGTGTGAGCTTGGGCGTACCCGCGTCGTCGACCGTATAGATGCCCGCAACCTCGCCGGCCTTAAGCGCACGGTTCGCGTCGGCTGCGTCGTCGCACTCGTGGATCTCGAGCAGCTGGTCGTCGCCTTCCTTGGCAAGCGACGTCGCCACGTCCTTAAAGGTCGAGGCGTCCCAGGCCTCATCCGCTACGACGGCCACCGGCACCGGGTCGACCGTGCCGTCGGAGCTGAGGTTCGCAAACATAAACATGAACATCGTGGAAAGCGCGACGGGAAAGATCGCGCCCCAGACCCACGTGCTCGGCCGGCGCAGCAGCGTCTTGACCGTAATGATAATGGTGTTGAACATGGCTGCCCCCTAGTCGCGCAGCTCGCGGCCGGTGATCTCGAGGAACACGTCGTTGAGGGTCGGCGGTTCGGAATAAATGCGGCCGAGCGCCACGTCATGCGAGCGCAGCGCATCGAGAATGTCCGTCAAGTTATGCGGGCTCGCCTCGCACGAAAACGTGAGCTGGCCCGCCGTCGCCGACAGGTCCAGGACATGCGGCAGGCTCGCGACGGCACCGAGCGCCGCGCTCGGCACCTCGCCGACCTCGATCACGATCTTCTCGCCCATCTGAATCATGCGCTTGAGCTCGTCGTTGGTGCCCTGCGCCAGCACGCGACCACCGTCCATGATCATGATGCGGCTGCAGATCTGCTCGACTTCCTCCATATAATGGCTGGTATACACCACCGTGGCGCCCTCGTCGCGCAGGCGGCAGATGCCCTCCAGGATGGCATTGCGGCTCTGTGGGTCGACCGCCACCGTGGGTTCGTCAAAAAAGATGAGCTCGGGCTTGTGCGCGATGCCGCAGGCAATGTTGAGACGACGCGCCAGGCCGCCCGAGAGCTTGCCAGGGCGGAACTTGGTAAAGTCGCCCAGGCCGACAAAGTCGATCGCCTCGTCCACCAGCGCGCGGCGGCGCTTGCGGTCGTTGACGTAGAGACTGCAGAAATAGTCGATGTTCTCGCGCACGGTGAGCTCGTCGAACACCGCCACCTGCTGCGGCACCACACCGATGCGGCGCTTGAGATCGTAGCGGGCGGGCGTCATGCGCTCGCCGAACAGCTCGATGGTGCCCTTGTCGTAGGCGAGCAGCTGCAGGATGCAGTTGATGGACGTGGTCTTGCCCGAGCCGTTGGGGCCCAGCAGGCCAAAGATCTCGCCGGGGGCGATACTCAGGTTAAAGTGGTCGAGCGCAATAAGGTCGTCGTAGCGCTTAACGAGGTTTTCGACGTGGACGATGTCTGTCATGAGGCGGCCCTTCTGTTGCTTGTGGCCCGGTATGATTGCATCATCGCAGGAGCTGACGGCGCGCACCAGTGAGCTTTGTCACGAGTGCGGGGCGGTCGCGTAGCCTGCTGACGCGACCGCCCCGCCTCGTGGGAGGAATGTCACGGTTGCTTTGAGTGGCGCCTCCCCCGTGCGCGGCATCGCGTACAATACCCGTATGAACAGGCTATTCGACAAATCGATCGTGCTGGCGTGCTGCATCGCAGCCGCCACGGGCCTTGCTGTGGATGCTCGCCTGGTCGCGGCGTTTTGCCTTGGCGTTGTCATCGCCGCACTGGCCGAGGTCGCGCAGGGAGAACGCGCCCGTCGCGCCAGCGAGGCCGGCAGCTACGCCTACGTCATCGCGGCTGTCTTCGTGCCGCCGTTTGTGCCGTTTGCGCCCCTCGCCCTCTATGACATCGCGCGACGCGTGCGCCGTGAGCACGCCTGGATCGCGCCGGGTGTCGGCGCTGTCTTTGCCTGCGCGCTTGTCGCGGACCTTCGTGGTGGCGTGCTCACCACCCGAACGCTGCTGTTAACCGCCATCCTTTCGGTCGCCGCCACATTGCTGTCGCTGCGCACCGCGCAGCTGGAGCGCGAACAGGAACGCATGCGTCGCACCCGCGACAAGCTGCAAGAACGCGCCCTGGCACTCGAGGCACGCAACCGCGACCTCGCCGACCGCCAGGACTACGAAGTCGAGCTCGCGACGCTCGCCGAACGCGCCCGTATCGCGCGCGAGATCCACGATAACGTGGGCCACCAGCTCACGCGCGCTTCGCTTCAAGCCGAGGCCCTGCGCGTGGTCCATGCCAACGAGCCCGGCGTTGCCGCCGATTTCGCCGACGTCAAATACACCGTTGACGAGGCGCTCCAGCTCGTGCGCGCCAGCGTCCACGCGCTCAACGACAATGCGACCAACCTCTCCGTGCAGCTCGAACGCATCGTTGAAGGCGCGCGCTCGGACAGCGGTCCGCAGATTGAGCTTGAGGTTTTGGCCGAGCATGCGCCCGCCAACGTCGCCAACTGCTTTGCGGCGGTGCTGCGCGAGGCGCTTTCCAACGCCATGCGCCACGCCCATGCCAAAACCATTACCGTGCGGTGCATGGAGCATCCATCGTTTTACCAGCTCATCGTTACCGATGATGGCGCAGACGCGACCCCGGCGAGCAGCAGCAACGTCGCAGAAGGCATGGGGCTCGTCTCCATGCGCGAGCGCGTCGAGGCGCTTGGCGGAACCTTCACCGCCGGCCTGCGCGCCGGCGCCCCCGGCTGGCGCGTGTTTGCCACCGTCCCCAAACAGCAAGGAGATGACGCCCGATGAGGCTCATAGTTGTCGACGACGACCGCTTGGTAGTCGATTCGCTCAAGATTATCCTGGGCGCCCAGCCGCAGATCGAAGTGGTGGGCACCGGAGCCGACGGCAACGACGCGGTGGCACTCTACGCCGAGCACGCGCCCGATATCGCGCTGCTCGACATTCAGATGCCGGGGCGCGACGGCCTTTCGGCGGCGCGCGAAATCCTTGAGCGCGACCCTTCGGCGCGCGTGGTGTTTCTGACGACATTCTCGGATGACGAGTACATTGTGTCGGCGCTCAAACTGGGCGCCCGCGGCTACCTGATTAAAACCGATGTCGCCGTCATTCCCCCGGCGTTGGCGCAAGTCATGGACGGCAAACGCGTGCCCGAAGGTAAAGCGATCGAGGATATCAACTTTGATGGGACGGGCGTCGATGCCGGCACGACCCGCCGGCCCGCGGCCTTCGCCAGCCTAACCGACCGCGAGTTCGAAGTCGCCGAGCTCATCGCCCGCGGCCTCGACAACAAAGAGATTGCCGCCACGGCTTATATGGGAGAAGGCACGGTGCGCAACCACATCAGCTCGATCCTGGCAAAGATGGGCCTGCGCAACCGCACGCAGATCGCCATCGCCTACCTGCGAGGGTAATTGCCCGACGATCAACCGCTCCGGCATAGCAAAATGGCTGCCACCGATTTAATGCCATTTCAAAACTATGCCGGTTTACGGGGCTAAACCCGGGAACCCCATCCATACTCGCGTTTTCCACAAAATGACGACTCGTCTACCTGCGGTTTTATTTTCACGCTTTTCGGTATGGTTGGGGATTCGGAATCCGGCCCCGTAAACCGGCATAGTTTTGTTCGAGCGACCACGTCAAGTGTCTCCGGCCACTTCAAGCCAAAAATGATCCGTTTTCCTCCGTCCCCAAGGAATCAGCCGGAACCGCTTGCCACGAAATCGGCCCATCTACTACGTTTGACTCGATACCCCCAACCATACCCCCGTTTTCCAGAAAATCGCAGGCATTCTACCTGCGGTTTTGTTTTCGCGTTTTTTGGCATGGTTGGGGGTAAGGGGATAAACGTAGTAGATGGGCCGATTTCGTGGCGGCCCTTCCTCCCCTGCGCACAAAAGTGCCGCCACGGAGAAGGGAGACGTCTCCGTGGCGGCTGGGGGTGGGGGGGTGGGGCTATGTTCTGGCTCCCCGCCGGTCGCCCGGGGCCTTTTGGCCCCGGGCGCTGCCAGCGTGCCTAGCGCTTACGGATACCCCAGACCAGGACTCCGACGCCGGCCATGGCAATAACAAATGCCATGAGCAGTGCAGCGGCCTGCTGGTCACCCGTGGTGGGCAGGAAACCCTTGACCGTCTTGACGATGTTCGTCACGGTCTTGGGCGTGCCGGGGTCGGGCGTCGGCGTAGGGGTCTCGGGCTTCTTGTACGTGTTGTTGAACACGATACCCTCGACGCTCTTGTCGCCCTTGGTAAAGGCGACGTTCGCCTTGAGGTTGCCCTCGCCGTCGTCGACCACGTTGACGGTCGCGCTAAAGACGGACTTGTCATAGGTCATACCGGCCTCGTCGCCCTTGACCTCGCTGATGGTGTAGACGTACGTACCAGGCTCGTCGTACTCGAACTTGTCGAAGTTGATCTTGCCGTCGGCATCGTTGGTGACGGTGGACTCGACGTCCTCGCCAACGAGCTTAAAGCTAAACTCGTCCTTCTTGAGCTCGCGTCCCTCGAGCACCTTGATGGCGCCGATGGAGACCTGCGTGGGCATGGCGTGATACTTGTTGGTAAAGCCAGCCGACTCGGTGGTTCCCTCGAGCTTGTGCGTCGCGGTCAGCGTGCCGTCGCCATTGTCGGAGACGGTGGTCACGACGGTGTAGGTCGTGCCGTCATAGGTGACGCCCTTGTACAGACCGAGCGCGTTGGGGCAAGCCTCGCGCAGCGTGTACGTGTGCGTGCCGGGCGCCTCGTAGCGGATCGGGCTCAGCGTAACGTTGCCGCTGGCGTCGTTGGTGCCACTAGCGACAGTCACGCCGTCCTCGAGCAGCTCAAACGTGAACTCGCCAGCTGCAAGGTCGCGGCCGGTCAGACGCTTAACCGTCTTGACCTGATCGGTCACGACAGAATCGGTGGGCGTTACGCTGTACGTGTTAGTGAACGTGAAGGCCGCACCGTCGTCGCCGTTGCGCTTGACGATCAGATGTCCAGCACCGTTATCGGTCACGGTGTAGGAAACCTTGCGCGTGGCGTTGGTGTCGTTGGTCACGCCAAGGGCGCTACCGGACTCGGCCACCGTATAGGTAAAGGTGTGCGAGCGCGGGGCGGCGGGGACCTCGGGCGTGGACTCGTCCCTGGTCTCGTCACCGCTGGCGTCAGCGTCAACCTCGGCCTCGTCGGCGTTGGCTTCAGCGTCGCTCGATGCATCGCCAGACGCATCAGTCGTCACGCCCAGGGCGCGGTTGAGGTCATCGAGCGTAAAGTGAATCTTGCCAAAGTCAACGTTGCCGGCCGCGTCGTTGGTCACGGTTGTGTGCTCGGGCATCGGGGCGCCAGCCTCGTCGGCAGCCACGGTAAAGGTGAACTTGCCCGCGATATCGGCCGGGGTTAGGCCCTCGGCGGCCTGGAGCTTCTTGGTACCGGCGAGTGCGGCATCCGCAGCCTCGGCGCCATAGACGTTCTCGAACACGGGCTCGGTGCCACCGTAGTCGGGCTTCGCCGTCAGGGTTCCGTCGCCGTTGTCGACAACGATGACCTTAAAGCTAAAGCTCGGCTTCGCGGCGGTAATGCCCTGGTCGGCCAGCAAGTTCGTGTACTCGAACGCCGTGTAGCTGATGGTCCACATAGGCTTGCCGTCTGCGTCGGTGCGGATGGCACGCCCGGCGCTCACCAGGTTGGCGAGCATCTCGGTGTCGTAATGCAGCCATCCAAAGCTCACCTGACCATTGAAGTTGGTAACGCACGTACCATCGATGGCTTCCGTCTCGCCCGCGTAGGCGATGCCAAAGTAGAACTCGCCGTTGGCCATCGGACGACCGGTCAGCTTCTTGGTGGCAACGACCTTGGCAGGAGTACCCGGGCTATCGGTCGATGCACTATAGCTGTTGCCGAACGGGACCACAGCGCTCTCGACCGCGCTGGCACCGGTCTTGTACTCAGTGGTCAGCGGACGATCGGAACCGCCGGAAACGGTCGTCGTAGCGGTAAGCGTACCGGCACCATCGTCGGCGATAGCAATCGTCACGGTACGGACAGCATCATCGTAGGTGTAACCGGGCTGGCCGTCGTTCTTCTCGGCCACGGTGTATTTGAAGGTCTTGCCGGCGTCAGTCTGCGTAAACTTGACCTCCTTGTCAGCCAGAATGTTAATCCGGTCGACAGCACCCTCTGCCGTCGCATGGGACTGGAAGTTGTTGGCGCCCTCGTGCAAGCCGAGCGCATTGGCCGAAGCCTGGTCGGCGGGCGTCACGGTAAAGGTGAACTGACCCTCGGTCATGGGACGTCCGTAGAGGGTCTTGCTGAGCTTGAGGCCGCCGGCTGCGGTGTAGTTGAGCTCAGTGCAGTACTTGTTGGTAAAGTGTCCGCTTTTCGTGGTGACGTTGGCGATCAGCTTGCCCTCGCCGTTCTCAGTCACGGTCACCTCGGCGGTCGCGACATGGGCGTCGTACGTCATGCCGGCCGCGTTGCCCGCGTTCTCACGGATCTCGTACTTGTAAGTTCCGGCAGCCGTGAAGCGGATCGTGCCGAACTTAATGGCGTTCGCGTCGCTCTTGCCCACGGTTACGGTCGTGGACTCGGGCAGCGGGGCACCCTCGGGAGCGCTGATGGTAAAGCTAAACTTGTCCGCATCCGTCCAGTCGCGACCGTCGATAGCCTTGCTCAGACCAAAGTCGAGCTCAGTCTCGAGCGGGGTCACGCTGTAGGTGTTCTTGAAGATTGCAGCCTCGGCGTTCTTCAGAACATGCTGGGCGCTGAGCGTGCCGTCGCCGTTATCGGTGATGGTCGTCTCGATGGTGAACTTGGCGTCACTGTAGGTAATGCCCTTGCTAGTGGTTCCACCGTTGACCTCGCGCAGCGTGTAGATGTGCGTTCCGGCCTTGGTGTACTCGATGGTGTTCATCGTGATCTTGCCGTCGGCGGCGTTCTTGCCGGTGGCGACGACCTTGGCGTGCTCGCCCTCGCCCTCGACGAGCTCGAAGGAGAACTCGCCCTCAGTCATGCCGCGGCCGGTCAGAACCTTGGTCGCGGCGATCTGGTCGGTGACGCTCGTCTCGACAGGCGTCACGCTATAGGTATTGGTGAACGTAAAGGCTGCGTTGCCATCCGGCTTGCGGGACACCCTCAGATTGCCCTTGCTGTCATCGGTCACGGTGAAGGAAACCTCGCGCGACAGCTTGGCGTCGTTGGTCACGCCGGCAACCTTACCGGACTCGGTCACGGTGTAGGTAAAGGTGTGCTCGCGCTTCTCGGGCTTCTCGCCAAGAGCCTTGTTAAGGTCGTCGAGCGTAAAGGTAATCTTGCCAAAGTCGACCTTGCCGTCGACGTCGTTGTGCACGCTCGTGCTCGCAGGCATAGGCGCGCCCTCTTCACCGGTCACGGTAAAGGTAAACTTGCCGGTAATGTCAGCCGGGGTCAGGCCATCAGGAACCTGCAGATTCTTCTTGCCCACAAGCGATGCCTCGACGGACGCAGCAGTGTAGCCGTTCTCGAACTTAATGCTCTTGACGTCCTCGGCGCCCTTTAGCTCGTGCGTAGCCACCAGCTGGCCCTTGCCGTTGTCGGCAATGGTCGTCACGATGGTATAGGTCTTGCCGTCGTAGACGATGCCACCGGCGTCGCCCTTGACCTCGCGCAGCGTGTAGGTGTGCTGGCCAATCTCGGTGTACTTGATGGCGCTGAACGCAACGTTGCCGTTGGCGTCATTCTTGACGGTCTCGATAACCCGTGCGTCCTCGCCGTCGCCCTCAAGCAACTCGAAGGAGAATTCGCCTGCCTTGAGCTTGCGCCCGGTTAGGACCTTGGTGATCTCGATATGGTCGGTAACGCTAGACTCGACGGACTCGGCGGTATAGCTATTCTTGAACTCGGTTTTGCCGGAAGTCTTCTCTACCGAAGCCTCGAGCATGCCCTTTGCGTTGGGCGTCACCGTTACGGTAATTTCTGCGACATTCGCGCTGTAGGCGATTCCGTCGATGGTCTGGCCAGCGTTCTTCTCGCTAACCTTGTAGATATACGTGCCAGGTTTGGCATAATCAATATCGCCGAAACTAATGTCTGCATGACCCTTGGTTGCGATCGCGGTCGTGGATTTCGGCATCGGGGCGTTGTCCTCGGAAGTCAGGCCAAATTCAAACTTGTCCTTATCCGTCCACTCGCGTCCATCGAGCACCTTGGTCAGGCCAAAGTCGGCAGTCGCCAGCTTTGTCGGCGTGGTATTGAGCGTAAAGTTAATCTTGCCGTTATTGCCCAGGTAGACATTGACCTTCGTCGCACCGGAAACAACCTTCGTGTTGTTCCACTGGGGATTGATCACGTCGTGCGCGGTGCCCGTCGGGTTTCCGCCCACGCGATCTTTGGTGGTATGGAGCTGATTGATAAAAGTAAGACGCGCGGTGCCGGCCCTAATCGACCAGTGGTCGCCATCCTTTACCAAAGCGCCGTCAAAGCTTTCAAGCTCGCTTCCCTTAACCGGGATCGAAACGGAATCATCGTACGGCGCGCCCGACGAGTTCTGCGCCACAAACTCATCCTTGTACCAATAGGTCTTAGACCCAGAGGGCTTTTCCGTTGCAGGCTTAGTGCAGGCTGCGTCTGTATAGACAGGCGTCAGCTTTTGGAAGTAGTAATAGCTGTTCTTGGCGGCAGGCTCAAAGCTTGCGACCGTATCGCCCACATCGTCGCCAGTCCATTTGTTGGCATAGAAGCTGACGATATTGGAATCGGCGTCCTTGTGCTCGTCAATATACTTCTGCAGCCCCGGCACGTCTTTGGGGGTAAACAGGTTTTTGCGTGCGATAGATTTTACGCTCGATGCATACGTCACGCGGATAGGCGAGATGGCGTCAGTGGCATCGACGATAAACGTGCCCGCCGACTCGTCGACGGTAAAGCGGCGCAGCGGAATGAGCGATGCGGGAACCTTAACCGTCACGATGTCACCGCGCTGGGGATTTTTCTCGTCCGCGCGGTCGACCGTAATCACTAGGTGAGCGAGCTCGCCATCAAACGTATAGGTATCGATATTGCCATCGGTGGACTTAGTGGCCGCGTCGTAAGCTTTGCCGTTGTACTCAGCACCAGTAAAACCATCGACCTGCATGAAGGCGCCCAGCTCGTCCTCAAACGTAATGTAGCCGGAGCCGTTGGGGTTGTTGCCCTCGACCTTAGTCGGGAAACCCTTGCCCGAGGTAATAGCGCTCGAGATGTCCTTAAAGACCTGATCGAGCTCGCTGGCGTTAGTCGCCGACTTGTAGTAGCTAGCACCGGCAACGGGGTCGCCAAAATCGACACTCCAAAAGCCATAGCTAACGGACGATGAGGCCTTCGGGTAGTTGTCCGACACGGCATGCATAAATTTGTTCTCGTTGCTCGTGCGGTTGCTTGTTGGATCGTCGCCCGGCTTCGCACCGTCAAAGATACCGATGGTGTAAATGGTCGCCCCGCCGCTCTTTATGGTCTTGGCGGTATTGATAGCATCCCTAGCGACCTTGGGCTCAAAAACATTAGAGCTCGTAGGAGAGCCATCGGTGAAGAACACAGCAATCTTCTGGGCACCTTCGCGACCAGAAGTGATGCCCTTGGTGATGTCCTTGGCCAGGTCCATGCCATAGTCGGCGCGGGTGGAACCGGCAGGCTTGATGGAATCGACCGTGTCCTTGAGGCTCTTTGCGCCCTCATCCTTGCAGGCCGTAAGGCCCAACATGGTCTGGGAGTAGTTGTAGGTGTAGCCGTCTTCGCGATAGGTACCATTACCGACCTCATCGCTCTTCTTGCCCGCAAACTTTACGATGGCAACCTGATGCTGCTTGTTTGCATCCTCAATGCTCTCGTTTTACTTGGCAATAGTGTCGATAAAGCCGTTGGCAGCACTCTTGAGCGCATCGATACGCTTGGTGGTGGACCCTTTACCGCCCATGGGATCGTCCATCGAGCCAGAGGCGTCCAGCACCAATACGATATCGAGCGGCTTGGAGACCAGCGAGGTCGTATCAGACGTCGAGGACATCGCCGAAAGCGTGGTCGAGAAGTCGGACTCCCCGTCCTCGATAGCCTTGACCGTCTTGTCCGTCCAGATTCGGCCGACGTTTTGGGTCGTGACCTTACTGCCGTCATAGCCGCCCGCCCAGAACTTCCAATGGTTGCTGGTGTCGTAGTCGGCTATTTTTGTTGCTGCCGGTCCGTCCATTCCGGTACTGGACCTGGCGTTGGCCTCCGGCAGCATGGCAAATGCTGCAGCCGGCAACACCAGCACTACGGCCAGTATCACCGCCAAGAGGCCCCTCGTGTGCTTGCTCATCGCGTCTCCCTTCTCGCAGGCTCAGACCTTGCATCAGCCTAAAGTTACGGAATGAGACACAATTTGGGCAGGTGACACACGTTCCAGATTCGATTTTGAGCGTGAGACAAATGTCTCACCAAAGTTGAGACATGGGATTCTCGCAGGTAAACGAATGCGGACGAGGGCTGGCGGGGCATTTTTGCCCCACCGGCCCCTATTCCAGTTCTATCCCAGCGTTACTCCGGCTTGGTTTCTACTGTGGGAGTCTTGTCCGCTGCGACTGGGGTGCGGGCGGTGTCCATAGTCAGGCAGTGCTTGGGGCAGCTCTCGATGCACTCACCGCACACCACGCAGGCATACGGGTCGATCGACCACGTTCCACCCTTGCGATCGACCGCGAGCGCGCCCGCCGGGCAGCGACGCGCGCACATGCCGCAGCAAATGCACACGTCCATGTCGTTAACGATATGTCCGCGCAAGCGCTCGGGTACCGCGAGCTTCTCCTGCGGATAGCACACCGTTACCGGCTGCTTGACCATAGAACCCAAGGCCGTCTTGGCAAATGTCAGTAAACTCATGCCGCGCCTACCTTTCCGTGCAGCTAATGCAGGGGTCGATGGTCAGGATAATCATGGGCACGTTGGCAAGGAGCACGCCCTGCAGCGCATGCGTCAGACCCGCCAGGTTTTGCGACGTCGGCGTTCGCACGCGAAAACGGTCCAGGTTCTTGGTGCCGCTGCCGCGCACATAGTAATACGCCTCGCCGCGCGGCTGCTCAATCACAACCTCGCCGCGCGCACCGTCGGCCGGCGTGAGCTTGGTGCGCCCGCCGATACCGTCGTGCGGAATCTTGCCCACAAGCTCCTTGATAATATCCATGGCCTGCGTGACCTCGGCACAACGCACCTGGCAGCGGGCATAGCAGTCGCCATCGCTAGCAACGATAGGCTCAAACGCGGCCAGATCAGCATAGGCGCCGTCGCCAAACATGCGCACGTCGTAATCCACGCCCGAGGCGCGACCGAACGGGCCGACCATCGACAGATCCAGCGCGTCCTTCTTGCTGATCACGCCCACGCCGTGCAGGCGCTCGCCGCAGCTATTGTCGTCCAAAAACGTATGCACCAAGGCCTCGTAGTCAGGACGCATGGCATCGAGCGTCTGGACAATGCCCGCCAGTTCGGAGTCCTCAATGTCGTGTTTAAGGCCGCCGATCTCGTTAATCGAAAGGATCACGCGGCCGCCGCAGGTGCTCTCAAAGATCTTAAGAATCTGCTCGCGTAGGGTCCACGAACGATAGAACAGTGCCTCGAAACCAAAGGCATCGGCGAGCAGGCCCAGCCACAGCAGATGCGAGTGAATGCGCGAAAGCTCGTGCAGAATGGTGCGGATATACTGCACGCGGCCGGGCACCTCGATGTCGAGCATGCGCTCGCAGGCGCTGGCATAGCCGCAGCTGTGGCCCACGGCGCAGATGCCGCAGATGCGCTCGGCGATGTAGCCAAACTGGTGCATATCACGCTTTTCGGTGAGCTTCTCGAGTCCGCGGTGCACAAAGCCGATCTGCGGAATTGCCTCGATGACGCGGTCGTCCTCGATCACCAGGTCCAGATGAAGCGGCTCGGGCAGCACCGGGTGCTGCGGGCCAAACGGAATAACGGAGCGATGTGCCATGGGCCTTACGCCTCCTTTTTCTGCTTGTCGCGGGCGGCCTTGGCGGCAAGCGCCGCGCGGACCTTGGCCGCTTTCTCGGGATCCATGGCGGCGAGCTTTGCCTCCATCTCGGCAGCCTTGAGCGCGGCCTTCGCAGCAGTTTCATCGTGCTGAGCATCGGAGCCGGCAGCCGCAGCGGGCTGAGCGACGGCAGCGCCCGCAGCATCGCCAGCGCCCGCAGTGCCCTCCCCCGCAGCGGCCGTGGCAGTAGCAGCCTTCTCGGCCGCGGCCTTGCGCGCCTTGGCCTCGGCAGCGGCACGGACCTTCATGGCTTTCTCGCGCGCGGCCTTCACCTCGGGTGTGATAACGCTCATGGGCTCGGCAGTCGAGACCTGGTAGAAAAAGCCCTTAAAGTCAATCTGCATATCGGTGATGGCAAGACCAAACAGGTCGTGCGCTTCGTTTTCAAACGGGAATACTGCCGGATAGTACGAGCTGATGGACGGAATCTCCTGGTACTGATTAATTCCCTCAACCACCAGGTTCTCGATCGCATAGCTGCCGTCCTGCGCAATCTGCTCCTGAGCAACACGAACGTTGATAAACGTATAGACCAGGCGATACGTGCCGTCGTCGACGTTGCGCTCGGCGTGCATTTGCACAAAGCGCGCGCCGACGCCCTTGAGCGCCTGGACATGCGACAGGAGCTCGTCGATCCCGACGGTGGTATAGATAGCCTTTTGCATTACTCGGCCTCCTTTGCAGCGGCGGGCGCGGCGGACCTGGTGGACACGTTGGCCTCGACACCGTCACCGGCACCATCAGCCCCGGCCCCCGCAGCCACAAACCCGTCCTCGCCCAGCTCAACGCCACCGTCCCAGGTTGCGGCACCGCCCACGGTGAGCGGATCGCCACCGGCGCGCATCACGGCCTCTTTCTGGTCCAGGATGCCGCACGCCTCCACGATGGCATCGATCACGGTCTCGGGGCGAATGGCGCACCCGGGCGCGTACACATCCACGGGAATCGCGCGGTCCACGCCGCCGATCACGTTGTAGGCATCGCGGAACACGCCGCCCGAACACGCGCAGATGCCGCAGGCCACCACGCACTTGGGCTCGAGCATCTGGTTGTAGATCTGGCGCACGACGGGCAGGTTCTGGGCATTGACCGACCCCGTCACCAAAAAGATATCCGCATGCTTGGGGTTGCCGGTGTTGACCACGCCAAAGCGCTCCGCATCGAACAGCGGCGTGAGCGAGGCCAGCACCTCGATATCGCATCCGTTGCAGCTCGAACCGTCGTAATGAATAACCCACGGCGAGCGCGACATTTTATGATCCATGGATGCCGCCTCCTAAATAAACACGTCGACGAGGATGGGCATAAGGTTGAGCAGGCCAAACACTAGCGCCACGCCCCATCCGAGCCTAAAGCAGCTGCGCCAGGTGCTGCGTGCGAAGGTGTTGTCGATCAGGACCTCGACAAAATACGTCGCGGCCATCACGACCAGGGCTACAACCCAGCTCACGGGGTTGTCCCAAACAAAGAACATGCCCACCCACATCAAAAACAGCACGGTCTCGCACCAGTGCATAAGGGTCATCTTGGCCAGCGTGCCGCCGCTCATCTCGGTGGCGACGCCCTGGACGATCTCCTGATGCGCATGATGCGAGTACGAAAGGTCAAACGGCGACTTGCGCAGCTTGATGGTAAGCACCGCGAGCAACGCGAGGAAAATGGGTGCGCTGTACACGATGATGGGGACCGACTGCCCCGTCACGGCGATGGAATCAAAGCTGTCGGTGGCAAGGTACAGGCCCACGCTCATCAGCAAAACGGCGGGCTCGTAACTCATAACCTGCAGTAACTCACGATCGGCGCCAACCTGGGCAAACGGGCTTTGCGTCGAGGCGGACGCCAACACCACAAAGATCGCGGCGAGCGTCACCATAAAAGCGCACAGTAGCGTGTTAGAGCCCGACACAAAGATGCCGCCGCCCACGACGGTAAAGATGAGCGCGCACGCCATATAGGTATCGTCCATGGTGTTTACGCTGGCAGGGGCTTTGCGCAGCAGCTTGGCAACGTCGTAGAAAGGCTGGAGCAGGCGCGGGCCCACGCGGCCCTGCATACGGGCCGAAAGTTTGCGGTCAACGCCGTCGATCAGGCCACCAACCAAAGGCGCCAGCAGGGCAAACACCACGGTACCAATAAATATGCCCACGACGCCCGAGCCTTCAAAATACTTGCCGCGCAGCACCGAGGGCGCACTCATGGCAAGCCGCTCGGGCCCAATCCACGCGCAACACAGCAGCGCAAACAAGATAATACTGCAGCACACGACGCTACCCGCGGGACCAATACGCTTCTCGCCAAGGGCGTCCTCCGAGTACCAATTGCGCTTTTCAGCCTTTACCTCGTGTCCCATCGAGCCGCGGAAATGGCGATATTTATCGGTTCCCACGCCCGAAAGGTACACGTTGACGTGCGGCTTATTGCTCACGCGGAATGAAGTCAGCAGCACCACGGCGATAAACGCCACGATAACCACCATCAGATACATGGCGTCCTTGCCGATAACGTACGGCACGCGGCCAAACACCATGGCCAAGTAAGGCGACACCAGACCGCTCGAGATAACCGGGAACGCCACGCAGCACAGAATCAGCAGCGCGGCGATGGTGTTGAGGGCCATCCATTCGGTCTTATGAACATTGACCTCAACGTTTTGAGCCGTGGGGTCGACGCCCGAAAGCTTGGCAAGCCACTTGCCCCAGAAGTAAAACGTCGCGGCCGAGCCAAAGGCCAGAACCATGATCATGAGCACGTTGCCGGTCTGGGCAAACGCCACCAGGGCGCCCCACTTGGACACGAGCATGCCAAACGGCGCCACAAACATGCCCATGATGCCCAGCATCATCAGGCGCGTCAGGTGCGGCATGCGGCTGAACATACCGTCCATGTCCTCGATATTGCGGCTGCCGATATGATGCTCGGCCGTGCCCACGCACAGGAACAGCAACGACTTTGCCACCGTGTGGAACAGGATCAGGAAGATGGCCGCCCATACGGCCTCGGGCGCGCCGACACCCAAGCAGGCACTGATGAGGCCCAAGTTGGAAATGGTGGAGTACGCGAGCACACGCTTGGCGTTGCTCTGCGAGATGGCCATGAGGGCAGCGAGCAAAAACGTGATGGCACCCACACTCGTGACCATAAAGCCGGTCACGGGATAGATGGCATAGAGCGGGCTCAGCTTGACCATCAGGAACACGCCGGCTTTGACCATGGTTGACGAGTGCAGCAGGGCGCTCGTGGGCGTGGGGGCAACCATGGCACCCAACAGCCAAGTGTGGAACGGCATCTGTGCGGCCTTGGTGAGCGCGGCGAGCGACAACAGGATGACCGGCATCACCAGCAGCGCTGATTGCGCGGTACCGGCGCCGGAAAGCTCGATCATGCCCGAGATGGTCAGCGGCATGCCGTTAACGTGCAGGTACATGAGTCCGGCCAAAAACGCGATGCCGCCCAGCATGTTGAGGATGATCTGGGTGAAGGCGTTCTTGATGGCCTCGGGCGTGCGCGTGTAGCCAATCATGAGGAACGAGCACACGGTGGTGATTTCCCAGCCGCAGAACAGCCACTCAAGGTTGTCGCTCGTCACGATGACGAACATGGCCGAGAGGAACAGGAACATAAGCGCCAGGAACTGCGGGCGACGGTCGGGCGCGGTCTGCCCGCGCAGCGCGGCCTCGTGCTCGTCATGGGCCTGGAAGTCCTTCATGTAGCCCAGGGCATACACGCAGATAAGGCTACCGACAATGCCGACGGCGAGGACCATGATCACGCTCATGTAGTCTAGGTAGAGTGGCGTCGCCGTGACGGCTTCGGCCGCGGGCAGCGTCATGGCTGCAAAGGCGAGCGAGCCTACCAGCTGGACTACGCCGAGCACCGTGGTGAGCGCGTTCCTATATTTGTACGCGTTGTACAGGATGACGGCGCACAGGATGACATCGATGGCGGAGCTGATGATCGAGAGCACATGCGAAGTGCCGGGGGTAACCTCAAAGCTCTGCGGACCCGTGCCAAAAAACATGACGGCGACTACAACTGTCACCGCCATAATAATGCCGGAACCTATGAGCCCCACCGCATCGCGGGCGCGGTCGCCGCGCGCGAACAGCATGCCCAGCGCCGGTACCAGCGGAAACAGGGTAAGGAAATACAGTAGCGTCATACCATCACTCCCCCATGCAAAAACGCTGCAATTGTTTAACGTTATAGCTCAATTGATGAGTAGCGGCAGCGGGTTTTCGGTCAACTGGGGAGTTTTAGGCGTACGGAGTAAGGGCACGTCCGCTTTGGAGCAGAGAGGCGGCAAGAAAAATGCGCCCCTGTGGGCGCACCATCCCGTTTGCTATTCCGCCTTTTTAACGCGCGGCTTGCGACCGCGCGGCTTATCGACCAGTGCGGACTCACCGCTCTCGCGGTACTGACGGCACCAAGCCTTGACCGAAGACTCGCTGGGAATCTTGTGCTTGATCATGGCCTCGCGAACCGTCAAGCCGTTTTCCAGACGGTCCTTAACCACAGCGAGCTTTACGTCGTACGAATAGGTGTGATGATGCGAACCGGCATTGAGAACGGCGTCGGCACCGCCCACGGCATACGCGCGGGCCCACTGACGAGCCGTGGCCTGGGGAATGCCAAGCTCCGCGGCGAGAGCGCGATGACCGACCCCCTCTTGGAGGATCTCGACGGCGCGCTGCCTAACCTCGGGCGCATGCGTGCGAGTCCTAGTTGCTTCCGACATACCTGCCACTTCTTAGCCTTAGCCGTTAATCTGCTTTCTTACGTGCAAGTTAGATAGTAGCATTTTACTGTTTGCTCAAAGCAGTTAATTAAAATAGACGCGGCGTTATCTGGGCATTTGGCACCAAATTACGACATTTCTTTATCGATTATTTACGCTGGTAGCTGACTCGCAGCTAATCGTCATTCGCTTGTCAACAAAATTGGCATCTCTTTATGCCCTTTGGTATAGAGGATATAGTTATTAACCCCTCCCCCAATATTTTTGAGTGATCTGCAAGGCAGTAGACGTCCTCACTCCTCATGATTACCGCGCATTGCCATCCACCGGAGCAAAACAAAAAGGGCGGGACCTGCTGCGCTTGCAGGCCCCGCACCGGTTGACACCCGACGGGACACAGCCGGGCGAGGCGGATCCGTGCTACCGCCCCGCCTGGCCGCGATGTTCAACTACAGCTCGTTGGCCGCGTGATACGCCGTGCGAATGGCGCTCGCAATGTCGGCGGTGCGCTCACCCGAGCAGTCGCCCACGCAGGTCACGGGCACCGTCACGCCATCCAGGTCAAACGCGTTGGCCTTGGAGCCCACGGCCATCACCACGTAATCGCAGGCGATCTTCACCGGCTCCTCGGCGCCGTCCTCGGTGGTGCGAACAGCCTCCACGCCCTCGTCGGTAATGGCGGTCAGGCGGGTCTTAACATGCTGCTCCACGTTGTGCTCTGCAAAGTCGCTCATAATCAGCGGCAGAATGGTCTCGGACTCGCCCGCGGCAATCTTGTCGAGCATCTCCACGATCGCCACCTCGCAGCCGTGCTGCAGCAGGTACTCGGCAGTCTCGGTGCCCACCAGGCCGCCGCCAATGACGGCGACGCGGCCGCTGAGCTCCACCTTGCCGGCCAGCACGTCCCAGCTCGAGACGACCTTCTCCGAATAGGCACCCGGAACGGGGATGACCACGTCGTGTGCGCCCACGGCCACAATCGCAGCGTCGGCGGCGTTGAGGTCCTCAGCGGTAGCGGCATGGTTGAGCTCGACCTTCACGCCCAGGCCGGGCAGAATCTTCTCGTAGTACTCGACCGAGCGCATGATCTCGTCCTTGCGCGGAGGCGCGGCCGCCAGCACAATCTGGCCGCCCAGATGATCGCTCGCCTCGTAGACGGTCACGTCGTAGCCGCGCTTGGCCGCCACGCGCGCGGCCTCCAGACCGGCGATGCCGCCGCCCACCACGGCGATCTTCTTGTCGCCCTCGCCCGGCTTAATGGCGATGGTTGCCTCATCGCCGTTCTCGGCATTGAGCACGCACGAGATGTACTTGCGGTTTTGAATCGCATCGACGCAGCCCTTGTTGCAGTTGAGGCACTCGCGGATGGGCTCACCCGTGGCGGCCTTCAGCGCAATGTCGGGGTCGCACATGAGCGAGCGGCCATAGGCGATGATGTCGGCGGCGCCGTCTTCCAGAATCTTCTCGCCGGCCTCGACCGAAACCACGCGGCCCACGGTTGCCACCGGCACGGAGACCAGGGCCTTGACGCGCTCGGCCACGGGCAGCGTCCAGTTGTAGGGCATGGCGCCCATGGGCGGAATGGTGTCGCCCATGTTGCCGGTGTGGTTGGCCTGTGCGACCTGAATCATATCGATGCCCGCACCCTCGAGCAGCTTGGCGAACTCGCAGGCCTCGTCGGGCTGCAGGCCACCCTTGCCGCGCGGCGTGCCGTCGGGGTTCTCCATGATCACGGGGAGCTTGTACTCCACCATCAGCTGCGGCGCGGCCTCCTTAATGGCGGCGACGACCTCCAGCGCGTAGCGAACGCGGTTCTCGAACGAACCACCGTACTCGTCGGTGCGCTGGTTGAGGATGGCCGAGCACAGCGAACCCACCAGGCGGTCGCCGTGGACCTCGATAGCGTCGATCCCGGCCTGCTGTGCGCGAGCGGCCGAGGCAGCGATGGCCTCCTTGATCTGGGTGAGCTGCTCTACGCTCGCCTCGTTCACAAAGTGCTGCATGTCGTGATGCAGCTTGGCGTAGGCCTGGTTGCGGATCTCGTTGGACTCGGCCATCTTGGCGGCAAAGGTCTCCTCGTCGCCGGCGGCCTTGGCCTCCTGCGCGGCCTTGGCGGCGGCCATGGATCCCATGACCATGCGGCCGACACCGGGCACATCGTACTCGGGGTGGAACAGCTGCAGCGCGACCTTGGCGCCGTGCTTGTGGACGGCGTCGGCCAGCGCCTTAAACGTGGGGATCTGGGCGTCGGTTGCCAGCTTGGGCGTGGGGCTTGCGGTCATGACGGGAGCGACGTCGCCGATGACGATGTAGCTCACGCCGCCACGGGCCAAGCGCTCGTAAAAAGCCAGGCTGCGCTCGCCGATGGAACCGTCACGCTCCTCGTAGCCGGTGGTCAGCGGCGGAAACATAATGCGGTTCTTGAGCTCAAGGGGGCCAACCGTAATGGGCTGGAGCAGCTTGGATGCAGGTGTGGTCATGGACATTCCTCTCTTGTAGGCGCGGCGGCGATGATGCCGCGTAGTTATCTAGAGGATATGGCATGGGAATACAGCAGCGCAACGGAAATCGGCGGACAGCAGGTAGCGGCAGGTGGATGGGGATGGGCGGGGCGGCCCGTCGGTTTATCTCAATCTGTAACAGTTACGCGACAAAACCGGGTCTTACTGTTACAGATCGAGACATTCCTCTCGGCCCATCCTCAACAATCTAGATCTGTAACAGCTAGGCCCACTTTTGACCCCTACCTGTTACAGATCGAGACAAACCAAACCCGCCTGCTAGAAAATCTCAATCTGTAACGGTTACTCGGCAAAAACCGTCCCTCGTGTTACAGATTTAGACAAACACGACCAAGCCCACCGGTATATCTCGATCTGTAACACCTAGCCGCCCAAATCGGGTCTAGATGTTACAGATCGAGATTTTGTTTGAGAGGCCGAGAATTGGATCGAAAACACGGTCCCGAAATAACAAAAAAGCTCGCCGGCTAGGCCGACGAGCTGCAAGTTCTTGGTCGCGGGGGCAGGATTTGAACCTACGACCTCCGGGTTATGAGCCCGGCGAGCTACCAGACTGCTCCACCCCGCAATGTCTGGGCGCTTCATGTGCGCAAGAAAGAATATTACGCGGGAGTTCGGTAAGCGGCAAGGAAAATCTCGTAGAGCATAATTCCTTCATATTTAAAACCCCTCAGCCCCTATCACCGTAAACGAATCGCAGCCGAGCGCCGTCGGCGGCGCGTATACAATGGTGCGCGTCCTTTTATGCCAACACTGGGAGTAGACATGCTGCTCGCTATCGATATGGGAAACACGCAGACGGCCATGGGCCTGTTTGACGGAGACGAGCTGGTGCAGTCGTGGCGTATGCCCACCGACCGCTCCTATACCGCCGACGAGATCCACGTGCGCCTGATGGGTTTCTTTAAGATGTACGGCCTTTCGCTCGATGCGGTCGACGCAATCGCCTTTGCGGGTGTGGTGCCGCAGCTCTCGCGCGAGTGGCACGCCGTGGCCGACCGCATTGCCGCGGACGCCATCGTCATCGGGCCGCAGACGGCCGCGGTGACCAAGCTGCGCGCGGCGCGCCCCCAGGCCGTAGGTGCCGATCGCGTCGCCAACGCCGTTGCGGCCGAGACTTTCTACGGCGCGCCGGCAATCGTGGTGGACTTTGGCACCGCGACCAATATCGACGTCATCGATGAGGACGGTTATTACATTGGCGGAGCGATCGCGCCGGGCATCCGCATCTCCATGGACGCGCTTGCCGCCCGTGCCGCCAAGCTCGCCAGCGTGCCGCTCGAGGCGCCCGAGCACGCCATCGGCCGCGATACCGAGGAGTGCATCAAGGTCGGCGCCGTAACGGGCGCCGCCGCCATGGCTGAGGGCCTGGTCGCGCGCATGAAGCGCGAGCTGGGCCGCGAGGATGCCACCGTTATCGCCACGGGCGGTCTCGCCAGCATCGTCGCCGATTCGACCGATGCCTTCGACGTGGTCGACGGACAGCTCACCATCAAGGGTATCTGCGAAATCTACCGCCGCATGCAGGAGCTGGGATAGGACAGGGGCTTAAGTCGAGCACGAGCGCGAGCGGCGAACTAGGCAACGCATCGGCCCTATTCCTCAAAATCGAAAGATTTTCAGTTTTGAGGAATAGGGCTTTCTGCTAGGCCTCGTCGCACAGCCACCTCGCCAGGTCCACGATCTGCACCCCATTGCGGTCCGTGGCCTCGTGATGCGTGCGGGCGAGAATCATCTTGGGGTACGCGTCGCCAATGCTCAGCAGTGGTGAAATCTCGCGTTCAAATGTCTTATCCGAGCTGATGTCGTCGCTCACCTGAATGTAGAGCTTCTCGCTTCGCTTGATTGCTACAAAGTCTATTTCCTTTTTATAGAGCACGCCGACGTATACCTCGTATCCGCGGCGCAGCAGCTCGATTGCCACCATGTTCTCGTATACGCGTCCCCAATCCATATCACGTGTACCGAGCAGCGCGTATTTGAACGCGTGGTCTGCCAGGTAATACTTCTCGCCGCTCTTAAGGTATTTTTTGCCGCGGATGTCGTACCGACGAACTTTATAGAAGGCAAACGCATCGCACAGGCACCCCATGTACGTGCCGACCGTCTTGTTCGTTATCTTTAGCCCATCCGCGTTCAAAATATCCGTAATGTTACGTGCCGACGTTATGTTGGATACGTTGTCCATCATGTAATCGGCAATGCGCAGCAGCGCCGATTCGTTTCTCACGTTATGCCGCTGCACGATATCTCTCACGATGAGCGTTTTGAAGACATTGGAGAGATATTGATAACGCTGCTCCTGCAGTGGATAAGGGTAGGAGCCGGACATACCGCCGGTTCTCGCGTACTCATCGAAGTCGCGGTCGACCTCGCCCTCGTCGCCATAGAGTCGATACTCCTCAAACGAGAATGGGAAAACCTCGATCTCAAACGTACGCCCCGTAAAGAGCGTCGACAGATCGCTCGACAGCAAAAAGGCATTCGATCCGGTAATGAATATGTCGTACTGCTCGGATGCGTGGAGGCTGTTGATCGCACGCTCAAAACCGTCGCACATCTGAACTTCATCGATAAGCAGAAAGTTTTGTTTGCCGGACACTCGATGCTCTTTTACATAGGCGAGCAGCGCGTGATACTCGAGCAGATTCTCGAACTCATCGAGGTTGTAGTTGATATGGATGACATTCGAATTGGACAGATTTGCCTCCACGTAATCGCGGAGGGCCTCGAGCAATTTTGATTTACCGCTACGACGGATGCCCGTGATGACCTTGATGTCCGGCACGCCAATAAGGCTCGTCAACGTGTCCATATATGACGTTCTATTGATGAGTTTCATTGGGGCCTCCTCGCGGTCTTTTATCGCTATTCCTCAAAATTGAAAAATTTTCAGTTTTGAGGAATAGGCTCTATAGCGAATATACCTCGCGAAAGACCGAGCTGCCTTAATCCTATTCCTCAAAAACGAAAATTTTTCAGTTTTGAGGAATAGGGCGCTGGCAACCCATTCCCCAGATAGGCGAAACCCTCCCCGGCACAGGCCGAGGAGGGTCTTGTTGTCATGTCTATCTTTGGGCGCGAACGCCCCGCGCTACAGCCCGCGAATGCGCACGGCCTCGGGCGGAAACTCCTGCTCGCCGGCATCGGTCTTAATGGTCGCGCGACCCCAGATGTCCAGGCCCGCAAACACACCGACCGCAAGCGGCAAGCCGTTGGGCGACACCGCCGCAACTTGGCGGCCCAGCAGCGGCACCATGTCGAAGTACTCGCCCAACACGGGGGCCAGCGGACCGGCAGCGCCCTGCGGCGTGTTGGCAACAACCGCCCAGGTGTCCACACGGGTCAGCACGGCGGCGGCCAACTCCTCGACCAGCGCTTCGTCAGCCACGTCCACACCAAGCTCGCCCAGCGCCGAACGCTCAATATCCACCGTCACGGCACCGAACATGCCCGCAGCACCGGCACCGCCGTTCACGGCAACACGCGCGAGCGACGTCTCAAACGCAGGCGCACCGCACACGATATCGCTCGGCCACTGGATACCCACCTTACCGGCAAGGCCCAACCCCGGCGTCGAAGCCGTGCCCACGAGCGCGTCCATCATGCCCATCGCAGCCACAAACGGCAGGCCGTGGAAGGCATGCATGTTCACATCCGGACGCACGACCAGCGAAAACGTCAACGACGCCTCGCCCGCGCTCCAAGCGCACCAGCCCGCGGACACACCCTCGCGGCCCGCGTCGCGCGCGGCGTCAAGCTCGGTACCGGCGGCAACAGCGTTCATCTCGATCATCTACATACGCCCCAATTCGCCCACGATATGGCCCACGCGGTCCTCGGGCTCCTTGACCTCGACGCCGTTGTAGCGGAAGAACCGCGCCGGGTCGTGCATCAAGTCCTCGAGCGGCACCAGCACAAAATCGCGCTCGCCGATCAGCGGATGCGGCAGGCGCAGCTTTTTGCCGCCGTGGGTCTCGCCGTCCATCCAGAGCAGGTCCAGGTCGATGGTGCGCGGACCGTTGGCCTTGGCCTTTTTGGAGCGGTCGCGCCCCAGCTCAGCCTCGATCTTCATGAGTTCGTCGAGCAGCACCAGCGGCGCCAGCTCGGTCTTGATCTCGATGACGGCGTTGGCAAACGCGTCCTGGCGCGTCTCGTAGGCCGGCTCGCTCTCGTAAATCTTGGAGGAGTTGGACACGCAGGTGAGTGGAATCTCGGCGATCATCTCGCGTGCAGCGCGGATGTTGTCGCAGCGATGCCCCAGGTTGGAGCCCACAGCCACAAACGCGCGGCGCGGCTGCGGCTTGGCAACCGCCCAGTAACCGTTCAGGAACTGCGCAAAACCCGCGGCGTCGTGCACGCGCACGATGTTGGCACCGGCCTGGATGGCGCCCAGGCACACGCCAAACGTAGCGGCATCGCGCTCGGCGGCCTCGGTCACGCCCGAGACGGCGCCCACAAAGCGCTTGCGCGACACGGCGCACATGAGCGGATAGCCCAGTGACGCCATCTTGGCAGTCTCGCGCTGGATGACGATGTCCTCGTTAGCCGACTTACCAAAGCCCGGGCCAGGATCAATGCAGATGCGGTCGCGCGACACGCCGGCATGGATGAGCGTGCGGGCCTGGTCGGACAGAAAGCCCATGACGCGGCGCATGATGGGCGCCGAATCGGGCAGGGTGAAGCGGCGGAGCTGCGAGGTGGGCACGTAGGCTTCCTCGCGGCGGGCGCTGCGGCGCATCATGGCGGCCAGGCGGTCATTGGGCTCCGATGCGGCCTCGGTGGCTGCGGGCGCGGCCTCGGGCGCGAGCGCGACGGTCTCGGCTGCAGCAGCCTGCTCGGCGGCCGGCGTCTCCTGCTCGCTTGCAGGCTCGGACGTGGGCTCCGGTTCGCCAAACGGCAACGAGGGCTGCACCACGCCGCCCGGAAGCTTGGTCTCCGGCTTAGGATCGCCCAGCAGCTTGCCGCGACGGCGGCGAGCCGGCTTCTCGGCCTCACGCGCGGCCTCGGCAGCCGCCTCGCGCGCCTTCTCGGCAACAAACGCCGCTGCCGAGGTATCGAGCTGCACCGTTGCGTGCGTGCGGGTGGGCGCGGCGACCTCGCCGGCATGCATCACGATGACGCCGCAGGTACTCGTCTTAACAAACTCGACCATCTTGGGATCGGTGAAGCCCGTCACGTCGTTGACGATCGAGGCGCCGCAGCGCACGGCCGCCTTGGCAACCGCCACATGACGCGTGTCGATCGAGACGATGGCGCCCTCCTTGGCCAGCGCGCGCACCACGGGCAGCACGCGGCGAGCTTCCTCGTCGGGGTTGACCGGGGTAAAACCAGGGCGCGTGGACTCACCGCCCACGTCGATGATGTCGGCGCCGGCATCGAGCATCGCCAGGCCGTACTCGATGGCGGCATCGGGGTCGAAGTGCTCCCCGCCGTCGCTAAACGAATCGGGCGTCACGTTGAGGACGCCCATGATGCGCGGACGGTCAAAGCTGAGCTCATACTTTCCGCACCGCCATGTCTTGCTGTCGTTCGCCATGAACATCCTCCTAAAATGCCCACGCCGCCGAGCTTGGGGAGCTGGCGGCGGGGTCGCTTTGCACTCAGTCTTTCTATTGTATCCGCGCGCGCGGGCTAGAACGCAAACGCGGCCGCGATGTCGCAAGAAATCAGCAGGTCGGCATTTGCATCCTGATCGGTGGGAGCAAGGTTGCATATGGCCAGCGTATCGCCGGTAAAGTAACGCGTAAGGCCCGCCGCCGGATACACCACGAGCGAGGTCCCACCCACAATGAGGGCATCGGCCGCGGCGATGGCGGCAACGGCACCGGTCAACACATGCTCGTCGAGCGGCTCTTCGTAGAGCACTACATCGGGCTTGATGCGGCCACCGCACGCGGGGCACGCAGGCACGCCCGCGGCATCCTCGTGCTCGCGCGAGCAAATCCACTCGGCGCTATAGACCGCGCCGCACGACTGGCAAATGTTGCGATGGACCGATCCGTGCAGCTCAAACACTCGCTGTGAGCCGGCCATCTGATGCAGGCCGTCGATATTTTGCGTCACCACGGCGTCGAGCTTGCCGGCGCGCTCCAGCTCGGCCAGCTTGGTGTGGCAGCGGTTGGGTTTAGCGTTGAGCGCGATCATCTTGGTGCGGTAAAAGTCGAAGAACTCCGCAGGATGCGCCTCGTAAAAGCTATGCGACAGCATGGTCTCGGGCGGATAGGCAAACTGCTGGTGATACAGGCCGTCCACGCTGCGGAAATCGGGAATGCCACTTGCCGTGGAAACACCAGCGCCGCCAAAGAAGACCACGCGCTTATGGGTGCCGAACAGCTCCGCCAGCGCGGCGGAGGCCTGCTTGGGATCCGTTATTGCCTGCGTCATATGAGTCCTCCGTCCTTGTTGGTCGGGCAGCGTCGGGCGATGTCCCAGCATGCGGCTTTTGGGTCAGCACGCGCGGTGCCCACCACCGCCCCTGTTGCGCTAATCTTAAGCCTGCCAACCCCGTCGAAAGGACACCATGCCTCAGACTTACACTTTCGCCTCGTGGAACGTAAACGGCCTGCGCGCCGTGCTCAAAAAGGACCCGAGCTTTATCCAGATCGCGCAAGAACTCGACGTCGATATCCTGGCGTTGCAAGAGACCAAGCTGCAGGAGGGCCAGGTCGATATTGACCTGCCCGGCTATCACCAAACCTGGAGCTACGCCGAGCGTAAAGGCTATTCGGGCACTGCGGTCTTTAGCCGCCAGGAACCGCTGCGCGTGCTGCACGCCGACGCACTGCTACCCTACGCCGGCGAGAACGAGGCGGCCGAGCTCGTCGCCCAAGCCGCAACCGAGGGCCGCGTCTGTGCGCTCGAGTTCGACAAGTTTTGGTTTGTCGACGTCTATACGCCCAACGCACAAAATGAGCTCGCGCGCATCGACGTGCGTATGGCCTGGGACGATGCCTACCGCGGCTTTTTGAACGCGCTCGAGCGCGAGACCGGCAAACCCGTCGTAACCTGCGGCGACTTTAACGTGGCGCATGAGGAGATCGACCTTAAGAACCCCAAGTCCAACCGCGGCAACGCAGGCTTTTCGGACGAGGAACGCGGCAAGTTTACCGAGCTGCTCAACGCCGGCTTTACCGATACCTGGCGCGCGGCAAACCCCGACGTCGAGGGCGTCTACAGCTGGTGGAGCTATCGCTTTAATGCCCGCAAGAACAACGCCGGCTGGCGCATCGATTACTTTCTGGTAAGCGATTCGATCGCCGCCAACGTTCGCGACACCGGCATCCGCGGCGACATCTTTGGCAGCGACCACTGCCCCGTCACCCTCACGCTAGAGCTCTAGCCCCCAAATGATCCCCCGGGGACGAAGGAATACGGATCACTTTTGCCCGCGCAAGGGCGCCCGCGTGACCCCGTCCGCCACGAAACCAGCCCATCTACTACGTTTAAGCCACTACCCTCAACCACAGCAAACAGCGCAAAAGAAAACCGACGCTCCTATAAGTTGTCAAGAGGCAGTTTGCGGGAGCGTTCTCTCCAATTCGCACAGGAGCTCGTAATACCTCCTCTCCAGTTTCGTCGACCGCCGTTTCCCCCGTTCCAAGTGCCCGAGTGTGGCTGCGGACAGGCCGAGCTCCGCGGCGGCTTTCTTCTGAGTCACCCGCATCGCCTTGCGCATCTTCGCGAGCTCGGGGCCTTCCGGTCCCTCTTGGGCCTGAGCACCTCGACGACGTTGTACCCGAGCTCCACGAGCCTCCTCGTCAGCCCGGCCCCGTACGATGCCGTGCCCTCGACGCCGACGACCATGCAGCTCCCCGGGTCGCCTATCGCCTCCGCCAGCCTGTCGTAGCCCTCGGGGTCGGCCCCGAAGCTCCCGCTCCAGATCTTCCTCCCGAGGCCGTCGAGCAGGCACAGAACATGCACGTCCTCGTGCGTGTCGACGCCCGCGATGACCGTTTTGCCTTCCATTTTCGCTCCCCTCGGTCTGCCGCCTGCTCCGCGCCCGGGTCTCCCAGACATTGCACTGACGGGAGCGCTACAATCCAATTGGCTTGTCCGATTGTCCGCGCTCATGCTCCTATTAGGTCATGGCAGGACTCCGGGACGCGGATGCCGGGGCGAGACAGGTCGGATTTGAGGACGGCCGAAGAGGCGTCAGCAGGTCAGTGGGTCATCGTCCCGGCATTCAGCATCAGGGTAGCGCTGCGACGCGGAAATCGCGCGCCGTTGCCGCGCCCCGCAGTGCCCGCTTCCCCCGAGAACAATTATCAGTGCAGGTAAACGGCTTGCTCCATTTCGAAAAAAGCCGGTATGGTCTGCCTGTGCCAATCTGGCCCCGTAAACCGGCGTAGTTTTGAAATGGTGCTTCGGCAGTATTGATTCCCGCCCCGGCGCAACCAGCCCTACAGCCCGTACTTCACGACGACTCGGTTGATGCGGCGGCACCAAGGCTTGTACAAGGCGGCCAAAAACACGCAGGTCGCAAGGCCGTGCGTAATATCGAACGGCACTGCCGTGGCAAGACGCGCCACGGCACCCGCCCAAGTAAGCGGCTGTACAAATCCAATGATGTCATACGCGTTGATCACCACGCCGTACAGCAAACCCGACGCAAAGCCGTACGCCATCAGCGCCGGCATGCGCACGGTTCCATCCGCACGGTCGAACGCACCCGCATGCGCCAGCACGCCGCCAACATAGCCAACCAGACCCCAGGCATACATCTGCCACGGCGTCCACATGCCCTGCCCAAAAAAGAAGTTGCTGGTCAGCGCCGCCAGCGCGCCGACCATAAAGCCGTTACGACGACCGAGCGTCGCCCCGGCGATAATGGCGATGGCGCTCACGGGTTTAAAGTCGGGAATGGGGCCAAACAAGATGCGCCCAGCCGCGGCCAACGCCGCCAGAACCAGCGTGGGCATAATCTGGCGCAAGCCCGGTCGCGACGCCTCGTAACCAGCAAAGAACAGTGCGAGCACCAGCGCCACCACAACCAGCATGGCCAACGCTGCCTGCCCAACACCCGACAGCAACGCCGCAGCCATCACCGCCGGCACCGCCAACAACAGCGGGACCTCCAGTTTTGCAAGCAAGCGCGAGAAACGACAGTCCGTCATCCCATCACGCCCTATAGAACACGTTGTCGGCAAAGAAGTCGGTCGGCGGCTCCATGCAGGCAATCTCACCGTCAAACATCATGGCAATGTCGTCGGCTACCTGCTCGACAAAGTCCAAATCGTGCGTAGCCATGATGACGGTGCCGCCAGCCTTCACATGGTCACGCAGGGCGCGGGCGATGATGCGACGGCTCTCCAGGTCCAAGCCCTTCGTGGGCTCGTCAAGCAGCAGCAGCTCGGGGCCGATCAGCAGCAGCTTTGCCAGTGCAAGCAGCTGGCGCTGTCCGCCCGAGAGGTCGTAAGGGTGGCGCGCCTCCAGGCCGTCTAATCCCAGTTGCGCCGCACGCTCCCGCGCCAAGTTCTCGTCATATCCGCAGGTCGAGGCCCATTCCATCAGCTCGTCGCGCACCGTCTCGGCAAGCAGCAGGGCCTTGGGGTTCTGCGGCAGCAGCGCAGCCGAGGCCGCCCCGCGCACCATACGACCACGCTGCAGCTTGGCAGTCTTGGCCAGCACCGAAAGCATCGTCGACTTGCCGCAGCCGTTACCGCCCACAACCGCATGCACCGCGCCAGTCGAAAACGCCACATCGAGTCCGCGCAGCACCCAGCCGGACGCCCGATCGTAGCGAAACCAGCTTCCTGTCAAGGTGGTGGCCGAGCCAGCGTACATTTTTGGGAATATTCTGCATCCACCGGCGCGCGATGACGCCCCCGAGTCGTCCTGCGGCAGGATTTGCGCCTCAAATTTAGCCGATTTGTCCGTTTTCGGTCCCTTTTTCGCACCCGCAACGTCCGCGTGCGGGTCTAAAGAGCCCTGCCGGCCACCAGCGATGCTGAAAATTCCGTTTTTTGCACGCCGCGAGCCACCCCACCCTGGCACCTCGCCAGAAAACAGCTCTTCGCGATGCCCCAAGGAGGCAATGTCGGCCACCTCGCGCACGCGGCCGCCCTCAATCCGATACGCGCACGTCGCATATTCGAGCATCGGGCGCGGCTGGTGCGTTGCCACAACAACCGTGCAACCCAGCTCGCGGTTCACGCGAAACAGCGCGTGCAGAAAATTTTTCTCGGCAACAGGATCGAGCTGGGACGTGGGCTCGTCGAGCAGCAGCACGCGCGGGCGCAAGGCCAGCACGGCCGCCAACGACAGCAGCTGCTTGCGTCCGCCCGAAAGTGTATCGGTATCGCGGTGGAGCCAATCCTCCAGCCCAAAGAAATAGCTGGTCTCGGCTACGCGACGGCGCATCTCGTCGCGCGACATACCCAGATTTTCCAGGCCAAACGCCATCTCGTGCCACACGGTTTCGCACACGATCTGGTTCTCGGGATCCTGGAACACATAGCCCACGCGCTCCGCCGATGCCCGCACGTCCATGTCGGCAACGTTCTCGCCCAGCACGCGCGTATCACCAGTGCGCTCGCCCGCCGGAGCGATCTCGGGCTTGAGCAGCGAGAGTAGCGTCGATTTGCCCGACCCAGTACCACCAACCAGCAGTGCAAACGCACCTTGGGGAACAGACCAGTCGAGCTCGTCGAGTACCGGCGCCTCAGCCCCGGGGTAGGTAAAGCTCAGGCCCCGCACCTCAATCGCAGGCACATCGGAGCCGCACGCCCCGCCCGTTACCGAGCAGTTATCCAACCGGGTCATCAGCCAAACCTCTTCTCGTCAATCGCGTGCAGCACACAGGGCAACACCATCCAAGCCGCGTACACAATATAGCCAGGCCACGGCGCCGGCACCGAAAGCTGCGGGTAAAACGAATACTGCGTCGTCGCGGTCCACGCCACCGCCACCGCGGCAGCACCAAGCAGCGCGAGCCCGACCAGCGCGGCAACGTCGCTGCACCCCAGTCGATACCGCGCATACGTCGTACGACGCGTCGCGGCACCCCACCCGCGCGAGCGCATGGCGTCCGCGCGCTCCAGCGAATCTTCCATGCCCCAGCCCATCAGCACGCTCGACGCCCGCAGGCGCGATCGCACGGGGTCGGCGGGCGCACGCCCCGGTACATCAATCGCATCCTGCACCGCCAGCACCGTGCGGCCGCGACGCAAAAACTGTGGGATAAGCCGCATGCACATCGAGATCATGAGCGCGATTACCGGCGCGGCGTTGCCAAAAAGCGCAAGCACCTTGTCGTATTCGAGCATCGACGCCGCGGCCTCAAACCACAGCACGCTCGCCACAAACAGCCCGCCCATGCACAGGCCGTATACCATGCTCTCCAAATACACCGCACGCATGCCAATACGGAAAAGCTCCGTCGAGCCCGATGCACTAAACAGCGGGTTGACCAGCGCAATGATCAAAATCACCGGCAGCTGCCAGCGAAGCGCCCCCAACGTGCGCGCAGCACCGCGCGTCGCAAGCCCGTACGCCAGCCCGCCCGCAAGCGACAGCGCGATCAGCACCGGCTGCATCGAGAACATGGTGAGCCCCAACGTCAGCACCATGTAGAGCGCCGGCGCCGCCGGATGCGACATGGAAAATGCCGCGACGGGTTCGTTGCCCGATTCCTCTCGCATGGTGTCCACGGGCACCCCCATCCCCTCGCTCAAACGTCAACGCCGCAGCGCCGCCACCATACACAACCAGCGCAAACGCCGTACCGCCGGCCCAAGCCTCAGCTGCCGCGCATCAATCGTTACGCGCTCATCATATGCCTGCGGTATCATATTGCGCCGTGTATCGTTTCCAAACACACGTCTCTATAACGTAACAGGAGATCACATGAACGCAACCGCAATTATCCTCGCCGCCGGCGAGGGCACCCGCATGAAGTCGAACAACTGCAAGGTTTCGCACAAGATCCTGGGCAAGCCCATGGTCCAGTGGATCGTCGACGCCACCATCAAGGCCGGCTGCAGCCGCGTCGTGGTCGTCATCGGCAGCCACGCCGATGAGATGCGCGCCCTCATCGATGGCGCCTACGCCAACAGCGCCACCAAGGTCGAGTGCGTCGAGCAGACCGAGCGCCTGGGCACCGGCCATGCCGTCAAGGTCGCGCTCGAGGCCTGCGGCATCACGCAAGGCCCCGTCGTCGTGCTCAACGGCGACCTGCCGCTCATCACCGCCGACACCGTCGCCAAGTTCGCGCAGACCGTCGCCACCGGCGAGCTCGCCTGCACCGTCATGACCATGACCCCGCCCGATCCTTTTGGCTACGGCCGTATCAAGCTGGGCGCCGACGGCCAAATCGAGCGCATCATCGAGCAGAAGGACTGCACGCCCGAGCAGGCCGCCACGCTGCTGGAGTGCAACGCCGGCTGCTACGCCTTCGACGGCGCGCAGCTCGCCGCCCACATTAACGAGATCGGCAACGACAACGCGCAGTCCGAGTACTACCTGCCCGACATGCTCGAAATCCTCAAGGGTCACGGCCAGGCAGTCTCCATCTTCCACTGTGACGACTACCGCGACGGCCTGGGCGTCAACAGCCGCATCCAGCTCGCGCAGCTCACCGCCATCGCGCGCGACCGCATCAACGAGCACTGGATGGCCGAGGGCGTTACGTTCATCGACCCCACGCAGGCCTGGATCGGCCCCGACGCCACCATCGGCCGCGACACCGTCGTGTGGCCGCAGACGCACCTGATCGGCCACGTCACCGTGGGCGAGGAGTGCCAGCTCGGCCCCAACAGCCGTCTCACCGACACCACCGTCGGCAGCGGCTGTACCATCGATGAGACCATCGCCATCGAGGCCGTCATCGAGAACGGCGTCGACTGCGGCCCGCGCGCCTACCTGCGCCCGGGCACCCACATGCTCGACGGCTCCAAGGCCGGCACGCACGTGGAGATCAAGAAGTCCACGATCGGCGAGGGTTCCAAGGTGCCCCACCTGTCCTACATCGGCGACACCACCATGGGCTCCGGCGTCAACGTGGGCGCGGGCTCCATCACCTGCAACTACGATGGCGTGCACAAGCACAAGACCGTCATCGGCAAGGATGCCTTCATTGGCTCCGACACCATGATGGTCGCGCCCGCCCAGATCGGCGACGGCGCGCTCGTGGCCGCTGGCTCCGTCATCACCGAGCCGGTCCCGGCCGACGCACTTGGTCTGGGCCGCGCCCGTCAGGTAAATATTGAGGGCTGGGCCGCCGATTACCGCCGCCGCCTGCACGAGGACGACGAGGTATAACGTTTTACCAAGCATCTAAGGAGCTGTTCCCATGGGGACGGCTCCTTTTTCCATGCTGACCTGCGCGGCCGGATGAGTGGTCGGTTCGTGTCCGTTGACGGTAAAGACGTTATCAAGACTCGATAAACCCCACCGCGCGGTTACAATGCAACAAGGCATCTATATGGCATTCGATTTAAAGGAGAAGGGTAATGCCGATTAATGATCCCGAGAAGTCGGAGAATATGCGCAAGTCCATCCGCGTGTATTCCGGTTCCTCCAACCGTCCCCTCGCTCAGAAGATTGCTGAGTACCTTGGGGTCGAGCTTTCGGGCCTTACGCTAAAGCAGTTCGCCAATGGTGAGATTTACGCCCGCTACGACGAGACCGTCCGCGGCGCCGACGTCTTCCTGATTCAGTCCGTGGCCGGCGGCAACGTCAACGACATGCTCATGGAGCTGCTCATCGCCACCGACGCTGCCAAGCGTGCATCCGCCCGCTCCATCACCGCCGTTATCACCCACTATGGCTATGCCCGCCAGGACCGCAAGGCCGGCCCGCGTGAGCCCATCACCGCCCGCCTCGTCGCCAACCTGCTCGAGCGCGCCGGCGTCAACCGCATCATCACCCTCGACCTGCACCAGGGCCAGATCCAGGGCTTCTTCGATATCCCGGTTAACCACCTGTCCGCACTGCCGCTGTTTGGCCAGTACTACAACGACATGCACTTCGACACCGACAACCTGGTTGTCGTCTCCCCCGACGTGGGTCGCGCCAAGGCCGCCAAGAAGCTGTCCGACATGCTCGGCTGCGACCTGGCCATCGCCCACAAGGGCCGTCCGCGCCACAACGCCGCCGAGGTCATGGGCATCATCGGTGACATCAAGGGCAAGACCTGCATCATCAACGATGACATGATCGACACCGCTGGCACCCTGTGCGCCAACGTCAAGGAGCTCAAGGCTATGGGCGCTGGCGACATCTACGTCTGCGCCACCCACGGCATCTTCTCCGGTCCGGCCATCGAGCGTCTGAACGACGCCCCCATCGTCGAGTGCGTCGTCACCGACGCCATTCCCGTCGAGGTCGGCGGCAAGATCAAGACCATCTCGGTCGCCGAGGAGTTCGCTCAGGCCATCTCCGCCGTTTACCACGAGGAGCCCGTCTCCACGCTCGTCGGCGGCGACTTCGCGCTGTAGTCCAACGCGCATCGCATCATCTTTGATGCTTTTAAAGGGTCGGAAGCTCGCTTCCGGCCCTTTTTCTATCCCTCGCCAACCTTCCCTGGACAATTAGTTCAGATACGTATTTTTTAAAGCCCCAAAGGGCCGTTCGGAGCCTTCTGAGCTCCCCGGCGGATGCCATGCCGCCCAAAGCTCATCGTTTTCGAGTACAACCGCCGCATATTTACCCTCAAATCACCCTCGAAGGCCCTTAGAAACGCCTCGAATGCCCGTCGCCTTATACGTATCTGAACTAACTGTCCAGTAGCTATCGTCAACCTTCGCGGCAGAGCTCAATTTCCTGCAATCCCCTCAACCGATTCCACCGATTTCATAACACCCAGCCGTTCATGGCGCACAGCGCCCCGCTGAGCGAAAAGAACGGTATGGCGGTCGCATTCTGCCGCCAACTTAGTAGGTTATAGCTATGACGACCGTGATTTCACATCTCTCCGCCCTCCGCGCAATTCGTCACGCACGACGGGCGTACTCTGCCCTACCCTGGGACTCCGTTGATAGCGAACAGCAAGCACATGCCTTGGCTAGCTGCATTCCCAACAATGACGCGATAGACTTTGGCGCACTTTCGATACTCGACGCCTGGAATGAAGATGATTCCGAACTGCTTGATCTTCTCGTTTCAAGCGAAGACAACAGACGTCCCGACAAGCGACTTCTTCAGCATATTCTCTCCGCTTCGCTTCCTGAAGGTGCAATTATGCACATCGAGGCCGACATCTACGCAACGTCTCCTGCCATGACAGCCATGCTTTGTTCCAAAAATGAATCAGTCGCCAAAACCTTGATGCTTCTCATGGAACTGCTCGGAACCTACTCCCTTCCTCCCGGGGCAACATACCCCATTGCTTATGACGACATCTGGCCCAAGGGCGATGTCTACGAAGCGATGGACGACCTCGATTGCCGGGACGACCAGTCGGCGACCGAGCAGCAGAACGAAACCCGCTATGAACAAGCGCACTACAAATGCGAGCCCGCCACGACCATCGAAGAGCTCGAGGCGGTCGCACGGTTCGCCAAAAGTAGCTCATACGCCTCGTTTCGCACGGCAGTCAAACTCGCCCGACCCGGATCCGCATCCCCAGCCGAATCCCTAATGTTTGCCGTTCTCGGAGCGCCCATGCGCTTTGGCGGATTCGGATGCTGCAATCTGCCCATGGGAGGCCTGCTACTCAACTATCGAATCGACTTCGACACTCTTGCGGTCAACATGTCCTCCGGCATCCCTTACGCCATCTGCGACCTGTATTGCCCGGCAGCCGGAGTCGACAACGAATACAACGGAATTGGGCATGAGCTTCAAAACGCTCGCGTCCACGATGGCAATCGGAATAATGGCCTCAAGGCAATGGGCATCCACGTCCTGGTTATCAATCGCGACCAAATGAAAGACCTTGTTGCACTCGAAGCCTTCGCCCAAACGATGCATCGACTCGCGGGAGTCCGATTCCGATACCGTATCAAGGGCTATCGCAAGCGTCAGGCCGCTTGGCTCAACGCCCTGCGGGCCGGAATCGGCCTTGCGCCGGTCTAAACGGCGAATCACCCGTGCACCGTCGAGCAGGGCTGGACAGTTAGTTCAAATACGTATAAATGGACACATTGAATTAGGCTGTTTTGCAGTTATCTCTATACCATTCGCCCGATTTGAAGGCAGGGTAGACTTCAAAACAGCGTCATATGGACTAACTAAAGCTCCAAAACAACGTATCGGCATTGAATTGAGCACTTCGAGTCCTCAGAACTTATACGTATCCGAACTAACTGTCCACCTCGATTTCGACGGCCGTCCAAACGCCCCTAAACGCCCTCAATTGCCCTCCATTTGACAGCGGCAACAGGGTCGCTCACCATAGCAGGCGACAAATCAACGAAAGGATGAACATGGCAGCTGCACAGCCGCTTAAGATTCGCATGGTTGCCGGACTTGGCAACCCTGGCGATGAGTATGCCGAGACCCGCCACAACGCCGGTTTTAAGGCGATCGACGAGCTGGCCCGTCAGGCCGGCGTCACGTACTGGAAAAACCAAGCAGGCGCCGAGGTCGCGCTCATCAACATCAACGATGCCGAGGAAGAGAACGGCAAGCGCCAGATTGTACTGGTCAAGCCGCAGTCGTACATGAACACCTCGGGCGGGCCCATCTCCAAGCTCTGCCGCGAGTGCAAGATCAAGGCCGAGGAGCTGCTCGTGATTCACGACGAGCTCGATATTCCCGCCGGCGACGTGCGTGTTAAGGTGGGCGGCGGCCACGCCGGTCACAACGGCCTGCGCTCCATCATCGACAAGATGGGCAGCCGCGACTTCAGCCGCATCCGCACCGGCATCGGCAACCCTCCCGGCAAGATGGCTGTCGCCGACTACGTGCTTAAGCAGCTGCGCGCCCGCGAGGCCGAGGATTTCCAGGACACCTGTGCCCGCGCCGCCGACGCCGCCGGTCTGGCCATCGTCCACGGCGTAATCTACGCCCGCGATCACGTAAACGGCGCCGCTTCCGCCAACGGCAAGCACTAAAACCTATCATTTAGGGACAGGTTTATTTTGGCAAGTTTTACCTGCGGAAACTCCCCAGTTGCGGCATCGCAATCAACCGCGCGCCGACATACATGCATAGCACCCCAAAGGGGGCCGGCCTCATCACAGCCCGAGGCCGGCCCCCTTTGCCGTTTTACCTGATAAAACCGACCAAAATAAACTTCTCCCCCTTTGATAGGCCAAAGTGGATAAACCCTGCTCCCAACCGCCGAAGACACACGTAAGTGACATGTCCATGAGGGTATAATTTGCACCGTATGTCTGCACAACGCCTGTGCACGTACGGTTTTATTCGGGCTACCGTCCATTTCCGTGGAGGCACGGTTCGGCGGCCCTAACAAGAGAGGGGTTCTATGTATAAGATCCTGGAGAAGACGCAGTTCTCGGAGAAGGTGTTCAAGTTCCGCATCGAGGCGCCTGCAATCGCCAAGCATGCGCACGCTGGACAGTTCCTCATGGTTCGCGCCAACGAGACGGGCGAGCGTGTCCCGTTTACCCTGGCCGGCTGGAACGGTGACGAGGGCTGGGTCGAGTTCATCTTCATGGTGATCGGCAAGACCACCGAGATGCTTTCCACCTACGAGGCCGGCGAGTCGCTGCGCGACGTCGTGGGCCCGCTGGGCGTTCCCACCGAGATGGCTGAGGGCCCCTGCGCCGTCATTGGCGGCGGCGTCGGCCTGGCAATTGCCTTCCCGGTCGCCAAGCACCTGGTCGAGACCGGCCACGAGGTGCACGCCATCATGGGCGCCCGCACCAAGGACCTCCTGCTTATGGAGGACCAGTTCCGCGAGCTCCTCGACGAGGACCACATCCACATCACCACTGACGACGGCTCCTACGGCGAGCAGGGCGTTGTCACCGCTCCGCTGGAGCGTCTGCTGCAGGACAAGGCCGTGAGCCAGGTCTTCTGCGTCGGCCCCGTTCCGATGATGAAGTTCTCGACCCTCACCGCCCAGAAGTACGACACCCCCATCACCGCGTCCCTCAACCCCATCATGGTTGACGGCACCGGCATGTGCGGCTGCTGCCGCGTCGAGGTGGGCGGCGTGACCAAGTTCGCTTGCGTCGACGGCCCCGACTTCGATGCCACCCTGGTCGACTGGGATGACCTTCGTGCCCGCCAGGCCGCTTACCGTTCCGAAGAGGGCGAGTCCCTCAAGGCCTATGAGGAAAAGAGCTGCGCATGCCACTAGTTAACGGTCGTTTCGTTGCCGATATGAAGTCGCCCCGTACCCCCGATAACGAGGAGCCGGCTGCCGAGCGCGCCTGCGACTTCCGCCCCGTCGACAAGGGCTTCACCGAGGAGATGGCGCTGGCCGAGGCCGAGCGCTGCCTCAACTGCAAGAAGCCGTTCTGTGTTGAGGGCTGCCCCGTCAACATCAACATCCCCCGCTTTATCGAGCAGATCCGCGAGAAGGACTTCGGCGGCGCTCTCGATACCATCCGCGAGGACTCCATGCTTCCCGCCATCTGCGGCCGTGTCTGCCCGCAGGAGAACCAGTGCGAGGGCAAGTGCATCCGTGGTAAGAAATCCGAGCCCGTGGCCATCGGCCAGCTCGAGCGCTTCCTGGGTGACCGCCCCGAGCTCGCCTCCACGCCCAAGATGGCCCCCAAGAACGGCAAGAAGGTCGCCGTCGTCGGCTCTGGCCCGTCCGGCATCACCTGCGCCGGCGAGCTCGCCCGCAACGGCTTTGACGTCACCGTCTTTGAGGCCTTCTTCACCGGCGGCGGCGTGCTGGTCTACGGCATCCCCGAGTTCCGTCTGCCCAAGGCAGTCGTCAAGCGCGAGATCGACGGCCTGGAGGACATGGGCGTCAAGTTTGAGTACAACTCCGTCGTGGGCAACATGGCCACGGCCGAGGAGCTGTTCGAGCAGGGCTTCGACGCCATCTACGTGGCGACCGGCGCTGGCCTGCCCAAGTTCCTCAACGTCCCCGGCGAGAACCTGCCCAACGTCTTCTTCGCAAACGAGTACCTCACCCGCGTGAATCTGATGAAGGCCAACAAGTTCCCCGAGTACGACACCCCCACCAAGCACGGCAAGAACGTCGTCGTCTTTGGTGGCGGCAACGTGGCTATGGACGCCGTCCGTACCGCCAAGCGCCTGGGCGCCGAGCACGCCATCATCGCCTATCGTCGTACCGAGGACGAGATGCCCTGCCGTCGCGCCGAGCTGCACCATGCCAAGGCCGAGGGCGTCGAGGTTCTGCCGCTCGTTTCCCCGCTCGAGTTTGTCGCTGGCGAGGACGGCTCCGTGTGCGCCGTCAAGGTCCAGAAGATGGAGCTCGGCGAGCCCGACGAGTCCGGCCGTCGTCGCCCGGTGCCCATCGAGGGCGCCATCGAGGAGATTCCCTGCGACGTCGCAATCTCGGCTATCGGTACCAACGCCAACCCCTTCGCAAAGAAGATCGGCGGCAAGATGGAGCTCAACAAGTGGGGCTACATCATCGCCGACGAGGAGACCGGCCAGACCACCGATCCCCGCATCTGGGCCGGCGGCGACATCGTCACCGGTGCCGCTACGGTCATTCTGGCGATGGGCGCCGGCAAGAAGGCCGCCGCTTCCATCACCAAGAGCCTGCTGGGCGAGTAATCACCCTCAACGCTAGCCATCAAACGGCAAAGTCCCCGTCGAGCACACGCCCGGCGGGGACTTTTTCTATGCCGATCGCCCGACCACCACGATGGGGACAGGCACCTTTGTGATGGTTTTGGTCGGCTAGTCTTCGAGCTGCGCCACTTTGTAGCGGTAGGCAGCGGCGATGACGTCCTTGCAGCCTTCGCGGCCCAGCTTGGCGCGGTTGACGACGATGTCCTTACCGCTCGTCATCTTCCACTTTCCGGCGCTGTAGCGCTTATAGAACGCCTCGCGCGCCTTCTGCTGCTGCTTGACCAGCTTGGCGCCCTTCTTTTTGTTAAGACCGCGCTTCTTGCGCACGATCTCGACGCGGTCCTCAAAGGGAGCGGTCACCAATACGGCAATGTGGTTGGGGTTGTTACGCAGCAGGTAATCGGACAGGCGGCCTTCGATAATGCAGCTCTCGGTCTCACCCAGATCCAAAATCACCTGGCTCATCTTTTGGAACAACTTGTCCGAGTACGAACGGGCATCGTAGCGGTCGGGCAGAAACGCCATGTTCTCCACGGCCAGGCGCTCGTCGTAGGCGGCCATCTTGTCGAGCGACTCGCCCGCGCGCAGCGACGCACGCACCAGCAGCTCGTTATCGTACAGCGGAATCCCCAACTCGTCGGCAAGCATGCGACCAATCTCGTGGCCCTCGGCGCCAAAGTCGCGCGCGATGGTAATGACCACAGGATTCTTCTTGTTCTCCAGATCGCTCATCGCGATTCCTTTCTAACAAATGAGAAATAGGCGATTCCTGATTCTCATTTTGTCACTTACGACCGTCCTGGTTTCCCAAGTGCGGCAGATTGCCCCGAAAGAGGAGCGCCGCGTACTAAATGTACGCAAGCGACGATTGAGGGGCAAGATACCGTGCTTGGGGAAGCAGGACTACGCTGCCACAATACGGCGTTGATATGCTCGGACCAGCAGCGAGATACCAAAGTTGAGCACAAAGTACATCGCAAACACCAGGCCGTAGAGCATAAGAACCTGCGACAGGTCGATCGCATGGGCCATCACGACGTTTGCCGTGTACATGAGCTCGGCCACGTTAATGCCCGAAAGATACGAGCTGTCCTTAATGACAGTCGTGCACTGGCTAAACAGCGCCGGAATGATCGTCTTAAATGTCTGCGGCAGAATGATGTAGCGCATGGTGGCAAAGAAGCCGAAGCCCTGGCTCTGCGCTGCCTCAAACTGGCCGCGCGGAATCGAGTTGAGGCCGCCGCGCACAATCTCGGCCATAACAGCGCTGGTAAACAGCGTAAAGGCGATGGTCGAAATCACAATGTCCAAACCCTGCACCGTAAAGTAGATAAACAGAATCCACAGCAGGTTCGGCGTGCAACGGAACAGCTCGATATAGGCGCTCACCAAAATACGGAACGGGCGGGGCGCATAGCTTTTAACGAGCGCCAGCACCGTGCCAAAGATGAGCGAGAAAAAGATCGACAGCGCCGAGATCTCGATTGTCTTAACAAAGCCGCCCCAAATGTAGAGCAGGTTGGTCGCGTTGAAGATTTCCATGCGCTAGGCCTCCTCTACGTTGTCGAGCCCCAGCTCGGCCAGGCTCACGCCGCGCGGACGCTCCTTGGAGCGGCGCTCGAGCCACTGTACCAGCATGGCGAGCGGAAAGCAGATGATGAAGTACATAAGGCAGCAGACGATGTATCCCTGCAGGTAACCGTACAGACTCACAAAGTTGTCGGAACGGTACATAAGGTCGCCGCCGGCCACAAGCGCCAGCACCGACGTGTTCTTGACCAGGTTGAGCGCCTGGTTACACAGCGGCGGCAGAATGATCTTGAACGTCTGGGGCAGCACGATGTACCAGTACGCCTGCGCACGGGTGAAGCCCTGGCTCTGGGCCGCCTCCATCTGACCGCGCGGAACCGCCTCGATACCAGTGCGGATGACCTCCGAGATGTAGGCCGCGTGATACAGGCCCACACCCAAGAAGCCCAGCACGAACGGCACGATGCGCACCGGCTGGTCGGCACCGGTTATGGCCTGCAAAAACTGCGGACCGGCCATGTACATAAAGAGCACCTGCACGGGCAACGGAGTGTTCTGGTAAAACTCCACATACACGCGGCTTATGGCGCGCAGCACGCGCGAACGAGTGGTAGAGAACACGCCCAGCAGCGTGCCCAGCACCAGCGATAGCAGCAGGCCGGCAACGACCACCTGCAGCGTCACGCCAAAGCCCTCCCAGAAGGGCCCCATGTTTTGAAATGTCGTCGACCAGCGGTCGGCGTCAAACAATCCTTCGAGCATATGATTCCTTCCTTGGACGATGCGCCTATACAAGACCCCAGGTCTTGACCTCTTGGTCGAGCCAGCCATCGGCCAGGCGATCGCAAACCACCTGATCGACCACAGCCGAAAGGTCGCAGCCCTTCTTGGTCGCCACGCCGTAGCCCTGCTCGCCAAACTTGACCTCGGGCTGCAGCAGCTCAACGGTCTCGTTCATGTAACCGGCCAGCGTGGAGCGGTCCATGGCAAAGACGTCGATATTGCCGGCATCGAGCGAACTCTTGATGATGGGGTAGCCGCTAAAGGCCCTAAACTCGGGCTTGCAGCTAAAGCCGTTGTCCTTGATCATCTGCTCGATCAGGCTCTGCGTGGTGGCGCCCTGGCTCACGCCAATGACCTTACCGTCCAGGTCCTCAATCGAGGTAAAGCCCGAACGCTTCTTGACCATGAGTCCCACGTAGTCGGTGCGGTACGGCGTCGAGAAATCCCAGCTCTTCTTGCGTTCGTCGGTGATGGTGTAGGTCGCCGCGACCACGTCAAGTTGGCCGTTATCGATCAGCGGGCCGCGCGTCTTGGGCGTTACGTCGGTAAACTCGACAAGCTCCTGGGCGCGGGCCTCCTTGTAGCTCACGCCAAAGACGGCAGCGGCGATCTGGTAGCACAGATCGACTTCCATGCCCTCAAAGCGGCCCTTGGCGGTGTCGTAATAGCCATAGCCGGGAACGTCCTTCTTAACGCCGGCATTCAGACGGCCACGCGACTTGATGGCCGCAAGCTTGGACCCCTTGTCAGAGCCCTCGCCGCTGGTGGAGTTGCCGCAACCGGCAAGCGCGGTCCCCGTCAGCGCAAGCATGCCGGCGCCAGCCAGCTGCAAAAAGTGACGGCGCGACACGGCCGCCCTCGTCATATCCGTCATGTCCATCACCGCGCCTAGTGCAGAATCTTGGACAGGAACTCGCGGCAGCGCGGGTTCTCGGGGTTATCGAAGAAGTGCTCGGGCGTGCCCTCCTCCAGGATGCGGCCGTCCTCCATAAAGATGACGCGGTCGGCCACCTGGCGCGCAAAGCCCATCTCGTGCGTTACGCAGATCATGGTGATGTCCTCCTGCGCGAGCTCAATCATAACGTCCAGAACCTCCTGGACCATCTCGGGGTCGAGCGCCGAGGTCGGCTCGTCAAACAGGATGATGGGCTGCTTGGTGCACAGGGCACGGGCGATGGCGATGCGCTGCTGCTGACCACCCGAGAGATTCTGCGGATACTCGCCGGCCTTATGCGCCATGCCGACGCGCTTGAGCGCGGCGATGGCGATCTCGGTCGCCTCCTCCTTGCTCTTCTTTTGTAGTTTGATGGGCGCCAGCGTCAGGTTGCCCAGCACCGTCATGTTGGGATACAGGTTGAACTGCTGAAACACCATGGAACTATACTTGCGAGCCATCTCCAGGTGGTTCTTTTTGGTAAGCGGCGTACCGTCGATGACGACCTCGCCCGATGTGGGCTCCTCAAGATAATCGACGCAACGGATGAGCGTCGACTTACCCGAACCGGACGGCCCGATCATGACGAGCTTCTCGCCGCGCTTGACAGTGAGGTTGATATCTTTGAGCACATGCAGGTCGCCAAAGTACTTGTTGAGATGCTTGATCTCGATCATGTCTGCCATGAATGTCCCTTCCCTGCGTTTACACGAATTGCACTATTGTACGGAAAGAATCACGTTTCCGCAGCCCACACTGCATCCCCGTAAAGAACCCGCAACCTTTCGCCCACTCATTGGGGACAGACTTAAATGAGTGCCCGCTCATTGGGTACTCATTTAAGTCTGTCCCCAATGAGCACCGGGGGGCTTCATCGGCCATTAAAAAAGGGGCGCGACCGCGATGGTCGGCGCCCCTCACTATCAACTATGTGTCGACCGGTCCTTACGCGAGTTTCGCGCCGACAATCTTGGCGGCGGCAGGCTTGTCGAAGTTACCGCCGGTGGCCTTGCCGAGTGCGCCCATAACCTGGCCCATCTGCTTCTTGGACGTGGCGCCCAGCTCGGCGATAACCTGATCAATCAGGGCTTCGAGCTCCTCGCCCGAAACCTGCGCGGGCAGCAGGCTCTCCAGAATCTTGACCTGCTCGGTCAGATTGTCGGTACGCTCTTGGTCGGTGCCGGCCTTGATGGACATCTCCAGCGTCTCGCTCGTCTGCTTAATCAGACGCTTGATCATACTGTTGACGTCTTCCTCGGTCACATCGCGGCGCTCGTTGACCTCGATATTCTTCACCTCGGCCTTAACCTGGCGAATGATGGACAGGCGAACCTTGTCCTTAGCCTTCATGGCCGCAATCATTTCCTTCTGCAGCTCTTCGTTGGTCATCTGCAAATCCTCCTCAATAGTACGGGCGGCACTCACGCTATCGCCGCCCCATGATTACTTAGTCTTCGACGAATCGTCGGCCGAACTCTTGGTGACGCCCTTCAGGCTGACGTTGTACGGCACGTCCTTGGGCATGGGGTTAACGGTGATGTCGGCGTCCTTCTTGTACTGCTCCAGCCACTCGCTGTACGCGCTGCTTGCCGCCTGCGTCTTCACCACGTTGGAGACGTACTTCTTGATGTCCTTGGGCACCTGCTTAATGTCATCGACCTGATTATCGACATGGAAGTAGTCGGTGCACTTGATGATGTGGTAACCATAGGTCGACTCGACGACGTCGCTCACATCGCCCTTGTTGAGCCCCTCGAGCGCCTTCTGGTAGCTGTCGACGAAGGTGGTGAGCTTGTCCCAGCCCACATCGCCCTTCTTATCCTTGGAGCCGGTATCGTCGGAGTACTGCTTCACAGCGTCCTCAAAGCTCAGCTCGCCGGAGTTAATCTTGTCCAGGCACTCCTGCGCCTTGGCCTTGGCGGCGGCCTTGGCCTCGTCAGATGCGTCAGAACCGACCTTGATCAGAATATTCGACGAGCGACGGGCGTCATTGTATTTGGACAGGTTCTCGTTGATGTAATCGACAATCTCGCTGTCCTTGGGCTTGCTTGTGGGCGCTACTGCATCCTTGAGTTTCTGCTGCGCCAGGCTCTCCTTGAGCGAGTCCTTGTAAGTGTCCTCGGTGTAGCCATAGGTCTTAAGCGTCTTCTTAAAGGCCTTGGCGCCACCGGACCTCTTGCAGGCGTCCTTCCAGGCCTTCTCGACCTCCTCGTCCGATACGGTCACGCCGTTTTCCTTCTGCGCCTGTTGAAGCAGAATCTGCTGCGTGTAGGAGTCGATGAGCTGCTTGCGGTACTTTTTGGGCGTGAGATCGTTGTTGACCAGATACTGCGCCCAGTCCTTGTCCTTGGTGTAGCCATGGGACGTGCGCATGCTCATGATCTGCTTGGTCACGGTGTCCTCGGTGAGGTTGGTGCCATTGATGGTAGCAGCCACGCCACCAGTGAGCTTATAGCCCGAGCTGGCGCTTTCAGTCTGCGACATCAGGCCGGAGCACGCCATGGCCGAGACGGAAAGCAGCATTGCCAGCACGCCGATGACCACTAGGACAATCTTGACGGTCTTGGAGACATAGGTCTTGCGCTGCTTCTGACGAGAGCTGGAGGCGACGCGAGCCTGTTGCTCGGGCGTCGGTGCGGCCTCGGGGTTCTTTTTCTTATTTGCCATGTTTGGCCTTTCGCATCACGAATCGAACAAACGCCATTGTGTCACAACGCAGCCCCCGCGGCACACCTGGTGCATGGGGGACAGGTTAATCTGCACCATTTTGGTGCAAAGGGGACCACTCTGGCAGACGGCAATTAGGGACGTTCCTTTTCTGCCGGCAGTTTGGGACAGTCCCCAAGTGCCGACCCTAAAAGTGGCGGCGGATGGCATCGACCATGCCTTGGCACGTGGTCTGGCCGAGCACATCGGCTGCGGCGTCGGCATCCATAAAGATATTCATAAGCGCTTGCAGGGCCTCAACCTGGCCGCCCGGCTCGGCAATGCCCAGATTGATGATGACCTGCGCCGGCACGGGGGCGCCCATACCCGCCATCGCGCTGAACGTCACAGGTACGGCGGGCTTTACCACCGCGATATAGGGCTTAGCCACAAACCCCGGATCGGTGTGCGGGATGGCGATGTTGGCCGCCGGCATGGCGAGGCCCGTGGGGTAGGCTTCTTCGCGCGCGCGGACGGCATCGAGCCAACCGGATGCAATGTAGCCGCGCGGGGCAAGCTCACCCTCGAGGCGCGCAAACACCTCACCCGGCGTCGCACACTCCCAATCAAAAAACACCAGCTCAGGCGAGAATAGCATCTCGGCGTTATCCGCCATACCGTCCTCCAAAGTTGTATGAGGTTCACAATGCCCCATATGATAGCGAAACGAGACAGGCAAGGTTAGTTTAGGATCCCAATCATATCGAGTGCGCGGGCAGGCGTCAGGCAAACTTCGGGCATCTCCTCCAGCATGCGCCGGTCGCTCGTGACCACATAGTCAACATCTGCCGTCTCGCCCGAAGCGATGATGAGGTTGTCTTCAAGATCCGGCATGCGCTTGCCAAGCATGCGCGCCATCTCGCACTCTGCCAACGAAAGCGGAGAGGCGGTTGCCACCTGCATCATGTGCTCAATGCAGGCCCATGACGCCGAGGCAAACGACACGTTCATCCCATTCACGTTCCGCTGGGCTAGACGCCGAGGCAAAAGATAGAATACATCCTTTGCCGTCGTTGGCGCATACAGAAGGGCGACCTTGCCTGCCTCGGCCAGTTCAACCAATCTTCTCACTTCGTCGAACGCCCCCTCTTGCAGGTAATAATCGAGCCAAACGTTCGTATCTACCAAGAGATGCTTTGCCTCAATCATCGGCAATTCGCCTCGATGTCGGCAATCATCGCATCATACATATCATCCCGTACGGCATCCCAGTCTTCCGCGGATGATCCACTTGGCGCAAAATCCGACGCGCTCAGCCCCAACGAAGAAAAAGCTAGGCCACACCCCTGCTCGGCCAGGCTCTCCGCACGGGATGCCTCGCGCTTATCCGCCACCATAAATCCCGGCAACGTTTGATGCTCGACGAGATAGGCCCAAAGCGCACGAATGGCATCACTCGGCCCCAATCCATTGCGAGTGAGGACCGCATCGCCACCAGCTTTGAGCATAGGATCGATTCGCGTGTTGAGCTGCACCGTTGCCGTACCCATAGCGGCTCCTCTCTACTTGCTAGCAGTGTAGCAAACATGAAAGGCCGCACAAAGGGCCCCGCCCGAGAACGGACGAGGCCCTGTCAGATTGGTGGTGTCGAGAAAGGTGGTGTAGCGCCCGATCCGAAGCGAGTCGGCCTGGCGTCCAAGAACCTAGAATACGGTTGATGCCATATGCCGCCGAACGGCATATGAAAGCCAGCGGGCCAAAAGCCCCATGGCTTCTAGCCCGCAGAAACATCGATGTTTCCAAATGATCGCAGCTTGTGCTTCAAGCGCTTTTCTACGCTACCGGCGGATGCAAATCCCAATCGGGAAAGCAGTTTGCAAAGCCCGTGAGATTTTGGGTCAAAACATTGTTCTCAGCTTGCTTCAGTCGCTCGTCCTCTTCAAACAGACTATCGAGTTCGCTCAATGCATCGAGGTCCTGCATTGCAGCATCGTTATGGTCGAAATCAGTCACTTCATCAGCCATCTTTTTCACTCCATTCATGGATTATCGAGACAAATCCTACCGGCTAGGCAACCTTCTCAAGCTTAAGCAGGTCGCTGCGCTCGGCCGCAGCTTCCTTCGCGCTCTTCCACTGATTAAGCGCCAGATCGATCTCGGAACAGCCTTCCTGGATGCGTTTGGAGTATTTGGCCTCAATCTCTTCTGCCTCCGCAGCGCACTGCTTGCCCGAGAGGCTCGTCTTTACTAGACAATAGCCAGCCCCCGCAAGAAGCAGAATGCCAATAACCTGGTTTACAAACGCAAAGAAAGCTACTCCCAAAACAGCGAGGACAACGGCCGCTATCTTGTGGCTCTTGTTGCCCTTCGCAACCTTGACATCAAGCTCAGCGAGCTCCTTTTTCTTCTCTTCACCGACATAGCGAACATAATCGCCGCGCAGCGCATTACCCTCATCGCCGGTAACCACCCTGCTTGTCCAGCCGTCGAAGTCAAGGGTGATCGCCTGCGGAAACTCGGGAATGTCGCTCTTGCGATACCGGTTGAAACCGCCGTTGATGTAAGGACCCAAAAAACGAATCGCAGTCTTCTTCTTATGCACATCCGCAGACGAGCCCCGGTCGCGCATCGAGCGTGTCATCTGGTCGATGATGTTCATCGTCTGTTGACGCTTCTCGTCGCGGCGACGATTGACGAGCTCTCGGGCGCGCTCCACGTCTCCGCCAAACGCCTTGACCGCAAGAAGATACTCCTCCTGACGGCGGAGACTCCTCTCCTTGGAATCATCGGAGTTAACAAGCTCCATCAGATGCCTATCAACCTGCTCGGCAAGCGTCCTCTCGTCAACATCGGAAGCCTTGAGATCGGCGAAGTCATTGGAGATACTTTCGATCGCCTCGACTTTTCCGAGATATTTATTGATGTAGTCAAACTCCTTGACCACCACCTTGAGTGCCGGATATCTCGAACTCATATCTTCCTCGTAGTTGGTAAAATACTCCGCCCACGACTTCGACTGCTCACTCTCAAACTCAGGTCTCTGATTTCTGATCTGCTCGATCCAACCCGCCATATAGTCATCGCACAGGTGCTTCTCATCGGTGCCGAAGATGCCGTTGATATAGGCATCGATGTAGACCATCGCATCGGCATCGATACGGGCGGCGTTTTGCGTCGAGAAATAGCGTGCGAGCCATTCGTAGCACGTGGCGGTGCGGTTGTTACGTCTGCAGACCAGAGCCATCGCAAGAGATGTATGCTCGTTGTCGCGTTTGACGGCCTCACGTATTGCGCGCTCCGCAAGATCTCGGTTGTTGTTAATCCATGCCGCCAGAGCGACCAAGACAGGTGCCAGCCAGTAATCCGGGGTCGAAATCATTAACTCCTCGGAGACCGTCGAGATCGTCGCCTTTCGCACGAGAGCCGCATCGGTTGCCTGGAGAATGCCAACCATGGTGTTTCGGACCACCGAGTAGTTGCCGAACTTCTTGTCCATCTCCTGCCGGACGCCCACGAGCTCCGTAGCAGCCTGCTCAAGAGCAGCGGTGCGACGTTGCTCGATCATCATCTCAAGAAAGTCCCTTCGGAGCTTTTTAAGGTCCTTCCGCACTTCCTCCATTTGCGATTCGACCTTATCGACCTTCATGCTCATCTGGTCAACTTTTGTTCCGATAGCGTCGATCCTGCGCTCGATATGACCCGTATCTAATCCTGGATCATTCATCTGTACCGCCTTTCAGTTTGCACTGTTTAGATCATCCAATCGCTTTAAGCGAGCAAGCGCCCGCCATCTGCTTTATTGAGAGGCCATGCTTCGGTATTGCTCGGACACCTGCTGATAGGCCGAAAGAAACTTCTGCTTGTATTGGCTTGCCTTCATCGAGTTAACGATGCGCCCGACGGGCTCCACATAGTGTTCGAGAAAGTATAAAGTCCTTCTCCGCAACGCAAATGAACCCGTTTTATAGGGAGATCCGGGGTTCTCTTTGATACCCTTGAGCAACGCGAGGCACGTTTTGGGAATGTTGCAGTTGGCGGCGATATCTTGATAGAAGTCCTCCCGCTCCGCAGTCATAAAGTCTTCCGAAGCATACCGCGCTATGCAGAACGGGCACACCGCATCGATGAAGCCCTCAAGCCGAGGCCGGTCCTCCATGCTCTGCATATTGGCGACTACGATCGATACCATCTGTACCTCAAAATCACGCATGTTGTAGAGCGTCGACTCAAACAAGTCGATCAAGTCGCGCACCTCGTCGTATTCGAGAGGGACATCTTCGGCACTTTTAAAGAAGGCCGTCATCGAGCCCGAGAGACCTTCACAAAACTCATCACAGTACGCAACCATAAACTGCGCCGCTGCGTTGTCTTGCATCATATTAAGCACGTCCGCGACAAATTTGCGAGCCTCCGGGAAGTTGCCGGCTTTAAAGAACTTGATGGCATTGTCCTTGGCAAACGCGATTTTACCCGTGGCCCCCAGACGCGCCCGTGAATAGTACATCTCGCGACCGCACTGGTTGCAATGAACCTTTCGCGTTGCGGGGTCAAACTCGACATCGGTGCTGCCGCAGCCCTCGCAAGTTATTCCGTTGACTTCCAATAGTTACCCCCACTTCAACCATCAAAGCGCCCTGGCAAAAAGCAGCACAAGCCCTTATTTGACAGCGGTCAGCGCCGCATTGCGCTTTTTCCAGATTTTGCGCGCATCACGGACAAGTCCGACCGTAACACCTGCTTGTTCGTCGGCACTCATGGAATTCGAGACAGCCTCAAGCGCGACGGAAAACTGTTGCTCGATCTCTTGAACATGGGGCTGTGACATGTTGGAACTAAAGGAGATGTCATCCTTGAGTGCTTTGAGCTCGGCTTTGACCTGAGCGTCCTGCGCCATAGCAAGGAGCTGCCCAACATATGATCCGAACTGCACCATTTGAACCGTTTTTTCGGCCACGGCGGCAACCCTTTGGTCCACCCGGCGGGCATAAGAGCCAAGCCCCATCTGCACAAGGACAAGCGCGGCAAGAAGGACAACGTTTACGACAACCGGAATCGTACTGCCGCCCCACCCATACGCCATAAACGCAAAATACGTGTTGGCAAGAAGGGCAACAACAAAGTAGGCACAGCTGGATGCGACCGGCAAATAGCGGATCTCGGTCGTGCTTTTGACCGTGGACTGCCTATCGGACATGGTGGCCGAAATCGAAGCCATCGCAAAAGCCAAAACCCCAAAGCCAAGCGACATAACGAAGACGATAGGGTTCATCAGCGCGTTTTTGCAGACAAACATGATTACAAGCCACGCCACCAAGACGATTGCCTCGCCCAAAATGACACGTTTAACAGAACCGTTCATCTTTGTTTCTCCTTATTGGATCTTAGTTCCGCAATCGGGACAGAATTTGGTCCCCTCGGGCAACTCAGCTCCGCAGCTTGGACACTTTGGCGAGGCCAACCGGGTCCCGCACTCTAGGCAGAACTTGGCACCGAGTGGGTTAAGATGCCCGCACGCCGGACACGCAACGCCCTGCTCGAGCTTCTGTCCACACTCAAGGCAGAACTTGGCACCCATCGGATTAACGTTTCCGCAGCTGGGACACTTGGGGCCGTTTTGCATACTTGCGGACGCGGGCGCCGTTCCGGCCATGGGAGCAACAGCGCCCATGGCCTGGTTAGCCAAGCTGGAAAAGCCAGCTCCAAATGCGCCGCCCATGCCAACACCCATGCCGAGCCCCATGCCGGCACCCATGAGGCCCGACGCGGCACTCCCCTCATTGCCCGCAGCGCTCTGCATAACGTCCATGCCGCGCTCCTGCTGATAGTTGTAGCCTTCGCGCGCACGCTTCCTGGCAAGCGCCTCGGACTCGATGTCCATCTGGGCAGCGTTGCCCTGCGCTTCGAGAATGCTCCGCTTGCGTTGAATCTTCATCTCGTTGATGGCGGCAAGATCCTCTTCGAAGGGCTTGATGCTGTTGAACGAGAAATTATCGAGCGTGAGACCAAACTCATCAAAATAGTTAACGAGCTTGCCCTGCATCTGAGACGAGAAGTCGCTCAGATACGTCGCGATTTTTAGAACGGAAACCCCCTGGTCAACAATCGCCTTGGCGAGCAGGTCAGGAACATACTCCAGGATTTTTGCCCGCATAAAGGAGGTTAGTTCTTCTCGCGTATAGCGATCTCGCGTGCCCACGACCTTAACGAGGAACTTCCTCGCCTGAATGGGAACCAGACTCGAGTCATTCTGCTCGATATGCGCACCGAATAAACCAAAGGCACGAACGTGAACGTTAACGTCTTCCTCAGGGTCTTGGACGATGATGGGCTCGGTCGTGCCCCAGCGCAGCTCGTTCATGTAGTTGGTATTGATAAAGTACACAACGGAATGGAACGCCGAGCTACCGCCGGTAAGCGAATGGGCGGCATTGCGAAACGGGGCGAATCGGCTGTCACCCGTGTCGAGCTTGATCTTGCACGGACCGACAAACACGCTTACCTGAGAATCGCCGGCACCCGTAGCGTCGGTAGAACTGCCCGCCCCCATATTGTTGGTAAAAACGGCAATCTGTGACTGCACGACCTGGAGATAGGACCCGTTGGGAAAATCCTCGTAGGGATAGCGGAATGAGACAAGCGAGGCATCTTCGTCATTGCCAGGTTCCCATTTGATATTATCGACAGAAAAGGCACCGAGTATTCCGCCGTGCTTTTCTTCCTTTTCGTTATCACTGTGGAACAGAGACATACTGATTCCTTTCGTTAATTCCAAACCACGCACTCCGCGTGTCTAATGAATTGCGAAATGCCGAGCCGACAGGCATGCCGAAAGTCCGTGCGCCCCAATCTATCCCCCGACTTAGCTTGGTAAATTATAGCCCTCAATCCATCGCATTTAGTCACCCGCCGGCGAGCGGTAATAATGTCGCACCTTTGGTCAACTGACGAAGAACCGGGAGGGTTCGAACCCCAGATACCCTTTTGGGGCATACCCGCTTAGCGGGCGAGTGTCTTCGGACTCTCGGTCAGCTCTTCGTAACGGCCGTTTTAGCTGTAACTAAACTCGTCGGATGGAACAAGGGGAAAGGTATAGGAGCCGCGCACGTCGTAATGCCAAAATGCCTCGGCTAAAGTTACTAGCTCTCGTGATAGGCCAGAATCGACCGGCACGGATACCCTTCAGAGCCGCATTCCGCGGACGCTACGACCTTTCCGTCTTTATAAAACTCAACATACCAAACGTACGTTGCCGCCCCCTCCCAATAGCTTGGCCTATCAGCGACCTTGTACGTAATAGAGGCGTCATCTGGCACAATCAACTCGCGCTTGGCGTTTGCAATGAACGCATCCATGTCGGCGATCACGCCATCGTCGCCCGCAGCGGCCTCCCCATCGTCGCCGCTATCGGATGCCGCTTCAGATGGTGCTTGAGATGCGCCAGTTCGATCGTCTGCAGTGCCAGAGCCGTCCTTCAAAGAGCTCTCCGAAGGCTCCGCTCCTTTGAATGCCTTCCACATATCGCTGCTTGCAGACGGCTTTTCAATGTCGGCCTCCGGATGCTCCCCGGCAATCTCGTCAAGAATTTTGCACGCTTCTTCACGCCCCTGGACCATCGTCTCCTGTGGTTTGCCACCATCCTCGACGGTCCTCACCAAGTAGGCGCCATTCTGTCTATCGAATTCCTTATTTTGAATTTGCACCGCGTCTACGACCTCAGGACCCTTTGCAGTAAGCGAAATATAGAAATCCGTCTGGTTACAATCCTGACTACAAGTAAATTTAACGATGCCGTCCTTGCAGACAGTAATGACTTGGCTCTCACCCTGAGCAATAAAACCGTCATACCGATTCGTCATATTGCTGGAGCCTTCTACCATCTCTGACGAAGGCATAACCGAAACGGCCTTTCCATCAACAAAGCAGTAGGCACCTACAATCGCCGAAATATCGTTCTGCGCATCGACAGACCCAATAAGCAGCTCGTCAATTCCGTCACCGTTCAAATCATCGAAAGCATAGTAGTAGTTTAAAAAGCCGGGAGCATTCTGGCTGTCATAAACGAATATCTGCCCCAGCCCAGAATCATCGCCGCGCCCCAGAGCCCAGTCGTCGTAGTTGGCAGTACCAGCTCCCTTCTGCTCGCAATAGCTCACAAAGTCCTCGTAACGCGCAGCCACGCCCTCGTAGGCCTCGTGCGCTTTCTTGTTAGCTGCCGCGACCTTCTTTTTAGACGACTTATTCTCGACTGCAGCCGGCTGTTCCTGCTGCTGCAGCTGAGGCAGCACAAAGGCCTCGTAAGCTTTGACCAGTGCGTAGGCGACACCAGCGGTAAAGATGATTGCTGCAAGAATGGTGACAAACGTAGGCACGGCGAAACGGCCGATCTGCCGACGCTGCATCATAAAGGCCGCAAAGGACATATGCTCAGAGGGCGCCGGAGAAGCGCTCTCTGCGCGAGATGCAGCAGGATCGCTCGTCGCTTTTCTATCAGCAGGCGCCTTTGGTGTACCTGAAGGAAGCGGCTGCTGAGCATTCGCCGGCGCATCATCCACATCCAACGGTTTTCCGCATGCGGAACAGTATCGCGCCCCGTCTTTGATCTTTGCCCCGCAGCTTGCGCAGTACATATATCCCCCCCTAGAACTTCAGCATATCGAAATGATAGCCCACAGCCTGCAAACAGAAAAGGCCCAGGACAATTTGCGCGACTGTAAACCTTTTCTTTCACCTTTCAAATTCGCCTGATCCCACGCGGAAGGCATGCGACGGGCTACTTGCTAGGCGCGAGCCATGTGCAGCTTGATTACCTTGAAGATGATGTTGGCAACCGAGACGATAGGCCAAAGTGCCACCATCGTCATCGGGGCTAATTCGGGAACAACCGGAACCGCTCCGTGAATCACGCTGCCCAACCAGTAAAAAAGCATCAGAACAACGACAGGAAGGCCCACGAGAACCACAAGTTCGATTAGCATAATCGTGATACCGATAATGCCGCCACCATAGACAAAGGGAAGCCTTACACCGCTGCAGTACAGCGAGATAATCACCTTCCAGGGACCAATCAGAAGCAGCGCCAGCAGAATCATATAGTCGAGCCCCAGCGAGCCCCCTCCCAGCACGTAATTGAAAAAGAGCACATAGAGCAACGAAATCACCGACGCTCGCGTAAGGGACCCGATGGACTCGCGAAGTGAATCTTGCAGGCAAGCAGCGGCCTCTGCATCCTCCGCCGCTTGAAACTGAGCCTCGACAGACTGGCTCTTAATCGGCCGGGCCTCAACGTAAATCGCATCTCCCGCCGTGCTGGCCGCAGCCGCGACCGTAGGCGTTCCGCACACGCCGCAGAATTTGGCGCCGTCGTTAATCTCTGCTCCACACTGTTTGCAATGCATGATCGGGTCCTTTCTCGTTACCCCTTTTCTTGGCGATCACAAGATACGATTTGTCGTTTATCCGATATAGAGATTTTGACCGGGTAATTTTCCTAAACGTGCTACGCTATTAAACCTGCAGCTAGAGACAGGGGTAACAATGTTTGAGTTCTCCCAAACACGCACCGTTGAAGGTTCGATTCCGTTTAAGAAAGTCAACCTCATAGAGAACGAACCCAATAGGCCCGTTGGCGAGGCCCAGCTTGTCTTTGAACTCTACATGCCCACCGAGCTGGCCGGCAGCAAAAGCAACGAAGGACCCGCACACAGCGAGCGCCATGCCGATCTAATCAGGCTGGCATCATGCATCGAACCCACCGCCGTTAAAGAGCAGCCCTTCCGCGCAAGCCTCTTTAACGTACTTGACTACGCCGAACAGACCGGGCCGCTTTTTGGCAAGCACGCAATTGAATCCGTACGCGATTGGGCCAATGCCGCGATGGCAGCACTTATTGCCATGCGCATCCAGGAATACCTCAACGGGAGCTGCACCATCGCAAAGGTCTCCGCATTGGAAAGAATCGAGAAATCAGTGGTAACCTGCGCGGCAAACGGGTCATCCTTCAAGATCTACACCACTATCCTGAGGGCGGGCGGAGATTATACCAACTCATTCAAAAGCCTGCCCATCGTGCGCAAAATCGAATCCGATGCGGGATATTTCTACGCCTTTATGTTTATGATCGACGAGGAAGAATCCCTCGTTGCACTCAACGTGCTCTCTTTTGAACACGAGCTCACCGCCAATGACTTCAGTGTTTTGCAGGCGATGTTCTACATGGACGAAGACTCCAGCTTGGAGATTTCAGCACGACTCAAGGTCAACAATAGCGAGGAGAGCTTCTATGTAATCGACCCTCAAGCAGATATCCAGGAGCGCCGCGAAGAACTTGACGACGATGGCCGCGATGCGCTCACCGCTTTGGTGCAGGCGCTCGTGATCTCGCATCTCTCGGGCGCGCACGTGGATGTGTTCCAGGGCAACGAGTCCACAGGGTTCCTTTCCTTTGACAGCTATCTCTCGTGGCTCTGGTTTGATTTTTCGCGCAAGCTGAGCACCGTCAAAATTGGCTATTGCGAGCAGTGTGGACGCGCCTACTCACTTGCCGGACATCGAGGCGTCAAACGGCACTACTGCAGCGATCGATGCAAGACCGATGCCAAAAACGAGCGCACGCGCAAGGAGACGGCAAAGATACGCGAGTTGTTTGGAACGGGCGCCAGCGTACGCGACATCGCCAACGAGATAGAACGTCCCGCGGCCTACGTACGCTCGCAGCTCAATAAATGGACCAAGCTCAAGCACGATCTGGATGAAGACATTGAGTCAAACGGCTTTGACAGCTCCGAGCTACTCAAACGTTGCACCATTGAGAAGCTCGACCTCAACAACCTCCTCAACGCCAAGCGCAAAAAGCAGATTCAGGACTTCGCCAAGCTCAAGCGACTCGTTAAGTAGAAGCCCTGTCATTTCTTCTCCGTCCGACTGGAAAATTGCTCACATACGTGTTAGTACTATATATGTTAGTAACACGCATATGAGCGAGGCATGCCATGTTTGTCGGACGCCAGAGTGAGCTTGAGTCCCTAGAAACCGCTTATCAAAAGGGTTCCTTCCAGTTTGCCGTAGTCTACGGAAGGCGCCGCGTGGGCAAAACAAGCCTGCTTCGCGCTTTTACGCAGGATAAGCCCAGTGTGATCTTCTTTACCGGGCAGCAAACCGTTGCAAGCGAAAACCTTGCGCTGCTCAGCCGCGAGATGCTTGGTGATAGTGCCGCAGGAGCAGCATTCCCTTCCATCCAGGTTGCACTCGAGTCCGTCTTTGAACGCGCCAAAGCGGAGCAAGTCATTCTGGTCATTGACGAGTATCCTTACCTCGCCGAGAGCGACCCGGGCGTGTCGTCGTGTCTGCAAACGCTTATCGACCGACACAAAGACAAGAGCAACCTGTTCTTGGTGCTCTGCGGATCGTCCATGAGTTTTATGGAACACCAGGTGCTAGGACACCAAAGTCCTCTCTATGGGCGCCGCACCATGCAGTTGCGCATCGACCCCTTTGTCGTTTTCGATGTAGCGCAAATGCTTCCCGATGCACCCATCGAGAGAATTATCGAGCTGTATTCCGTTGTCGGCGGCATGCCGCTCTATTTATCGCAGCTTGATAGCACGCGCTCCACGCAATGGAACCTTGAGCACGCTCTGTTGCGCCAAGATGCGTTTCTGTACGCCGAGCCCCAGAACTATCTGTTGCAGGAAGTCCGAAGCCCGGCTATCTACAATGGCGTCATAGCCGCCATCGCTAACGGCTGTGTACGTCCCAAGGAAATCGCCGATGTCACCCGACTCGCAACGCCACAAGTCGCGCGATTACTCGACGCATTGATTGATCTGCGAATCGTTGAACGCGTCACGCCCGTTGCCAAAGCAACAAAACGTCAGGTGGTCTATCGAATCTGCGATAACCTGTTCAGGTTTTGGTATCGATTTGTTCCGCAGTACACGGGAACAATTGAAGAGGGGCTCGGAGCCGCTGTTGCCGCGCGTATCGTCAAGCGCGATTTGTCTACCTTCGTGGGCCCCACATTTGAAGAGGTATGCCGCCAGTGGTTGATACGACAGGTCGTTGAGGGCGAGCTGGATGTACTGCCCAAGGCAATCGGCTCTTGGTGGGGCACTAACCCGGCAACGCGTCACCAAGAAGAGATTGACATTGTATTAGAGGATGCCGATGGCGAGCTCGTCGTTGGCGAGTGCAAATGGAGAAACGAGCCCGTAGATACCGACGTTCTTGAAACACTCGAGCGGCGCAGTGCGCTGCTGGGCCGGCCGATCAAACAGTATTACTTGTTTAGCAAGGGTGGATTTAGCGAAGCGTGTCAAAATAGAGCGGCTCAAGCAAGCAGCGCGAGGCTTGTTGGACTCGAGCAGCTACTATAAGAAAGGGGCTTGGAAACAGTTTTCCAAGCCCCTTTCAGTTTTTATTCGATTCCCACCTTTTTGAGCGTATCTTTGGTGACTGCCGCAACTTGATTGGGATCGACGTGGGATTCCCCCGAAATAGTGCCGTAACCTGAGGTTGAAAAATCAAGGAAATAATATGTCCGGTAATTGTGCCCATAGCCAAATTGCTGATATAGGGCATTATAGTCCGTCTCGGAAATTTCCTTGCCCTCCGACGCACAATAGTATTCGTAGCCATTGCCCTCGCTCGGCGCAACTCCCCAGGACTCGTAGTTGCTTACAAGCGAAAAAGCATCGCTTTTCTTGCCATATACCGAAGTATTGTCCCCGGCCAAAACCTGCCTTCCAGCAAGCAATGCCGTAATAGCATTGCTCATCTCATATGTTCTTTGGCTTACGAGGATGCTGTCGTCATCCGCTTTAATCAGCGGAAGAAACATCGTTCCTCCGTTGCTGTTATCAAGCCAATTTTGACTGTAAAGCCTCTTGATGCCACCATCAGCTGACGACCAAACCTCTACGGTGTAGGACTTCTGAAGTCCCTCCATATCTCCATTCCAGGCACTCTTTAGTTCGGCATCGCTCATACCGTTCACAACGGTCAAGAGCTCAGGCTGGCCATCCTGATCAAAATCAACGAGGTCGACAAGACAAAGCCCTCGCATCGCATAGACAGAATCAGTCACCTCAGCAATTTGCGGCTCTCCATAGCACGCGAGGTATTCCTGGCACTTTTGCTTGTAAGCGGCATGCGTAGCGGTATTGTCCGCAGCGGTGCCTCCATCCTTCTTGTCGCCTTCGCCTGTCTTTGTATCGGCCTCGTTGGCCTTAGGCACCTCGAGGGAAACCTCTTTTACGGCATCAGCGGATTTAGAGTTATCGACGACTTTGACGGGAATACTCCACTCGACTTTTGACTTGGAGTCCTTAACGGTGAGGGTATATTTCCCCGGTTTAACATCGGGAAACTGGCTTACCGTGAAGCCCTCGTCACCCTTAACCTCAGCATTGGTGCTGTAGCCGTTGTCGCCGTTCAGGGTCACCGAGTACTTCTTGAGTTTCTCGCCCTTTGCGTCGGTCGGGGTGATCTTGGATTCTTGGACCACCACGATGGCCTTGTCCTGGCCGTAATGGGCAACGTCGCCGCCGGACTTGCTAAAGAACAGCAGGTAGCTAAAGATGGCAATGACTGCCAGGCCAACGACGACACCAACGATATAGAGCGCCTTGGGCTCCTTTTTCTGTGCGGATGCATTCGCCGCAGGAGCAGGGGCTGGCGCCGCGACGGGCTTGGCAACCGGATTGCTCAGTTTTGGTCGGTCGGCACGCACGGCTGGAATCGAAGGCGTTGCACCGGACGACACGTCGTCTTTAGGTTGGTCGTCTTCTTCGTCCGCTACGGGCTCGCTCTCCACGGGCGACTTTTCCTCCCCCGCCTCGGCACCGGCGAAAGGCTCCTTCTCCGTTTCGTCGCTAGCGAAAATCTCTTCCGCAGCCTCATTGATAACGGAAGGTTCTTCTGCCACTTCGTTGCTGACAGAGTTCAGCACCGCCTTTGCATCTTCGAGTGCATAGCCGCACTCGGTGCAGTATCGCAAATCGCCATCAAGCTCAAATCCACAGTTGGGACAGAACATGTTAGTCCTCCTTATCGACTTTCACCGTTGTACCGTCCTTGACCTCATCGGGGGTTACTTCGGACCCCACTTGAGACCCATCATCCCAAGACGCAACCAAAATCTCGCAATTGCCGTCCGCAAAAGAACCGAGCTCATAGTCTTCGGTGCGATACACCAGTCCCTTGGATGTCACATACAAGCATGTTGAGCCCTTGATTGAATAGTCTGAGGAATTGCTCCGCATGAGCATAGAATTGTAATCAGACGGATACTCTCTGCCCATTTCCGTAAGATACGGCCAAACTGCCGAACTCATAGAACTGCCAAGATCCTCGGTATCAATGCCAAACATGTCCTGAGGGCTGACAGTATCACCCGTATGCAAATCAAAAATAACACCAGTCACATACGTGTCGCCATGCGGACCCCATCCCGTCGAATAGCGCTCGTCACGGATACAAAAATAGTTCTCATCCATGTACGTAACCGTCACGTTTCTCGATATGCAGGGAAATTCGCCGTCGGGGTACAGCTCAGCATCTGATTGCTCATTATCTGATGCTCGATTCGTTCGCTCCGCATCAATTTGAAGGGGCTCGAGAATCGCCTTGTTAATTTTGTCTGCGACGTCGTCTTTGGCGGAGCTCTTAAGTTGCGGATAGGACCATTCCACGTCAGTCCGCTCGCCCTGATTGAGCATAGGGTCGACCGGAGCAGACACCGTCAATGACTTTGCCTCCAACGTATAGACAACTTCTTCGGCCGCCCCCTCGTCCTTCTTGGGTCTTTCGGTCGCTTGCTCCTGTTGCACGGATTGCTGCTGGAGATTGGGCTCGATGACGTTCTTGTAGAGCATGAAAGCAGCGTAAGCGATGCCTGCCGCGGCGATAAATGCGGCGATCATGATAGCAAACTGCGGCACCAGGCGGTTACCGACCTGACAGCGTTGCATAAAGAGGTTGTACATCTGGGAGTGACCGCTACCCGCGGTCTTCGAGACCGGCTCGGGACTCGGTTCTGCTGTGGACTCGACATTCGCGGATCCTATCGCAGAGTCCGTTTCGGTATTTGCAGACTCCAACATGACTTCAGCGGACGAGGATTCTCGCGCCAGCGGCTCGGCGCCGGACCCTTCCTCGGCCGCAGTTTTACCCGAGAGTCCTTCCAAGGGCAGCCCGCATTCGGTACAGTACCGCGCATCGTCACTGATCTTGCTACCGCATTTGGGGCAAAACATGGGCTTTCTTCTCCGATTCCCTTTAGTCTCACTGAGTCGTAAGTTACTCACGTGCTGTACGCTACGTAGTTTAACCATTTCTTAAGCAAGCCAATGGACCGCTTGAACAGACGCATACCCACTCAAGTGACCCTATACCGGCTAGTTATCCTGGCTCATGGCATGAGTGTCAGTGTAAGAATTTTCGCTGAACAGGTCCGCCCCCTCGAAGTCCGAGCCGATGCTCAACTTGAAGCCATTTTTTGCCGAGATGGAGAAATCGCCGCTGATATCCATATCATGCTCGCGCCCAACCGCCCTCATTTTCCGAAGTCCCACCCGTCACGTTATCAGGAGCCCGAAGTCAAAGAGATAGTAAAAGCCGATTGGGGCACATGTGATTCCATATGCCCCAATCGGCTTTATAGTCGTTTACGCCTCAGAGAAACCTAGGTGACCCGTTTGCACGCGCTAGCGCGCTGCATCAATTGCGACCTTGCCGCTCTCCAGCACGTGGACGCGGCCGTCGGCGAGCATCTGCACGACCTCGGGATACAGCACGTGCTCAATCGCATGGATATGCTCCTCGAGCGTGTCGACGTCCCAGCCTTCCTCGACAGCCAGCACACGCTGGGCGATGATGGGGCCGTTGTCGTAAATCTCGTTGGCAAAGTGCACAGTCACGCCGGTCACCTTGACGCCGCGCGCAAAGGCATCGTCGATCGCATGAGCACCGGTAAAACTCGGCAGCAGCGCCGGGTGTAGGTTGACCACGCGATTGGGGAACGCCGCCAGCAGCGGCGTGTGCACCATGCGCATGTAACCGGCCATGACCACATATTCGCAGCCGCGCTCGAGCAGCTCATGCGCGATGATCTCGTCGGCGGCGATGGGGTCGGCATAGACATCCTTGGACAGCGTGAGCGTCTGAATGCCCGCACGCTCGGCGCGTTGCAAGCCCTTGGCCGAAGGACGGCTGGACACCACCAGCTCAATCGAGGCGTTGAGCTTGCCGCCGACGATCAGATCGATCAGCGCCTGCAGGTTGGTACCCGAACCGCTGATAAGCACGCCGATCTTGAGCGGCTCGTCCGTATCGGTGCCGGTCGGACGGGTGTAGGGCACAAAGCCCAGGCCCTCGGCAGCAGCCATCCGCTCGTTAGCGCTCATCGGAGTACACGACCTTACCGGAACCCTCGACGCACTCGCCCACGCGGAACGGCTTCTCGCCCAGCGCGACCAGGGCCTCGGTCACGGCGGCCTCGTCCTCGGGGGCGACGATCAGGCACAGGCCAACGCCCATGTTGAAGGTCTTGCATGCCTCGTTGGGCGCGAGCTCGGCCTGACGCGACATGTAGGTGATGACGGGCGGAACGTCCCAGCCCATCTCGGCGCCGTTGCGGGTGACCACGGCATCGACGTCGTCGGCGAGCGCGCGGTTGAGGTTCTCGGTAATACCGCCGCCGGTGATATGGGCAATGGCATGAACGTTGGCGCCACCGTGGAGCAGCTCCAGAATCGGCTTGACGTAGATGCGCGTGGGGGCCAGCAGAGCGTCGGCCAGCGAAGCACCGCCGAGCTCCTCGAGCGGACGGCTCAGCTCCTCGGCCTTAGCGGCAGCGTCGGGCGTGCCCGGCTTGATGCCGTCGACACCGATAACCTTGCGCACGAGCGAGTAACCGTTGGAGTGCACGCCGGTGGAAGGCAGGCCCAGGATCACATCGCCGGGGCGAACGTTCGCGGGGTCGAGCATCTTGGGACGGTCGACGACGCCCACGGTAAAGCCGGCGAGGTCGTAGTCGGCCGGAGCCATGACGCCCGGGTGCTCGGCCATCTCGCCGCCCACGAGCGCGCAGCCTGCGAGCTTGCAGCCGTCGGCCACGCCCTTGATGATCTTTGCCATGTGCTCGGCCTCAATGTGGCCGATGGCAACGTAATCCAGGAAGAACAGCGGCTCGGCGCCCGAAGCCAAAATGTCATTGACGCACATGGCGACCAGGTCCTGGCCCACCGTCTCGTGACGGTCCATGATCTGGGCGAGCACGAGCTTGGTGCCCACGCCGTCGGTGCCGCTGATCAGGATCGGGTCTTCCATATCCTTAAGCGCGGCGGCCGAGAACAGGCCACCAAAGCCACCGATGCCGCCGATGACCTCGGGGCGGTTGGTGTCCTTGACCATCTGCTTAATAGCGTCGACGGCGCGGCCGCCCTCGGCGGTATCGACGCCGGCGTCCTCGTACGTCACATGCTTGCTGTCGCCCATCTGAGCCTTCCTCTCCCACTACCGTGGCGCCGCGCGGGCGCCAAACGGTGCTCATAGTTGCGTTCATTTCGGCGCGCGCCATAACAGCACGCGCCGTCATATCAACAAAACAGCAGGTAAAACCTACCAAAATAAACCTGTCCCTACATGGCAGGTTTTAGGCCTCGCCGTGCTCCTCTTCCCAGCTGCGGTCGTCGTATTTCTCGACCACGGCGTCGTCGTCAAAGTGCAGCGGCTTGTCCAGGTTGCGGGGCTTAAAGCCCTCCATAAACTTGTCGCGGCCAAAGCTCTCGGGAATCGCCACGGGGTAGCGTCCGGTAAAGCACGCATCGCAGTAACCGCCCTTGGGCATGACCTTCAGCAGGCCCTCGACCGAAAGGAAGGCCAGCGAATCGGCGCCGATATACTCGCAAATCTCGTCGACCGTCTTGTTGGCGCTGATAAGCTGCGACTGCACGTCGGTATCGATACCGTAGAAGCACGGCCAGATGACCTCGGGCGAGTTGATGCGAATGTGAATCTCCTTGGCGCCGGCGTTGCGCAGCATCTTGACGAGCTGCACCATGGTGGTGCCGCGCACAATGGAGTCGTCGATGACGACCAGGCGCTTGCCCTCGATGTTGTCGCGCAGTGGGTTGAGCTTCATACGCACGCCCATGGCGCGCAACTCCTGCGTAGGCTCGATAAACGTACGGCCCACGTAGCGGTTCTTGATAAGGCCCTCGCCAAAGGGAATACCGCTCTCGTGCGAATACCCCTCCGCGGGCGGCAGGCCGGAGTCGGGCACGCCGATGACCAGGTCGGCCTCGACGGGCTCCTCATGTGCCAGCTGACGACCCATGTCATAACGGCAGGCGTAGACGCTCTTGCCGTTCATGATGGAGTCGGGGCGAGCGAAGTAGACCTGCTCAAAGATGCAGTTAGCAGGCTCTTCGGCGGCAGGCACGCCCTGCTCGGACACAAGGCCCTCGGCGCTGATGCGCAAAATCTCACCGGGACGGACGTCGCGGACGTACTCGGCGCCCACAATGTCGAGCGCACAAGTCTCGGAGGCAACGACCCAGCCGCCGGCGCGGGTGACATGGGTGGTGGCGTCGACCGTCGCGGCGCCGTCCTGCGACGGCAGCTGCGAAACGGATGCGGCATCGGCCTGGTCCAGGCCCTCGTCCACCAGCTTGCCCAGCACGAGCGGGCGAATGCCGTGCGGATCGCGGAATGCGTAGAGCGCCTGCTCGTTGATGAGCGTCATGGCGTAGCCGCCGCGCACGAGCTCCATGGTCTTGCGAATGCCCTCGCGCAGATGGCCAGTACGCTGAGTAAAGTAGCCGATGAGTTTGGTCGCGACCTCGGAATCCGAGTTGGAGAGGAACGGCACGCCCAGCTCGATCAGCTGGCGGCGCAGCTCGTCGGTGTTGACGAGGGTGCCGTTGTGCGCGAGCGCGATAATGACGCTATTGATGGTAGAGAGGTGCGGCTGAGAGGCTTCCCAGCTCTTGGCGCCGGCGGTGCCATAGCGCACATGACCCACGGCCAGCTGACCGGAGAGCGTCGATAAGTCGGCATTGGAGAACACGCGGTCGAGCAGGCCCAGGTCCTTGCGGACCATAACCGTACCGCCGTCACCAACAGCGATTCCCGCCGATTCTTGGCCACGGTGCTGCAGTGCACGCAGGCCAAAGTACGTCAGTCGAGCCACGTCACGATCGGGCGCCCACACACCAAAAACGCCGCATTCCTCATGCAGCTGGTCGGAGTCCGGATCATACGTCGACATGGCGTTCACCTGTCCCGCGGCGCGCTCGGCCGCGCGGATGGTTTCTTGAGACATGGCATCCCCTCAGAGCCTCGTATTTTGGCGTTACCCGCCTTATTATACGCACGGCGCGACGCGCTCCCCAGCGCATGAGCAGCGCTTTTTAAAAGCCCACCGAGCTAATAATCCGTTTTGCGGCCAAACATTTTATTGGTCTGCCCAGTGCAAGCGCCCGCGCCCCCATATGGCCGCCGCGTCCACCGTTGGGGATTGCAAAGTTGCAATTGGGACGTTCGTCCTGTCTTTTGGCAGGTCGGCGGCGTATCCTAGTAACCTAGGACAAAGCGAGAAAGGTTCTGTATGGATCGAAACGAACTCGACCCCAGCGTCCCCAGCGCCACGGAGGTCAAGAAGATTCCCCTCATCATTAAAGTGTACGCCGTCCTGTGCATCCTGTCCGGCGTGGGCACACTCCCGTCGGTCGCCGTCTTTATGTGGCAGGTCATCACCGCACTCATTAACGGCAACGCCGCCGCTAAGCTCGGTGATAACACCCTGGTCGCGGTTGGCCTTATCGTCGCCGGCATTATGCTCTCGGCGGCAAGCGCGATCATCTTGATCGTCTTTGGCCTGGACCTCATCAAGGACCAGCGGCGCAATGCCGCCCGCCTGTCTTACGTCCTCATCGCATTTACCGTCGTGGAGCTTTTAGTTGACGTGATGCTCCAGGGTATCGGACCCTTCCTGCTGCGCCCCGCCATTCAGCTCGGCATCCTCATCGCGCTTTCGGCCACCGTCGACCCCACGCTACGCCAGGAGCGCGAACTGCAGCGCCGTCTGCAAGAGATGCTCGACCGCGATGCCGCCGCCGAGGGGATGCTCGGCCGCGACGAAACCGGCGAGGGCTACATCAAGCTCAACTACTTCAACCTGTTCTGGGTATTCTTCGTCTGCAGCGTGTTAGGTCTCATTCTCGAGGAAGTCTGGCATATGGTCGTCGTCGATCCCGGCGTCTATCAGGACCGGGCCGGTATGCTATTTGGCCCCTTTAGCCCCATCTACGGATTTGGCGCGGTGCTCATGACCATGGCGCTCAACCGCTTCTATAAAAAGAATCCTCTGATCATTTTCCTGGTAAGTGCCTTGATCGGCGGCGCTTTCGAGGTGTTCGTGGGCTGGTTTATGCAGACCTCATTTGGCGTGGTCTCGTGGAGCTACTCGCACATGAAGCTGTTCGGCATGCCCGACCCACTCGCCGTCCTTACGGGCGGACGCACCTGCACGGGCTTTGCCTGCCTGTGGGGCCTGGGTGGCCTTATCTGGATCAAGCTGCTGCTGCCGAGGCTGCTCAAGCTCATCAACATGATTCCGTGGAAGAGTCGCTACTCGGCTACCGTCATCTTTACCGTCATTATGCTGGTCGACGGCGTCATGACGCTACAGTCGCTCGACTACTGGTACCAGCGCGTCAACGGCACGGAGCCGGATATTCCCGTCGCGCAGTTCTACGGCAAGTATTTCGATAACGACTACATGGAGAACCGCTTCCAGAGCATGACCATGAGCCCCAAGGATGCGACGCGCGTGTAGCGCCACGCAATGCCGAGATTTTCCAACGCACAGAAAAGCCCGCTGGCAGACTGATGAGCTGCCAGCGGGCTTTTTGTTGTCGAGTGCTGCTGCCGGCCTTACGCCTCGCGCTCGACCTCGCTCACACACTCATTTTTGATGGTACCGACGAGCGCCTGCAGCGCATCGACCACATGCGGGCGAATGTCTCCGCCAATGAGTACGAGCATGATGTCGTCGCCCACGGTAAGCTCGCCACTCGCCAGCCACACGCGCACATAGCCGATACCCGGCATCGCGCGCGTTGCCTCGATAGCAGCCTGCACCTTTTCGGCATCGAAGCCAAACACCATGCCGCCCACCTTATGCCCAGGCGCCACACCATCTGTCTCGATCCCACGCACCTCGGCCTTGGGCGTCGCACGCACCACGCCGTTGTGTGTCAGGTACATCCCACAATCAGCCGCCGAAACATCGGCCTTGGCTTCGCGCAGCCAAGCATCAACCGAAGGCATCGATTTGCCGCTTTCAAGCATCATTTCTCCTTTTTACCGTCGTAGAGTAGCTAATTTGGGACGGGGCTCCCGGATACTTTATTCCTCGGCTGGCGTGAGCACCATGACTGCGCGCGTATTGCTAAATGACAGCGAACGGCAGGTCACAAGCGTTACGACCTTGGTTGCCGAAGCGGCACGATCGGTGGCGTCACTCGCCACGGCAGAAGCACCGTCGAGCATCTCGGACAGGTAATTCTTCAGTCCGTCGTCGCCTTCAAAGTTGGGCGTGCGCGCCTTGGCATACGTGTCCTCGACTACCTTGGTCGCCAGCGGGCGCAACTTATACGTCGCATCGCGCGTGATGTAGTACACGTATTCCATGCTGGCAAACGTCGCCTGATCGGTCGTATCCGAAATCACGTTAAACATCGAGCCGTCGTTCATGTGATGACCGTAAATCGTGGTCTGCTGATCCACCATGCCCGGCGCGGTGTCGTCGCTATCCAAGAAGATGGCTCCCGAGGCATTGGCGGTACCGTCAAACAGCGTGTTGAGGTACTTGGAGTTGTTGTTGGTCTGCACCACGGGGTAGTTGATGTTGGTGCCGGGTGCGTAAATCCAACCCACAACCTCGGGATTTGTCTGGGCAAGCGCATTGAAGTCGATAACCGGCACGCCGCTGGCGTCCTTGTCGCTCACATATTGCTTTTCGATTTTTTGATATGACTCGCTCGCCTGCTTGTAGCCAATCCGTGCGTTGATAAAGATGGCGGCCGCAGCGACGATCAGGCCAATGCCGATGATGATGAGCAGAATGGGAATGACGGAGCGGCGCTTTTTGCGCGGCGGCTCAGTATAGCTCGATGGCGCGGCATGCGCCGAAGAGCGAGGTGACTTCTTGGCCGTGCTGTATGACGAAGGGCGATATGCAGTAGGTGCATCCTGACGACGATGCTTCGCCGGCGTCACGGGACGCGGCGCGCGTGGCTGCTGAGGAGAGGATATCCGACCCTGCTGCGGCACGCGGGCTGCTCCCGACTTGGCTGGATCGGGAATCCGAGAAGCCGAAAAACGCTTTCCCTGATAGTCGGACATGGCTCTCCTTATGCTACAAATGGACTGGCAGAGCGCTTAGGCGTCAGCCATCTCCTGCTTCATCTTCTCGATAACCTTGCGGTACTCGGGGTCGCAAGCACCCAGAATCTGCGTGGCATAGATAGCGGCGTTCTTGGCACCGTTGATGGCAACGCAGGCAACGGGCACGCCCGAAGGCATCTGCACCATCGACAGCAGCGAGTCCATACCACCCAGATCGCTCGTCTTCATAGGCACGCCGATGACCGGCAGCGGCGTAAACGCAGCCACGACACCGCCCAGGTGAGCAGCCTTGCCGGCGGCAGCGATAATTACCTTGATGCCGCGGTCGGCAGCAGTCGAGGCCCACTCATGGACCTTCGCCGGCGTGCGGTGCGCGCTTGCAATCACGAGCTCATAGGGCACGCCCAGTGCCTCGAGCTCGACGGTGCAACCTTCCATAACGCCCAGATCGGACTTGGAGCCCATGATGATCCCGACAACCGGCTTCTGATCTGCCATAAACAAAGACCTCCTGTTGAGAGCGGTGACGCAGCGAATCCGCGACCCTTAACTACTGAGAGTAGTATAGCTGCTCCCGTCCCTGCGGTCTTTGTGGCGCTTCGCGGGCGGGCCAGGCTTTATCTTCGCTCCGGTTGCTTCGCAAAGTCGTTCAGATAAAGCCTGGCCCGCCCGCGAAGCGCCCTGCGACCTACCGGATATTGCCATGACGTACGTTGGCTGCAATAAAAACGTGGGATCCGCCGTTCGAACGAACGGTGGATCCCACGCTCACTTTTTATTCAGCCCTAGTCATCGCGCAAAGCCACTTCGGCAGCACACGGTGCGGCCAAGTCACCGCAGGCCGGGGCGGGAGGCGGACCTTTCTCTCGGAAAACTTCGCGAAGCCCAGTTTCCGAGAGAAAGTGTCCGGCTGCCGCCCCGGCCGACCCGGTCACATTACACCGTGTGCTGCGGCAGGTCCTGCAGGGCGATGACGTCCATGCCCATGTCGTTGACGCTGCCGTGACCCTGCTGGTCCTCACGCACCGCCTCGATGGCACTCACGTACGTGTTGGCGGCAGACATCGCGGTCACGCAGGTCACACCGCGTCGCACTGCCTCGGTGCGCAGCAGATAGCCGTCGCCGCGCGAGCCCGGACCGTACGGCGTGTTGATGATCACCGCGATCTTGCCATCGGCGATGAGGTCGCCGATGTTGGGGCGCTCGCCGTCGTGCGGGCCGCTAATCTTCTCCACGATCTCGCACGTCACGTTGCCTCCACGCAGCACGCGCGCCGTACCCTCGGTGGAGCAGATGTCAAAGCCCAGGTAACGCAGGATACGCGCGACCGAAAGGATGTGGCGCTTGTCGCGGTCGCACACGCTGATGAATACCTTGCCGCAACTCGGGTCGGGCAGCTTGTAGTCGATCGCCAGCTGCGTCTTGGCGTATGCCTCGGGATAGCTCTTAGCGATACCCATGACCTCGCCCGTCGACTTCATCTCAGGCCCCAGGATGACGTCGGCGCCCGGGAAACGACCCCAGGGCATGACGGCTTCCTTCATGCAGAACCAGTCCAGTTGACGTTCGTCGCTCGGCAGGCCCAAGCTCGCGATGGAATCGCCTGCCATGATGCGCGCCGCGCATTTGGCCAGCGGCACACCGGTGGCCTTGGAGATAAACGGCACGGTACGGCTGGCGCGCGGGTTGGCCTCGATCACGTAGACGGTCTCGCCCTTGATGGCATATTGCACGTTGACCAGACCGCGGACTCCCAGCGCCATCGCGATGCGGCGCGTGGTCTCGCGGAGCTTCGCCTGCAGGCTCTCGCTAAAGCTGAACGGCGGGATGCAGGTCGCGGAGTCGCCGGAGTGAATACCGGCTTCCTCGATATGCTCCAGGATGCCGCCGATGTATACCTCTTCGCCATCGCACAGGGCGTCGACGTCGGACTCGATCGCACCCTCCAGGAAGCGGTCCAGGTACACCGGGTAGTCGGGGCTAATGCGCGCAGCCTCGGCCATGTAATCGCGCAGATGCTCGGCATCGTAGGCGATCATCATGCCGCGGCCGCCCAGCACATAGCTCGGGCGCACCAGCAGCGGATAGCCGATGTGCGCGGCCACGGCCTCGGCCTCCTCAAACGAGGTGGCCTGGCCCGCCGGCGGGTACATGATGCCCAGCTTGTCGAGCAGAGCGGCGAAGCGCTCGCGGTCCTCGGCAAAGTCGATGGCATCGGGCTTGGTGCCCATAATGTTCACGCCGCTCTCCTCGAGCATGCGCGCCAGTTTAAGCGGGGTCTGGCCGCCGAGCGTCACCACGACGCCGTCGGGGCGCTCGACATCGATAACGTCCATGACGTCCTCGTAGGTGAGCGGCTCAAAGTACAGACGGTCGGACGTGTCATAGTCGGTCGAGACGGTCTCGGGATTGCAGTTGACCATGATGGTCTCGAAGCCGCGGGCCGCCAGCGCGTAGCTCGCGTGCACACAGCAGTAATCGAACTCGATACCCTGGCCAATGCGGTTGGGTCCGGCGCCCAGGATCATCGCCTTGGGCTTGTCCGCCGGCGTGGTCTCGTCGGGAGCCACGCACTTCTTGGCGTCCGGGCTCGTGCGGTAGATGTTCTCGTACGTCTTGTAGTGATATTCCGTGGCGCTCGAGAACTCGGCGGCGCAGGTATCGACCGTCTTCATGCTGGGAACCACGCCCAGGCCCTTGCGGTAAGCGCGCACAAAGCGCTCGTCCGAGCCGGTCAGCGCGGCAATCTCGGCGTCACTCGTGCCGTACTGCTTGAGCAGGCGCATCGCATCGGCGTCGATATCCTCCACACGCAGGCCGCGGATGCTCTCCTGGACCTGCACCATGTCGTTGATACGGTTGAGGTACCACGGATCGATACCGCAGATGGCATGGATGTGGGCGATGTCCCAGCCACGGCGCAGGGCCTCGACCACAAAGAAGATGCGGTGCTCGGTCGGGGTTGCCACGGCCTGAGCGAGCTCATCGTCGCTCAGCTTGTCGGCACCCTCCTTGCCACCGGCGCAGATGCCCTGGTGACCGTCCTCCAGTGAGCGCATGGCCTTGCCGAAGGCCTCCTCAAAGGTGCGGCCGATCGCCATAATCTCGCCCACGGCCTTCATGCGCGTGGTGAGCGTGGGGTCGGTACCTTTAAACTTCTCGAAGGCAAAGCGCGGCACCTTGACGACGCAGTAGTCGATTGTGGGCTCAAAGCAGGCGGGCGTTGCCTTGGTGATGTCGTTGACGATCTCGTCGAGCGTGTAGCCCACGGCCAGGCGAGCGGCGGCCTTGGCGATGGGGAAGCCCGTGGCCTTGGAGGCCAGTGCGGACGAACGGCTCACGCGCGGGTTCATCTCGATGACGATCAGGCGGCCGGTCTGGGGGTTCACGGCAAACTGCACGTTGGAGCCGCCGGTCTCGACGCCAATCTTCTCCAGAATGGCGAGCGACGCGACACGCATGCGCTGGTACTCAAGGTCGGAGAGGGTCTGCGCTGGCGCCACGGTGATGGAGTCGCCGGTGTGCACGCCCATGGGGTCGAGGTTCTCGATGGAGCACACGATGATGCCGTTGCCGGCGTGGTCGCGCATGACCTCCATCTCATACTCTTTCCAACCCTCGATGGACTCCTCGACCAGCACCTCATGGGCAGGCGAGAGCTCAAGGCCCTGGCTCACGATGGAGACGAGCTCCTCGTGGGTATGCGCGATGCCGCCGCCGGCGCCACCGAGGGTAAAGCTCGGGCGCAGTACGCAGGGATATCCCACGCGCTCGGCGATAGCCTCGGCGTCGGCCACGCTGTAGGCATAGCCCGAGCGCGCGACCTCCAGGCCGATCTCGGCCATGGCCTCGTTAAAGAGTTTGCGGTCCTCGCCGCGCTCGATAGCGGCCAGGTCGCAGCCGATCATCTCGACGCCGTACTTGTCGAGCGTGCCGTCCTTTGCCAGCTCGACGGCGGCGTTCAGACCGGTCTGGCCGCCCAGCGTGGGCAGCAGCGCGTCCGGGCGCTCTTTCTTGATCACGCGCTCGATAAACTCGGCGGTGATAGGCTCAACATAGGTGCGGTCGGCCAAGCCCGGGTCGGTCATGATGGTCGCCGGATTGGAGTTGACCAGGATGACCTCAAAGCCATCCTCCTTGAGCACCTTGCAGGCCTGGGCGCCGGAGTAGTCGAACTCGCAGGCCTGGCCAATAACGATGGGGCCCGAACCAATAACGAGGATGCGCTTGATGTCAGTACGTTTAGGCATGTTAGTTCTCCTCGGTCGCAGCGTTCTCGGACTCGGCGAAATTCCAGCCGGCGAGGCGGTCCTTCGCGGTGTCGATGTCCAGGTAGTTCTCCTCGCCGTCCATGAGTCGCGTAAAGGCGGTAAAGAGATAGTGGGCATCGGTGGGGCCGGGCGAAGCCTCGGGGTGGTACTGGACCGAGAAACACGGGGCGTCGAGCAGCTGGATGCCCTCGGCGGTGCCGTCGTTGAGGTTCACATGTGTCAGGCGAATGCGACCAAAGCGCTCGTTCATCACGACCGGCGCGACGCCGCGACGCACCCAGGCGCGCAGGTCGCCATCGGCCGCATGCTCGGTTTCGCCGCCGGAAAGCTCCGGAATCAGTTTGCCCAGACTGGGGAACAGCAGGCCAAAGCCGTGGTTTTGCGCGGTGATCTCCACGCGACGGCTCACCAGATTCATAACCGGCTGGTTACCGCCACGGTGACCGAATTTAAGCTTTTCCATTTGGGCGCCGCAGGCCAGGCTGATCATCTGGTGACCCAGGCAAATACCAAAGACCGGCACCTTGCCGATCAGCTGCTGCACCTGCTCGTAGGTCTCCACCACGGCATCGGGGTCGCCGGGGCCGTTGGACAAAAAGACGCCATCAGGATTCATGTCGAGCACCTGCTGGGCGGGCGTATCCCACGGCACGACGGTGAGGTCGCAGCCGGCACGGACCAGGCCCTCCAGAATACCGCGCTTCACACCGCAGTCGTAGGCGACCACTTTGTGACGGGCAGGAGCGGCAGCCGCAAGCGCAAAGCCATGCGTGGCAGGCAGGTCGGCGGCCACAAACTCGTGAGGCGCGGGACAGCTCACGGTCTTGACCAGGTTCTCGCCCACCAGCGTGGGCGCTGCGTCCAGACGCTCGGCGAGCTCGTCGACGTCGAAGATCTCTGTCGAGATAATGCCCATCTTGGAACCATTGTCGCGCAGATGGCGCACCAGAGCGCGGGTGTCGACACCCTCGATAGCGACGATGCCGTGAGCGCGCAGGTACTCCGGCACGCTGACGGCCGAGCGCCAGTTAGAAGGCGTGGCGCACATGTCGCGAACGATCATGCCGCGCATAGCCGGAGCGCTCGCAGGGCGCACGGCGTCGCCGGGGAAGGCCGACTGGACATCGGTCTCGTCGATACCGTAATTGCCGATCTGCGGATAGGTCATGGTTACAATTTGGCCGGCATAACTCGGGTCGGTCATGACCTCAAAGTAGCCCTCAAGCGAGGTGTTGAAGCAGACTTCGCCGGTCGCGGTGCCCTCGGCGCCGCATGCACGTCCATAAAAAATGGTCCCATCCTCAAGATACAGGATACAGGGACCGCAGGTGCCCTTGCTGGTTTTGGCCAGCATACGCTGGCAAAGCTCGCTGGGCGCGAAGGTGCGGGCGGCAGCGCCCGCGGTATGGTTGTTCGCCATAATTCTCCTTCCCGGTCTCACAGGACCGGCTTAAAGGTGTGTAGTTAGGCCTCGCGGTATTGTAACCGTAAGCATGCCTCATGGCGTTAATTTCATCGAAATGTTTACGAAATGATAATTATGACTTTCTATGCATAATGATTTTTCTGGGACGGGGATTAAAAATCATCCCGCGGGGCTTGTGACTCACGCGGGATGATGGCGTCTTACTTTTTCTTGTCCTGTTCCAGCAGATCGGACGGTGAGCGATCGGGCTTGCCGCCGCGGAAAATCTCGCGGCCATGCAGACGATGCTCCAGGTCACGTTCGGCCTTTTCCTCGTCAATCTTGGTCTGGCTCACCACCGGGTCCTCGATCAGCGACGAAACCGAGTTCACCTGTTTTTGAATGCGCTCGGCAATGGTGTCGTCCATGCTCACGATATGCATCTTCCAGTCGATGTTCGTGGCAGTCGATGAGCTCTTGGTCCACACAAACGTCAAAATGGCGCTCTGATGACCCCGCGCGGGGAACATGCCAAAAAAGGAATCGTGCTGAATGTTGCTATCCTCGTCGATATAGGCATGAACGTTATACACCACGCGGTCAATCTTGTCGTTGAGCAGGGCGTTGGTCGCAAGCGCCGCGGCCTGGATCTGCCCGTTGGACAGCAGCTCGAGCTCATTGGCAGACGACGTGTCCAACACCGTCACCTCAACCGTGCCCGTGCGCTCATCGGCCTCGTCGACAGAAAAATCGAGCGGGAACTGCGTAAAGCCGTTGCCCCACTCAAGGCCGCCCTTCAGCGCCGTCGAAACGGTATCCACCGAAACGCTCTCGGACAGGTTGGCGGTATTCAGACGGCGCATCACGCCGTAGCCGATCTGCATGCCCACGATCAGCACCAGAATACCGATGACCACGGCCATCGCGGTCTTCGTAATGGTATGGCTCACCTGCGAGCCCGAAGGATCGTCCTCGGACAGCGGGTCGATATGTTTTGCCTGGCTCGCGCGGTCCTCGCTGCGCAGCTGCGCTAGCGCCGCTTTGTCACCGCGCTTGGCCGCAGCCTCCTTCTCACGCATGCGCTCGGTTCGCTTTTTGGCAAGCGTGGGATCCAAGACACCGGATGCATCGATTTCGGAGAATAACTCCGTCACCTCTTCCGGAGTCAAAGGGTTCTTGTCAGCCATAAACTTCCTGTCATATCAATCAGTCGAGCTCGTGCGCACGCGCACCTTCGAACTGCATTCGATAGTAACGGGCATAGGTGCCGCCACGGGCGAGAAGCTCCTCGTGCGTGCCACGCTCCACAACGCGACCATGCTCAACGGTCGCAATCTCATCGGCATGCTTAATGGTCGAAAGACGATGGGCGATGATAATCGTGGTGCGGCCGCGTGCCAGCTCTTCGAGTGACTCCTGCACCGCCTCCTCGCTCTCGTTATCCAAAGCACTCGTCGCCTCGTCCAAAATCAGGATCTTGGGGTTCTTGAGAAACACACGCGCAATGGCAACGCGCTGCTTTTGGCCGCCCGAAAGACGGCTGCCGCGCTCGCCCACGACCGTGTCATAGCCCTGTGGAAGCGACTCGATAAAGGCATCGATGTTGGCGCGACGGGCGGCCTCGGCGATCTCTTCTGCCGTAGCGCCCGGCTTGCCGTAGGCGATGTTCTCGCCGATTGTTCCGTCAAACAGGTAGACATCCTGCTGCACCAGGCCGATGGCGCGGCGCAGGCTCTGCTGCGTCACATCGCGCACGTCCTGGCCGTCGATGCTAATGGATCCGGCAGCCACGTCATAAAAGCGCGGCAGCAGCGAACAGGTCGTGGACTTGCCACCGCCCGAAGGGCCAACCAAAGCGATGGTCTGCCCGGGCTTGATGGACAGGTCCATATGGTCGATAACGGGACGCTCGTCGGCATCGCCCTCGCCCAGCTCAACATCCTCGTAGTTAAAGCACACGTCGTGATATTCCACGGCGCCGGCAGTCACCTGCAGATCCGTGGCGCCCGGCTTGTCCTGGATATCCGGCGCGGTCGAGAGCACCTCGTCCACACGCTTAAAGCCGGCGATAGCCTTCTGATACGTTTCGGCCGAATTGACGAGCGTCTCGAGCGGCGTGCAGAACAGCGAAATATAGAGTGCAAAGGTCGCCATATCGACCGCCTGCAGCTGTCCCTGGGCGACCAGCCAGCCGCCCAGCAGTACCACGATCACATAGAGCACACCCGAGAGCAGGCCATACGTCGCAGTATAGACGCCCATGGCGTGATACATGTTCTCCTTGGACGAAAGATAGCGATTGTTGGAGGCGCGGAACTTGAAGCGTTCGGTCTCCTCATTGGCAAAGCTCTTGACCACGCGCATGCCCGCCAGCGAATCCTGCAGCTGCGCATTGATGCCGCTGATCTTTTTGCGGTTGTCGCTAAAGACCTCGCGCATGCGCATGTTCTGCCAAAACATGATGACCGCAAACGCCACCGTCACCACGGCCATGGCGAGCGCCAGCACCGGGGCGATGGTAAAGAGGATCACAAACGAGCCGATAATCTCGATGCCGCAGATGATGATCCACTCGGGCACGTGGTGCGCCGCCTCGCAGATATCGAACAGGTCGTTGACCACGCGGCTCATCATGTCGCCCGAGCTGTTACGGTCGAAGTACGCAAAGCTAAAGCGCTCGTACTGGTCAAACAGGTCCTCGCGCATCTTGGACTCCATGCGCGCGCCCATCACGTGGCCCCAGTAGCTCACAAAGTAGCGGCAGGCGCAACGGATGATATACATCAGCACCAAACCCACCGCGATCATACCGAGCGCCTGCATAATGGCAGCCTGACCCTGAGTAAACAGCCCACCGGTCAAATTGCGCAGAATAATAGGAAACGCAAGGTCAATGGCAGCAAGCACCAGAGCGCAAACAGTATCGGCAACAAAAAGCCCCATCTGGGGCCTGTAGTAAGAAAGAAACCTCTTCAGCATAATCACCTTACGCGGTTTTACCAAACCGCGTTTCGTCTCGACGCTGCAAGTGCTCCATTTGGACAATCTGGCCTTCAATCGTCGGTCGCGTATATCCATACGCTTCCCTCCTCTTTTGGGCCACCTTGTCTCAAATGGAGCACTTTCGCTGACTTACACAAACCTGCGGGATCATCCCCGCTCGTTAAAGCTCCGCACCCCCAAGGCGATGCGCGATGCTATCGCAGGCCAAGGCGCCCACGACGGTCTTGGCGTCTTCGATCTTGCCGTCGAGCACGGCGTCGATCAGCTCGTGCAGCGGCACCAGGTCCACGTTGACAAACTCGTCATCATCGGGGTTGGGCGCATCAAACTCGAGCTTGGTAGCCAAGTAGATGTGGATGATCTCATCGCAAAAACCGCAGGACGTGACAATCGACGTCAAAAAGCGAATGCGACCAGCCCTAAAGCCCGTCTCCTCATGCAGCTCGCGTTTGGCGCAATCGAGCGGGTCCTCGCCTGGATCGAGCTTGCCGGCGGGAATCTCGACCGTCACGCGGTCGATAGCGGTGCGGTACTGACGCACCAGTACGATCTTGCCGCTCTCGGTCAGCGCCACAACGGCCGCCGCACCCGGATGGCGAACGATATCGCGGGCGCTGCGGCGACCGTTGGGCAGCTCAACCTCAAGACGGTGGACGTCGAGGATCTTGCCCTTCCAGGCGCACTCCTCCGAAAGAATCTTCTCGTGCAGCTCGGCATCGTGCGGGTCGTCGTCGCCCAGCACCAGCGCCGGCTCGTCAGCGACCTCGCCGCCAGGCTCGCCCTCGGCGTGCCCATACATGCGGCTGTCCTCTTCAACGATCTGCGCATCCACGAGCTCTTCGTTCTTCTCGTCCATCCGTCTCATTCCTCTCGGATTTTAGGCATCCCAGGCGTCGCGGCCGCGCAGCGCGCGCAGGCCGATGTCGTGGCGCAGGGTCTTGCCTTCAAAATCAATCTTCTCGCAGGCCTCGTAGGCAAGGTTGCGAGCGTTCTCGAACGTGTCACCCAGAGCGGTCACGGCAAGCACGCGGCCACCATTGGTCACGAGCTGGCCGTCCACCACGGCAGTGCCCGCGTGGTACACGGTCACGTTCTCCATGACCTCGGCATCGGCGATACCGGTGATGACCTTGCCCTTCTCGTAGCTGCCGGGATAGCCCGCGCTCGTCAGGACAACTGCCACAGCCCACTCGTCACGCCAGTCGAGCTCAATCTGATCGAGCTCGCAGTTGGCGCAGGCGAGCATGACCTCAACCAGGTCGTTCTTAAGGCGCGGCAGCACGACCTGCGTCTCGGGGTCGCCAAAGCGGGCATTGAACTCCAGCACCTTGGGGCCGGCAGGCGTGAGCATAAAGCCGCCATACAGGCAGCCGCGGTAGTCGATGCCCTCGGCAGCGAGCTCGGCAACGGTCTGCTCCATGACCTTCACCATGGTGGCGTGCTCCTCGTCGGTCACGATGGGCACCGGGCTGTAGACGCCCATGCCGCCGGTGTTGGGGCCCTTGTCGCCCTCGAGGGCGCGCTTGTGGTCCTGCGAGGTGGCCATGGGGCGCACGGTCTTGCCGTCGGTAAAGGCGAGCAGCGAGCACTCGGGACCAACGAGCATCTCCTCGATAACCACGGTGTTGCCGGCATCGCCAAAGGTGCCGCCAAAGCACTCGCGCACGGCCTCCTCGGCCTGCTCAAGTTCGGTCGCCACGATAACGCCCTTGCCCGCGGCAAGGCCGTCGGCCTTCACGACCAGCGGAGCGCCCTGCTCGCGCACGTAGGCGAGAGCCGAAGCCTCGTCGGTAAACGAACCATAGGCTGCCGTCGGAATGCCCGCACGCTCCATGAGCTGCTTGGAGAACAGCTTGGAACCCTCCATCTGGGCACCCTCGGCACCCGGGCCAAAGCAGGGAATACCCGCCGCGCGCACGGCGTCGGCCACGCCCGCCACGAGCGGAGCCTCAGGGCCAATTACCACGAGTCCGCATCCGTGGCTCTGCGCAAACGCCGCCACGGCCGCAGGATCGCAATCGTCGAGAACAACGTTCTCGCCACAGCTCGCGGTGCCGCCGTTGCCCGGCGCGATGTAGAGCTTGCCGGCGCGCGGTGATGCTGCGAGCTTAGCTGCCAAAGCATGCTCACGGCCGCCGCTGCCCAACAACAGGATGTCGATGGTTTGAGTGTCCGCCTTCAAGGGTGCCTCCTCTATGGATGAATGGCCCGCTCCGCGCGAGCCCTTTGCAAGCAAATATACCCCTCGGCCGCCCGTCCGGGCTGCAAAGGGGTATATCGCAATAACCAAATAGTCCCGATTACTTCCAGAATCGGTTGATGATCTGCTCGCGACCAGCGCCAACGCCAATGAACGTCACGCGGGTGTGTGCCAGATCCTCGATAAACGCCACGTAGTCCTGAGCCTCTTGCGGCAGCTCATCAAAGCTGCGACAACCGGTGATGTCGCACTTCCAACCGGGGAGTTCCTCGTAGATGGGCTTGGCATGCTCAAAGCGCACCTGATGCTCGGGCACGCTGGTGTAGCGCTCGCCATCGACGTCGTAGGCCACGCACACCTTGATGGTGTCGAAGGCCGAAAGCACGTCGAGCTTGGTCAGGGCGATATCGGTGAGGCCGTTGACGCGCGAGGCGTAGTTGGCGATGGGGCCGTCGAACCAGCCGCAGCGACGACGGCGACCGGTGGTCACGCCGTACTCATAGCCCTCCTCGGTCAGCGTGTGACCGGCCTCGGACTCATAGGAAAGCTCGGTGGGCATGGGGCCCGAACCGACGCGGGTGATATAGGCCTTCATGACGCCCAGCACGCGGTCGACGTTCTTCATGCCCACGCCGGAGCCGGTGATGGCGCCGCCGGCGGTGCAGTTGGAAGACGTCACGTACGGATAGGTGCCGTGATCGATGTCGAGCAGCGTCGCCTGGGCGCCCTCAAACAGCAGGTCCTTGCCCTCATCGATCATGTTGTTGAGCAGCAGGCTCGTCTCGGTGATGTAGGGACGCAGGCGCTCGGCCATGGGCAGATACTCGTCACAAATCTGGTCCACGGTGTAGGTGGGCAGGTTGTAGATGAGCTCGAGCTCGGGGTTCACGCGGGCAAGAGCGGTCTCCAGCTTGTCGCGGAACAGTGCCTCGTCCAGCATGTCCTGCATGCGCAGGCCAATGCGGGCCATCTTGTCCTGGTAGCACGGACCGATGCCGCGCTTGGTGGTACCGATGTTCTTCTTGCCGAGCTTCTGCTCAAAGGCGCCATCCAGATCGATGTGGTACGGCATGATGACATGCGCGTTGCCGCTGATCTTGAGGTTCTTGGTGGTGATGCCGTCGGCCTCGAACATGTCGATCTCCTCAAGGACAACCTTGGGGTTGACGACGCAGCCGTTACCGATCACCGACACGTGGTCGGAATACATGATGCCGGAGGGCACCTGGTGCAGGCCGTACTTCTTGCCGTTGACGACGATGGTGTGGCCGGCGTTGTTGCCGCCCGAGTAGCGCACGACGGCGTCGAAGTCGCCGGCGACCAGGTCGCAAATCTTACCCTTGCCCTCATCGCCCCACTGGGCACCGACCAAAACGGTTGACGGCATGTTTACTCCTTACATTCATGGACTGTCTACGCGCCACGCCGGCACGCAGAAGCACAAAACATTCCCAGTATACCCGTGCAACGGGCGCCTGTCCTACTCCTCGGCATGTGCCCCATCAAGCTCATAGAACTTGGTGGATGCCGGCAGGAACATCAGGTCGACGTCGCCGATCGGGCCCGAACGGTTCTTGGCCACGACGATACGCGTAACGCCCTCGTCGGGTCGATCGTCGCGTGAGGCTTCGGCCTCGTCGGCGGAGCGGTCCAAGAACATAACGATATCGGCGTCCTGCTCGATGGAGCCCGATTCACGAAGGTCGGAAAGCTGCGGGCGCTTGCCGGTACGGGATTCGACCTGACGCGAGAGCTGCGACAGCGCGATGAGCGGGATCTTGAGCTCCTTGGCCATGATCTTCAGACCACGCGACATCTCAGAGACCTCGACAGTACGGCTCTCGGAGCGGCGTCCCGGCGGAGGACTCACCAGCTGCAGGTAGTCCAGGATGATGATAGCTTTCTCCTTGTTGTGGAGCATACGGCGGCTCTTGGCGCGGATCTCGGTCACCGTGGTGCCGGGCGTATCGTCAATCAGAATATCGAGCTTGGACAAGGTCTGCGTGGCCTCGTTGATGTTGGCCCACTGCTCGGGACTAATGCGGCCCATGCGGAAGTCACTGATCGAGATCATGGCGTAGGCGCAAATCAGACGCTGGGCAATTTCCTTGCCCGACATCTCCAGAGAGAAGAAGCCGACGGTATAACCGGCAGCGGCAGCATTGAGCGCCAGATTCAGAGCGAACGACGTCTTACCCACAGCAGGGCGGGCGCCGATGATGATGAGCTGGCCCTCGCGAAAACCCATGAGCATGCGGTCGAGCGACGGGAAGCCCGTGGGCACGCCCGCAGCCTGGCCACCGGCCTGGCACACTTCCTCGGCCTCGTTATAGGCCTCGACCATAAACTCGGTCAGCGTCTTGTAGCTCGACTTGACCTCGCGCGCCGTGACCTTGAGCAGCTTGCTCTCGGCTAGCTCGACAACCTCTTTGGTGTCGGTGGGGGCGTTATATGCCAGCGCGTTGATCTCGTTGGTGGCGCCGATCAGCTCGCGCAGCATCGAATCGCGACGAACGATGGCGGCATGGTGCTGCCAGTTGACGAGCGACAGGGTCTGACCCATCAACTCCAAAATGTACGCTTCGCCGCCCACGGCATCGAGCTTATTGATGCTTCGCAGGTAATCGATCAGCGAGATGGAGTCGATGGGAATGCGACTGTTGTACATATCGACCATCGCGGTATAGATGGTCTTATGAATGGGCCGGTAGAAGTCATCGGGCTGCAGCTCGACCTGGGCCTCTTCGACCACCTCGGGCGATAGCAGCATAGCGGCCAGTACATTGGCCTCTGCATCTTGGTTTTGAGGAAGACCCAACTTGGAGCCGCGGTCCTCAACCGTCAGCCCGGTCTCCCTATCGTCGTATGCCATGAGCATCCTCATTCATATCGCTTGCGAGCATCCATAGTATCAGCCACGGTCCCAAAACGCGCCGCGCGCCGCCAATCATCACCGAACCAAACGGATGAACGGTCCTGTATATAGGACTTCGACGCAACGTTCACCATGACACTCACTCAGCGCAAATAACAAAAGGGCGCCCTGGTTTCCCAGAGCGCCCTTCTTAGAACAAGATTGTTGCGTTGCAGCAAATGCTACTCGGCAGCAGCCTCAGTCTCGACCTCGGCGGTCTCGGCCTCGGCGACCTCAGCGGCCTCCTCGACCTCAGCCTCGGCAGCGAGCTCCTCGGCGGTAACGCCGACGAGAACGACAACCTCGGCCTTGATCTCGCGGTACAGCGAGATGGCAACGGTGTGGGCACCGGCAACCTTGATGGGCTTACCGAGCTCGACGCGCTTGCGGTCGATGTCCATACCGAGCTGAGCCTTGATGGCGTCAGCGATCATAGCGGCGGTAACGGAGCCAAAGAGGATGCCCTCGTCGCCGACCTTGACGTCAACGGTGACCGTCTTGCCCTCGAAGGCAGCCTTGGTCTCGTTGGCGGTAGCCAGACGGACGGCCTCGCGCTTGGCGATGTTGTTGCGACGCTCGTCAAGCTGCTTGAGGTTGCCCTTGGTGGCGGCAACAGCGAGCTTCTTGGGGAACAGGAAGTTCTCAGCGTAACCCTGAGCGACCTCTACGACGTCACCCTCGCCGCCCTTGCCCTTGATCTCATCGAGAAGAATAACCTTCATGATGCGTCTCCCTTCTTAGCCGCGGTCGCGGTTGCCACGAGAGGAAACCACGGGGACGGTGTACGGCAGGAGTGCCATCTCGCGGGCGCGCTTGATGGCATTGGCGATGTCATGCTGATGCTGCGTGCAAGCGCCAGTGACGCGACGGGGCTTGATCTTGCCACGATCGGTCATGTACTTACGGAGAAGCTGAGTGTCCTTATAGTCGATGAACTCAGTGTTCTCCTTGCAGAACTGGCAGTACTTACGACGCGGCTGACGTGCAGAAAAATCATTAGCCATGTCAAAATACCTTTCATTTGGCAACTTCGGCGAACCGAAGCAGCCTCTCACTCAAAAATAGGTGAACAACCCTTAGAACGGGATGTCCTCATCGTAGACGTCGACCGCGGGCGGCGTAGCCACCGGTGCGGCAGGACGTGCTGCGGGCGCGGGAGCTGCGGGGGCGTAACCGCCCTGATCGTAGCCACCCTGGCCACCACGGGAGCTCATAAACTCGATCTCATCGACGATGACCTCAAGCTTGCTCCTGCGCTGACCGTCGCGCTCCCAAGAGCTGTAGCGCAGCTTGCCCTCGATCGCGACCTTGTTTCCCTTTGCCAGGAAACGGCTCACGGCCTCGGCGCGGGTGCCGAACATAGTGCAGTCGACAAAGTTGGGATAGTCCTCCCACTCGCCAGTCTGCGCGTTACGGCGACGATCGTTCACGGCGACGCCAAAGGACAGAACCTGGGTTCCGCCGGCGGTGGCGCGCAGCTCGGGATCGCGGGTGAGGTTACCGGTGATGTTCACTCGATTGATGCTCATAACTCACTACTTCCTCTTGGGGCACAAGCCCAGTCCAAAACGACAGTCTTACTCCTGGTCGTCGCGACGGACGATCATGTGGCGGACCACAGCGTCGGTGATGCGCAGGACGCGATCAAGCTCGGCGATCTGGGTAGGATCTGCGTGGAAGTTGATGAGGGTGTAGTCACCATCGGTGAGGTCGTTGATCTCGTAGGCGAGCTTGCGCTTGCCCCACTCGTCAACGGAGTCGACCTTGCCAGCGCCCTCAGCGATCGTGGTATCGATACGCTTCATAACAGCGAGACGAGTCTCGGGGTCGAGCGACGGGTCAACAAAGAACAGCAGTTCATAAGCCTTCATATTGTCACCTCCTCTGGGCAAATGTGGCTTCAGGTCGTGAAGGTGCGCCTGAAGCAGGAAAAGACTTGGTAATAATATCTTTCAACCTCCCAGGCCGCAAGAATATGCAGCTACAACCTCATGACCTCCACATATGCCCATACTCACACGACGTTTCATGCGCATTCCAACCAAATGCTGACCAAAAGCTTGACGGATCTGTTGACAAGATACGGTGCCGTGGGGACAAGCTGAGCCAAGCCGCAGGTCAACGGGCACAAGGCTGTGGTCGCAAAATGCATACCAGTGGCCCACAGCACCACCCAAAGATTTTTAAATTCATTGCCAAGTCGCTTATGAATACCCTTTTTTGAACAATTGAGTTGATCAACCACGCTGGTCGGAAGCCGTTTTTTGGCACCTCAAGCCCCACTGCAGCGCCAAGCACGGCCAAGCGTTTTAAAAAATGCCAACTTTTCTGTTTGCACTTTGCGATTCCTCGTGTATACTGACTTTCGCATTTAACGGAGAGTTGTCCGAGTGGCCGAAGGAGCACGATTGGAAATCGTGTAGGCGTCAAAAGCGTCTCCAGGGTTCAAATCCCTGACTCTCCGCCAGTTAATTCCAAAGCAGGCCTTCGAGCCTGCTTTGTTTTTACCCCACGCGGAGGGGTGGCAGAGTGGTTGAATGCGGCGGTCTCGAAAACCGTTTGGCCTGTATAAGGTCACGAGGGTTCGAATCCCTCCTCCTCCGCCATTTTGGTTGAGAAAGCTCCCGAAAACGGGGGCTTTTTTGTTTAGAGTCCCTTACAAGCAAATACGGCGGAGGAGGAGGGATTCGAACCCGCCAGGGCGCGGAGCGTAAAGAAAACGCGCCAGTGGCGCGTTTTTAGCGCAGCGCGGTCGGCGTAAGCCGACCGGATAAATTTTGAGCGCTGCTCAAAATTTGGACATCTCTCCTATTCAGCCACGCCCCCATTGCTTTCGATTTCACCTTGAATCTCAAACATGTACGTCACCCTCCAAAACCGACATTTTTCGACATCTTTGAAGGCTGATGTATATGTTTGGTACCCATGACCGTTCCCAGTCCCGACCGTTTGCCGAGCAATAGGGTCGCAATCGGCGCCGAACATGTACTATGTACGGGCATTGTCCAAATCCGTAATCCAAAGGACCCCATCTTGCCCGTCGTCGCCGCTATGACCGTTACCTCACACGCCACGGATGCCATGGTCGCCATCCCGTTTTGGCTCGAAATGTTCGCCGTCGTCGCGGCTTCAATCTCGGGCGTGTTGGTCGCGCGCGAGCACAAGCTCGACCTGGTGGGTGCAGTTGCGCTCGCCGTGGTCTGTGGCTTGGGCGGCGGTCTTTTACGCGACATGACGCTGCAGGTGGGCAACGTCTACATCCTCAACCAGCCAATGGCGCTGCCGCTTTCCATTGCCACGGCAGCCATCATCTATATTTTCCCGGCAATCGTCGACAAGCCCGAAAAACTCATTCCCCTGCTCGACATCATCTCGGTCGGCATCTACGCCGCCACTGGAGCAGACAAGGCGCTGGTCTACGGCTTTGCACCGGCGGTGTGCATCATGATGGGCTTTTTCACCGCGGTGGGCGGCGGCATGTTGCGCGATGGCTTTATGGGCGTGGTTCCGGGCATTTTCCAACGTACTAACTTTTATGCCATCGCCGCCATCGCCGGATCGACAAGCTATGTGTGTCTCGTTATGAGCGGCATTATGAGCAATGTCGCCGCGCTGGTCGTATGCGTTGTCGTGACCATGGGTCTGCGCTGGCTCTCGCTGCGCTTTGACATCAAAAGCCCCACCGAAGAAGATATCGCGCGCTTCTTGCACCGTAAAAAGTAAACAGCACGGCACGACCCTTCGAAATGCAACCGAGAGGTTCTTTTAGAGCGCCCACGCGTTGGGTACCCTGTTAGGTGTATGTCGAGCATCTGACGAAGGATTCACTATGCCCTGTAATCAATTCCCGTCGACCCAGCGCCGTAAAGCGTGGGTCCGCATCACGATCCTATTCGCGCTCGTCGCCCTAGCGGTCACCGCACTTCCCACGGCGTCGTTCGCCGGCACAGACACCGCAGGCAACGTACTTGCGACCGACAATGACGCCAATTCGTCCGGCGTCGAAGGTGACCTGTACTGGGCAGGTCAGGCCCTCAACTTGGACGATGCGTCCATCGGCCGCGACATAATTGCAGCAGGCGAGAGCCTCTCCATCCGCGACTGCACGGTGGGCGGCGCCGTCCGCTTGGCGGCGCGCACCATCGACATTGCCAAGACTACGGTTGATGGCAGCGTGACCGTTGCCGGCCAGCATGTCGTGCTCAATTCCGACAGCACCGCCAACTGTTTCTATGCGATAGGCGAGACGGTTGCCCTGCGCGGCTCTACCAAGTCGGCAGCGCTCGCGGGCGATACGGTGACTATCGATGGCACCGTCGAGGGCGATGTCGAGGTTTGGGCCGATAAGCTCATCCTGGGCAAGAACGCCCACATCACCGGCACCGTGAACGCGCACGTCTCCGAGGACCCCGAGCGCGCCGCGGGAGCCGAGGTCGGCGCGCTCAAGATCGACCGCACCGAGAGCGAGGATACTTCCACCGTTAACGATGTCATCGGCGGTATCGTCGCCGCGGCACTCTCGACCTGCTTCATCGCCCTGCTGCTCGAACTCGTCTTTCCGCGCGCAACCGCCAGCGCCGCCGGCATGCTCCACCAGCGCCCCATGCCCCTGTGGGTGAGCGGTCTTCTGGGCACGATTGCTATCGTCCCCGCCGTCCTACTGCTAATTATCTCTATCGCTGGTCTGTCGCTTGCCGGAGCCCTCATGTGCGGTGTTATTGGCATCGCGCTGGTGTCGAGTGCCTTTGCAGGGTGCGCGATCGCGCGCATGGTCGGACACAGCCAGAACCGCTACGCCATGGCGGCCGCCGGCGGCGTGATCGCAGGTGCACTTACGGCAATCCCCCTCGTAGGCGATTTCATCAGCGGCGTGGCCTTTGTCTTCACGCTCGGCTATGTTATCCAGATCATCTGGCGCAACGCTCACCTCAAGTCGCAACAGCCGGCCAACACGCCAGGACTCCCCACCGTCTAGCAGCCAACCACCACAAAGATGCCAAGCACCTTTGTGGTGGTGCAAGAGGGTCAGGTTTCTTTGCATCAACAAACGAAGCGGGGCACCCGATCGCATCGACCGGGTGCCCCGCTTTTTCATGTCTCGTGTTGATACTCGAGGCGAACAGCTACTCCTCAAAACCGTCGGCGTGCCCTCAGCAAACGTCATGGCCACCGGGGCCATGACGCCGCCGTAAGTCTGGCGGTTACTGTCAGGCGGGCGATGTTCTTGGTTGTCTTCATGTTTGGTCCTCTTTCTTGGAGGGTTCTCTAGTAACTTTTTTAAAAACCAATGATCATCAGGTCGGTAGGCCTGCGCGTCACTCGCTACGGAAGCAGTACGCCACTGAGCAAGGGGGGCAATTATTTTTCACGGCGACCTCCTCCTCGCTTGATGACGAACGCGACAACAATAGCCGCCACTCCGATGGCAGCCAAAACCGCCACCAGTACCAACGTTCTATCTCCCGTCGAGGGCATAAAGCCTCGAATTGTTTCTTTGCTTGGGGTGTTGATCACCGACAGCTCAATCGAACCCGTCCCGGCATCGGCGGTATCAACCCGCAGGGGGCTTTCGACCGATACGGTCACCTTGGGCTTCGCGGCTGCTACCTGTTTAACGTCCAGACCCTCAGACGCAACCGTCACCGCTCGCTTGCCCTCAAAGGCGATGTATCCCTTGGGAGCCGTGACCTCCTCGACGGTGTAGACACCCGCGTCCACACCGCTCAATTCCACATGGCCATCCGCGCCCGTGATGACGTACGCGTCGGCATCCGTCGACCACGAGCCGTCGGTCGTTAGGATGCGCCCGCGGTCATCGATGATGCGCAGCTTGGCACTCGCGAGCGGTTTATCGTCCGAGCTCGAGCGCTTGATGAGGCTGAGTCCCCAGGTATAGGCCGTGGCGTCATCGCTCGGCGTATGGGTGAATCCGGCATCGCCGGACTGGTCGGCGAGGGGAGAGCGCGGGTAGCGCAGGTAGACCTCGTTGGGGTTGCCCTTGGTGGCGCCTCGATTGCAGTTGGCCCCCAACGGCGCATTGTAGACAGCAACCACGCGGGCGCCCGCGGTGAAGGCGTCGGCCCCGCCGAGCGCGGCGATCAGGTCGCCGGTGCGCACGGTGAAGGCCTTGCCGTCCGCCGCTACCTTGGTGGCGCACTGGGCCGTGATATCGGTCCAGCCCTTCGCGGGCTCGGTGTCGGCTCGGCCGTCCTTGCCGGTCTGGACGGCGTCGAAGCCACCGTCCGCGCCCGCTGCCGCGTACACGCGCATGCTCGCGGCCACCTTGGAGGGGTCGAGCCCCGCGCTCATGGTGTCGACGAACCGCACCGCATAGGTGTCGTAGGCCGTGAGCCCCGCCGGGACCGTGGCCGAGAGGCGCCAGTACAGGTCGTCGCCGACCGTGGCGTCGGCGGCCTTGCCCCAGGCGGCGGTGCTGTCCTCCAGCACGTGCTTTTGGACCTTGGGCGTCGCCGCCTTGGGCTTGACGGTGACGGCGGCGCCGCCGACCAGGGCCATGATCGGCGCGGTGCCGGCCTCGTTCTGGGAAATGGCCTCGTCGTCGGCGACGATGAGCCAGTAGCCACAGGGCAGCTCGGCCGTCGTGCCCGCGTTAAGGGCCACGGACACGGCGCCTGCTTTGACAATTGCGCGGGCAAGTTTTGCCGTCAGCGTGGTCGTCATGAGCCCGTCGGCATTCATCCATTCGGCAGCCTCTTGCGCCGTCGATGTCGAGCTATCGAGCCCCGCATCATGTAGCACCGAAAGAGCAGTTTGACGAACCGTGTCATTCGCCCACGTTACGTCAGTTGCAATTTTTTGGCCAGCATCGTCATCGTCGGCAACGGTCGCCGAAAAGAGCCGGTACGCGTCATACCGCGTCGCAACCGTACCGTCCACCGTAATGGCACCAGTATCGGCAGCATGAACCGTCCCAGGGGCAATCGCGAAAGACAGAATAGCGACCATGATTATCGTCGCGGCAGCTAACAAGCGGCGGTTAAGCCTACTCACGGCTACCACCTCGATCCCGATCGCGATGGCGACGAGCATGCATCCATGTCGCAGCAAAACACAGCATCGAAGCGCCGGCCAGATATGTCATAGTCAAACCAGCACCGCCTGCCTCAGGAAGCGTGGTCGAATATTTGTTGGTAAAGGTCGGCGGAATTGTAGAGCCGTTGTCGTAGGTGACCTCGGTGTTTAGCTTTCCCTCTCCGTTGGTCACGACAATCTGAACCTCATGTTTGGTCATGTCATAGGCGATGTGGTCCTTGACATTATTCTCGGCACCCTGGGGGACGACCTCGGAGATGGTGTAGCGGTACTCGCCGGCCTTGTTGTACTCGACATTGAAGGAGACGTTGCCCTCGGCGTTATTGGTCACTGTCTGGAGCACTTTACCCTCGGCGTCCTTAAGCGCAAACGAAAACTGCCCCGCCTTGAATGTCCCACCTGCGAGCACCTTCTCTGCCTTGATATCCGCAGTCCCCGTTAGGCGATTGTCATAGACCCAAATATCATCCTTTTTGGCATCACCTATGATTTCGGCGTTTTTGACGACGGCTCTTGCCTCAGCTAGTGCTTCTTGGTAACCCTCGTCGTTCGCGCTGCCCCTGAGCATAATCCAGACGGGCTGCTGCGTTACGGCATAGCCCGTGGGCGCTTTCGTCTCTACGAGCTGGTAGAGCACGCAATTACCCATCTTCTTGTCGCTCGTGCCAAACGAGATTTTGCCGTTGACATCGGTTGTAGCAGTGCCGAACAGCGTTCTGGCACTCTCCATGTCCTCCAGATTTTTCGCTTGGTCCATATCCACGCTATAGAGCTTGAACTCCGCCCCCTCAAGCGTCGCGCTGACCTGCTGGGCGTCGTACTTGGTCATCGTGATGCTGTAGCCGTTGCCGCCCGCGCTGGCGGACGCATTTTGAATCTTCCAATTTTGCTCGTCGATCGCCGAGCCTTCCTTCACACCCGTAAGCTCGGCGGTATTGGAAAGAGACACCTCTTCACCGAGGTTTCCGGTCGGGATAACCTCGTACTCGACCTTGAGGTATTTCTCGTCGGGCACATTAAGCGTCAACTTCGTGCGAGTGCCAGATTCGCCTGGGACCTGCTCCATCTTCGACAAATAGTCCTTCTGGGACAGCGCAACCCAGCCACCGTTCACGCGCTCATAGACCTTAAGCGTCGACGGCACCAGCGTGCACTTGGCATCCATGGTATCGACGAGCTCAAGGAAGTCGGTGCCATTTTTAAGGGCAACGGCAGACTCGTTAACAAGAATGGTGTATTTGATGCGATTGCTATTGGCAACCTGCTCGCCGGACTTTTTGATGACGTTGTTCTTAATGATGACGTCACCTTTACCGGAATCGAACTTTTTAACTCCTGACCCCGCGCTGGCCTTGTTGGTGAACTTCACCTCGTTTGTGGAGGTATCGAGCTCACCGCGCTTGACCGCCGTCTTGTACGTGAGCTTTGCGTAGCCGGCATAGCTTTCAAGCTTAGTCGTAGGAATAGAAAAGGTGACAGTGTTGCCATCACTCTTGACACTATCGGTGACAAGCGGTTGGCTATCAACGACCGTCTCGGCCTCGCTTCCGCGATGGAGCCCCGTATGTTTATCATAGGGGTTCTGCACGAGCGTATACTTTGCGGAATTCGTAACATAGCTCATACCATCCGGAAGACTATCAACGATATTCAGCGGTTTCCCGCCCAGCTTTCCAGCTCCATAGTATTCGAACTCGCCATTTGCGCCCTTATTACCCTTTTGGCGGTTTGCATACACCGTCCAGTCGACGATCCAGGCGCCCTTCTCATCCGAGCCGTCAACGGTATGCCAATCGAAGTTCTCAACCCAAGACACCTTCGACTCCGCTTCCGGCTTCTCGACCGCGGGCGTCGTTTCCCGGTTGACAACGTACATAACGGGGTCGGTAAACGACCGCTGAAGTTTCAGATTCGGTGCTTCGACCGATGCGAAGTTTGAGTACCAGCCCGACAGCGCTTCTGATGTGGTGACGTAGGTGATAACGGCGTAGTCCTCGTTCTCGAGAGCGGCTTTCACTTTGTCGGTAACGATGATTTTGAGGTCGTAGTTTTTCTTTGTTTCATTACCCGGATAGCTGGTCGTTGGTCTCCAGTCGGTGCCCGGAACCAGCTCGGTATTGCCGATTTTAATGGCAATGGAGCTTTCGTCGACACCAAGTTTCTGCGACCATGCCGACTGAAACGTGTCCTTCACCGTCACCTCGCCTGGATGGGCTGCATTGACGATCGCCTTCAGCGCGACCTTCGTCTCCCACGTCGCCCTGCCCGTCGTCGCCGCCTCATCGTATCTCACGAGCCTCTTGGTGATCGGCACAACACCCGTCAGCTGCGGCGTGAAACTACCTTCATCGGTACCGGAAACGGAGCCTTTACGCTCGATGGTCGCGTTGTTGCGCACGGTGTCGTACGGGCTCGTGTCGTTCATCTTGGTGTGATAAACGATGCAGTAAGTGGCGTACTTATCCTTAAGGTTGTCCTGGAACGTATAGGAAAAGGAATTCTCCTTTGGGTCAAGGCTGCCTTTCCCAATCTCGACTCCACTCGCCTCCGAGTCGCCTTTGTAAACCGTAAAGTAGTTGCCCGTATACGTCTGTTTTCCGTCCAGCGTGTCAATGAACTCGTAGCCGCTCATGTCGGTCTTAAGCTCGCCCTGGTTGAGCGTAACCGTCCACTTGATGTCAGACGGCGTGCTATTGCGGTCGCTGGACTTGTTAATCATGTCGTAGCGGAACGGGCTGGGGGCAGCCGTAACCGTGTGCTCCTGGTGATCATTGGCACCGCCCCACCCCCACGTTACCGTGTTCTTGGATGTTTCCTGAAGGTCAATCCACTCGCCGTTGTTCGCGGCAACGCCGCTCTTCAGCACCGTTTCGTACGTGATCTCGTGGTCGCCCCGGGAAAGGTTGCCCAGATTGTCAATGGTCGCAGTCTGACCGTTGATCGTCGGCTGCGGATCGAGCTTCTTGTCATCGAGCGTGAAGCTGCCGCCCACAAACTCAAAGTTGCCGCCCAGCACGTCAGTGAACTTGACGTTCGTGGCGTACGACTCGACGCTAAGCTTGACAGTCCAGATGACCTTGGCCACGCCGTCGGCTCCCTGGGAGAAGGCTCCCGATTTCTCCCCTTTGACGGCGCCATCCGTAGTTGGAATATTGATTGATCCCGCACCGGGGAACTTGATAGGTGTACTGCTGTCCGAGCCAGCGTTCTTATTTGCTAACTCAAATGAAAAATTGGCTCCGACAAAAATTTCCGCAGGGTTTTTGTCAAGCCAGCTCTTATCAAACGTAAAGATGACCTTATTGTCCTCGATTTTCCACGTGCCAGCCTTGTCAGCGGTCGCCTCCGGGCCCTCCATGAGGTTGCCACCAGCGTTATCGTCAACGACGATGGTGCCGGGAAGCTCATAGACAGCGATATAGTTCTCGGGCGAAGGCGCCTCGCCGCTTTTGAATTGTGCCGAAAAAGCTCCATAGAGCTTCGAAGTAGACGTTACGGCGCCATTGAGCTCTTGAGTATGGTTCTCATCGGTATACAGCTTGACCTCAACCGTTGCCGTATCGCCGTTGATCTCAATCGGCGTTGGCGTCGTCACGTCCTCGGCGCGCACGGGGGCTACGCCGTGAAAAACTGCGGCGGTGAGGCTAATTAAAATGAAGATCAGGGCCGCCATACCCAGCGACCGTGAGCGGTGTGTGTCCATAGTTGTCCCCTAATTCCTACAACACGTTGTGGAATACGGCGAATCGTCGGATCGAACACAAACCCCAACATCAACGAGAACCTACCTAGCGCATTGCAAGAACCCATTGGGGAGCAACTTCTAAGACGGTTCGTCTATGCCACAATGCATAAAATACAATATAGATACCAGTCATGTAAACCGCAGGTAAAGAGGTCTTTTAATTTAATACCAGTTGATATTTACCTGTGACAGTTTTGTATCAAAACGGTTGTATTTCAATGATTCGTGTATATGTTTAAACAACTTAACTTTGCCTGAAAAACAGCCGGGGGGGGGATAACCTCCTCCACCGTGGTGCAAAGTAACCTGTCCCCTTGCACCAAAAAGGGCGCCGACCATCGCGGTCGGCGCCCTTTCTTGTTAGACGTTATAAAGCCCAGCACTTATTTGTTGACCTGGCCAGCGCGGACGGCTGCCTTCTTACGGTCGGTGGCGTTGAGCAGACGCTTGCGCAGGCGGATGTTCTTGGGGGTAATCTCGACCAGCTCGTCGTCGGCGATGTACTCCAGCGCCTCCTCCAGCGAGAAGGTGCGGGGCGGCACCAGCTGGACGGAGATATCGGAGGTCGAAGAACGCTGGTTGCCCAGGTTCTTGGTGCGGGCGATGTTGACGACCATGTCGCCGGCCTTGCTGCGCTCGCCCACGATCATGCCCTCGTAGCACTCGGTGCCCGGCTCAACAAACAGCTGGCCGCGCTCCTGCAGCGTACCCAGGGCATAGGCAACGGCCTTCTCGGTGGTCATGGAGATCATGGCGCCGTTCTGACGGTTGCCGATCTCGCCGGCGTAGGGGCCATACTCCAAGAAGGTGTGGTAGAACACGCCCTCGCCGTGGGTGACGTTCATGATGCGGTTCTTAAGGCCCATGATGCCGCGGGTCGGGATCTTAAACTCGAGGTGCGTCACGATGCCCGAGGTATCCATGCTCGTCATGATGCCGCCGGAGGTACCGAAGACCTCAACGACCTTGCCCGAGTACTCGTCCGGGCACTCGACGACGGCCTGCTCGACGGGCTCCATCTTGTTGCCGTTCTCGTCCTTCTTAAACAGAACGCGGGGACGGCCAACCTGGAACTCAAAGCCCTCGCGACGCATGGACTCCATCAGAACGGACAGGTGCAGGATGCCGCGACCCGAGACCTCGACGCCGCTCTTGTCCTCGAGCTCCTCGATCTTCATGGTCACGTTGTTCTCGGCCTCGTTGAACAGGCGCTCCTTGAGCTGACGGGCGCCCACGATGTCGCCGTCGCGACCGACGAGCGGGGAGGTCGAAGCCTCAAAGACGATGGACAGAGTCGGCGGGTCGATCTCGATGGGCTCGAGCTCAACGGGGTTCTCGGGATCGGTGTAGACATCGCCGATATCGGTGCGGTCGATGCCCACGACGGCGGCGATGTCGCCGGCGCCGACTTCCTGACATTCGGTGCGGCCCAGGTAGTCGAAGGTAAAGAGCTGCTTGACGGTAGCGGTGGCGCTGGAGCCGTCGTTCTTGACGACCAGGATCTGATCGCCCTGATGGATGGTGCCGGAGTACACGCGACCGATGCCGATACGGCCAACGAAGTTGGAGTGGTCGATGGTCACGCACTGCATGGCCAGCGGGGCGTTCTCGTCAACCTCGGGCGCGGGCATGTCGTCGATGATCATGTCGAGCAGCGGGTACATGTCCATGTTGCCGTCGTTGGGGTCAAGACGGGCAAAGCCATTCATGGCGCTGGCGTAGACCACGTGCTCCATAGCGAACTCGAGCTGGTCGTCGGTAGCGCCCAGGTCGGCCATAAGGTCCAGGCAGTCGTTGTAGGCCTTCTCGGGGTTGGCGCCCGGACGATCGATCTTGTTGATGACGATCATGATCTTGAGGCCGGTGTCGATAGCGTGACGCAGCACGAAGCGGGTCTGGGGCATGGGACCCTCAAAAGCGTCAACCAGCAGCAGGGCGCCGTCGGCCATACGCAGCACGCGCTCGACCTCACCGCCAAAGTCGGCGTGGCCCGGGGTGTCGATGACGTTGATCTTGACGTCCTTGTACTCGATAGAGATGTTCTTGGCGAGAATCGTAATGCCGCGCTCGCGCTCCTGGTCGTTAGAGTCCAGGACGCGGTCCTCGACCTGCTGGTTGGCACGGAAGGCGTCCGTGGCACGCAGGAGCTTGTCGACCATCGTCGTCTTGCCGTGGTCGACGTGGGCGATGATGGCGATGTTCCTCAGATTGTCTACGCGCATGTAGTTCCCCTATCTTCTATCCATATACAAACGGCACGCGTATGCGGCCCGCCCAGCGATACAACGCTCAGCGGGAATATTGAGCCTTTTACCGAAAACTCGTTTATTTTAGCGATTTTAGATAAGAGGGGTTTCCTCACCTGCAGGTTCAGGGTCGCTCCACATAAAACCATCGCCGGCACCCATGCCCTCATACAGCACGTATGCCGAAAAACCGCTCTCGAGCGTGGTTTCGAAGAAGCTCACGAGCAGGGCGTCGTGATAGCCGCCGTCAATTTCGACACAACCGGTGTAGCCGATGGCATAGCGGGCGATGCGGCCCAGACCCTCGTCCTTAAGACCCATCTTGTGCTCGGAGATAAAGTTGGTGGCCGCCTCGAGGCATGCCTCTTCGCCGTCCTCGTCGAGCGCCGCCAGATATCGGTTGGAAGCAGCGTCCTCGATCGCCACAACTACGCCCGGGTTCTCGCCGGCGGCAAGGTCGTCCAAGAACGCACCAATCAGGTCACACACCATGGCGTCGAGCTCGGCGGAGACGTTACCGGCGTCCTGCATATCCTGTGCCATCTTTAGACCTTCCCATCGAGTCTGGCGTCGTTACAGTTCTTGTGCCTCGGCAGCGATCTTGGCGGCAGCGTCGCGGGCGCGCATCATATCCATCGCGCGCTTGTCGAGTACCTTGATCTGGTTGGTCAGCATTACTGCATCGACCACACCCCAGATTACCAAGCCTGTTGAAATCGAAAACCCAAGCGCACCAACTGTACCACGAAGGCGCGAGCAGATTGCCGCGACAAGAGCGGAGATGACAACCATCTTGATAAACGAGCTGCGGCGCTCGCGAAGCGTGCGGGCCTGCATCACATAGGCGATGCGTGCCGCCTCGGATGCCTCCGAGCGCATCTGGGCCTCGCGCGCAATGGCCGCCGCCTCAGCCGACATACCGCTGGCCATCAGCGAACACTCCGCAACCCTGCCGCCCCGCATTTAGAAATCATCGGGGGAGAGCGTATGGACGAACTCGTCGAACTTCTCGAACTCCTGCTCGTCGTCGACATCCTCGGCGTGGGTGGAAACAGTGCCCAGGCGATTCATGATGTCGTCCTCCACAAACATGGGGGCATTGCTGCGCACGGCAAGGGCAATGGCATCACTGGGGCGGGCGTCGATCTTGCGCTCCTCGCCATCGGCCAGTACGACGATCGTCGCGTAGAACACCGGCGGCTCGGCGCGAACGATCTCGATGCGCTCGAGCTTGGCGCCCAGGGCGTCAACGGTATCGAGCAGCAGGTCATGGGTGATCGGGCGCTCGGCGCGGCCGCTATCGATGCCGCGGCTGATGGCAGCAGCTTCAAACGAACCAGTCTGAATGGAAAGGGAACGCAGCGGCGCGGGCGAGTCCGATTTGCTGCTGCGCTCACGAAGTACGATAAGCGATGGCACGGGACCGGCGGCCATGACGATGGTCTCTATGTCGACGCGAACCATGGAACACCTCCGGTACGTAGCGGTTAACACGCGGCAGCGCGCCGCATTGAATAGCTATACTACCCAATCTTTCGCACAGCACACAAAATCAAAGTAGTTAATTTGGGACGGGTTTTTTGACTACTTTCAGTAGGTAAGAAAAAAGCCCCGAGGCAACGCCCCAGGGCTCTTCACAGTTTTGATGGTGGACCTGACAAGATTCGAACTTGTGACCTCCCGGTTATCAGCCGGACGCTCTAACCAACTGAGCTACAGGTCCATCATGGTGGAGGTTAGGGGGATCGAACCCCTGACCTCAGGCTTGCAAAGCCCGCGCTCTCCCAGCTGAGCTAAACCCCCACGGAGACAGTAATAAACACCCCAGCGGCGACTCGGCTCTCGCTGGGGTGTTTATTGCGAAAGAAAGTGGTGGACCTGACAAGATTCGAACTTGTGACCTCCCGGTTATCAGCCGGACGCTCTAACCAACTGAGCTACAGGTCCATCGCGCAAGGGATATATTAGACGAGTCGTTACGCGCGCGTCAACAACTTTATTGAAAATCTTTGGGACCCCATGGTCGCTGGGCTGGCGAGATGGTTTTGGTTTGCTGCTCGGACAGTCCTGCGCAAGACGAAGGCCACATTAAGTGGCCTTCTTTGCGTGCGGAACTCGCGACAAACCAAAACCATCTCGCCAGCCCAGCGACCATGGGGTCCCAAGGTTTTCAAAAAAGCGGTCGGCGCGCAGGTGCGCCGACCGCCAATATATGGAGTCTGATGATTTTTACCAGCTAGTTCCTCTTACTCGTCTAGGAGATCCTCTGGCATGTCGTTGCCGTCGCCTAGATCGACAGGGGTTTCTTCGGGGGCAGAGCCGTCTTCTGTGGCTTCGCCTTCGGGCTTCTCCTTGGCGGCCGTCATGCGGGCTACGGCGCAGATGCGGTCGTTGTCGTCGACGGTCATCATCTTGACGCCCTGGGTGGCGCGGCCGGTCTGGCTGATCTCGTCGGTCTTGACGCGAATGACCGTCGCGCCCTCCGTCACGATGAACAGCTCGTGCTGCGGGCCCACCGTCTTCATGGCCGCGAGGTTACCCTTACGCTCGGTCATTTGGATGGTGTAGACACCCTGGCCGCCGCGGTTCTGCTCCGGGTAGTCCGCGACCGGCGTGCGCTTGCCGTAGCCACGCTCGGTGATGACGAATAGATCGCCGTTGCCGTTAGTGACTTCCATGCCCAGAACGCTCACGCCGTCCTTCATACCGATACCGCGAACGCCGCTGGTATCGCGGCCGGTGGCGCGCACCTGCTCCTCGGAGAACATGATCGCCTTGCCCGCGGTGGTGGCCAGGATAATCTTGTCGCCCTCGCGCACGCGGCGCACGTTCAGCAGCGCGTCGTCGTCACGCAGGTTGATAGCGATCAGGCCATCACGGCGGCTACGATCGTAAGCGCTCATCACGGTCTTCTTGACCATGCCACTCTTGGTGGCAAACATCAGGTACTCGTCGGCCGGGAACTCGCGGCAGCTGATGACGCTCGCGATCTTCTCGCCCTCCTCGAAGGGCAACAGGTTGACGATCGCGGTACCGCGCGCCTGGCGCGTACCCACCGGCAGCTCGTGCACCTTCAGGCGATAGACCTTGCCCTTGCTCGAGAAGAACAGCACGTACTCGTGCGTGGACGCGATGAACATCTCGTCGATGACGTCGTCCTCTTTGAGGTTGACGCCCGACACGCCCTTGCCGCCGCGCTTCTGGGCGCGGTAGGCGGCCACCGGGATACGCTTAACGTAGCCGGTGTGGGTGATGGTCACGACCATGTCCTCGTCGGCGATGAGGTCCTCGACATCCAGGTCCTTCTCAACCTGGCTGATTTCGGTACGGCGCTTGTCGCCAAACTTCTTGGAGATCTCGCGCATCTCTTCCTTGATGACGCCCAGAATCTTCTCCTCGTGCGCCAGCAGTTCCTCGTAGTAGGCGATGGCGCGGCGCAGGCCGTCCAACTCTTCTTGGATCTTGTCGCGCTCCAGGCCGGTCAGGCGGCGCAGCTTCATCTCGAGGATGGCCGTGGTCTGCTCGGGCGTAAAGCCAAAGCGTTCGATCAGTCGGCTGCTGGCCTCGGAGTCGGTCTGCGAGGAGCGGATGATGCTGATGACCTCGTCGATATGGTCAAGGGCCATCAGGTAGCCCTCGAGGATATGCGCGCGGGCCTGGGCCTTCTTAAGGTCGAAGCGGGTGCGGCGGGTGACGACGTCGACCTGGTGGTCGATGTAGTGCTGCAGCATCTCGCGCAGGCTCAGGCATTTGGGAACGCCGTTGACGAGTGCCAGGTTGTTGGCGCCAAAGGTCGTCTGCAGCGAGGTGTACTTATACAGGTTGTTGAGCACGACCTGCGGAATGACGCCCTTCTTGAGCTCGATGACCAGACGGATGCCCTTCTGGTTGGACTCATCGCGCATATCCGAGATGCCCTCAATGCGCTTGTCGTTGACGAGTTGGGCGATCTTCTCCTGCAGGGTGCCCTTGTTGACCATGTAGGGAATCTCGGTAAAGACCAGGCGGCTGCGGCCGGTCTTGGTGGACTCCACATGTGCCTTGGCACGCACGGTAATGGAGCCGCGGCCGGTCTCGTAGCTCTGCTTAATGCCGGCGTTGCCCATGATGATGGCGCCGGTGGGGAAGTCCGGACCGGGCATGATCTGCATGAGCTCGTCGACGGTGGCGTCGGGGTTGTCGATCAGGTAGCAGGTGGCCTCGATCGCCTCGGTGAGGTTATGCGGGGCGATGTTGGTGGCCATGCCGACGGCGATGCCCTGGCTGCCGTTGACCAGCAGGTTGGGGAAGCGCGCAGGCAGTGCCACGGGCTCGGCGAGCGATTCGTCGTAGTTGGGCTGCCAGTCGACGGTATCCTTCTGCAAGTCACGCAGCAGTTCCATGGCGGGCTTGGCCAGGCGGCTCTCGGTGTAACGCATGGCCGCCGCGCCGTCGCCATCGATGTTGCCGAAGTTGCCGTGACCGTCGATGAGCGGCGTGCGCATGGAGAACCACTGCGCCAGGCGGACCATGGCCTCGTAGACCGCAGAGTCACCGTGCGGGTGGTACTTACCGATAACTTCGCCGACCGTCCAGGCCGACTTTTTGTGTGGGCGGTTGGGGTAGATGCCGCTCTCGTTCATCGCGTACAGGATGCGGCGGTGTACCGGCTTTAAGCCGTCGCGCACGTCCGGCAGGGCACGCGCTGTGATAACCGACATCGAATACTCGATGAACGACTGCTTCATCTCGCGACCGAACTCCGAAATCTGGAGCTGGCCGCCGTTGATGTCCTCGCCGGCCGAGGCGCCACGATCGACTTCGCCAAAGCTCTCCTCGAGCTCACCGTCGTCGTCCTCTTCCTCATCATCATCGGCATCGGGGTTATAGGCGTCCGGATCGCCGTCCTCGCCCTGCTCAGCACGGGCAAGCAGGCGCTTCAGATCATCGGGCATACCGGCATCGCCGGCCTCGTCCATACCCTCGTTATTGTTGATATCGTCTGCCACGTTACCTCCTCTTAAGCGTCAAGGAATCGTGCATCATGTGCATGCTTCTCGATGTACTCGCGGCGATAGCCGACCTCGGAACCCATCAGCTCGCGCACGGCGCGGTCCGCCACCACGGCGTCCTCGATCGACACACGCTGCAGAATGCGGGTCTTTGGGTCCATCGTCGTCGAGGCAAGCTGTTTGGGGTCCATCTCGCCCAGGCCCTTGTAGCGCTGGACGGTATAGCCCTTGCGCTTTTTGGTGATCTTGCCGTCCTTGGCCTTGCCGTCCTCGTCGTTATCGTCGGGGTTCAGGCCCAGACTCTGGATGGTGTCGCGCAGGATCTCGTCTTCGGGCTGGCGGCCGTTGGGATACACGTAGTGAATCTTGTTGCGCACCTTAATGCCAAAGATGGGCGGGCAGGCAACATAGACGTAGCCGGCATCGATCAGCGGACGCATGTACTTGTAGAAGAACGTCAGTAGCAGGATGCGGATATGCGCACCGTCGACGTCTGCATCGGTCATGATGATGATCTTGTGGTAGCGCGCCTTGGTGATATCGAAGTCGCCGCCGTCGCCGGCACTCGTCGTGACGCCGCAACCGATCGCGGTAATCAGCGACTGGATGGTGTCACTCGAGAACGCGCGATGGTCACCAACGCGTTCGACGTTCAAAATCTTGCCGCGCAGGGGCAAAATCGCCTGGATGTCTCGGCGACGGCCGTCCTTGGCCGAACCGCCTGCCGAGTCGCCCTCTACGATGAAGAGCTCGGTCAGCTCGGCATCGCGCACCGAGCAGTCGGCGAGCTTACCGGGCAGGGACGCCGTCTCGAGCAGGCTCTTGCGGCGGGTCGCCTCGCGCGCCTTGCGGGCGGCATTGCGCGCCTTGCAGGCCTGTTGCGCCTTCTTGACGATCTCGCGAGCGGGCTTGGGATGCTCCTCGAGGTAATCGGCAAGGCCGTCGGTCACAATCTTGAGTGTGAGCGCGCGCATATAGGAGCTGCCGAGCTTGGCCTTGGTCTGGCCCTCAAACTGCGGATCGGGCAGCTTGACCGAGATAACGGCCGAAAGGCCCTCGCGCACATCGTCGCCGGTCAGGTTGGCGTCTTTTTCCTTGAGCAGGTTCTGCTTGCGCGCGTAATCGTTGATCACGCGGGTGAGCGCGGTGCGGAAGCCCTCAAGGTGCATGCCACCCTCGGGGGTGTAGATGTCGTTGGCAAACGACATGACGTTCTCGCCGTAACCGCTATTCCACTGCAGAGAAACCTCGACCTCGCCCATCTTGGTCACAGGCGCGTCCGGGTCCGATTTGCCCTCGATGTAGATGGGCTCCTTAAAGGCCTCGGGGACGTCCTTGCCCTCGTTGAGGAACTTGACGAAGTCGATGATGCCGCCCTCGTAGCAAAACTCCTCCACGTGGGGAGTCGCCTCGCGCTCGTCGGTCAGCACGATTTTGAGGTTCTTATTGAGGAACGCCGTCTCCTGCAGACGGTTGTGCAGCGTATCGAAATCGTAGATGCAGGTCTCGAAGATCTCGTCGTCGGGCCAGAAGGTGACGGTGGTGCCCGTCGAATCCGAGGTGCCCACGACCTCCATCTTCTTGACGGTCTTGCCGCGCGAGAACTCCATCTCGTAGGTGTTGCCGTCGCGACGAACCTGAACGACCACGCGCTTGGACAGTGCGTTGACGACAGAGATGCCAACGCCGTGCAGGCCGCCCGAGACCTTATAGGCCGAGTTATCGAACTTACCGCCGGCGTGCAAGATCGTCATGACGACCTCGAGCGTCGGGATCTTTTTAACAGGGTGCTCGTCGACGGGGATGCCGCGCCCGTTGTCGACGACCGTGATGGAGTTGTCGGCGTGGACCGTCACCTGGATCTCGGTGCAGAAACCGGCCATGGCCTCGTCGACGGAGTTGTCAACGATCTCCCACACCAGGTGATGCAGACCGCTGGCGCTCGTCGAGCCGATATACATGCCCGGGCGCTTACGAACGGCCTCGAGACCTTCGAGAATCTTAATCTCGCCGCCATCGTAATCGTTTTCGTTTGCCACACGTCCTCCTTCAGTCAAGAAAATGTGTACAGCCTTACTAGTTTATCGTAAAAAAATACCCTCGGGAACGAGGGTATTTGGCTCTACAAGGCCACCAGATGCGATTTAAGGCTCTTTTTTGCTTTGCACGCCCTTGGCCCACTCGGCACTGGCTCTCATGGCATTCTCGAGGGCCTCGCGCAGTTTTTGGTCTTCGATGGGCGCCACCTGGCGCTCAATCTCGGTGCGCTCGGCCTCACTTAGGTCGGCGTGCGGAGCCGGCGGGCGCTCGGTCGTCGCCGGACGCAGGCGCTCCTTGGCGGCGGGCGGCGTGTGACCGGGCGCGGTGGTTTTGAACACCAGGCCGTCCACATGCGCACCGGCGCGCTCCATGCGCGCGCGGATGATCTCGCGCAACAGCGTCATTTCCTGCGTCCACGAGGGCGAGTCGAGATATACCAGCAGCTCATTGGACTCGGGCAGGTAGCGCAGGCCCGTCACATGGCGCCCCTCGCGCGTGCCCGAGCACACCGCATTCCAGGCGCGATAGACCGCACGAGATTCCTCTGCAGCCTCCATCTGCACGCGGCGCTCAGGCGTCGCGGCCGCCAGGATGCGCTGGCGCTCTGCGTTTAAAAATCCACTGAAGGCGACCGTTTCGCTCTCGCGCTCGTAATTAGCACGTCTCACCCATGCTCACCACCTTGGCTCGATCAAGCAGGTCATCGGTAAAATACCCCAGGTTGGTCGTGGTTATGACCGTCTGGATATCATCGCCGATCAGCCGCAGAAAAGCGCCGCGACGCTCGCCGTCGAGCTCGCTCATCACGTCGTCCAAAAGCAGCAGTGGGGCGGTGCCCAGGACATCGCGAGCCACGGCCACCTCCGCCACCTTCCAGGCCAAAACCAACGTCCGCTGCTGACCTTGGCTGGCAAATGAACGGGCGGATCGACCCGCCACGGCAAACTCAATCTCATCGCGATGCGGTCCCACCAACGTCACGCCGCGGCGAATTTCCTCGTCGGCGTGCTCATCAAGGGCAGCCAGCATGCGCTCGTACGCCCAGTCCTTCAGCTCTTCGCGATCCTCGACCTGGGGCAAATCCCCCAGCGTGGACGTATAGGTCACGTTGGCGGCCTCGCCGGACGCCACTTGCCCGTAGGCAGTGTGCACATGGCCCGCCAGCCGGTCGAGCAGGGCCAACCGGTGCACGAGCAGGGCCGAGCCCGCGCGGGCAATCGAATCGTTCCACGCGCCGAGCATCTCGCGGCAGCACCAGGCCTCCTTGAGCAAGGCGTTACGCTGGGTCACGCAGCGCCCATAGGTGCTCGCAAGATCGGCATAGCGTGCGCTCAGTTGCATGCCAAAGTCATCGAGGGCGGCACGGCGCACACTGGCGCCTCGCTTAACCATGTCCAGATGGTCGGGGCAAAACAGCACGCTCGGCAGGACCCCGCGCACACCGGCGGCAGAGCATCTCTTGCCGTTGCGGCTAAACGAGCGCTTACCGTCCTCCGCGCTCAATCCCATATCAAGCACGCGGCCGTCGCCCTCGAGCCTCAGCTCAACCTTGCACGAGTCCGCGCCGTCATGGACGAGCTCGGCGGCGGTCGGATGCCTAAACGAGGCGCCGCTCGTCAGCAGCTGCAGCGCCTCTATGAGATTGGTCTTTCCCGCCGCGTTGGGTCCCGCAAGTATCGTCACGCCCTCGTCCAGGGCAAGGCGATAGCTATCGAAGCTGCGGTAGTGCGCGACGGAAAGATCGCGGGCGAACATGGTCATAGGGCAGTTGCTAGATGCGGACCGGCATGACCAGGTACAGGTAGTTGATCTTGTCGTAGGACTTGAAGATGCCCGCCTGCGAGTAGCTCTTGAGCTCCAGCGTGATCTCCTTCTCCTTGGACAGGGCATTGAGGCACCCGAAGATGTAGTGGTAGTTGAAGGCGATGGTGCCCGACTCGCCCTCGGCCTCGACATCGATCGTCTCCTGCGCAAGGTCCTGGTCATTGGAAATGGAGGACAGGCCCATCTGCCCGTTCTCGACATCGATCTCGAACTTGACGGCGGGGTTGGCGCTCGCGATAACGGCCACGCGCTTGAGGGCGGCGTTAAAGGCGGCGACGTCGATCTTGACGCTCGTCACGCACGAATCGGGGATGAGCTGCTTGTAGTTGGGGTACACGCCCTCGATGCGGCGCGACACGTAGGTGGTGTTGCCGGCCTCAAAGACGACCTGGGTGTCGGTAGCCCCGATCATGATGGTCGCCTGGCTGGCCATGATGTTCAGCGCGTCGTTAAAGGCGTCGGCCGGAACGTTGAGTTCAAAGGAGCCCTCGAGGGTTGAGGTCTCGACCTGCGTATCGCACACGGCCAAGCGGAAGGAATCGGTCGCCACCAGGCGCACGGTGTTGTTCTCGACCTTCATGTGCACGCCACCCAGGATGGGGCGGGCCTTGTCAGTCGAGGTGACGCGCCACACGCGGCCGACCATTTCGGACAAGATATCGGTCGGCAGTTCCACGGCGCTCTCGATGGCATAGGCCGGAAACTCGGGGAAGTCATTGGCATCGAGCGTGTTCAGGCGGAAAGAGCTCTTCTCACAACCAATCAGCACCTGGCGCTCGGACAGCTCAAAGGTGACCGGGGCATCGGGGAGGGTCTTGGTGATATTGGAGAGCATCTTACAAGGGATAACCATCTCGCCCTCTTCTTCGACATGTGCCGCGATGCGATGACGGATCGAGATGGTGTAGTTAGAGGTCTGGAATTCCAAGATGCCGTCTTGCGCCTTGACGAGCACGCCCGACAGGATGGGAAGGGTGGATGCCGAAGCGACGCCCTTCATAACGACGCCGATGGCTTGTGTAAGCGAGCTCTGGCTGACGGTGAACTTCATCTTTTAATACCTTTCTATAGATATAAATATCTTAATAATAGTAATAGCACTGACGAAACTGTTGATTACTCCCAAAGACGCAGGTCAGACCCAGAAAGAGAATCGACAGCAACCTGTGTGCAACGGGGGTGGTTTTCCACGTTCAAAACCTGCGCAAAACTTTTCACCACCGCGGGTTGGGTTTTAGACACCTTATGCCCATGGTTTCGACAAGTTTTCAACAGGTGTCTCTATTTCCCTACGAGCGCAGTGTAATTTTATCGCGCAGCGATTTGAGGTCTTCGGTGACGGTACGGTCTTCCTGGATCATCTTCTGGACCTTTTTGTAGCTCGTGCTGACGGTCGAGTGGTTGCGGTTGCCAAATTCGGCGCCCACCGCCGTGGTCGTCATCTCGCACATCTCGATGGCCAGGTAGATAGCGATATGGCGTGCTTTGGCGATATTGGCGTTGCGACGCGGGCCGATGAGCTCCTCGTGCGTCACGCCGTACTGCTCTTCGATGACGGACTGAACCGTCTGGACGTTGATCTTTTTGGCCGATGTGTCGAAGTACTGGCTGGCGATGGCGTCGATATCGTCAAAGGTGAGCTCCCCGCCCTCGCGCTCGCGGTCGCCCGCCTCGCCGGCGCAGCGCTCGCAAAAGCTCTCGAGTTCGCGGATGTTGGTGCCCGAGACCTCGGCCATGTGTTTAAAGTGCTCGTCGGTCAGGTGTCCGCCGTCGCCCCCATAGGCCGCCAGCAGCGAGTCGTCGCCTGCCTCGGGAGCGGCGACGATGGTGTTCTCGTAATAGCGCTGCAAGATCTTGTATTTCATCTCGTAGCTGGGCTCTGCGACCAGGCAGAGCATGCCGGCGTTGAAGCGGCTGGTCAGACGCTCGTCCATGCTCAGGTCCTTGGGGGCACGGTCTGCCGCGATGACGACCTTCTTGTTGTTGCGGATGAACTCGTCCATGAGCTGGAAAAAGTAGTCCACGCTCGCGCGCTTGCCGATGATGTTTTGGATGTCATCGATGATGAGCACGTCCACGCCGTGGTACGCCTGCATGATGGGGGCGTTGCTCTTCTTTTGGCGGTCGAACTCGGTCATCAGGTCGTCCAGATATGCCTGGGAGTTGGCATACTTGACCTTGATCTCGGGCGACTTCTCGGCGAGCTCGTTTTTGATGGCAAGCAGCAGGTGCGTCTTGCCCAGGCCCGATTTGCCGTAGATGAACAGTGATGTGCATGTGCCGCGCTCGTCCGCGAGGGCGGCAAACTTGAGTGCCGAGCGATAGGCATGGCTGTTTTCGGGGCCGTAGACAAAGTTCTCAAAGGTAAATTTTGAGTTCGCGGCGAGCGGGGCTCCATCCGTATTCTGCTCGGCCGGCACGGTCGGCGCCGGTATGGGTGAAGCGGGGGCCGCAGCTTGCGTGGATTTAGTCGGCGCTCCGCCCTTCATCTGGTTCATCATGCGACGAAAATCATCGGCCGAGAGCGTGTTCTTGATTGCAATGCCCGAATCCGCGCCCGCCGCTGCGTCGTGAGCGATAGGCATGTGCGTGACGGGTGCGTTCGTTGACGTCGCCGCCGCGGTCGGCAACGGTGCCATGGTTTCACGGGAAACATCGCTGTGCTGGTGCTCGATTGTCGGCACGTCGCCTGCGGAGGTCGGTGCCGCCGGGGAAGCGGCGGGAGCCGTGGCGGGCGCCGTCGCGGCAGCGGATTCCGTTGCGGCGCCTTGCGGTGCCACGATGTCGAGCGCGATCGGTGCAAAGGCGATTTCTTCCAGATAGGCCTCAATAGTCGGCTGATGCTTTTTGAGCTGCGCGATGGCAAAGCGCGAGGGGGCCTCGATCGTGAGCGTATCTTCGGTCAGGCTTATGGCCCGCGATTGCCCCAGCATGTTGATGAGGCGTGCATCTTGGCCGTCGCGCTGGCAAAAGGCGATGGCATCCCCCAGGATGATGCTTGCTTCCTCGTCCACTGTCTCTCCCGTTCTTTAGCTCTGAGCTCGCACGCGAGCGGCGCCGAGTTCGGTCAGATGGTATTTCTGGCCATGCTTGATGACCAAGCCGGCCTGCGCCAAGTCATTGAGCGTGCGTGACCAAGTGGGGGCCGAGTTTCCAAACGCCCTCGCCAGATCGGTTGCACCGCACGCTTGATTTTGCGCCAGATAGCCCAGCGCGGCGTTGCCGCGATCGCTTACGAACACGTCCGGTTGTGGCTGCGCATACTGATTTGCTGCATTAGGATACATCATTTGAGCTGCTGGTTGTTGAGAACTCTGCATCGGCGGCATTTGCTGTTGAAAACTTTGAGGCCACTGTTGGTAAGGCTGCAGAGGCATCTGTTGGGCCCAGGGGTTGTACTGCTGCTGCGGCATCTGCTGGTACGGCTGCTGATATCCCTGCTGGTACTGCTGCGGGAACTGCTGGCCATACCCCAGTGGCGGCATCTGCTGATATGGATATCCCCGTTGGTACGGCTGATAGCCCATTTGCTGGCCACCCGGTGCCCCCGTCGCCTGCTGCATTGCTGCTGCATCCTGATCTGCCAGCGGCATGGCCTCTGGCATGTTTGGCGTCATCGACATAGATGCCGCCTGGGGCTCTTGTGTGGGAAGCATTCCGGGCTGCTGCATCTGCCCCACGGGGGGCTGCATCTGCTGCGTTGCCATGGGCTGCTGCGCAAAAGCTCCCGGCAGGGGATATGTGGGCTGCTCCGTCTCGGGCCGCACGGCAGCACCGCGTCCGCCGGCACGCTCGATTTCCTGCACGCGTTTAGGGTCCAGGCTTACCGTAACCACGGTGCCGTTGCCCATGTTGTCCTCGATGGATACGGCACCGCCGGCGTTTTCCAAATACTCCTGCACCATGGGAAACCCTGCTCCGGTTCCACGGATATAGCGCTTCATCTTGCTGTTTGCGCTGGTAACGCCAAAGTCGAAAGCGCGTTCCTTGTCGTCGATGCCGGGTCCTTGGTCAGCAAAGCGGATGGTGTCTCCGCCGTCCAGAATCGAGATGATGGGCTCTGCAAAGTGTGCGTGGATAAAGTTTTCGACAATCTCGCGGATGACCATGAGCGAGATATGGCCACCTTGTTCTTTCATGCACTGGTAGACGGTGTTGGTCGTCTCTTCCAAATACGTGCGGACATCTTGCGGATCGATGACGATCACACGCGGTGTCGACAGCATGTCGTCATAGACGGCGATGCGCGCGGCGTACATGGCTTTTGGCGCCTGCGTTGTCGTCTGTTCACCTTCGTCACGCTCTTCGCGCACGCCGGTGATGTGCTCGTTGTCGGGTGCCGGGTCTCCGGAATCGACCATGGTGTAAAAGTCGTCAGACATGCCGCTCGCAATCTTCCAAAAGGTTTCGAACAAATAGTAGCTCACCGTGCAATGTTTCTCATCTTTCGACAAACTTTCAAAACCTGTTGAAAACTTTGGAAAACGGACGAAAAGTTCTCAACATTGCCAACATGACCTGTTGAAAACTCGATGAAATATCATGAAAAGTTGCCATGCACCGCTAAATCGAGCTTGGCTTATGGGGGAACCGTGTGAACTGCGCAACTTTTACCTTTGATTTCTTGACATTTGAACATTGATTTCCCTACAATCTTCAAGCTCACGTGTCTATATCTGCGTCCGCGTCCCCGCGGACACTCGAAATGCAGCAGGAGGAACTTAAGATGAAGCGTACGTATCAGCCTAATAAGCGTAAGCGTGCCAAGACCCATGGCTTCCGTGCCCGTATGGCCACTAAGGGTGGTCGTGCCGTGCTCGCCCGTCGTCGCGCCAAGGGCCGCAAGCGTCTCACTGTCTAGCAGCGATACACACATCTCGCATGAAGACTATTAAGTCTCGGCAAGATTTCGAGCATGTGTTCAGTCAGGGGCGTCGTTTCAATCACCCTCTGATTCGAATGACCATATGTGAATCGGTTGGCGAAGGCGACTCCGGAAGGGTCGCCTTCGTTGGTGCTAAGCGACTCGGTTGTGCCGTCGTGCGCAACCGATCTAAGCGTGTGATGCGCGAGGCCGCCCGCAGCTGCGGATTTCCCGTTGCGGGTTATGACATCATCTTGTTTGCAACTCCCAAGACGAGGGTTTCCTCGCCGCAGGAGATGGACAAGGCGTTGCGTTCGCTTATGAAACGCGCCGGCGTTGCCGGGGAGGAGCGATGAGCAATCACGTTTTGCGACGTGTTGCCATCGCTCCTATTCGCATATATCAACAGGTTATTTCGCCCTTATTGCCTGACGCCTGCATTTATTACCCAACGTGCTCGCAATACGCCATCCAGGCGATTGAGAAGCACGGTGTTTTGAGAGGCTGCTGGCTTGCCGTGAGGCGCATCGCTCGTTGCAATCCCCTGCACGTCGGCGGTTATGACCCTGTGCCCTAGCGGGCACTCGCTATCGGAGGAAAACTTACATGTGGGATTGGATCGTTAACATCCTTTTCGAGCTGCTCAAGCTCATCCAGACCTTTGCGGTCGACTGGGGCCTGTCCATCATCATCCTGGTGGTCATCATCCGTCTGCTGCTGACGCCGCTTATGCTCAAGTCGACCAAGTCGACGGCTCGCATGCAGGTGCTGCAGCCCAAGATGCTCGAGATCCAGGAGCGCTATGCCGACGATCCCCAGCGTCAGGCCGAGGAGATGCAGAAGTTCTACAGCGAGAACAAGTTCAACCCCATGGCTGGCTGTCTGCCGCTGCTGATTCAGATGCCTATCCTGTTCGCCCTGTTTACATTGCTGCGCAACCTGCCGCAGTACTTTAACAACGGCACGTTCTCGTTCTTCAACATCCTGCCCGACCTGACCACCACGCCGAGCGCTTCCTTTGCCGATGGCTTTATGGTTGCACTGCCTGCGCTGGTTTGCCTGATCCTGTTTGCCGTCCTGACCCTGATTCCGCAGCTCTATATGTCGCGCAACCAGACCGGCCAGCAGGCTCAGAGCATGCGTATGATGGCCGTTGTCATGACGGTCATGATGCTTTGGATGGGCTGGAGCCTTCCCGTTGGTGTTCTGCTGTACTACGACGTCTCGTCTGCTTGGCAGGTTATCCAGCAGATTTTTGTGACGCAGAAGGTCATCGACAAGGCGAAGGCCGATGAGGAGGAGCGTCTTAAGAACGCTCCGCTGCAGGTTGAGGTCACTCGTCGCGAGAAGAAGCCGCGCCCGCACAAGAAGAAGTAGTGGGATATCAATCTTATTTAGGTACCTAACTTTTGGAGTACGTTATGTCTGAAGAGATCATCGAGGATATGCTTGAGGAGGTTGCCCCGCAGGTCGCGGGCGATTATCCCGAGATTGCACAGCGCTACAAGGCCGGTGAAGAGCTGACCGATGAGGAGCTCGACACCATTGCCGATGTTGCGATTTCCATCCTGCGTTCCATCCTTTCGCACTTCGATGCCGCCAACTCTCCTATCGATGAGTATGAGGGCGACGAGGGTGAGCTGATTTTGGATGTAACGGCTCCCGACCTTGCCGTTCTCATTGGCCGTCATGGTCGCACTCTTGATGCTCTTCAGGTTATGTTCTCTTTGCTGGTGAGCCGCAAGCTTGGCTTTAGGTATCCGGTTGTAGTGGACGTCGAGGGATACAAGAGTCGCCGTCAGGATAAGGTCGCCTCCATGGCTCAGTCTGCTGCCGAGCGTGCCATCCGCACTCATAAGAGTGTTTCGCTTCCGCCCATGAATGCCTACGAGCGCCGACTGGTTCACATTGCACTTCGTGGCAACGATGCAGTCGATACTCATTCTGAGGGTTCTGACCCTGATCGCCATGTGGTGATTGTTGCTCGATAATCTACTCGAGCTTATGCCAGGGGGACGTGGTTTCCACGTCCCCTTTTTTTGTCAAAAGTTCTCGATACGCTGATTTTTGTCAGAAAGGAGCTTCAGTTGTTTGTACTTACCGATCAGCAGGCTGACGAGATGTTGAGTCGCCTAACTTCCTATTGCAAAGAATATTCCTTGAGCGTAACTGATATTGAGCTGAGGAAATGTATCCAGCATTTGGATTTGGTTCTAGAAACAAATAAGACAACCAATCTCACCCGTATTCTTAACGTAGAAGATGCTGCCGTACTTCATATCCTCGACTCACTTGTTTTGCTCCCCTATATCAATAAGGCTCCTGAGGGAGCTTTGCTCGATATGGGAACAGGTGCGGGCTTCCCTGGTATTCCATTAACCATAACCACGCATCGTAAAGCTACTTATATTGACTCTGTTGGCAAGAAGGTTGATGCGGTTAATTCCTTTGTCCATGCTCTTGGATTGAAACATGCTCATGCGGTTCATGATCGTCTTGAAGAATATGCTCGAAGCCATAAGAAGCAGTTCTCCGTTGTAACCGCCCGCGCACTGGCCCCTCTACCGATTCTTGTTGAGTATGCGGCTCCGTACCTGAAGGATGGAGGGCTATTTGTTATCACCAAGGGCAATCCTTCGGATGAGGAGCTTGCTTCCGGCATGTCAGCAGCTAAGATTTGCGGCTTCACTTTGCTTCTGAATGACGCAATTGATTTGCCTGAAGGCTTGGGTCACAGGGAGTTCATTGTTCTTAAGAAGAGTCATTCAGCATCCGTTTCATTGCCTCGTGCAAATGGCATGGCAAAGAAGAATCCGCTTGCCTAGATGTTTCACGTGAAACATAATGGTTACTAACAGCTTGCAGTGTTTCACGTGAAACATAGCAGTTGCTATCGATTCGGAATGTTTCACGTGAAACATCCTCCGTTTGACAGCTTTAATACACACCAGGAGGGACCGTGGGATTTCGCGACGTTAAGCGTTCTAAGAGCGCAAAAGACACGCGTATCATTGCAATCATCAATCAAAAAGGCGGCGTCGGTAAGTCAACGACGGCTGTAAACCTTGCAGCAGCACTGGGTGAGCAGGGTCGTAAGACACTGATTGTTGATTTTGATCCGCAGGGAAACAGCACCAGTGGATTCGGAATTGAAAAAGAAGACCTTGATCACTGCATCTATGATGCATTGCTGAATGATGTACCGGCAGAATCGCTTGTTCTTGATACAAATTGCAAAAAGGTATTCGTAATTCCGGCTACAATTCAGCTTGCAGGCGCGGAAATTGAACTCGTAAGCGCAATTGCTCGTGAAACCCGTCTCAAAGATTTGCTTGAGCCGATTCAGGACGAGTTCGATTTTATTTTCATTGACTGCCCTCCTTCGCTCGGCCTGCTTACTATCAACGCTTTGACCGCAGCAGACAGCGTTTTGATTCCGATCCAGTGCGAGTATTACGCACTCGAGGGCGTTACGAAGCTGCTTGAGTCAATGAAGATGGTCAAATCTCGTCTGAACAAGGGCTTAGACACCTACGGTGTGCTTATGACCATGTATGACTCGCGTACTTCTCTATCGAATCAGGTTGTTGAGGAGGTTCAATCGTACTTTGGTGATAAGGCATTTAAGACGTTGATCCCCCGTACGGTTAAAATCTCCGAAGCTCCGTCTTTTGGGGAACCGGTAATTACCTATGCACCTCAAAATAAGGGTGCAAAAGCATATATGAACCTTGCAAAAGAGGTGATCAAGCGTGCCTAGTGTAAAGAAACGTGGCGGATTGGGACGTGGACTCAATGCTTTGGTCTCAGAGGCCGAGTATGAGACCGGTGGTTCGGCTGCATCGGCTTCGAATGCCGCATCTGAAACAAAACTACCTATTGAGGATATCGTTCCCAACCCTAATCAGCCGCGAATTCACTTTAACGAAACTGAACTTCGTGAGTTGAGCGAATCAATCCAAGAACATGGCGTCTTGCAGCCGCTTTTGGTTCGCAAGCATGGAAACGGCTATGAGATCATCGCTGGTGAGCGTCGTTACCAAGCGTCAAAGCTTGCTGGTCTTGAGGAGCTGCCTGTCATCATTAAAGATGTTAATGATGAAGAGATGCTGGCTCTTGCTCTGATCGAAAACCTTCAGCGTTCTGATCTGAATCCCGTCGAAGAGGCTAAGGGCTATCGCCAGCTTATCGATGCCAGCGGTATGACCCAGGAGACATTGTCGAAGGCAGTCAGCAAGTCACGCTCTGCAATTACAAACTCGCTGCGCCTTCTCGATCTCCCTGAAGTTGTTCAGCAGATGATTTTTGAGGGCAAACTTACTGCTGGTCATGCACGTGCGATTCTTGCAGTTCCCTATGAGGACGCTCGAATTCGACTTGCAGAGAAGGTTGTTGCAGAGGGCCTTTCCGTAAGAGCGACAGAAAATCTTGCTCCGTTGTTTTCTGCCGGAGAGACACCTAAGACGCCGAGGCCTGCAACGCCTCAGTCTTTTAAAAAGGCTGCCCGCGTGCTTCGTCAGGTTTTTAATACCAACGTGCGTGTTAAGAGCTCGCGTGGAAAGAATAAGATTGAGATTGAGTTTAAAGACGAGGAAGAGCTCTCTCGTATTCTTGGCGAAATGATTCAGTTTGATCAAGGAGGCCAAGATGAGGAATAGGATTTTAACTGCGATTGCATTGGCGACGACTGTCGCGGCTGGTGCCTTTGCTGGCTATAAGATCGCGACAGACGATGAACTTCGAGGTCGTTTGCTTCGTAGTGCGCAAGATATTGTCGATACATCCAAGAAGAAAATGGATGTTATGACAGAAGATGTTGCCATGCGTACGGCTCAGGTAACGAAGAATCCCAAGATTAATCAAGGTTGGGTTAGTAACCAATGGGAAAATGTAGGCTATTAGGTACCTAACAATTACTTAGCATATTTTGAGGGGTCCTTGTCTGATTCACGAGGCAAGGACCCCTTATTTTGGCCGTAAAAAATGGGACAGGTAGCAGCTGATTCAAAATTAAGGTCAATAAATAAAACGGCCCCGGTTGCATCTCCTGTAACCGGGGCCGTTCGATGTTTCACATGAAACGTTTTGGGGTGCGACTCCCCTATGCGTTTTTCTGAACTTTGAAGCGCTGCTTCAGCTGTCCGCAAGCGGCGTCAATATCGTTACCACGGGAGTTACGAATCGTGGTCTCGATGCCACGGGACTCAAGACGACGCTGAAGATCCTCAACCTTATGAATCGGCGACGGCTTGAGCGGGCTGCCCTCGATGTCGTTAAGCTGAATCAGGTTAACGTGGCACAACGTTCCCTCGCAGAAGTCGCAGAGCGCCTGCATCTCGGGATTCGTATCGTTGACGCCTTCGATCATGGCATACTCATAGGTCGGGCGGCGGCCAGTCTTCTCGGTGTAGAGTTGAAGCGCCTCGTGAAGGCGAAGTAGCGTGTACTTCTTAACACCGGGCATTAGCTTATTGCGTGTCGACTGGATGGCGGAATGCAGGGAAACGGCAAGCGTGAACTGCTCGGGGATGTCGGCAAATTTGCGAATACCGGGAATAACGCCGCTGGTAGAGACGGTGAGGTGACGAGCACCGATACCGATGCCATCGGGGTCGTTGAGGATTCGCAACGCCTTGAGAACCTCGTCGTAGTTGGCAAACGGCTCGCCCTGGCCCATGAAGACAACGCTCGTGACGCGCTCGCCAAAGTCGTTGGATACATGAAGTACCTGGTCGACGATCTCTTGAGCGGTCAGAGAGCGCTTGAGGCCGTTGAGGCCGGTAGCGCAAAAGGCACAGCCCATGCCGCAGCCTGCCTGGGTGGAAACGCAGACGGAAAGCTTGTTGCGACGGGGCATACCGACAGTTTCGACGGAAATGCCGTCGTGGTACTCGAGCAGATACTTGCGCGAGCCATCTTTGGAAACCTGCTTGGTGAGTTCAGTCGGCGTATCAAAGGCAAAAGCCTCTTTAAGCTGCTCGCGGAAAGCCTTGGGAAGGTTGGTCATGTCGTCGAACGAACAAACGTTCTTCTCAAAGACCCATTCGATGAGCTGCTTCGCGCGGAAGGCGGGCTGGCCAAGCTCGGCCACGAGCTCGCGAATATCGTTTTGGCTCAAGTCGCGAATGTCCTGAGATTTAGTCCTGGGATTCATGGAAGCCTTTCGATTTTGGGGAAACGTAGAGGGTATCGCTACAATATGGTATCAGCTGCAGAAATTATAGAGGAGGAGTCTGCCCATGCCGGGTAAAAGCCTAGAGAACATGCACGTAGCGGTCTTGGCGGGCGGTCATTCCGCTGAGCGCGAGATCTCGCTTAATTCGGGAAAGAACGTTGTGGTGGCACTGAAGGAAGCCGGCTACACCTCGGTGGAGCTGCTCGATACGGCCGCTGATGACTTTATGGTAACCATGGCAACCGGCGGCTTTGACGTGGCGTTTATCGCCATGCACGGTGCCGGCGGCGAGGATGGCGCCATGCAAGGCGCCATGGAGACCCTGGGTATCCCCTACACGGCTTCGGGCGTGCTTGCCAGCGCCTGCGGTGCCGACAAGGAGGTCTCTAAGCTCCTGTACGCCAAGGCGGGCATTCCCATTGCCCCCGGCCTTGCGCTCGAGGTGGGCGATGAAGTCGATATCGATCATATCGTCGAGGTTTGTGGCGAGCGCTGCTTTGTGAAGCCGGCCGTCAACGGTTCCAGCTATGGCATTTCCCTGGTCCATGAGCCCTCCGAGCTGCCCGCGGCAATCGCCAAGGCGTTTGAGTACGGCGACAAAGTACTGGTCGAGAAGTGCATCGAGGGTACCGAGATCACCGTCGGCGTATACGGCGAAGATGACGTGCGCGCTCTGCCGATTGTCGAGATTCGTAAGCCCGAGGACTGTGAGTTCTACGATCTGGACGTGAAGTATGTCGACCCTACGGACATCCATCGCATTCCGGCGCAGATTTCACCCGAGAATTACGCTCGTGCCCAGGAGCTTGCCTGTGCTGCTCACAAGGCCCTCGGTTGCCTGGGTATCTCGCGCAGCGACTTTATCGTGAGTGAGGACGGCCCCGTTATCCTCGAGACCAATACCATTCCCGGCATGACCGATACGTCGCTGTATCCGGACGAGATCCGCCACACCGACGACATGACGTTCCCGCAGGTCTGTGACAGCCTGATCCGTATGGGCCTTCGTCGAGCGGGCATTGCATGCTAATCGAGGACGCGGTTTCGTCAGGAACGCCGCAGTTTGTCATCGACTCCTATGCCACGCTTGCCGAACGCGCCAAAACGCAGTCCTTCGGTCTTATCGAGGAAGATGTAATTGTCCTCGATACCGAGACCACAGGTCTTTCGGTGCAGGACAACGAGCTGATCGAGATCTCGGCGGCCCGTCTTTCGGGCCGCGAGATCGTCGACCGTTTCGATACCTTCGTGCATCCCAAGCAGCTGATTCCCGCCGAGATTACCGAGCTCACGAGCATTACAAATGCCGATGTGGCAGATGCCCCGTCGGCCGTTGAGGCCGTCGCCGCTCTCGCCGATTTTGTCGGTGGTTGCCCGGTGATCGCACATAACGCCACGTTCGACCGCTCGTTTATCGAGTCGGTCAAAGGCGGCGTCAACGTGAGCGATATTTGGATCGATTCGCTGGCGCTGTCGCGAATCGCGCTTCCGCGCCTGGCCTCGCACAAGCTGTCTTTTATGGCCGATCTGTTTGGCTGTGACTCGGTATCACACCGTGCCAATGCCGACGTCGACGCCCTGTGTGGCGTATGGCGCGTGTTGCTCGTGGCGCTCACCGACTTGCCCCAGGGCCTCATGGCGCGCCTAGCCGACATGCATCCGGATGTGCCTTGGTCCTATCGTCCTATCTTCTCATTCTTGGCGGGGCAGAACCCTGGTTCTATCTTCTCTCTCAGCGCCGCTCGTGCTGACGTTCTCAAGGCCGATCGCGCCGACGATCGGGTGGACGCCGACGAACTGCCGGTACTCAAGATGCCGAGTCGTGAGGAGATTGAGGCAGACTATGCGCCAGGTGGCCTGGTCAATCGCATGTATCCCACCTACGAGCCGCGTGATGAGCAGATCGCGATGGCGCTCGAGGTCCGCGATGCGCTGGTCACGGGCACTCATCGTGTAATTGAGGCGGGCACGGGCGTCGGCAAATCGATGGCCTATCTGGTGCCTTTTGCCGAGGCAGCACGCCGTAACAACATCACGGTTGGTATTGCGACCAAATCGAACAATCTTGCCGACCAGCTCATGTACCATGAGCTGCCAAAACTTGCCGAGCAACTGGACGGTGGCCTGTCATTTTGCGCTCTCAAGGGCTATGACCACTATCCGTGCCTGCGCAAGCTTGAGCGAATGAGCCGCGGCCAGGTCGAGATTACCACCAAGCGCGATCCGGCGGACACGCTCACGGCGGTCGCGGTCATTATGGCGTACGTCTGCCAATCAGCCGATGGCGACCTCGACTCGCTCGGCATTCGGTGGCGCAGCGTCAACCGCCCCGACTTTACGACGGCCTCGCGCGAGTGTGCTCGTCGCCTCTGCCCGTTTTTCCCTGATAAATGTTTGGTCCACGGCGCTCGCCGTCGTGCAGCGCATGCCGACGTGGTGGTCACCAACCATTCCCTGCTGTTCCGCAATGTCGCGGCCGAGGGCAGGATTTTACCTCCGATTCGTCATTGGGTAATCGACGAGGCCCATTCCATCGAGCGCGAGGCGCGCCGTCAGTGGGCGCGCGTGGTGTCGGCGGACGAATCACGCGTTCTGTTTGAGCGCCTGGGTGGCTCGAGCACCGGTGCGCTAAGCCAGGTTTCCCGTGATTTGGCAACCTCCGAGGGCTCTACGCTCTATCTGGGCCTTACTGCCAAGGCGACGTCGACGGTTGCGCGCGCGAGCATGGCAATCGCCGACGTGTTCGATGGCGTTCGCGAGCTCGGCCGCCGTGCCCGTGGGGGTTATGACAATGCCAATCTATGGATTGGCCCCGAGCTGCGCGAATCTGACGACTGGCATGATTTCTTACAGTCGGCCTACACTGGCATCGACGCATTGGAACAGGCTGACAAGAGCGTCGACGCGCTGGTGCAAGCCGTCGCCGCCGACAAGCCCGAGGTTGTTGTTGACCTGGGTGATATCTCGCGTCGCCTGCACGAGCTGGTCGAGAACCTCAAACTCATCATTGATGGCACCGATGAACACTACGTGTATTCGCTGCAGGTCAATCGCAGGCTGCGTGCCGGCGGAGAGTCGATGACCGCAGAGCGCATCGACATTGGCGAGGCCTTGGCAACCGAGTGGCTGCCCGAGGTTCACACGGCTATCTTTGCCTCGGCGACTATGACGGTGTCCAAAAGCTTTGAACACTTTAACCATGCGGTCGGCCTCGATCGCATCGGTGCTTCAACATCCTCATCGCTGCACTTGGACTCGAGCTACGACTTCGATTCGAACATGGCTGTAGTCGTTGCGGGCGATATCCCCGATCCGCGCGATCGCGAGAGCTATCTTACGGCGCTCGAGCGCGTGCTGGTCGACGCCCATCTTGCCATGGGCGGATCGGTGCTCACACTGTTCACCAATCGGCGCGACATGGAAGACCTGTACGCCCGCGTTGAACCCAAGATGGCCCGTGCGGGTCTGGAGCTCGACTGCCAGCAGCGCAACTCATCTCCTCGTCGCCTGCGCGACCGGTTTATCAACGAGCCGACCTCGTCGCTTTTTGCGCTTAAGGCCTTCTGGGAGGGGTTTGACGCCAGCGGCGAGACGCTGCGTTGCGTCATCATTCCCAAGCTGCCGTTCTCGAGCCCCATGGACCCGCTCTCGTGCGAGCGCAACCTGCGCGAAGACCGCGCTTGGGCGCGCTATTCGCTGCCCGAGGCGGTGCTCGAGGTTAAGCAGGCGGCCGGCCGCCTTATCCGCTCGTCGACCGATTGCGGCGTGCTGATTCTGGCCGACCCGCGCCTGGTGACGAAGGGCTACGGAAAGAAGTTCTTAACGTCGCTGCCCACGAGCTCCTACCAGCGCATCGAATCGGCGCAGATCGGTCACTATCTGCAACTGTGGCGCGCACGTCACGAGCGGCGGCGCTAAAGCGGACAGACGAGGGTTTTTGCCATATCGCACAGACGCTTTGACAGGGCGGGGTCATCCAAGATGCGGATGGCTCCGCCCGCTGCGATTACCTGGCTCAGTAGCCAACGCTCGGAGCCGTAATGCACGGTTACCGTTGCCATGTCTGCCCCGCTGCGCTCGATTAGGGTGATGCCGGCCCAGTCCAGATGCTCCGCCATATCGAATGGCATCAAGAGCTTTGCGCTACGCTGCGTCCGGGCAAGGGAATCGTGGAGGGATGCGACGCCCGGTGTGTGAGGCACGACGGAGTCTTCCGTCAAGGTGAGTCCCTCGATTTTATCCATGCGATAGGTGCGCTGCTCATCGATCGCGATGTCCCAGGCAATCAGGTATGTTTGGTCGCCGTTTGCCGTAATGCGCAAGGGGTCGACCAGACGCTCGCGTGGCCGCGCATCGTCCATCGAGCGATACGAGATGCGGCAACGAACACCGTCCTGAATGGCGCAGCTCAGCTGCTGCCAGTGCGACCCGTGGTTGACGGTGTCAAAGACGCGCTGGTTATAGCCGAGCTCTTCGGGCAGAAGGGCATGTCGAATCCGAGCTGCCGTCTGCGGCTCGATCCCCAACGATTCAAGTTCATGGTTGAGCACGGCGCCCTCGGCGGCACTCAGGCGCAACGGTAGCACGCGCCCGGCGTCACCAGTGAGGGCCACGCGCTCGCCGCGGCATTCGCAGATGATGCGCGCGCCCGATTCTCGGTCCGCGAGCGTCGAGACGATCTCGAGAATCTCGTCGAGCGACGCCCCCGTGATGTCAAAGCGGCTGCAAATCTCGGTTCGTGTCATGCCGCCATCGCCGGCGGCGTAGAGGGCCTCCATGATGTCGATGGCGCGCGAGAGTCTCTGCTCGCTGGTGAGTTTACGCACGGGCATGCTCGTGCACCGTCCTTTCTATGAGGTGGTTCCACGCCTGCTTGAGCGATTTGGGGGCCATGGGCCTCATGCCGTCCATGGCGTGGGCCATGCAAAATGAGGTGGCGGCTTCAAGGTCACGCACGTCAACGGTCCAGGTCCATCCCGCATCGGTGTGTGCGAGCTCACCTCGCCCGCGCGTGAGGCCGTTGATCATATCGATCTGCGTCTGAGGACCGAACGAGAACGTGGCTGCAACGGGCGGTCGGTCGGCAAAATCGAATTCAAAGAACAGATAGTCGTTGAGATTGAAGTCTGCAGGGATGGCGTAGGCCTTCGAAGGACGCCAAGCGCGAACGATACGGTCGCAGCGGAATGTCCTGATGTCGTCGGTGGCATTGTCGAGGCCGCAGAAGTACGCCACGCCCTCGCGCTCGAACATGCCGTAGACGCAGGCGGTACGTTCTTTCTGCTCGCCGCGTCCGTTCTGATATAAAAATCGCAGCGCGCATCGCTCGGCAAAGGCGCTCCATACCGCATCGACGGTGGGAGAGCGGCGGATCGGTGCTTCGTCCACCGCCGACATGCCGGTGAGGTAGGCAATTTTGGAGCGAATATCGGCAAGCGGCGCGGCAAAGGTGGAAGAGCCGGCCGCTAGTGTCTGGTCGATGGCGTTGAGCAGGATATCGGCGTCGTCTGCGGTGATGAGGCCGCCTGCTGCAAAGGTGTGCTCGCGGTCGATTGTCCACGAGCTTTCCTCGGTCTCCTGCGCACCGGCGGGGCGAACCTCCTTGATTAAGATGCCACGCTCGAGCAGTTTGTCACGATCGCGCCGAAACTTGCGCTTATCCGAGTCGATGTTGCCGGAGCCATATCCCAGGTCGGAATCCAAGACGATCTGCTCGGTCGTCAGCGGTTCGGGGGAGCTGTTGAGCACAAAGAAAAGATTGAGGATGCGCTGAGCCGTTTTATCGAAACCGGGCTCCGAACTTCCCTTTTTAATTGTCGCGGTCGCGTCGCTTGCCGTCATAGAGTCCTCGCATGAGAAGGTGGTTTGCTGCCATGATTTTAGTCCGATATGGAGATTAGGCTATATCCTTGTCCGCTCGGGGCGTTAAGATGGCCCGAATTCGGTCGTTTGCGCTCGCTCGGGGTATACTTTCGACTATATACGGTTCTAATGTGCATGCATTGGGCCTATTTGTCGGATTATGGATGTGGAGCGCACATGGCGAACACCCAGAACTATATTAACCACCTGCTGCAGAACACCGGCATTACGCCGGCATGCAGCGAAGAAGAGCGCTTGGCTGCCGAGGATATCGCTCAGATCTTCCGCAACCACGGCTTTGATCCCGAGGTGCAGGAATTTAATGCTCCCGCGCCCAGCAGGTTGGCGTTTGCCGTTACCGGTATTCTGGCGTTTGCCGGCGCCCTGCTTATGGGCATCGGCGGTGGAATCGGCCTGGTCGGCACCTTGCTGGCCATTGTTGGCGCTGTGCTCTATGTGCTCGAGCGCACAGGCCATCCCGTGGTTTCGCGCCTGGGAAAGACCGGCGTGAGTCAAAATGTCATTGCCTACCACAAGGCTTCGGGTCCGCTTGCGTCTCCGCGCAACCGTCCGGTTGTCGTCGTGGCGCACTACGATTCTCCCCGTGCCGAGCTCCTCGCTCGCGAGCCCTATGCTCCGTACCGTGCGCTTATCGCCAAGCTCCTGCCCATTGCCACGGTTGCGCCCGCTGCCGTCGCCATCCTGCGCATCCTGCCGCTTCCCGGTGCGCTCAAGGTTCTGCTGTGGATTGTCGCGATCCTGGCTTCCCTTGTGGCGCTGGCCAACGCAGCCAATATCATCTCCAATCGTTTTGTGCTCCCCTACACGTCTGGTGCGGTGTGCAACAAATCCTCTGTCGCCGCCATGCTCGGTGTCATGGACAACGTTGCCCCTTATCAGGGCGAAAACGAGTTTCCCGACGACATTCCGTTTGATACCTATTTTGGCGAGCAGAAGCGTCGTGCCGAGGAGATGGCGCGTGCCGCAGCGGAGTATGCCGCGGCTCAGCAGCAAAACGACTACGGCAACACCATTGAATATGAGGAGCCCTCCTACGACGAGGACGAGTTTGGTCAGCCGGTGGCGCCTGCCGATGCGGCTGAGCAGGACGAGGCTTTTGATGAGCAGATCGACGGTTTTGAGGGTGCCTCTGCAGACGAGACGCTGATTGGCGTTATCGCACCCGAGGCTCAAGACCAGACCGCTCAGGTCGAAGTTTCCACCGAGGAGGAGCCCGCCGCCGAGCCGGCGGAGGAGCCCGCGGTGGTCGAGGTCGCCGAGCCCGAGCCCAAGCTCTATCGCAATGCCGCCGGCAACATCCGCTTTGGTTCGGATGCCATCCGTGCGCTCGGCATGCTTCCCGAGTCCTGCACGCTCGATTACGAGGAAGGCGAGGAGCCGACGTTTGAGCCCGAGCCTGCCCCCGTCGTGACTGCATCTGCGCCCGTTGTCGCCGTGGATGATGAGTCTGCCGCGGTTGCCGCTGCCGTTGCCGAGCCCGAGGCGGTGTCCGCGATCGATCCCGCGGCAGGACTGGACATTTTGGCTCCCGCCGCGCCGGCGCAAGACGTTACGGACGAGCCTGACGACGATTACGCTGAACAGCCGAGGCGCGTGTCTTACGAGAGCGATACTGATTTCTCGGCCGAGATTCCCGCGGCAACGCCCCATGCCGATATTGCATCCGCGTTCTCTTCGATTGGCGCCAGCGCTTCCAACTTCTTTAAGGGTGCGCTTGCAAAGGGCAGGAAATTTGTCGACGATTTCGAGGGGAAGCGCGCTGCCGCACGCGAGGCTGCCGAGCAGGAGGCTATCGCTCAGCAGCAGGCCGCCGAGGCGGCACGTGAGCGCGCGGCGCAAGAGTTCGAGCAGAACGAGGCTATGCAGTCCGTGCCTGTCGACGCCGCCGAAGCTACAACGTCCTTTGAGGCTCAGCAGCACGTCGATAGCACCATGTCGTTTGATGCCGCGCAGTTCGATTCCACGATAACGTTTGAAAAGCAAGGCACCGCGATTGCCGAGCCCCTTCCTGTTTCCGATGAGCAGGGCGACGCGGCAGACGATGACGAGCCTATTGATGCTGCCGAAATCCAAGATGTCGCCGGGCACGAGGCCGTCGAGGCCAACCCTGACGAAGAGCAATACGCGGCAGCCGAGCAAGATGATTCGGCCGAGGTCGAGCAGGAGGAAGTGCCTGCGGTTTCCGAGGCTCCCGAGACAGATGAGTCGAGGCCTTACTCCACGCAGATTTTCACCATGCCGACCCCGAGTGGTTCCGGTGCCACGGTTGCCGATGTTGCTCCCACCCAGGACGAAACGGTCGATTCCCTTATGGCCCAGATTTCCTCCCAGGCATCACCGCGTCCGCAGATGAATGTTCCCGATCCGGCGTCGGCTCCGTCGCCCGCGCCTTCCTCGTCTCCGCTGGCTTCGGTCCCCGATCCGTCGCTGCCGTCGATGCAACAGGCCAACGTCGCGTCCCGCACGTCGCTGTTCGATCTTCCCGATCCTTCGGCACAGACAAATGATCCCTTTGCGACGGCGCAGGGCCCCGAGCCCACATCGGCACCGGTCGCGACCCCCATGCCCATCTCCTCGGGCGCACAGCCGCTCGAGACCATCTCGGCTCCTGCTTCGACGGGCGCCAAGCCGCAGAAGCGTGGCCTGGGTGGCTTGTTCGGTCGCAAAAAGAAGAACGAGCAGGACAGCATGAGCGACTGGCTGGGCGTCGAGGACGATTACGATGCCAAGAAGTCCGGCCGCGGCATTGGCTCGTGGGATAACTTCGAGGATGACGACGACGGTTGGAAGGGCGGCGCCACCTCCTCCGATGGTGCTTCTGCCGAGGATATGCTCTCGGCCGTTGCCTCCATGGGTGACGATGAGCTGCTCGGCCACGATATCTGGTTCGTCGCAACGGGCGCTTCCGATTGCGACGGCGCCGGCATGAGGGCGTTTTTGGCCTCGCATCGTGACAAGCTCCGCGGTGTGTTCTTCATCAATCTCGAGTCTATCGGTGCCGGCAGGCTTTCGGTGGTAACGGTCGAGGGCGAGCAGCAGCTGCTCAAGGGCGATCGCCGCATCATGAACCTGGTCAGCAAGGTGTGCAAGTCGTTCCATGTCGATTGTGGCGCGCTCGAGATGCCCTATGCCAAGACCGATGCCTACGCCGCGCTCGAGGCGAGCCGCCGAGCCCTCACCATCGCGGGCGTGGACGGCACGCGTCTGGCTTGCGCTCGTACCGAGGACGACCTGCCCCACAATGTCAATCCGACGAACATTGCCACGGTATCCGAGGTCGTGACCGAGGTTATCCGTCGTTCGTAGACGGAGCTCTAAGGAGTCAACGTGTTTTCGTATATTAAGCGCCATTGGCCTGTCTACGTGATTTTGACCTTGATCGCCATTGCGTTAGGATTTGGGGCTGCCTACATCGTGGGTGCGAAGGGCTCGACCCCCGCCTCCGCAATCAGCGAAGAGGTGGAGCAAGAACAGAGCACGGGTGCCGATGGGATTCCTGAGTCCGAGCAGGCAATCGTTGATGGTGGATCTTCGTCTGCAGAGTAGATACGGCGATTAAAATGATTGAAAGCGGGCGAGCCGGGGGACTGGCTCGCCCGCTTTTTCATCGCGCTAGCGCTTCTTTGGGTTCGACCTAAGGCGAGCGAACCATAGGGCTGCGGCACCCGAGGTCAGGAGCGCGGTGATGCAAGCGGCGATGGGAGCTGATCCTGTTGCCGGTAGGTCCTGCGGTAGGGTACAGCGTTGAATGACACGGTCCTCGTCATGTGACTCAAGTTTATCGCCGCCGCCGTTGCGGCAAAGATCGACGCGCGCGCTGTTGGTGAGTGCAGTTTGGGGCGTATAAGCCGACGTTGCCTGCATGTGCACGACTGCGCCCCGAGCGTCTGTGCCAAGGATTGCTTTGGCATCGTCAAGGTCGTCGTGCTCATCTTTGAGATCATCACGGGTCCAAGAATCCGCATCGCTTCGAGTCGTAAAGTCGGCGGCTACCGCACCGTATTCAATGCGAATGCCCGTCACGACGGTATTGGATGCAAGGTCGAGTTCTTTCGCCTCGAGTGTGGTGGATTCCGTGGTCGAGACATCCGCCTTCCAGAGGTGCCAGCCGTCGTAATCGACGAGGCGGCAATCCTCACCCAGGCTCTCTTTTACTTCGTCGGACTCAAGCCAAGGATTTTCGTGCCCATCGTCAAGCGTCGCGTTTGCCGGCTCATCGACGTCTGTCGAGTCCAACGGCGTCGTGCGATACCACACGTTGCACAGACCGTTGAGGTCGCCGATGGCGACGGGGGTTTCGATTGAGACGAATCTCGCCGTGCCGTCTTTGGCGCACTCAAGATCATCGGTAATCGTAAACTCATCAACCCAAGTAGCGGAATCGTTTCGAGCATCGATGGTATAGGAGAAAAGCCCATCCGTATTGGTTTGCATCGCGGCGCGGTTTTTTCCATCGCCGTTAGCCAACAGATCCTTCCCGATAGGTTGGACAAGTTCCTGACGCTTGTCGACCTGTCCTTTGATCTCGATGGGCGCATCCTTCATCGCGACGGATTGGACTTCTCCCGTATCCTTTATTTCAAACGTTATCTCCTCGGCAAGGTCATAGGTCCGCGGAGACATCGTTTCGCGCAACGAGTAGGTGCCGGGTGCAAGATGTTCGACGCGGTGCGGCTTGTCGGATGAGGTCCAGGAGTCTATTTCGGTTTTATCGGGACCATATAAGGTGAGTTGTGCGCCTTTCACTTCCTGCTCTCCGCTTGCATCGACCTTGGAGATATCAACCTTGGTGTAATCGTCGGATACGTTAAGCCGTGCTTCTACAACGGGTGTTTTCTGGTCGGCATAAGTAAGGTCGACAATATGGGATGTCCGATCGAGTAAGAAGCCTGCCGGCGCTTGAGTCTCGACAACCTCGTAGTGCGCGGTGCCAGATCCCAGCGGGAGGTCGTCCGCGCGTGCTTCTCCAGTTTCATCCGTCGTGACGGTAGCGACAGTCTCACCGTCGAGCGCGGCGATGCTACCGTCGGGGCGCACGATATCACCCGAAGCACGGATCTCAAAGATGGCGCCCGCGAGGCTGCTGCCGTCTACGGCATCGGTTTTAACGATCCTGATGTTTCCGATCGCGGCGTGGTCATAATACGAGGCGATTGCAACGGGCGTTAGGTTTATATCGGCGGGTATGTTTACCTCGATCTCTTCGCCGACAAGATAGGGCTCTTTGGCCGAGGTTTCGCGTACATAATAGGTGCCCGGCACGAGCGATTCGGGCAGTGTGACGGTCCCGGTCGTGTCAGTCGTAAAGGTGTCCATTACGTTATGTGCTGGATACCAGCAAGTTTGTGAGACAGGTTTGTGATTGCTGTCGAGTAGTTGGAAGGTGAATCCGGCTAGTGGAACAGAAGCGCCTGTTTGGGCATCGCGTTTTACAATCTGGAGATGCGTCGACAGAGCGTGGTTGTCCACGATATATTGAAGCTCGGTGCCGTCGGAAATCTGATTAGCCTCGACGGTCCATTCCCCCGCACGTTTAAAACCCTCGGGGACGGTTTCCGGAACCTCACGAACCGTGTAGCCGGCGCGGTCGTATGGGACGGCTCCGTGGACACCGGCTGGTCGCTTGCCTGTGCCAAACCATGCTTCGGGCTGGTCTTTGGTGGAGGCAAAGCCATAGATGTTTGTAGTCAGTGTGCCAACAACCTGCTGAGAGCTGTTACTGACAACCTCAAAGACAACATCTCCTGCCGGCTGCTCCAGGCCGGATTGATCGTTATTGCCGTAGTCCTTGAATTTTGAAATCTCAAGGTTAAACGCAATGGGGATATCGGAAATGCGAGATTCGATCTCGACCACGCCTGAATCGCCGAGTTGGTCGGCTCCAACGGTGTAAGACCAACTGTCACCGGAGGGCAAATAGCCCTCGGGCGCCTTCGATTCATAGATGGTAAAGGTTCCCAGGGGGACATCGGTGAGGGTAGCTCGACCGCTTTCATCGGTCCTGAGAGTTTGTGTCCATCCAGGGGTTGATTGCGATACGCACACGAATTCTGCTCCTGCGAGCGAAGCCCCAACTTGGGGGCCTGCATTCGTTGCGGCGTCGAGCTTTACAATGCGCAAGGTAATGGTGCCGGGTTGTTCATCAATGGTGACGTATCCGCCGTTATCCGTCGTGGTAAAGGCAATGCGATCGTGCCGGGGGATATAACCAGCTGGCGCTGTTGTCTCAACTAGGTAGTATGCCGTGTTGGGTAGGAGTGTTGCCTGCGCTCGACCGTTGCTGTCCATCTGGACGGTGCCGACACGCGCGCCGCTGGCGCTCTCAAAAACATCGAATGTTGCCCCGTCAAACTGATAAGTATTGTTTCCGCTGGTAATGGCAGCGTTTGCAGACTGCTTTTGGAAGGAAACAGAGACCGCCGGCAGTACATAGAGCATGTCTTGACGTTTGCTGCCGCCCGATACGGTTCCTATATAGCGCCGCGCGCGGTGCGGAGCGGCTTTGATGCTTCCTGATTTTGCGCTGTCGTGGAGCCACCGCGCAGCCGCCACGACTTCATTGTCGGCGGTAAAGTGCCCGCTCTTGGTTTTGCCCTGAGCGGTCGTGTAGGAGTAGGTGCCGTCGACATGGGTAGTGCCGTTGAGCATCCATACGGCAAGCTGGGTGGCGGCGCGGGCGCGATCGGGTGAAAGATGGTAACCGCCAAACGACGTGGCGGTAGGATATCCGTGACAAACGATTGCCGCGAACTCGTCGTCGAGCCACACCCAGCCTTGATCAAAGTTGAGCCATGGGCCGCCCGGCTTGGTGGGGCCGGGGCGCTCCTGGTTCATGCAGTAGGCAATCGAGGCGTCTTGAGCTTCATACTTGCCGATGAAGAAGGGCCCACAATCATCGCTAATAGTGCGGAAGCCGAGCTGGTCGTAGCCATCGACGGCAAATGCGGCTCCCGGTGCCAGACAGCCGAAAAGCAGGAAGAGGAGCAGGAGCAGCGGACCTGTTGCGATTGCGCTGTGGACAGAGTGCGTGGGTGCGTTGGACATGGCTGCTCCTTATCCCTCGTGCGCCGCATGGGGAGGTTGCGACGCGTAGGATGAGGCTACCCCCGAGGTTCATGCGGGTAAGTACCGGAGCCTGACCAAAAGCTTGCCCAATTCCTGACAAATTGAGCTCAAATACAACAATCAGGCAAAAGCGCAGGTAGAAGATAAGGAGAACAGGAGGCCAAAGGTCCTCGTCTCCACAATTGATGCGATTTTCAAACGAATCTCCACAGCTAAAACAAGCATCGCCACCCTTGTATCGAACAAGACAACCGCGTTATACTAGCCAACACACAAGCGGGCATCGCCAAGTGGTAAGGCATCAGCTTCCCAAGCTGACACTCGCGGGTTCGAGTCCCGTTGCCCGCTCCAGAAAAAGTAAAAGCACGACACCGTTCCGGTGCCGTGCTTTTTTCAATAAAGCGCCGGGACTCGAACCCGCCAGGGTGCGAGCGTAAAACAAACGCGAAGCGTTTGTAGCGAGCAGGCGAAGGCGCCGGCAGGCGCCTGAAGCCGGTGCGGATTTGCGAAGCAAATACGCGGACGTCCCGTTGCCCGCTCCATCGAGCGCGGGAGACTTTGGGACGGCCAATTCAACAAAGTCTTCCCCATCGTCTCCGTGAATCCGAGGAGATCGACCGCAGCCGGTGCGGATTTGCGAAGCAAATACGCAGACGTCCCGTTGCCCGCTCCAATTCCAAAATGTTAGGTTAATGCCTGCTGCCCATACTTGCACCTGCGCACGGTACAATGGTTGGGTTACGACCAACGTGCCAATAACCAAAAAGGAGCCGCTATGATCGATCGCTATACCCGCCCGGAGATGGGACACATCTTCTCCCTCGAGAACAAGTACGCCATTTGGCAGGAGATCGAGGTCCTGGCCTGTGAGGCCCAGGCGGAGCTCGGCAAGATCGGCATTTCTAAAGACGAAGCCCAGTGGATCCGCGACCATGCCAACTTTGAGAAGGCAAAGGTCGACGAGATCGAGGAGGTCACGCGCCACGACGTCATCGCCTTCCTGACCAACATGAAGGAGTACATCGACGCCGATGTTCCCGAGGGCGACCCCAAGCCCAGCCGCTGGGTTCACTATGGCATGACCAGCTCCGATCTGGGCGACACGGCTCTGTGCTACCAGCTCACCCAGGCCTGCGACCTGATCATCGAGGACGTCAAGAAGCTCGGCGAGATTTGCAAGCGTCGCGCCTTTGAGGAGCGCAACACGCTCTGTGCCGGCCGCACTCATGGCATCCACGCCGAGCCGATGACCTTCGGCATGAAGTTTGGCTCTTGGGCCTGGGAGCTCAAGCGCGATCTGGATCGTCTTGAGGACGCCCGCAAGAATGTTGCCTTTGGTGCCATCTCGGGCGCTGTCGGCACGTACAGCTCCATCGAGCCGTTCGTCGAGGAGTATGTCTGCGAGCACCTGGGCCTGGTTCACGACCCGCTGTCCACGCAGGTTATCAGCCGCGACCATCACGCCTATCTCGCCGGCGTTCTCGCCACCACCGCAGCCACCTGCGAGCGCATCGCTACCGAGGTCCGCAATCTGCAGAAGACTGATACGCTCGAGGCCGAGGAGCCGTTCCGTAAGGGCCAAAAGGGCAGCTCAGCCATGCCGCACAAGCGCAACCCCATCACCATGGAGAAAGTCTGCGGTCTGTCGCGCGTCGTGAAGTCCAACGCCCAGGTTGCCTTCGATAACGTCGCCCTGTGGCACGAGCGTGACATTTCGCACTCCTCTGCCGAGCGTGTCGCCCAGGCCGATAGCTTCATCGCCCTCGACCACATGTTCCAGTGCCTCATCCGCGTTATCGACGGCCTGCAGCTGTACCCTGCCCGCATGATGGCCAACCTCAATAAGACCCGCGGCCTCATCTTCTCCTCCAAGGTGCTGCTCGCCCTCGTCGACACGGGCATCACCCGCGAGGACGCGTACGCCATTGTGCAGGAGAACGCCATGGCAACTTGGCACGAGGTACAGGATTGTGTCTCCGGCCCCACCTTTAAGGAGCGTCTCGAGGCCGACCCGCGCTGCACCGTCAGTCAGGAGAAGCTCGACGAGATCTTTGATCCGTGGGACTTCCTCACCCGTATCGACACGGTCTTTGATCGTCTGGAGCAGCTGAGCTTCGAGTAGGTTCGGGCATAACGTTAGCTTTTTAGGGCGCTTTGCTGGTAATGTGTGTTGCCGGCAAAGCGCCTCGTTGCATTTAGGGAAAGACGGGGATAATAGTCGTCTCGAATAACATTCTGAGAGGGGATCGCATGATTTCGTTTGATTACAAGCCTCAGGGCGTGTGTGCTCGCAATATTCACCTTGATCTTTCCGATGACGGCAACAAGGTGATGGGCGTTGAGTTTACCGGCGGCTGCGACGGCAATCTCAAGGCTATCTCCAAGCTGGTCGAGGGCGCTCCTGCCGATCGCGTAATCGAGGTTCTCGCCGGTAATACCTGCGGTATGAAAAAGACCTCCTGCGCCGACCAGCTTACACGCGCTATCGAGGCCGCTCGCACCGAGATCGCCTAATGGGTATCGCCGATCACATCAAGAACGGAATATCGCGTCGCGGCTTTGTACTCGGTGGGGCTGCCGCGGGCGCTGCCACGGTGCTTGCCGGATGCTCGAAAAAAACGGGCACCAGCGATGATGCCGCCGGCGAGCCGCAGGTTATCAAGGACGATTCCAAGATCATCTCGATTACGGATGAGTACGAGGCAGTCGACATCGATCTTGAGCCGGCGGCGTCGTGGACGCTGCCTCTGGGTACGCTGCTGTACTACTGCGACGGCGATTACGCCGCGGCGATGATGGCGCCCGCATCGGCGCTGCACGCCAACACACTCGGTGTGCTCAACCTGGGTGATGGCTCGCTCACCACATTAATCGAGGATCCTATCGAGGGCACGGGATATGCATTCTACGATGTCCGTGCCGGCGACGGCGTATTCGCGTGGGTTGAGATGAACTTTGCCAATTCATCGTGGAAGCTCTACGCTCAAAATCTGTCGGGCGCTTCGCTCTCTGGCGACGTGGTTGAGCTCGATCGAGGTGGCAAGGACTATGATCCGCCCCTGTTTACGGCGTTCGGGTCATCGGTCATCTGGTATAAAATGCCTTCGGCAGGCGGCAATAAAACGAGTAGTGATTCGTTTTGCTATCGTCGCTCGCTTGATGAATCCAAGGCCGAGGTAATTTGGAAATCGACGGGCCGCTTTGCATCGGCCCCGCGCGCGAGCGACGGCATTTTGACCATCTCGCCGCGTGTCCGCAACGACGAGGGCGTCTACTACGGCATAACGGCAATCGATCTGACCGACGGCAACAACACCAAGCGTGCCCAGTTGGTCCTTCCTTCGTCAGTTTCGCCTTTCGAGGCCGTATATATGGGCGATACCTTCGTGTTTTCTATCGAGGCGGCCTATAGTGGCGTGGGCAGCCTGGGCAATATGGGCACGTATATCGGTAATGAGGGAGGGCCGTACCTCTTCCTGTCACGCGAGCCGCTCGCATGTGCGGCTGGCAAGAAGAATAAATACCTTGTTAAGGTACAGGCGTCGCATTTCCTGATCGACACCTCTGCCAAGACCTATGGCTCGCTGCTGTCGCCCGACCGCGCTTTGGAGTATGGCGATTATCCAGCTACGGCGGGAAAATTGGACTCATTCCTTACGTACGCCACGGTGCGCAACAGCCAGGGTATACCAGAGACGGTCACTGCACGCCTATTCTCTCTTTAAGCTTAGAGGGGTTAAAAAGGCGCCAACAGGGGAATAAACGCGTTGTAATTGTGAGTACCGCCCGCCGAGCTGCCGCGTCATAGCGGCATCTGGCGGGCTCAGGTGCGTTAAAATGGGCTTGTTCTTAGCTAATTGAGACAGGGGGGCCGTGTTATGGCTTCAGATGCAAAAAAGATTCTGCTGGTCGAGGATGAGAAGGCAATCCGTGACGCCGTCGCTGCCTATCTCGAGCGCGAAGGCTACTGGGTTGTGGGCGTCGGCGATGGCCAGTCCGCGATCGAGGAGTTCGAGAAGCATCAGTTCGACCTGGTCGTGCTCGACCTTATGCTCCCCAAGATCCCCGGCGAGCGCGTTTGCCGCACCATTCGCGATACCTCGGATGTCCCCATCATCATGCTGACGGCTAAGGGCGAGATCGAGGACCGTATTATCGGTCTTGAGCTCGGCGCCGACGACTATCTGATTAAGCCGTTCTCGCCGCGCGAGCTCGTCGCCCGCGTTCGCGCTCTGTTCCGCCGTGCCCATCAGGCCGACGAGCCCGCCGTCGAGGTACTCGACTTCGGCGATCTGGTCATCGATATCTCGGGCCACAAGATCTTGGTCGAGGGCAAGGAAGTCGATCTGACGGCTTCCGAGTTCAAGCTGCTCACCACGCTTGCCCGCCATCCCGGCCGTGTGTATAACCGTATGGAGCTGGTCGAGAAAGTGCTCGGGTATGACTTTGAGGGCTATGAGCGCACCATCGATAGCCACGTGAAGAATCTTCGCGCCAAGCTGGGCGATGATCCCAAGAAGCCCAAGTGGCTCTACACCGTCCATGGTGTCGGCTATCGCTTCGAGGCTCCGGCCAAGACCGATAAGTCGGACGAGAAATAGGGAAATCACATATGACACCTGCGCGCTTTGAAATCGGACAAAAGCACAAGCAGGAGAGCGAGGCGGGTTCCAAGGCTAGTTGGAACACGCCTCGTTCCGATTCACGGCCAACGATGAGCTATCCCTCGCGCATGGCACTTGCTTTTGCTCTGACATCGCTCATGACGGTATTGGTGCTGGTGGGCGTTGTCTCTGTTGTGTGGGGCACGGTCTTTTCGGATTACACACGCTCCAATATCGTCGAAATCGCAAATTCCGCTGCCGAGAAGTTGGCGACCTCATATGAGGAAAACGGCTCTTGGACCGCGGGAGAACTGCGCACGGTCGCAACGTCGAGTTTGGTTTCCGACGATCTGGGCATGCAGGTCGTCAATAAAAAGGGTGTGATCGTTTATGACGATTCCTGGCCCTCGGCAAGCGCCACCGCCGATGTACGCGAAAACCAGGCTACGACCGACGACACGAGCGGCAAGAGGGCATCGCATAGCCCGGTCTCGTCTGCTCCAACCGACTCCGATAGCGTTGCTAACGTCGAGATTGTAACGTCTTCCGGCGAGCATGTCGGACAGGTAAAGCTGTGGGCCATCGGCTCCGACGCTCTGCTCACCAAGGCGGACTCTGCGTTTAGGGAGAAGACCTTTAACGCCATGGCCCTCGCCGCGGTTGTTGCAATCTGCATTTCGGTCGTTATCGGATCGCTCGTGTCGCGCATGCTCACCAAACCGATTCATCGCATCACCAGTACCGCAAAGCAAATCCGTGACGGCGACCTGTCGGCTCGCACGGGGCTGCGCGGTGATGACGAAATCGATCAGCTGGGTGAGACCTTCGATGAGATGGCCACCTCGCTCGAGAAGGATATGAAACACGAGAAGCGCCTGACCTCAGACGTTGCACACGAGCTTCGCACGCCGCTTATGGCCATGCTCGCAACGGTCGAGGCCATGCAGGATGGCGTGTATCCCACCGACGATGAGCATTTGGAAACCGTTGCTTCCGAGACGCGTCGCCTGGCTCGTCTGGTGCAGCAGATGCTCGACCTGTCGCGCATGGAAAACAGCACGGCTCCGCTCAACCTTGAGCCGGTGGACATGGTTCCTTTCGTGCGTTCCATCGTTAATGCCCAGGAGCGCCTGTTTGTCGACCGCGATCTGCGCCTGCGTTTTGCGGACGAGACCCAGGGTCACGACGATGTCGTCGAGGCCGATCCCGACATGATCACGCAATGTGTTATCAACCTCATGAGCAACGCCATGCGCTACACCCCCGAGGGCGGTTGGGTCGTGGTGTCGGTGCTCAGTGACCGCAAGCACGTCAGCATTGCCGTTTCTGATACCGGTATCGGTATTGCCAAGGACGATCTGTCGCGTATCTTCGGACGATTTTGGCGCGCCGATGCCAGCCGCGCCCGCGAAGCCGGCGGCCTGGGCGTTGGCCTCGCCGTGACCAAGCAGATCGTCGAGCGTCACCATGGCTACATATCCGTGGAGTCGGAGCTTGGAAAGGGTACGACTTTTACAATTCATCTGCCCCGCGAGCACACGGCAGACGCGGCATCTACTACAATGGAACACTAGCTTTTCGCTATTCGGTGAAGGAGGGGCCGCGTCCCTGCCGCTCCGAGTTTGCGAAAACATGCGGGAAAGAACCCGCATTTCTGTCGTATTTAGGTAAGGAGTGACTCACGTGACAACGATGGAGCGTCGTCCGGATTCCCGTGGCAAGGTTCGTGATATTTACGATGCCGGTGAAAACCTGCTGATGGTCGCCACCGACCGCATTTCTGCGTTTGACTTCATTCTTCCCGACGAGATTCCGTTTAAGGGAGAGGTGCTCAATCGCATCTCGGCATTCTGGTTCGATAAGTTTGCCGACATCGTTCCCAACCATCTCGTTTCCATCGACCCGGCGGATTTCCCCGAGGAGTTTGCTGAGTATCGTGACTACCTCGCTGGCCGCGCCATGCTGGTTAAGAAGGCCCAGACGATTCCTATCGAGTGCATCGTCCGCGGCTATCTGACCGGTTCGGGCAAGAAGACCTACGACGAGAACGGCACCGTCTGCGGCATCCAGCTGCCTGAGGGCCTGACCGAGGCTTCCAAGCTTCCCGAGCCGTTGTTCACGCCGTCCACGAAGGCCGAGATCGGTGACCACGACGAGAACATCTCGTTCGAGCGTTGCTGCGAGATCGTGGGCGAGGACATCGCCACGCAGATTCGTGACCTTTCCCTCAAGATCTACAAGGCCGCTGCCGAGTACGCCGCGACCCGTGGCATCATCATTGCCGACACCAAGTTCGAGTTTGGTGTCATCGATGGCAAGGTCACGCTGATCGACGAGTGCCTCACGCCCGACTCCAGCCGTTTCTGGCCTGCTGCCAGCTACGAGGAGGGCAAGATCCAGCCTAGCTACGACAAGCAATTCGTCCGCAATTGGCTCAAGGCCAACTGGGATATGACGGGGGAGACCCCGCACCTGCCCGCCGAGGTCATCGATGGCACGTCCGAGCGCTATCGCGAGGCCTTCCAGATCATCACGGGCTCCCAGTTCACAAGCATGAAGGAGAACGCATAAGTGAGTACCCGTAGCGCCACGAACAAGCGCACGCAATCCCACGAAGTTACCGGGGTTGCGCGCAAGTCTGCCGCATCTGCTAAGCCCGCCCGCCAAGCAGCGAGCTCCGTTCGCGTCGTGCCGGCTTCGTCTAAGGCACGCCGCAAAGAGCTCGAGAAGGGCGAGAACCTCGAGGGCCTCTCTAAAGAGGAGAAGCGCGCCCGCAAGGCTAAGCAGCGCGCCAAGGAGGACCGCATCTATACGGTGTCGAATATCCTCCTCAAGCAGGACGAGGACTACACCAAGCGCCGTCGCATCTGGTGGATTGTGCTCGCCATTGGCATGGTGCTCGTCGTGGCAATTTGGGCCTCGCTGTACTTCGCTCCCGCTGGCATGGTGTCCAGCCCTGTCCAGATGGTCGGCATCGTTTTGTCCTATGTCATCATCCTAGGTGACTTTATCTACGACTTCGCTCGTATTCGTCCCTTGCGCAACATGTACCGCGCGCAGGCCGAGGGCATGTCCGAGAACAAGCTCAACGCTCTTATCGAGCGCGCAGCTGCCGAGGAGGACAAGAAGGACTCCAAGAAGAAGTAGCGTTTGCATACATACTTATCGCTAAGATATAAGGCGCGTCGTTTTTGCGGCGCGCCTTTTTACTGTTCTATAGATAGATGGAGTGGCACATGATTCGAGCTGCCCTGACGGTCGAAGAGGCCCTGGAGGGTATGAAGTCCCTGGAGCCCAAGATTAAAAACTATGCGCGCCTGGTTGTCCGCAAGGGCGTAAACGTTAAGCCCGGCCAGGAAGTCGTCGTTCAGTCTCCGGTTGAGTGCGCGCCGTTTGCGCGCGTGGTGGTCGCGGAGGCCTATGCTGCCGGCGCCGGCCACGTGACGGTCATCTGGGCCGATGATGCCGTGACGAGGCTCACGTACGAGCATGTCGAGAAAAGCTATTTTGAGCAGACGCCCGAGTGGAAGCGCCTGCAGCTGGATTCCCTGGCCCAGGACGGTGCCTGCTTTATCTTTATCGAGGGTGCGGACCCCGCCGCCCTTAAGGGCATCGATCCCGCTAAGCCCGCTGCAGCTTCTAAGGCAAAGAACACGCAGTGCAAAGTTTTCCGCCGTGGACTGGATTACAACATCAATCCGTGGTGCATCGCCGGCGCTCCGGTCGTGGCTTGGGCGCGCGAGGTGTTCCCGGGAGACGCCGATGAGGTTGCAATCTATAAGCTGTGGAATGCGATTCTGCACACCGCTCGCGCCGATGGCCAGGACCCAGAGAGCGACTGGGAGCTCCATGACGCCGCATTCGAAAAGAACCTGCGTTTCCTGAACGGCAATCGTTTCGACTGCCTGCATTACACCGCGGCAAATGGAACCGATCTGACGATTGGCATGACGAAGGGTCACGAGTGGGCCGGCGGCAAGGGCAAGACGCCCGATGGGCACCCCTTCTTCCCCAACATTCCCACCGAGGAAGTCTTCACTTCGCCCGATCGCATGCGCGCCGACGGTATCGTGTACTCGGCCATGCCGCTCATCCACCACGGCAATAAAGTCGACGATTTTTGGATTAAGTTCGAGGGCGGCCGCGTGGTGGACTACGACGCCCGCGTGGGCAAGGCAACGCTCGCAAGTATCATCGATACTGACGAGGGCGCTGCTCACCTGGGAGAGGTCGCGCTCATTTCCAAGAACACGCCGATCCGCGAAAGTGGTGTTCTGTTCTACGATACGCTCTATGACGAGAACGCTAGCTGCCATCTCGCGCTAGGTGTCGGTTTCCCCGAATGCATCGAGGGTGGGTACGACATGTCCAAGGAGGAGCTCCTGGAGCATGGTGTTAACGTCTCGAGCACGCACGTCGATTTTATGATCGGCACGGACGACATCGATATTACGGGCATTACGCCTGATGGACGTGAAGTTGTGATTTTCCAGAACGGCCAATGGAGTTGGGAATAGTCCCAGACCGTGGTACAATGCCACCCGCGGGCCGTTAGCTCAGCTGGCAGAGCAGGGGACTTTTAATCCCAAGGTCCAGGGTTCGAACCCCTGACGGCCCACCATAGAATAGAAAAGCGACTGGCGGATGCCGGCCGCTTTTTTGTTACCGCGGCACGGGTTCGAACCCGAAAGGGCGCGGAGCTGAGGAAACGCATGAGCGTTTGCCAGCGCAGCGCGCAAGGCGCGAAAGCGCCGCAGCGGCCGCCTGCGAAGCAGGCTGAACCCCTGACGGCCCACCCAAAGAAAGGAAAACGAAATGAAAACAGATAGATACGGAATTAACGGCAGCACATTAAAGATAATAGCAGCCATTTCGATGGTTCTCGATCATGTAAGCAGGATCGTCCTGACCAATGGAATTATGACTCACGCATCGTACAGTCAGATATCAGACGAACAGTGGGCGATTCTAAGCGAGGCTTCGGATGTGCTTCATGTTCTTGGCAGAATTGCATTTCCCATATTTTGCTTTTTGATAGTTGAGGGATTTTTGCATACTCATGACATAAAGAAGTACCTGCGAAATATGCTTGTCTTCGCAATCATTGCGGAGCCCATATACGATTTCGTTCAAACCGGGCAACTATTCGACCTTCGGCAACAAAATGTTATGTGTGAGCTCCTGCTTTCCTTGGTCTTTTTGATTATTCTGGAAAAGATACGAAGCCTTTCAAAATGGAAGAGATGCATCGCAGAAATTGCTCTGATTGTTTTGACAGCACTGGCAGCTGAATACACTAAACTAGATGGCGGTGTGTATGGCATTCTGCTTGTGGCTGCATTCTATTTATTCCACGACAGCAAGGCCAAGATGATCTTTGCTGCAGTATGCGCAGTGCTCCTTTCGTCATGCCATATAGTTGGCGGCGGATTTGAGTTTGCTGCAGCTAATGTACTTAATCCTGATGCTGCTGCCGCGGTTGTTTCGTTGCTGCTTATCAATTTTTATAATGGCAAGCGAGGGCTGAAGCTGAAATACTTCTTCTACATTTTCTATCCGGCGCATCTTGCTCTGCTTTATGGTGTCTCACTTATTGTTTTGAACTGTCTTTAAAAACTCTCAAACAAGTCTCTGAAAACGGAAACAAATTGACCCTAAGACTGCTTGTGAATTTCCGGAAGACCTGAGAGATGCGAGGATAGGCAACGAGGGCTGCAGAGAGATGCTTCTCAGTTCTCTGGCGGATCGCACGTATCTGTATGAGGATCACTTCCACACACTCATTAATAACAGTGATAAACACGGCAGATCCTCAAAACATGAGGCTGTGGAGGTCGAACGATGCTTCGAAAGCATGAATGGCAGCGAGAAAATGAGTTCGGAAGCGCCCTCTGGATGATCCAGCATAGAATAGAAAGCGATCGGCTCCGGCTGGTCGCTTTTTTGTTGCCGCGCCACGGGTTCGAACCCGAACTTCTCTATATATAAGAACGCTTGGCGAACAAAACCTGCCTTTTACCGACGGGAAACAAATAGCTGATGCTTTTGGAGTAAAGTGGCGCTCCAGAGATGACCGATGCCTTAACACCTATAAACCAGCTGGTCATCGCCAATATCAGAAGCCAATGCTTCAGTTTTAACCTCAGTGATGCGACTGAGGGACCTATTCATTTGTGAACAAAATATGGAGTGCGCGATTCCCGCCCCCGGCGCCCCTCCGGTCTGGCAATATATCTCCTTGCCGCGCGGCCCGGTCGGACCGGATC
>CABRHW010000002.1 GCA_902470765.1 uncultured Collinsella sp.
AGCTGCGGAAACGCGGGGTCCGTTCAGGCTGTTGCGTTGAGATTGAAAATCAACCAAGACTATGGTTAGGCCCACGTCCGAGGGACTCGGTAACCTTCCACATTTCTTTTTACGGGAGCTATTGTAGACAAGCCCAAAGCCAGAATAGTCATTATGACCGGTGAGCGGTATTTTTTCTTCGATAAACGGTATTTAGGCAGCACTTGGGGACGTTCCTTTTCTGCCGGCACTCGGGGACACTCCTCACTCTGGTGCATTGGGGACAGGTTTGTTTGCACCAGGTTGGTGCAGATTAACCTGGCCCCATTGCACCAATTTCGTATGCGCTAGACAAAGAGCTCGCATTCCTTCCGCACGACGCAAACCTTGCTCAGCATCTGGGAAACAGCGGATAGCTTGTTGGGATCAAGCTTACGAGCGCCTCGCGGGCATACGGCAATGCAGCGCATGCAGGAGATGCACGCCTCGCCAGCTGCTCGTTTGGGGTCACCCTTGTCGATAGCACAAACGGGGCACGCCGCGGCGCATGCACCGCAGGAGACGCAATCCTCTGTTGCCTCGGGTGCCATGCGGTGACCTCTGGCTTGTTTATAAGGACGATTGCCGGGAATAGAGGGCTCGGATGCATCCTCAGCCAACAGCTTTTGCTGAATTTGCTGCGCAAACTCTGCGAGCTGCGCCGCATCCTGCGCATCCGGACGACCGGCAGCAAACTGTCGCGCAATGGAATGTTCTGCAATGGCTGCAACTGCCGCGATTACCTGGAATCCCGCATGCTTCGCAACGTCCTCCAGCTCTACGAGCGTGTCCTCAAACGCGCGGTTTCCGTAGACGCACACCAGAACGGCCCGCGCTCCGTTGCCGTGAACCATGTTCAGTCGGTCGACCGCCACGGCAGGGACTCTGCCGGCATACGCTGGCACGGAGATAACAGCCACGTCGTCCTCAGTCATCGAGACAGCGCTGAAATCTAGCCCGCTATCGGTCAGATCGACGGTAACGGTCTTTTTGTCCAGCGCCCCGGCCACAAGGCCAGACACCTTCCGCGTTCCGCCCGTCGGACTAAACACAATTTCGAATACGCTCATCGAGGCACCCTCCCCCCTACGCCTGGCAACGCGTCAAGCCGTTTTCACATTCAGACAGAGTATACGGCGCGTGGGATCCCCGTTTTGGTGCACCAAACACCCCAATGCGCCCACCCTGCGCTGTCTGCCTCTTCGTTTTGTATAAATTACGGTACAGATTGTATATATTCACGGGATATCGCCGCGTTCTCCTGAGGTACCCCATCCTGGCCCGTGCAAAAAACGGAGTATTCTGCAACGTGACCGCGCCAGCACCGCCGCGGGTGGGCAAAACTGTAGGGCGCCGTATCGTTCTAAGTCCCGACATGGCGAGAATGACGCGCCCCTGCTCCGGAAAACGGCGAAATCTGACTCGGAACGCTCGCTAGGGATATCCGAAGGCCACCGTTGGCGACGTCGAATCATATGCAGACAACTCGAACTGCAGAATACTCCAAAAAATGCACGGCGCACCCCATAGGACCCATTGCTGCATGGCGGAAAATAGGTCCTCAGCATCCCCCAGATGCATTCCCGAGAAAATCACGTTTGAATTAGCGATGGACACGGCAAACAAAAGGGCCCGAGCGTTGTTTGCTCGGGCCCTTAGCTTGTCTCACGCTAGCGCGCGATGCGCATCTTACTTGCGCTTGCCGCCGCCGTCACCGGGGCGACGGGAGCTGCCGCCGCGCTTGCCACCACGGCTGTTGCCATAGCTGCCACGGTTATCGCGACCGCCGGCACGGCCGCCACGGGAGCCGGTCTGGTTGCCGCCACGCCCGCCACGATAGCCGCCACGACGCTCCTCGCGGGTATCGTCGTAGTTGCGCCAGTCATCGCGACGATCGCGGCTGGCACGCGGGTCACGACGATCGCGCGACTCGCTAGAACGACCAGCGCCGCCGCGGCCGCCATTGCCGCGAGCACCCTCGCGACGCTCGCCGCCGCGGCTACCGCGCTCTTCAAAGCGCTTGCCGCCACGGGACTCGCCGCCGCGGGTGCTACGCTCACCACGTCCCTCGCCGCCGCGGCGCTCGTCACGGCCACCGCGCTCGTCATCACGACCGGAACGACGGTGGTCGCCCGCACCGCGCTTGCCACCGCGCGAACCGCGGCCCTCGTCCTCGCGCTCGACACGACGACGGCCACCGCGATCCCCATCCTCGCGACGGCGGCGATGCGCCTCGCCCTGGAACTGCTTGGCACGACGCTCGGCACGGTTACCGCGCGGGGCCTGCTCGACGGCAGCGGCACCGCCGCGCTCCTCGGCAGCTACCTCGCGGGCCACGCTCTCAACAGCCTCGTCTACGCGAGCCTGAACGCCCTCGCGCACGCGGGTCTTGCCGCCGCGCTTAGGACGGCTCGGACGCTCGCCGTCGCCGCGACGCTCGTCACGACCGCGGTTGGAACGACCGGCCACATCACCGTAATCGTCGCCGTTGCGCTTGCCGTCGCGACGCGCCTGCTCAAGCTTCTTCTTGCTCTTGGACTTGCCTCGCTTGGTCTTCTTCTTCACCTTAAAGGCCGCAGGGTCGCGCTCGGGATCAACCGCGGGCGGATTGGGACCCACGTGCAGGTCGTCGGCCTCGTAGATGTCGGCGGTCTTGTCCATGAGCTTCTCAATCTCGTAGAACTCATCGACGTCCTGCTCGGTCACAAACGTAATGGCCCAGCCCAGCTCGCCGGCGCGGCCCGTGCGGCCAATGCGGTGGATGTAGTCGGTCGGCTCGGCCGGCACGTCAAAGTTCACGACGTAGCGCACGTCGCTAATGTCGATGCCGCGGGCAAGCACGTCGGTTGCCACCAACACGTCGACGGTACCGTCGCGGAAGGCCGAAAGCGCGCGCTCGCGCTGGGCCTGGCTGCGGTTGCCGTGAATCGCGGCGGCCTTGATGCCCTTACGCTCCAGACGACGGCAGCAGCTGTCGGCGCGATGCTTGGTACGCATAAAGACGATGGTGCGCTCCGGACCCTCCTTCTTGAGGAACTCGGGCAACAGGTTGTTCTTGGCCTCGATGGACACCGGGAACACAAACTGGTCGACGGTGTCGGCGGTCGACGTGGCCGGTGCGATCTCCACGCGAGCCGGGTCGCTCACCAGGTCGGTGATCTCGCCCACAGCCTCCTCGTCAAGTGTGGCCGAGAACAGCAGCGTCTGGCGCTCGGCCGGCGTCTCGCGCACAATGCGGCGGACGGCGGGCAAAAAGCCCATGTCGAGCATGCGGTCGGCCTCGTCGAGCACCAGCACCTTGACCTCGTCCAGGTGGCAGGCGCCCTGCTCGATCAGATCGACCAGACGGCCCGGCGTGGCGACCAGGATGTCGCAGCCGTACTTGAGGGCAGCGGTCTGCGGCTTGTAGCTCACGCCGCCCACGACGGTCACGGCGACATGACCGGTGACGTCGGCGATCTTGCTCGCGACCTCGTCGATCTGCTGGGCAAGCTCGCGCGTGGGGGTGATGACGAGCATCACGGGGCCGCGGCCGTTGCCCTCGGGCTTTTTAGCGCCGCGACGGCGGTTGCGGCCGCTGCGCTCGCGCACAGGCTTGGGCGGAGCGATGTGCTCCAGGTTGTTCATGGTCGGCAGCAAGAAGGCGGCCGTCTTGCCGGTGCCGGTCTGAGCGGCGGCAAGCAGGTCGCGGCCCTCGAGCACCACGGGGATCGAGCCGGCCTGCACGGGCGTCGGCGCCGTGTAGCCCAGGTTCTCGATAGCGCGAAGCATCTCGTCGGAGAGGCCCAGCTCGTCAAAGGCGGGCAGGCTCTCGGTAGCGGGCTCGACGGCCTGGGCAGCATTTGCCTCATCGGCGGCATCGAAGGCAGCCTGGGTCATGGCCTCGCGGGCCTCGTCCAGGATCTCGGCGTCGGTGACGTCGGACACAGAATTACGCATATGTTGTTGTTCCTTATCTGCACGCGCAATGGGCACGGCATGCGGCCGCGCGGGCGTGCTTGGTAGTGCGCTAATACATACAAAAACGGGTGCGCACAGAGAGGACGTTGCTCAGCACGCTGGCGATCGCTTTGGCAGCCCTATCACGCGCCGTCCAGACGCAGCAGCTCTAAGCGATGGAGCAGATTCGCCGCGGGTTAGTATACCCGCGCTTTGCATGCCCCCACGTAAACCACAGATGACGAGGCGGACGAGGCGGGCCCGGCTGATTGTCTCAATCTGTAACAGTTACGGGGCAAATCTTCCTCTACGTGTTACAGATCGAGACAAACGGTCGACACGGTTCACAAACGTCTCAATCTGTAACAGTTACCGAGTAAAATCGGTCCTTATTGTTATAGATCAAGACAGAGGGGGATTTCCGTCCAGTCCAAACCAAATCTCTCGGTCTTCCTGCAATTTCGAACATGTGGCCTATAATGTTGCTTTGGTTACGCTACATATTGCGCAGCCATTTAATACGTCGCCCACCGGGGGCCATTAATTCCTATCGCCTTATTGGCTAGGAAGCAATCAAAGGAGGTATCCGTGGCAGCAGAGACACCTTGCTCGGTCCTCTATAACGATATTCGCTCGTTCGGCGGTCTTAGACATCTCGAGATCGCCCGAATGCTCATCAATGGAAACTCTTATCTCGGCAGTACCCTGCTCGAGAAATGCTCTTCCAACCGCTCGTATCTCACCCGTTACATCGTCCATCGCGAGCCTGACCAGTGCGCGCCCGCCATCTACAGCGACTTTGCCGTCACCACGCTCAATCTTTCCGCGGCAATCTGCAGCAAGCTCGGCGGCGGCGAGTCCGCCTATCAGGCAATCGCCGAGCACTATCGCGGCCCGGCCGCCAACGAAATGATGTCGGCTCTCGCCAGCTACAAGTTGGACAGCCGCCTATATGCAAATGCCCTCAATCACATCGACAACTTTGACGGCAATGCCGTGCGCGAGAAGAGTACGCTTTACCTTATGCTCTTTGTGGCAACGGGGGCGCTCGCCGACCCCATCCAAGGCGTGGCCACCGTCGAGCGCTTTTGCGACAGCAAGACAGGCGGGCACTTTGGCACCACCGAAACTACCGTCGGACGTGGCTTTATGAGCAGCCTGGAGCAGCCGCGCACTGTCGCCCCCAACCTCGGTCTGCTCAGAACCCATGCCGACAACTGCGCCGACATGCAAATCCATCCCCTCACACGCGATCCGCGCGGCACGGTAATTGGGTCCTTGCCCAAAACTTCGCCCAGCATCACCGATGTAGGCGCTGATGCATCGCGCGAGCATCTCCGCATTTGGCTCGAAGGTGGACGCTGGTACGCCCAGGGCCTTGGGTCGACCAACGGCACAGTGCTCGAATCGGGCGCGGGCGACGGCGATATTGTGATTGAGCCGCCGCGCGACCAACGCGAGCCCGGCAAGATCTATCCCCCAGTGGAAATCGAAAACAGCGACAGGCTCCATCTGGGTCTCTACACGACATTCCTTGTCATTGTGGACTAGCGCGGACGGCGATCGAAAGACGGTCGCCGTCCGTCTTTCGTCTTCTACCTTCTGCGTCGTAAACGACAATACTCAGCGGTATACGTGGGCAGTGTGGCTATCATGGTACTTTACCGATATCCACACTGCCCACGTATACGCGCAGCAACCCATGCTAGACAAAGGAACGCCATGGATACTACCGATAGCGCCTATGGCGACAAACTCATCCGTCTTGACACGTTCGACACCGCCGTGGCGGTCGACCCCAGCGCCGAGGACGACGCCAAGCGTCGGTTTATGACGCTTATTCTCCAGACGGCCCACCGCAACAACGGCAACATCGGGCACGTGCTGCGCGCGACCAACACGAGCGGCGAGGTCTTTGCCGTCAAGCTACTCAAGGACAACGCCATCCTTTCCGGCCAAGCCCCCGACCGCTCCGCCGAGCAAGCGGCCGCTCACCTGGCCAACACCGCCGCGCTGTTCGAGGAGTACCGTCATCTGTGTACCGTCTCGCACCTGCGCGGATTTCCACGCGTCTATGGCTACGGATCGTGCGAGGATGACCCGCTCATCCTCATGGAGTGGGTCGAGGGCACCTCACTCAAGCAGGCGCTACCTCTGCTTCCGCACGACGCCTCGGGCGGGCTGACCACCCAGATGGTCGCCGCCGTCGGAAACGCCGTGCTTCGTGCGCTCTTGATGACCCAAGGCCTCGTGAATCCGGTCGTCCATCGCGACCTGTCGCCTGCCAATATCATGTTCCGCACCACCAGCCGAACACTCGAGCAGCAGATTGCCGATTGTTCCTTTGACCCCTGCCTCATCGACATGGGCTCCGCGACCATGGCTCTCGGCGACGACACGATCACCCGGCGCGCCGACATCTGGCGCTTTGCCACACCCGCATACGCCGCGCCCGAGATGCTCACGCAGGATATCGAAGGCATCGCGGCTCTTCGCCGTTCGCCGGCAATCGATGTCTACGCGCTTTCGAGCATTCTGTACCAGCTCTACAGCGGTCGCAAACCGTTTGACTTTGAGTCGACGGACGCCACTGCAACCGGCTCGTTCTATCTCGTAAAGACCAAGACCAAGCCGGCGCCGCTCGAGCCGCGCTGCGAGGGCGATGAAGCGCTCGTCCAAATCATCATGAAGGGTCTCTCAGTCGAGCAGTGCGATCGTCCCACCGAGCAGCAGATGCTCGAGGTGCTCTCGGCATACCTCACTGATGCCGAATCCGAGGGCCGCGAAGGCACAGGAGACGAGGCCGCGATTGATATCGATTCTGGCACGCACCTTAAGGTCGACGTCGCCGGCGAGCGCGCACGAGAGATCCTGAATCAGGCCCGCCACGATGCCATGACCCGCCGCCGCTTTATTATCGGCGGCGCTATCGCAGCCGTTGCGGGGCTCAGCGTTATCGGGGCGGCAACCCATGGCTTTGGCATCCCCGACTACCTTGACGGCATCCGCGGTTCACTTGACGACTACACCTGGGATCAGCTGCAGGAGATTTCGCTCAAGATTAAGGCCGCCGAGACCCGTAGCGAGGCACGCGAGATTGCCAAGCGTTACCACCTGCTCGACGCTGATGGGCATATCCCCTATCCGTGCACCAAGCGTGTCACGCTCACCAACGGGCTGGAGGTCGGCGCGCAGCTTGTGGGCATCCGTCACGATGAGCTTCTGGACGGTACGGGCAAGGCCGGGCTGACGTTTATGTTCGACGCGGGTATTGCCGAGCGCAACGCTGCAGCTGAACCGCCGAGCGCCGGCTGGGCAGATTGCGAGCTGCGGAAATGGCTCAACGGCGACGGCCTTAAGCTGCTGCCCAACGAGTTGCGCGCACTCATTAAAGGGGTCAAGAAGGTCTCGAACAATGTGGGCGCCGCCAACAGCGCATCGTGCCTAAGCGAGTTGCCCGCAACCCTTTGGCTGCCCGCCATGGTCGAGCTGTGCGGTACGCAACCGTCCGATTCGTTTGCCGAGGACTATCACTACCTGGCAGACATCTACAACGGCGAGGGCAAGGAGTATCAGCTCTTCCGCGAGCTCAAGGTAAGTCCGTATACCACGAACGAGATGCTGGTTCGCCAGTGGAAGGGCAAGGACACCTGCTGGTGGGAGCGCACGGTGAGCCCCGACTCATCGGAGACCGAAGGCACGCTCTACATAAACCGTGTGGGCCACGACGGCGACGCCTTTACGTACGCAACGCCTGCGGACAAGCCAAACAAACGAACCTGTGTGATCCCCGGATTCTGTATCTAGGCGGCGGGCGTCTTGCCGTGACGGGACCCCTCCCCGGCAATTGTCTCAATCTGTAACACTAGCTCGGCAGATACAGGTCTAGATGTTACAGAACGAGACATTAGCTTGCCGAGAACTTCGCCTCATAAATGTGACTCAAGTGTGTCGATATTTGCTTGCCAATGTTGCGCAACAGAAGCCCCTTCGGCGGTCGTAACGTACGAATTGTCATAGGTACCCCTTCAACGATTGGGAGAAGAAATGGCAAAGCACGCACCTAAACACTTGGAAGTCTCAGGCGTCGCCGAGCCTCGCCCCACATTCTCGGGCCACAAGGCAACACGACTCGCCGTCACCGCGGCAACCACCATCGCTATGACTGGCTCGTCGCTGCTCGCGCCGTTCTCGGCATTTGCCAACGATGCGAGTGACACCACGGCACAGGACGCGATCATGTCCCCGCTTGCTGTCCACGCCGGCGAGGCGGCAGGTTCCGCAGTAAAGACAAACGCCCAGAAGATTGCCGACTTGCAGGCTGCGATCGACGCCGCAAAGGCTGCCGAGGCAGACGCCAAATCCGACTACGACACGGCGGCTGCCCCCTATACCGAAAAGCAGGCGGCCCGCGACAACGCACAAAGCACCTATGACGCCTCCGTCTCCGATAATTCGCAGGCAGAGGCCGCCGCGCGTGCCGAATATGCTCGCCAGCTCGATGAAAGCGTCAAGGCGGCCGACAGCGCCGGCGCCACGCTGAAGGATGCCCAAGGAAAGCTCGATGCAGCCAAGACCGACGCCGAGGACAAGTCGAAGGTCCTTGATGCCGCAAAGCAGGCGGCAGCTGATGCGCAGGCCAAGCTCGAGGCAGCCCAGAAGGCAGCCGCCAACGCAACGCCGGAGGAAATCAAGGTCGCCGAGCAGGCTGCCGCAGATGCGCAGGCCGCTCTGGACCAAGCAAAGGCTGCGAAGGCTACTGCCGATTCCGCGCTCGCCGACGCTCAGCAGGCTCAGAGCGCCGCGCAGAGCGCTTACGACGAGGCGGCAGGCACGCTGGCTTCCGCTCAGCAGGAAAAGACCGCCGCGGATGGTAAGGTAGTCGCGGCACAGACAGCGTACGACAGCGCACAAGCCGATTTGGCGGCCGCAAAGGCAGGCGCCGAAGGCCCGGAGTATGACGCCGCCCAAGCAAAGGTCGATGCTGCCCAAAGCGCACTCGACCAGGCGAAGCAGCAGCAGGCGGCTGCCGAAGCAGGCCTTTCTAAGGCAAATAGCGACGTTGCATCCAAGCAGGACGCCCTCACCGGTGCCGAAAGCGAGCTCGAAGCCAAGAAGCAGACAGTCGCAGCAGCCGAAAATGATGTAACGGCAGCCCAGACGAAAGCCGATGCGGCGCAATCGGAGTTGACCTCAGCAAAGCAGGCACATGCTACCGAACTGGAGAAGGCAAAGGCCGCTCAGAAACAAGTCGACCAGGCAAAAGCCGAGAAGGAGCAGGCAGACAAGGCGCTCGAAACTGCCAAGGCAAACCAGGCGGCCGCCGATCAAGCCGTTATCGATGCACAGAAAGCATATGATACGTGCAAGGCGGCAACCGATAAGGCAATGACGGCGGAGGCGCAGAGCGTCATCGGCTTCTACCAGTTCATCGGTGCCAACGACGCTGCAAACATCATCTATAGGCAGAGCGATAAAAACCCGACGACCATTGGCGATAAAAAAGACGGCACGTCACTCGACAACGCCAAGCTTTCGTTTGGCAAGCTGCGCGAAATTAATGAATATCGCAAAAGCGTCGGCCTTAGCGAGCTTAAGGTGACGGCAGAGCAAATGGCAATCGCTCAGTCTGATTCCAATTACTCTGACACAACGAAGGGGCATTCAGACTATCACGGATTTGAAAATGCCGCTTGGAACTTCAGCACTAAAGAAAACATCGCGCACCAATGGGTTGATGGCGAAAAGAAAATATTTGACGATGCCGCAGCGGAAGCCGGCCTTGGCGAAATTGCCCCCAAGGATGCTTGGGCAACTTTTTGGAGCCACGGCACCGAATTCGGAAAACAACACGTAGGCTTTGGCACCGTCGGCCATTATCTGAATATCGTACAACCTAACGCCAAAACCATGGGATACGGCATCAACTCGCGCGGAACCCTTTTTCCGTATGTATTCGTGTTGGAGATCGACAACAATTACGGTTCGCACGAGAAAGAATACTCAATCGATGAACTCGAGAGTCTCTTCGATCAGTATCAGCTGAGTCTTTCCAAAGCCAGCGAAAAACTCGCCGCCGCAAAGACAGACCTTGAGCAAAAGCGCAATACAGCGGCATCGAAAGCCGATGCCGTAAAGGTAGCAGAGACCCTCGTCGCTCAAAAGCAAGAAGGCGTTGATACCGCGAACAGCAACCTTGCCACCGAAAATGGCAACGTGGCCGATGCCGCTGCCACGGTCGCCCAGGCAGAGCAGAAGCTCGCCGAAGCAAACGGAAAAGTTGCCGAAGCCGAAGACCAGGTCAAAGCCGCCCAAAGCAACGTGGCGACCGCAGAGCAGGTCGTCAACCAGAAGCGCGCCGAGCTTAAGGCATCGAAAGAGCAAGCCGCTCAGAGTCAGAAGAAGGTTGATGACGCCAAGGCAGAGACTCTCGTAAAGCAGCAGGCTCTGCAAGATGCAAAGAAGGAACTTGCCAAGTATTCAGCCGATGTTGCTGCGGCTCAGGAGAAGGCTGACAAGGCCCATCAGGCGCTTGATGAAGCCACGGCAGCCCAGACGTCTGCCCAGAGTGCTCTCGAAAAGGCGAAGCTCGACGAGGTTACCAAGAAGCAGGCCCTCGGCACCGCGAAGGACAACGCCGAGGACAAGGCGGCGAACGCGGAGCACGCCGCGAGCGATCTGACCACGGCGAAAAACGACTTTGCTTCAAAGAAGGCCCATGCCGACGCCCTGAGCAATGCGGCCGATAATCTTGCCACCGCCGAGGCGGCCAAGCAGGACGCCGACGCAGCAGTTACCGAGGCCGGAGTCGCCCTTAGTGCGGCAAATGATGCTATCGCGAACGCCGAGCAAGCGGTCGAGAATTCTCAGGCCGCATCAGATGCCGCTGTCGCTACCCTCGGAAAGCTCAAGTCCATCAACGTCGAAAACGGCATTGCTACTGGCTCTGACGCAAACGCGAACGATACGCTCAATGCCCTCTTTGCCAAGTGCGTCGCCGCCAAGCAGGCAGAACATAACGCAAAGGCCGCACTTGATGCCGCTCAGGCAGACCTTGATGCTGCAACGCCCGCCTACGCCGCAGCTCTCAACGGCTACAACGAGGCGAAGGCAAAACGCGTAGCCGCCGAGCAAGCCCTGAAGGACGAGATCGCCCGCCAGGAGCAAGAGGCGGCGAAGGCCGAGCAGGCCAAGATAACGCAGGCTGCCGCTAAGCCGGTTGCTGGAAAGCCGTCTGCCAGCAACGCCAAGACGGCCGCCAACTCGGCACTTCCCACCACAGGCGACAATACTGCGCTTGCCGGTGAGACGTTTGTCATCGGAGGCGTCGTGCTCGTAGCAGCCGGCGTCTTCCTGACCGATAAGAAGCGTCGTCAGGAGTAAGGATTTCGGGAGGACGGCTTCTCTTCCCTCCCACCGCTTCGCAAACCCTGCCTAACATGCGCCGGGACGTCTACCACACGGGCGCCCCGGCGTTTTACGTTGTATGGCCGGGGCATCTGCTCCGAGATTGTCTCGATCTGTAACATCTAGGACCCAAATATCTGTCTTACTGTTACAGATCGAGATGTTCGGGTTACCCTCGAATGGTTTGTCTCGATCTGTAACATCTAGCAGGCAAAACGGTCCCCAGGCGTTACAGATTGAGACGTTAAGTTGTGGCTCGATGTAATGTCTCGATCTGTAACAGTTACGGCTCAAAAACTGGACCAGATGTTACAGATTGAGATGTTTGGCAGGGACTGCCAACGATTGAGCAGCCGCCCTCATCCGTAACGAAATGTCATATATTTCTTTCTGTACTAGACACCCCCAGGGGGTATGGGTGTATAGTATCGGTTGGTTAACATTTCCGACACTACGTCACAGAAAGGAGAAGCCATGGCTCAAGATAAGTTCGACGTGGGCGGCATGACATGCGCCGCCTGCCAGGCGCACGTGGACCGTGCCGTGAGCAAGCTCGACGGCGTCCAAAGCGTCGCGGTCAACCTGCTCGCCGGTTCCATGATGGTCGACTATGACCCCACGCAGGTCTCCCCCGACGATATCTGCACCGCCGTCGGCCGCGCGGGCTACTCGGCCTCACCCGTCGATGCGGGCGACGGTACCGACGGCTCAAACGGCAGCACGCAAGTCAGGTCCGGCACCGCCCACATGGAGTCGCCGACCAAAAAGTTGGAGGCCGCCGCCTCTGCCATGCGCACCCGCCTCATCGTCTCAATCGTATTCCTCATTCCGCTGTTCTACATAGGCATGGGACACATGTTCGGCTGGCCGCTGCCCGGCATTTTCACCGACCATACCCACAGTATGACGCTCGCCCTCACCGAGTTCGTCCTGCTCATCCCCATCGTCTATGTCAACGACGCGTACTTTATCAACGGGTTTAAATCGCTCGCACACGGCGCGCCCACCATGGACGCCCTTATTGCCGTGGGCGCCACCGCTTCCATCGCCTGGTCGCTCTACGCCATGTTCATCATGGCCGACCAGTTAGCCGCGGGTCAGGTCCACAAAGCCATGATGACGGGCATGGACAATCTGTATTTTGAGAGCGCGGGCACGATCCTGTCGCTCGTCACCGTGGGCAAATACCTCGAGACGCGCAGCAAGTCCAAAACCGGCGGCGCCATCGAGGCGCTGATCGACCTGGCGCCCAAGGCCGCGACCGTCGTGGCGGTGGACGGCAGCGAGACCACCGTCGATGTCGACAGCATCCTTCCCGGCCAGGTCCTGCGCGTGCGCCCCGGCGAGTCCATCCCCGTCGATGGCGTGGTGCTCGAAGGCAGCTCGGCCGTGGACGAGAGTGCGCTCACCGGCGAGTCCATCCCCGTGGAAAAGACCGCCGGCGACACCGTCAACGCCGCCACCGTCAACCGCACGGGCTCGTTTACCTTCCGCGCCACGCGTGTGGGCGCCGACACGTCGCTCGCCAAGATTATCCAGCTCGTGGAGGACACCAACACCACCAAGGCGCCCATCGCCCGCATGGCCGACAAAGTCGCCGGCGTGTTCGTGCCCGTGGTGTTTGTAATCTCTGCCGTAACTTTTGTGGCGTGGATGGTGCTGACCGGAAGCATCAACGAGGCGCTCACTTCCGCTGTCGCCGTGCTGGTGATCAGTTGTCCGTGCGCGCTCGGCCTGGCCACGCCCGTCGCCATTATGGTGGGCACCGGCAAGGGCGCCGAGATGGGCATTCTGTTTAAGAGCGCTGAGGCGCTGGAGAACCTGCGCAGCGTGGGCACCGTGGTGCTCGATAAGACGGGCACGGTCACCCGCGGCAAGCCGGCCGTGACCGACATTGTGGTTGTCGCGCGCGCCGACGGCTCGCCCGCTATGAGTGAAAAGGCGTTACTGAAGCTCGCTGCCGCGCTGGAGCGCTCGAGCGAGCACCCGCTGGCCGAGGCGATCATGGCCGAGTGCGAGTCGCGCGGAATCGTGGCGCGCACGGTCGAGGACTTTGCCGCCGTGCCTGGACGAGGCGTTACGGCGCGCGAGGGACAAAACGTCATCGCTGCCGGCAACGTGCGCCTGATGGTCGAGCTGGGCGCGAAGGTGCCCGCCGGCCTTGCCGAGCAATTTGCCGCCGAGGGCAAGACGCCGCTGTTCTTTGCCAAGAACGGCGAGCTTGTCGGCACCATCGCCGTGGCTGATGAGGTCAAGGAGACGAGCGCCGAGGCCATCGCCGCGCTCCGCAAGCTCGGCGTCGATGTGCGCATGCTCACTGGCGACAACCGCGTGACGGCCGAGGCCATCGCCCGCCGCGTGGGACTGAGCAGCGAGCAGGTCATCGCCGACGTCCTCCCCGCCGACAAGGAACGCCACGTGCGCGAACTGCAGGATGCGGGCGGCAAGGTCGCCATGGTGGGCGACGGCATCAACGACTCCCCCGCCCTGGCGCGCGCCGACGTGGGCCTTGCTATCGGCACCGGCGCCGACATCGCCAAGGAGGGCGCCGACGTGGTACTCATGCGCAGCGACCTCATGGACGTCGCCCGAGCCATCGAGCTTTCACGCGCCACGATCCGCAACATCAAGCAGGACCTGTTCTGGGCACTGTTCTACAACGGCATCGGCATTCCGCTGGCGGCGGGCGTGTTCTTCCCGCTCACCGGATGGCAGCTCTCGCCGATGTTTGGCGCCGCGGCCATGAGCCTGTCGAGCGTGTGCGTCGTAAGCAATGCTCTGCGCCTACGAACCTTTAAGCCTAAAGTGGCAAAATAGGCTCACCATTACGTCCATTTAGAACGGGTTTTCCAGGTGCCAGAGATTGACCTGAAAGAGGAGCGACGCGCACTTTGGTACGCGAGCGACGGCTTGAAGGTCAAGGTCGGGTGCCTGGGAAAGCCGACACAACAGAGAGGAATACCCATGCGATACACAATCAAGACTTCCGGCCTCATGTGCGGCCACTGCGACGCCACCGTCGAGACGGCGTTGCTCAACGTGGCCGGCGTGACCGACGCCGACGCCGATCACGAGACTCAGACCGTCCAGGTGGAGTGCGCCGACACCGTGACCGCCGAGCAGCTCGCCGCCGCTGTCGAGGGCGCCGGCGAGAAGTTCCACGCCCTGTCCGTGACCGCCGCGTAGCAGCTACCAGAAGCATTCGACCCCATCGACCAGAAACGAGGACCCGCCATGATGGCAGACCATAAATCGGTGACCCGCATGCTCAAGACGGCACGCGGTCAGATCGACGGCATCCTGCGGATGGTCGAGGAGGACCGCTACTGCGTCGATATTTCCACGCAGCTCATGGCAACGCAGGCGCTCATTGCGCGCATCAACGCCGACGTGCTCAAGGCGCATATCGAGGGCTGCGTGACTTCGGCAATCGAATCGGGCGACGAAGACCTCAAAGCCGCCAAGCTCGCCGAGATCGAACGCGTCGTCGACAAGCTCTCCAAGTAATTGGGGCATTGGGGACAGACTGCTTTGCACCATCTTGGTGTATCGGGGATAGGTACGTTTGCACCACCTTGGTGCAGATTAACCTGTCCCCCTTGCTCTAAATCGGGTATAAAGGCGAGCAGCATATCGAACGAAAGGCAATTTGCATGAATGACTTTATGAAGGGTCGCAATGGTGCCGATGAACTCACCATCGTGATGGGTTTTGCCGGCATCGTCATCGCGATGATCGGATCGATGGCCCGTATCCAGTGGCTCAGCTGGATCGCCATCGCCGTGATCGTGCTCGGCGTGCTGCGCGGCCTGTCCAAAAACATCGACGCGCGCCGCAAGGAGAACGAGGCCTTTGTCACGGCGACCGCAAACGTCCCCGGCCTAGGCAAGTTCGTCGCCAGCTTGGGCGGCGGCGCCGCAGCTGCCAACGCCTCGCGCGCGGCCGGCACCAGCAAGGAAGACTTTGAGCGTGCCAAGCGCACGGCCAAGAAGATGTGGAGGGGCCGCAAGACCACGGCGTACCTCAAGTGCCCCAACTGCGGTCAGATGCTGTCCGTCCCCAAGGGTAAGGGCAAGATCCGCGTCACTTGCCCCAAGTGCCACGCCAAGATGGAAACGCGCTCCTAGCCGCTACACCATAGGACAAAATAAAAGCCGAGGCCTCGTGTTGAGACCTCGGCTTTTTTGAACGCGGCATAGGGACCGTCCCTTTGTCACACCTATGCCACGCCATCGCGAGCCAGCTCCTCGGCCAGCGCCTCTGCCGGCATGGCCATAATCGCGTCGAGCTCTGCGTCAACCTCGGGGATGCGCTTCACCTTGAGCTTGCGCGCAAGGTTGCCGCGGCACATCACGTGCATTGGCTCACGCAGAGCGCGCAGGTCATCGAGCGGGTTCTCGCGCGTCACCAGAATATCGGCAGCCTTGCCGCACTCGATCGCACCGGTCTCATCGCCCAGGCCTAGCAGCTCGGCATTGACCTGCGTGGCCGTATGCAGCGCAAACGCATTGCTCACGCCCACGTACTTGGCAAAATAGGCCACCTCGCGCCACATGTCGTACTGGGTCACGAACGGGCAGCTCGAATCCGTGCCCAGGCCTACCCTGATGCCGGCTTCCAGCGCCGCACGTGCACTCTCGATAATGCCCGAGCACACGATGTCGCCGTTCTTCTTTTGCGTATCGGTCGAATGGGTCTTTTCCGGGTCGAGCAACACAAACGGCAGCGCCGGGCTAATAGTGCAGGTCACACTCGCTGCACGTCCCTCGAGCTGTGTTCCCGCGGCGCCGCGGTACAACTCCAGGATCTCAGGTGTCAGCGGAGCGCCGTGCTCGATCGTATCGACGCCGGCCTGAAGCGCGGCCTTCACACCTTCGGTACTCTCGACATGGGCCATAACCGGAAGGCCAACCTCGTGCGCCGCCTTGCACGCCGCCGCGGCGACATCGACCGGCATGCGCAGCACGCCCGGCTCGCCCACCTCGGTCGCGTCGAACACGCCACCTGTCACGAACAGCTTGATGACGTCGGCACCGCGCGCATACAGGTCGCGCACCTGTTCGGCCGCCTCGTCGGGGGTATTGGCGACCTGCGCGAACAGCCCCGCGCCATGGCCACCCGGCACCGTGACGCCCGTCCCCGGCGCTACCAGACGCGGACCCTGATACTTGTCGGCGTCGATGGCGTTGCGCACGGCCAGATCGGCAAACAGCGGGTCGCCCGCGCCGCGCACCGTAGTCACGCCGCTTGCCAACTGCTGCTGGGCACTGCCTTTGAGGATGTGGCGAACGATGGCGCGGCCCACGGGGTTGTCGAGTTTCTTCATGAGCGCGCCCGCATCGCCGGCCGAGACCGGCTTGCCCGAGCCGCACAAATGCACATGCATATTGATGAGGCCTGGCATGAGGTACGCGCCTGCCAGGTCGATGACCTCGGCCCCCGCCGGAGCCTGCGCCACAGCACTCGGCCCCATCCAGGTGATGATGCCACGCTCGACGGCCACGGCCATATCGGGCTGCGGCTCCATATGTTCCGAACCATCCAGGACGGTCGCATTGATAAACAATGTGGGACGATCGGCAGTCGCCATATCGAGCTCCTCCCTCACGATTAACTTGAACATTTGTCCATTATCACCTAGTCCCGCTGGATTGCTGCAGACGCATCGGTTAACGGAAGGAAGAGAGGATGTGGGGGACGGAATACGTTGCAGTCCCATCCCAGCGGCACCAGGGAAATGTCTCGATCTGTAACAGGTACAGGGTTATTAGGCCCCTTGATGTTACAGATCGAGACATTCGGTCGACGTTTCACCGGCTTGTCTCGATCTGTAACAATTACGAGCTCAAACAACCTCTAAACGTTACAGATCGAGACAAAACCTCTCAGCGCCCATACCACTGGCATCTCCACTCCTCAGCCAATTCAGCCTGCCGAGGAATACCCGCCAGCCTCATTTTCTCGACCAGCTTCCCCGGGTCTTTGAGTTCATCAAACGTAAACCGAAGCACCTTATGCCCGAGCATTGTCAGATGAGATTCCCGCTGACGCTCTGCCACGAATGGGTCGACCGACTCCCGACCCTCGCTGTTCTGCAAGGTGTACTTCCCCTTTCCGTCGAGCTCGCCGATGACACATGTCCCGTCCTCGAGCCGCCAAAAATAGTCGACGCGAAACACTTGGCTCTGATCAAGCGGGTCGCGAAACTCCACCTGCAACTCTGGCACCGGAAAACCGTATGCAATAAAGAACGCCCGAAAGCGAGACTCGCCGCCGTTTTCGGACAAGCCGTCCGCATATGACGCAATCACTTGCGCCCTGCGATACCCGCGCCTGCCCTCGCAATCGGAGCGGAGACACTCGCACAGGTCATCGCGCGATACGCCCCTTGCCCTCAATGCAGAATCGGCAATCGCCAACCCGTAGGAGAACGGCGCACGCAGCAAGCAATCCTCCACCGTGCGCCAAAACGACGTCGCCTGCACGCCGTCGACTTGTTCAAGTGCGCCCGCCGCCTGCGGACGCAACAGCCGACATCCTGCACTCAGCGGCACCGAGCAACCTGTCTTAACAAGATATCGTGGCCCAAGCAGATCATTCGGCACCTCCAGACCCCACAAAAGTGCCGCGTCATAACCCCAAAACGCCCAATCGGGATGAAACTCTGCAAGCCCTTTGATGGTACGCAGCGCTCGCTCCGCCGGCGTCAGTACACCCCAATCATGTTGAAAGCAGAACAAATACGGCTCGGGCTCCGCAATATCATCGGTTCCCACATGACGCCGTAGCCACATGAGCTCGGCATTGTCATGCGTTGCGAGCAGCGCACCTTGCTCGGTCGCCTCCGTGAGTCGCGCGAGCATCCTATTCCGCGCCAACGTGTTGCGAGTCGTATGCTTGTGCTTGAAAACGGTATTAGACACTTCCATCACCACCACATCGGACAAATGAACCATCGTCACCGTTGCCTCCGCCGACAAATGTCTTGATCTGTAACAGTAAACCGTTCTCCAGACCCCTAAACGTTACAGATTGAGACAAACCAGCGGCGCCCAAGCATTCGTCTCGATCCGTAACAGGTAGACCGGTTTTTTGTCCCCAAACGTTACAGATCGAGACATAAAGGCAGAAGGCGAGGCAGGCGACAACCGCCCATCCCCTACTCCCATTCTTGCTCGTAAATAATGAGCGACTTTACGTACCGCCCCTGGGCGCCCATGATGTCGCGGACCAGACGCAAGAAGAAGCTGATGCACGAGGTGTCAAAGCCATCCCGCAGGTCCTCCGGATGCACCGCACCCGGCCCGTCGACCGCCGTGTCGTTCAGGCGCGCGATGTCATACAGATAGAGCTGTCCCGCCGCCAGCCAGACATCGTCGACGCAGGCGAGGCGCACCGCAATCGCGCCGTCGCTCCAATGCTCCTTTTGCACGATATGCGGGTCGTAGACATCAAAGCGACGGTCGGTGCGCGTATCCTTCAGCGCAACCATGCCGTTCGCAGGATCCTTGTCCAAAATGCCAAAGCGCGAGAAATACTGCGTGTCGCGTACCTGCTCGAGCCGCTTGAGCGAGGCAGGCGAAAGCGATGCCGGCGGCTCGTCAACATACAGCTCGAGCAGCGTCTTGCCATGGCGATAGGGGCGCCCGAAGAGCAGCCAATCGGTAAATGCCATGTTGTAGGCCATGATTTCGTTTTGCGAAGGCTCGGTGCAATAGCTGAGCCACGGGTCAACAATGATCTCGAACTGTTCGCGCGCCGGCTCCAAAAACTGAAACTTCCGCAGCATCCAAAAATGGGCCATGTCGGCAATATCGTTGCCGACGGCTTCAGCCAGCTCTGCTCGGTCAAAAGCGTGGTCAGTCATGGCATCCTCCTCAAACTGATGAACCTCAATTTGAGCTTACGAGGAGGGTGGGCAGCCACTATCAGCACGGACAAAATAGGCCTCCGGCTGCAAACCAACTGCTGACCAAACACTTGACGGGATGCTTGACCGAAAATGCGCACTGCAACAAAACCGCAGGTAAACATAGACGGCACACCCGCCCTTTTGAGCCAGATACCCGCAGCCACCACAGAAACAACAGGTGACCACAGCCCAAGAAGTCGGCAAATGAACACCCGTACGTCGACAAACAAGCAAATCGCTCGCAAATCCGCAAGGAGTGTCCCCGAATGCCGACAGAAAAGGAGCGTCCCTAACTGCCGGCACTTAGGGACGCTCCTTTTGTGCCGGCAGTTAGGGACAGCCCTTGCCGATTCGATTGTTGAATATCTCCGTGACTACTTTACAGCTCCAGCGCGTCGGCGACTTCGGCAGCGCAGGCCAGGGCATCGGCCATAGCGTTCACCACGAGCGAGCTGCCGTTGCGGGCATCACCCGCCACATACACCGGCGCGGCATCCGCGGCGACACCCTCCGTGCGAGCCGCGAGATGCGAGCCCTCGGCAGCCATCACCGGCAGCGGACGACCAGCGGTGGCAACAGGCACGCTCACTGCATCGAACACACCGTGTTCCGGGCCTGTAAAGCCACAGGCGATGAGCACCAGCTGCGCAGGCACCTCGTGCTCAGAGCCCGCGATGCGCTCGGGCTTTCCCGCCGACCAGTCCAGATCGACCACGCGCAGACCCGCAGCCGCACCCTTCTTGTCCAGCAGCACCTCGAGCGTATCCACGCCCCAGGCACGCATCTCGCCACCCATCGCAGTGATAGCCTCCTGCTGGCCGTAGTCGGTCTTCTTAACGTTGGGCCACTGCGGCCAGGGGTTGTTCGCCGCGCGCTTATCGGGCGCAGCCGGCAAGAACTCAAACTGGCGCACGCTGCGCGCGCCCTGACGCACCGCGGTACCCACGCAGTCGTTGCCGGTATCGCCACCGCCAATGACCACGACGTCCAGGCCGCGCGCGTCGATGGCGGGCTCGCCGCCATCGAGCACCGAGACGGTCGAAGCCGTCAGGTAGTCCACGGCATACACCACGCCCGGGGCATCAATGTTCGCAGCCGAAATCCCACGCGGAGCACGGGCGCCGGCAGCCACCACGACGGCGTCAAAGTCGTCGAGCCTGGCGGTAACCTTGGGATCGCTCACGTCGGCGCCCAGCTCGAACACAATACCCAGCTCGCGCATAAGTGCCACGCGGCGCTCGACCACAGACTTCTCGAGCTTCATGTTGGGAATGCCGTACATGAGCAGGCCGCCGGGGCGGTCGTCGCGCTCAAACACCGTCACGCGGGCGCCACGACGCGCAAGCTCCCATGCTGCCACCAGACCAGCAGGACCGGAGCCCACCACGGCAACCGTGGGTGCGCCCTCCCCCGCCGGCTCAAAGCGGCGCGGGCCACCGTTTGCCCACTCATGGTCGCTGATCGCACGTTCGTTGTCATGGATCGTCGTGGGTTGGCCATCGACCGAACCCAGGTTGCACGCGGCCTCGCACAGCGCCGGGCACACGCGGCTCGTGAACTCAGGCATGGGCGAGGTGAGCGACAGGCGCTCGGCAGCCTCATCCCAGCGGCCGCGGTACACCAGCTCGTTCCACTCGGGAATCAAATTGTGCAGCGGGCAGCCGCTCGGACGTGCCTTGCCAAAGCTCGCGCCCATCTGGCAAAACGCCACGCCGCACATCATGCAGCGGCTCGCCTGGGCGCGACGTGCGTCGTCGTCGAGCTCCACATACAGGGGACCAAAATCACGGCTGCGCTCCTCCACGGGGCGAAGCTCGTGGGCCACGCGATCGATATCAAGAAAAGCACCGGGCTTACCCATGGCACTTACGCCTCCTTCTTGGTCGAAGCAACAGAGCTGGCGGCCACGGACGCAGCACCCGCAGCACTGCCCGCAATATCGAAGCGAGCGACATCCGCGGCACTCGCGCGACCGGTCACGATGTCAAACGCCAGCTCCTCGGCCTGCGCATGCGTCTTGCCGACGGCCTCGGCGGCGGCGACAATCGCCAGCACGCGCTCATACTCGGTCGGAATGACCTTCACAAAGTGCTTACTCATCGTCTCAAAGCTGTAGAGCAGCTTAATGCCGCGCGGGCTCTGCGTCGCGTCCACGTGCTCCTGGATGAGCTCGCGAATCTGCGCCAGCTCGCCGGCAGTCGGGGCCTTGAGCTCAACGCTCTCGTGGTTCACGCGGGCATCGAGCGTGCCGTACTGGTCAAAGACGTAGGCCACGCCACCCGTCATACCGGCAGCGAAGTTCTGCCCGACCTCGCCCAGGATGAGCGCCAGGCCACCCGTCATGTACTCGCAACCGTGGTTGCCGCAGCCCTCGACCACCACGGTGGCACCGGAGTTGCGCACGCCAAAGCGCTGGCCGGCCAGACCGTTAATGAAGCCGCGGCCGCTCGTAGCGCCAAAGAACGCAACATTGCCCACGATGATGTTCTCGTCGAACTTGTAGGTCGCATGCGGGTTGGGGCGCACCGACACCTCGCCGCCCGAAAGGCCCTTGCCAAAGTAGTCGTTGGCGTCACCGCACACGTTGAGCGTAATGCCGCGCGGCAGGAAGGCGCCAAAGCTCTGACCGGCCGAACCATCGCAATCGATGGTGATGGAGCCGGCGGGCAGACCCTCGGGATGCGCCTTGGTCACCGCGTTGCCCAGGATAGTGCCCACGCAGCGGTTGACGTTGGCGATATCGGCGCGGAAGCGAATCGGGCGCAGGTGCGCACGGGCATCGGCCGTATAGGGCACAAACAACGTGGAGTCGAGCGTCTTGTCGAGCTCGCTGTCCGCGGCCATCTGCGGCAGGAAGTGACGACCGTCGGCGCCCGGAATATGGGCACCGAACTCACAGGTCGCGCTCGCCAGCACGGGCGACAGATCGAGCAGGTTGGCCTTACGGTTGCCCGGGACCTCGATCTGGCGCAAGCACTCGGGATGGCCGACCATCTCGTCGACGGTGCGGAAGCCCAGGCTCGCCATGATCTCGCGCAGCTGCTCGGCAACAAAGAGCATAAAGTGCTCAACGTGCTCGGGCTTGCCGCGGAAGCCGTGACGCAGGCGGCAGTTTTGCGTCGCGATGCCGGCCGGGCAGGTATCCTGCTGGCAGTCGCGCTGCATGAGGCAACCCATGGAGATGAGCGGCATAGTCGCAAAGCCAAACTCCTCGGCACCCAGCAGGCAGGCGACAGCGACGTCGGTGCCGTCCATGAGTTTGCCGTCGGCCTCGAGCACCACGCGCGAGCGCAGGCCGTTTTGCAGCAGCGTCTGCTGGGCCTCGGCAAGGCCAAGCTCCAGCGGCAGGCCCGCATGCCAGATAGAGTCGCGCGCAGCGGCACCTGAGCCGCCATTGTGACCGCTGATCAAAATCTTGTCGGCGGCACCCTTGGCCACGCCGGTAGCGATGGTGCCGACGCCGGCCTCGCTGACCAGCTTGACCGACACGCGCGCACCGGGATTGGCGTTCTTAAGGTCGAAGATAAGCTCCGCCAGGTCCTCGATGGAGTAGATGTCGTGATGCGGCGGAGGCGAGATCAGGCCGATGCCGGGCGTGGACTGACGGACCTCAGCGATCCAGGGGTAGACCTTCTTGCCGGGCAGGTGGCCACCCTCGCCGGGCTTGGCGCCCTGGGCCATCTTGATCTGAATCTCGAAGGCGCCGCACAGGTAGCGGCTCGTCACGCCAAAGCGTGCGCTTGCCACCTGCTTGATGGCGGAGTTCTTTGAGTCACCGTTAGCCAGCGGGGTCTCGCGACGCGGGTCCTCACCGCCCTCGCCGGAGTTGGAACGGCCGTGCAGGCGGTTCATGGCGATGGCCATGCACTCATGCGCCTCTTTGCTGATGGAGCCATACGACATGGCGCCGGTATTAAAGCGGCGGACGATGTTGAGCGCGGGCTCGACCTCGTCGAGTGCCACCGGGGTGCGGCCACTGGCATCAAAGTCCAGCAGGTCGCGCAGGCGCACGGCACGACCGGTGCGGTGCAGGCGGGCGCTGTACTCCTTAAAGGTGTCGTAGCTGTCCTCACGGCAGGCGGTCTGCAGCAGGTAGACGGTCTGGGGGTCGATCAGGTGATCCTCACCACCGAACGGGCGCCACTTGGTCAGGCCCAGTGTGGGCAACTGATCGGGAGCCGGGCTCTTAAGAATGGCGAGCGCGGCGTCATAGCGCTCATTCTGCTCGCGCTCGACGTCTTCGACGCCCATGCCGCCCACACGGCTCACCGTGCCGACGAAGTACGCGTTGACGAACTCCGGCGTAAAGCCCACGGCCTCGAAGATCTGCGCCGAATGGTAGCTCTGCACCGTGGAGATGCCCATCTTGGACATGATAGAGACTACGCCGGCCGTCGCGGCCTTGTTGTAGTTGGCGATGCCCTGCTCGGCCGTCACGTCCAAATCGCCGCGTGCCGCCAAGTCGCGGATGCACGCATGCGCATTGTACGGATAGATACCGCTCGCGGAGTAGCCCACCAGCGCCGCAAAGTCGTGCGGAGACACGGCGTCGCCGCACTCCACCACGATATCGGCAAAGGTGCGCACGCCAGCGCGGATCAGGTGGTTGTGCACGCAGCCCACGGCAAGCAGCGACGGCACGGGCACCTCGCCCGCAGCGGCACGATCGCTCAACACCACGATGTTCACGCCGTTGCGGACCGCAGCCTCAACGTCCTCGGCAAGCTGCTTGAGCGCAGCCTGCAGTGCGCCCTCGCCGGCGTCGCGGCGGTAGACGGCACGGAAGCGACGAGTCTTAAAGCCCACGCGGTCGATGGCGCAAATGCGGTCAAACTCCTCCTCGTTGAGCAACGGGCGCTCCAAACGCACCAGCTGGCAGGCCGTGCGGGAATCCTCGAGCAGGTTGCCGTGGTTGCCCAGGTAGAGCGTGGTCGAGGTGACCATATGCTCGCGTAGGGCGTCGATGGGCGGGTTTGTGACCTGGGCGAACAGCTGATAGAAGTAGTCAAAGAACGAGCGTGTCTTCTTGGACAGGCAGGCCAGCGGCGCATCGATGCCCATCGAGGCAAGCGGCGCCTTGCCCTGCTGGGCCATGGGACGCACGACCTCGTCAACATCATCCCAGTGATACCCGAGCTTAGCCATGCGCACGGCGGCGGGCACCTCGGCGTCCTCGGCGGGCGTTGCCGCAACGGGCTCATCGAGCGCGTCGACGGTCAGCGTCTCCTCGGCAATCCAGTCGCGGTAGGGCTTTTCCTTGGCGTAACGGGCGCGCAGCTCGTCGTTGTAGATGACGCGCCCGCGGGCAAAGTCGACCTCGAGCATCTGGCCCGGCCCCAGACAGCCGCTCGTCAGGATGTTCTCGGGGCTCACCTCGATGGTGCCCACCTCGCTTGCCAGCATAAAGCGACCGTCGCGCGTCACATAGTAGCGGGCGGGACGCAGGCCGTTACGGTCGAGGGCGGCACCCAGCGTGCGACCGTCGGTAAAGGCGATGGCCGCCGGGCCATCCCACGGCTCCATGAGCATGGACTGGTAGGCGTCGTAGGCGCGGCGTTCCTCGCTCAGATTGTCGTTGTGGTCCCACGGCTCGGGCAGCAGCATGGACGCGGCACGCGTGAGCGGGCGACCGTTCATGACCAAAAACTCAAGCACGTTGTCCAAAATCGCGGAATCGGAGCCCTCGCGGTTGATGATGGGCATCACGCGCTCAAGATCGTGCTGTAGCACGGGGCTGTACAGGTTAGGCTCGCGGGCGCGGATCCAGTTGACGTTACCCTTGAGGGTGTTGATCTCACCGTTGTGGATGATAAAGCGGTTGGGGTGCGCGCGCTCCCAGCTGGGCGTGGTGTTGGTGGAGTAGCGCGAGTGGACGAGCGCTACGGCCGTCTTGACGGCGGCGTCGTTGAGGTCGATGAAAAAGCGGCGCATCTGCGTGGCCACAAGCATGCCCTTGTACACGATAGTGCGCGAGCTCATGGAGCACACATAGAAAATCTTGTCGCGCAAGGCGAACTCGGCGTCGGCCTTTTTCTCGATGGTGCGGCGGCACACGTATAGGCGGCGCTCAAAGGCATCACCGGCGGGTGTGTCGTCCGGACGGCCCAGGAAGGCCTGCAGGATGGTAGGCATGCAGGCGCGGGCCGTCTCGCCCAGGTCGTGCGGGTCGACCGGCACCTCACGCCAAAAGAGCAGCGGAACGCCGGCTTCGGCGCAGCCCTCCTCAAACACGCGACGGGCATCCTCTACGCCCTTGCCGTCCTGCGGGAAGAACAGCATGGCCACGCCATAGTCGCCCTCTGCCGGCAGAATCTGGCCGCACTTTTGGGCCTCTTTACGGAAAAAGTGATGCGGAACCTGGAACAGGATGCCGGCGCCGTCGCCGGTGTTCTTCTCGAGTCCCGTGCCGCCGCGGTGCTCCAAGTTGACCAGAATGGACAGTGCGTCGTCCAGGATCTGGTGATGGCGCTCGCCGTTGATATCGGCAAGCGCGCCGATGCCGCATGCATCGTGGTCGAATTCGGGGCGATAAAGGCCCTGCTGTTGAGCGGAATCTGCCTGCATCGCGATCCTCCCCTAGCTATTAGACAGTCAGTTGACTAGGCATACTAGGTGCATCGCCGGCCCGTTGTGTTTCCCGCCCGTTTCGAAACAATCGCGTAACGCACACCGGCCATCAACGTCTTGCTATCAAACGTGTACGTCAGCCTCCAAACATGTCGAAATTTGACATCTTTGGAGGCTGACGTACACGTTTTAGTGCAGGGACGGCCGGCACATATGCATCCAACCCCTTTGAATTATTCTGGAAACGAGGGCCACGCAGACTTTTGCATGATGCGACTCGACACCGCAGACCTCAAGGGCGGCAACAAGGCGCCCAAGTTCGGCTTGTAAGCTCACCGCTTCAAACATCTCAATCTGTAACAGGAGGAACCGATTTTGGCGCCTAGATGTTACAGATTGAGATTTTCTGCGGGACGGTTTTGGTTTGTCTCGATCTGTAACACGAAGGGCCGGTTTTGGCGGCCAGCTGTTACAAATCGAGATTTTCCATAGGACCATTTCTTCCTGTCTCGATCTGTAACACCTAGGCCCAATTTCCATCCCTAGTTGTTACAGATCGAGACATTTCGGCAGCCCCCCTTTCACCATCCTATTCAAATACAACAATTTTGTTAGTCTCGGTTAACTTTTTGGCCTAAAACGGGTATCCTTTGCGGCGTCAAGCAAACGGCACGCACACCGTGCCAGATCAAGGAGGCCCCTATGGCGCACCGAGCAGACCGACAGACAATGCAACTTGTCCTTATCCGTCACGGAGAATCCGAGTGGAACAAACTCAACCTGTTCACCGGCTGGACCGACGTAGAACTCACCGACACGGGCCGCGAAGAAGCCGCAGCAGGCGGTCGAGCCCTCAAAGAAGCGGGCTTCGACTTCGACGTCTGCTACACCTCGCGTCTCAAGCGCGCAATTCACACCCTCGACATCGTGCTCGGCCAAATGGATCGCGAGTGGTTGCCCGTCATCAAATCCTGGAAGCTCAACGAGCGCCACTACGGAGCGTTGCAGGGTCTCAACAAGGCCGATGCCGCAGCGGAGCACGGCGACGAGCAGGTGCTCATCTGGCGCCGCTCCTTCGATGTCTGCCCGCCGGCACTCGAGCCGGACGACGCGCGCGATCCCCACACCCAGGAGCAATACCGTGATGTCGCGCCCGATCAGCTGCCCTATACCGAGTGCCTCAAGGACACGATCGCCCGCGCCTGGCCTTATTTCGAAGACGAGATTCGCCCCCAGATGCTCGCCGGCAAGCGCGCACTCATCGCCGCACACGGCAACTCCCTGCGCTCACTCGTCATGAAGCTCGAGCACCTCACGCCCGAGGAGATCCTCAAGGTCAACATCCCCACCGGCGTGCCGCTCGTCTACACCTTCGACACCGATTTCAACGTCCTCGACAAGCGCTACATCGGCGACCCGGCGACCATCGCCGCCAAGATCGACGCCGTGGCCAATCAGGGCAAAGCACACAAGTAGCCCCAACCCAAAACCGACGCGTGGCGCCGCACGGCCCAGATGTGACGTCACGCCGCCCATACACAGGAGCGCACCATGCTCAACCATCTCAAACAACACTTTGGTTCCCGGCGCACCGGCGGTCACGGAGGCCTAGACATTGCGCGGCATATCGGCCCCGGGCTGCTCGTGACCGTCGGCTTTATCGACCCGGGCAACTGGGCCTCCAATATGGCCGCGGGCTCGCAGTTTGGCTACGCGCTGCTGTGGATCGTCACGCTGTCCACGATTATGCTCATTGTGCTGCAGCACAACGCGGCGCACCTGGGTATCGCCACGGGCGCCTGCCTTGCCGAGGCCACGACACGTTACCTCCCCCGCTTCGTTGGACGCACGGTACTCGCCAGTGCCTATCTCGCGACTGTCGCCACCGCCATGGCCGAAGTCCTGGGTGGCGCGATTGCCCTTCAAATGCTCTTTGGGCTGCCCGTACGCGCGGGCTGCGTCATCGTGGCGGCAGTATCGATGGCGATGCTCATGACGAACTCCTACAAGCATGCCGAACGCTGGATCATCGCCTTCGTAGGCGTGGTAGGACTCTCGTTTTTGGCCGAGCTTGCACTAGTCAAGGTCGACTGGCCGCAAGCCGCCGCAAGCTGGATCACGCCTAGTATGCCCACTGGCTCTGCCGCGATTATCGTGAGCGTCCTGGGTGCGGTCGTTATGCCACACAACCTTTTTCTGCACTCCGAGGTCATCCAATCCATGCACTTCGAAGGCCAAGGCGAGCAGGTTATCGAAGAACGTCTGCGCTACGAGCTCTTCGACACGCTCTTTTCGATGGGCGTGGGCTGGGCAATCAACTCGGCCATGGTCATCCTGGCCGCAACGACCTTCTTTGCGCACGGCATGGTCGTAGACGACCTCACCGTCGCAGCGGCCACGCTCTCCCCCATCTTGGGCCCGGCGAGCTCGACCATCTTTGCGGTAGCGCTGCTGTTCGCGGGATTATCGAGCAGCGTGACAGCGGGCATGGCGGCGGGAACCATCACTGCGGGCATGTTCGACGAGGAATACGACATCCACGACCGACATTCCTCGGTCGGGGTGGCGGCCTGTTTCGCCGGAGCAGTGGCGGCGTGCCTGGTCGTCCCGAATCCTTTTGAGGGTCTCATTTGGAGTCAGGCACTGCTGTCGCTTCAGCTGCCGATTACGGTCTTTGTGCTCATACGACTCACCAGTTCGCCCCGCGTCATGGGTAAATACGCCAACTCGCGCCCGCTCAACGCGCTGCTCGTAGGGATCGGTGTCATCGTGACGATTCTCGATGTCGTGTTGTTGACAGGGATGTAATGGGGCGGGACACCTACCCAGGCAAATGTCTCGATCTGTAACAGGAAGACCCGCTTTTGATGTCTAGATGTTACAGATCGAGATCATTCCGAGGGATAGCTCCGTTTGTCTCAATCTGTAACACGTAGACCCCGTTTTCACTGCTAGATGTTACAGATCGAGACAAAAGGTCGGCCGGACTCACAACAGACAGGATCGGCCAACAGCAACCGTGATCCCTTGGGGACGGAGGAAAAGGGCCCCGGCCGAGAATTCGACCGAGGCCCTTGGACAGAGCTATGCGTTGATACAAGCCGAGTGCCGACGAGCTACTCCTCGACGAGCTCAAACTGATCGGGACCGACGCCGCAGACCGGGCACACGTAATCCTCGGGCAGCTCGGGCGTATCGACCTCAACCTCGTAACCGCAAACGATGCACACGAACTTATACGTCTTCTTCTCCTCAGCCATGATGTTCTCCTCTCGAACGCGACCGGTGATGTACTTCATCTATTAGTATAGATTCTCAATAATATAATGCAAGTATTTTTAAAACATTTCTAGCCTTGATACGAGGACGCCTTCGGAGGCGTCTTGCCCTTCAGGACCTTATGGTAGTAATCGTAGGTGAGCGGCGTCTCGTCGCTCAGGCGCTCGGCATCCTCGACCTCGCCGATAAACAGTAGATGCGTGCCCGCATCCACAGTGTCGATCAAACGGCAGCTAAACAAGGCCGTCGCGTGCTCGGGCACATAGGGCATGCCCAGAGCCGTCTCGCGGGTCTCGTATTTGGCAAACTTGTCATAATCGCTGCTGGTGCGGAACCCAAAGTTGCCGATATAGAGCATGTCGGCGGTCTGATCGATCACAGTCAGCGCGAACGCTTTGGCCGATGCGATGACGCCCGAGGTGACGTTGTCCTTGTTCACGGCAACCGAAATGCGCGGCGGCATGGACGTCACCTGCACCGCTGTGTTGATAACGCAGCCGGCGCGCAGCCCGTCTGCCGCGGCGCTCACCACGTACAGACCGCTCGGCATGGTAAAGAACGCAGTTTTGTCCATAACGATCACTCCCCTAGCTCGGGTTGGAACCTCATGGATGTATGTACCCACAAAAAAGGCAGCGCCCATAACGGACGCCGCCTTTGAAACATATGTGTCAGAACAGTAAGAAAGATGAGACACCCGCAGTTGCGGTGAAATAGGGACTGAATAGCCCCTCAAACAGGCAAAACAGTCCGTATTCCACCGCAACTTATGAAGGACGGTCAGCGGTTGCGTTCCTTGAGGGCGCGGTCGATCTCGCGTTGGACATCACGCTTGGCCATGTCCTCGCGCTTGTCGTAGAGCTTCTTGCCGCGACCCAGACCCAGCAGCAGTTTTACGCGACCGTCGGTATTAAAGTAGAGCTCCAACGGAACCAGCGCATAACCACGGTTGCGAAGTTTGCCGTCAAGAAAGTCGATCTCCTTGCGGTGCAGCAGCAGACGGCGCCGACGGTCGGGATCGCGATTCCACACGCCACCATGGCTATAAGGGTGGATATGCAGGCCGACGAGCCAGCACTCCCCGCCACGAATCAGTGCAAAGGTATCGGTAATCTGGCACGCGCGCTCGCGAATCGACTTGACCTCGGTACCGCTCAGCTCAATACCGCACTCAAACGTCTCATCGATAAAGTACTCGTGATGTGCCGAGCGATTCTTGGAAATGAGCTTGCGCTCGCGCTTACTGGGCATCGCCGGCCTCCTTGGCACCATCGGCGTTTGAGCCCGCAGCCTCGCGCTTTGCCTTGCGCTCGGCATTGAGCTCGGCATCGCTCTCGCGCACCAGCTTGATAATCGCCGCGCATGCCTCCTCGCCCACCAGGTCGCGGGCACGGACCGTCAGGCGCGTAGCTTCCTGCTTGTCGCCGTCACTCGCAGCGTCGGTCGCACACATGATCAGACAGATGGCGATCTCGGCCGAAGGCGAGGTCGGCACGCCCTGCAGGGCGAGCTCACCCATCACATGGTCGTCACTCTCGTCCGCGGCATCCGGATAGGTGGTATGGATCTTGTTGAGCAGGCGCGTCGTATGCGCATCGTTGGGCGCCAGGCGCAGCGCCAGACGCGCGCAGCCCACGGCAGCCGAAATGTTCTCGGTCTCGGGCTCCAAGAAGTACTGACCCAAGTTGGTGTAGGCGCGTGCGGCGCACTTACCATCGCTCGCGCGCTCCAGCACCGAGAACGAGAGCGATGCCCACTCCTGCTTGTCCTCGAGCGCGCGGAACAGCTCGGCCAAGTCCAAGCGATAGTTGCAGTTCATGGGATCCCAACGCACGGCCTGCATCAGGGCATTGCGAGCACTCACATAATCCTGCTGGCGAATGTAGGCAAACGCCATGTCGGAGTACAGGCGGTCAAAGGGAACCTCGACCTGCACCAGCTCGCGCGGATCCTTCTCCACGCGGCGATAGGCCAGGCGCTCAAACTTGCTGTCGAAGCTAAAGTACTGGCGCTTCTCCTCCGTCTTGCATTCAGCGTCGATATACTCCTCGGCGAGCTCCACTAGACGCTCAAGCAGCGGCGTCGCCGTAGCCAGGTCGCCCTGCGCCAGATAGTTCTCGGCATACGTGATGTCTTCCAAGCTGATAGGCAGGTCCATGACATCTCCTCGGTCCGGGCGGCAGACTCAACGCGCGCCTTAAATATCGGTCAATACACAAAACCCGGGTCTCTTACGAGGCCCGGGCGTTCAATTTTGGTAGCCCGTACCAGATTCGAACTGGTGATCTCCGCCTTGAGAGGGCGGCGTCCTAAACCGCTAGACGAACGGGCCATATGTAGCAAATGCAATGGCTGGGATGGAGGGAGTCGAACCCCCATTGACGGAACCAGAATCCGCTGTCCTGCCATTAGACGACATCCCAATGACTGCATCGCTGCGCTCGGCTGTGCCTTTGCGCAAGAAAGAAATATACGGGAAGTCCGGCCGTGACGCAAGCCCCAATTTTGACTTTTTTGAAATTCAGTCAAATACGGCCAACACGTGAAGGACCTGTGAAGTCGACCGCTGCACACGAAGGGCAAAACGCCGCGAGCGGTAGCCGTCAACCGTTGGCAGATTTTACCGCGAAAACGATAGCACCAGGCAACACAATCGAAGTATCAATGATCACGTAGATATCGAGGCGCCATGGACGAAGAGCTTGATTACCTATGGGAGACCCTGGGCCTCGAGATCACTGCTGACCTTTGGCCCGAACGGGACAAAATCCATCCCACTCTGCGCCCCGCCATCACGGTGATGCAGGCAAAATACCGCCGTGCATCCTTTTTGATCATGCGGATGTCATGGCACGCGGGACTCCCCGACCTTAAGCGAATCCAGGCAAGCCTCGTCGAGCTGTCCGGTATGCCGACTGTCATATCCGAGGCGCACCTGGAGCAGCGACAGCGCGAGCGACTGCAACAGCAGCGGATTCCCTTTATCTGCCCCGGTGTTCAGGCATATCTGCCCTTTATGGACGAGGAGTACTGGAGCGGCAAGCCCAACAAGCACGTAAAGGTCTACGATCCGCACGAATGGGCGCAGCTCAAGGATTGAGCCGAGCGAGCCCTCCGATGGAAAACACGTCCCACCCCGAGCGCTCAAAACGGGTCGCACTTTCCGCAGCCGCTACAGCAGCGCCTCGGTCCAAGCTGCTTCCCTAAAGCCGGGAATCGCAAAGTCGTCGCCCACCAACAGCGGACGCTTGACCAGCATGCCGTCGGTCGCCAGCAGCTCGTAGCACTCCCGATCCGTCATGCCCGCATCTAGACGTGCCTTCAGGCCCAGCTCTCGATATTTCATGCCCGACGAATTAAAGAAGCGCCGCACCGGCAGTCCCGAACGAGCAATCCAGGTCGCAAGCTCATCAGCCGCGGGATTGTCCAAAACGATATCGCGGTCGATATACTCTACCCCGTGTTCGTCCAGCCATGCCTTGGCCTTCTTACAGGTCGAGCACTTGGGATATTCAACAAACAGTACGGTCATGGGAATCCTCCGAATATAGATCGGCCAACGCAGGCACACGCCACACGAGGCGCCTTCGTATGATGGGCCAATTGTAGCCCACGGGTCACACGCTAAACGAACCGTACCCCGAATCCGCGTTTGATGAACGGCAGCAGCTCCATTGCCTCGGGCGTGATATGGCCCGCAACGTTCATGCGCTCGTCACCGGGAAGATCGACTCGCGCAATCTCAAGCTCGCCTTCGTAGCGCCCATAGCCGCTATTGCTCACAGCGATCGACCCCGTCTTTCGCGACAGGCCGGCACCGGCATCCATCGGCACGGAATCCGGTTTAAGCGTCGTGCGCGACTCCTGAGACCTAAAGATGAGGGTGCTCGAGTCGGGCCGGTCGTGAGGAATCTGCCCGCGCACATAGGCATAACCGGGCTCAAGCTCGCATTGCAGGTCCACGTATCCGGCGGAAACTTGAGCAAACTGCGCCCAGCCCGCATCGGAAAGATCGGGGTCGCCGACCAACACAATGTCGCAATCGGCGCCATGTGCAAGCTCAAGCATATTGAGAGCAACCTTTGACGCGCGACCGCGCTGCGCCTCGACCGTCGGCAGTCCCTCGAATACCGGCCCGCGAACGTTGGCATCACCCGGCACAAAAGCCATGATTTCGAATCCAAGCGCCGCAAGACGAAGATTCACCCGAGCAATGTCCTCCAGAGCTAAACCGGTATAAGGCTTGGGGTAAAAATTGTGACAGGCGGCAAAACGAGTCACATCGGCACCGGCCTCACGCCACGATGCGATTTCATCAGAACTCACCGTCGATGCATTGACCACAATGCGAAATACACCAGACAGCTCCGCGACCCGCTGGGCGCTAAAGCCATAGTCCAAACGAAGGTATTCCAACCCCAGATCGCGCAGGTCCTCGATGCGCTCAAGCCCGAGCAAATCGCACGTGCGCGGCCCCACATCGGCGATGAGCGCAATGCCGCGGGCGGAAAGCAGCGACAGCACATGACGGACCTTATCGGCATACGCCGCTCCCCCATCCTCGGGAATATGCAGTGAGGTAAACGCATTGCGCGCACCCGCCGCGGCACCGTGCTCAATCGTCCGCTCAATATCCTGCAGAGGGCTGGAAAGATAAATCGAAATACCCGTTTTCACGTTTCAACGCTCCTTTAAAAAAGGCCGGCGGAGCAGTTAGCCCCACCGGCACAACCATAGCATCAAGAAATCTGCCGCGCGCCGCGAGCCCTGAGCAACACGGCTCGCGATATCAAGCTATTCGCCAAAGAACTCGTTGATCTTCTGCTCGTCGACGCCAAAGAACCACGTCAGGACAAAGCCGGCGGCATAGGCAAGCAACATAGCGGCAACGTAGCCGAGCTGCTGGCCAGGAACGACGATCAGCAGGCCAAACAGACCGGAAACGCCCTGAGAAACCGTGCCGATGTGAAGCAGCGCCGCGAGCGCGCCGCCAAATCCGGCACCCAGGCAGGCCGTCACAAACGGGCGAACGAGCGGCAGCGTAACGGCATACATCAGAGGCTCGCCCACACCCAGAATGCCAACGGGAATGGACTCTGCGACATACTTCTTGAGCTTGGCGTTCTTGGTCTTAAAGTACAGCGCCAGACCGGCACCGACCTGGCCGCCGCCAGCCATCATAAGGATGGGGAGCAGGTAATTGATGCCCTTGGTAGCGCCGTCGGGATCGTTGAGCATAGCGTGGATCGGCGTGAGCGCCTGATGCAGGCCGACGGAAACCAGCGGCAAGAAGCCTGCCGACAGGATATAGCCGCCCAGGACGCCCAGCTTCTCGAAAATAAAGGTCAAAACGCTAAAGATGGCAGTCGTCAGCCATGCGCCAACCGGCTGGATGACGAGCATCAGAGCAAAGGCGCCGATGATGAGCACCAGCAGCGGGGACAAAAACGTGTCGAGTGCGTTGGGCATAACCTTGCGAATCTGACGCTCCATCCAGGCAAAAAATGCGCCAGCGATAAGAGCCGCGATCATGCCGCCCGCTGCGGGGTTGTACTGCGCATTGGTGAGCGGCAGCAGAATGGCAGTGGCAGGATCAGCCGCGCCAGGCGCAAGCAGGGGCATGGCACTGTTGGCGATACACATCATGCCGGCGATGCCGCCCAGCGCAGCGGAGCCGCCAAACTCACGTGCCGCGTTATAGCCCACCAAGATGGGCAGATAGGCAAACAGGGCCCAGCCCATGGAACGAATGCCCTGGTACCACCACTCGCCTGCAAGCGCGCCTGCCGTCGAGACGTTAATGACGTTGCAGATACCGTTGATGAGGCCAGCCGCAATGATGCCGGGAAGCAGGGCGACGAAGACATTGGAAATCTTCTTGAGGAAGGCCTGAACCGGCTTGGAATCGTACTTTGCCTTCTGCGCGGCCTTGTTTGTGGCCGCAGCGTCAACCACGCTCTCGTCGGCAACGCCTTTCGCAAGGCCGGTGAGCTTGGAGAACTCCTCGAGCACCTTATTCACCTTGCCCGGCCCCAGCACGATCTGCATCGTGTCGTCCTCGACCAAGCCCATCACGCCGTCGAGTGCCTTAATACCCTCCGTGTCGACGCTGCCCGTGTCTTTGACGGTCACGCGCAGGCGCGTCATGCACGCCGCGTTTGCGAGCACGTTGTCTTTACCGCCCAAAAGGTCCAGCAGCTTTTGAGCCAGCTCTTTGTTCGTCATAACTCCTCCTTGTATTGGGTATCTCGTTTGGATGTCATATCAGCTCACGCCGCGCACCTATTGGGCATCGGCATTGCTCTTCTCATGGCCACTCACCGCAGCACGGACATGGCCTCGCGCTCGCTCAAGAGCTACCGCAGCCTGCTCGGCATCGCAGTCCAGCAGTACCGAGACAATAGCGGTTTTTACGTGGCCGCCGGCATCTGCAAGCGCCTGAATAGCGCGCTCGCGCGTGCAGCCGGTCGCCTCCATCACGATGTTCTGGCCGCGCACCACCAACTTCTCGTTCGTCTGCTGCACATCGACCATCAGGTTTTGGTATACCTTGCCGATCTTGACCATGGCACCGGTCGAAATCATGTTGAGAATGAGCTTTTGAACCGTTCCCGCCTTGAGCCTCGTTGAGCCGGTCAGCACCTCGGGACCGGGCACGGGTTCAATGGCAAGATCTGCGCTCTCCCCGATCTTCGACCCTTGGTTGCAGGCAATTGCAATGGTCTTGCACCCAGTTGCCTTGGCGTACACAAGGCCGCCCACCACATAGGGAGTACGGCCGCTTGCCGCCAGGCCAACGACAAGATCCTTGTCCGAGAGTCCACGCTCCCGCAGGTCGCTCGCGCCAAGTTCCTCGCTGTCTTCGGCACCTTCGACAGCCTTGATAAACGCCGTCTCGCCTCCGGCAATGAGCCCGACAATCAGATCGGGTGACACGCCAAACGTGGGCGGACACTCCGAAGCGTCGAGTACGCCCAGACGACCGCTGGTGCCTGCGCCCATGTAAAAGACGCGCCCGCCGCGCTCGAGTGCCTCAGCAGCCCAGTCGATTGCTGTGGCAACCTGGGGCAACACCTTCGTGACCGACTGGACGGCACGAAGATCCTCATCATTCATCGTCGTGACGATTTGCAGCGATGTCATCGTATCGAGGTCCATTGAACTTTGATTACGCTGTTCGGTCGTGAATTTTGTTAAATCGAGCATTTCATTCACCTCATCTTTCCTGTTTCTCGATGTAGTTTTGCTTAATGACATGCGTCGCCCGTTCGTAGTCGCTGGCAACGTAAGCAGCGTACAGGGCATCGACAACCATAAGCTGGGCCATACGCGAAGCCATGGCACCGCTGCGGACCAAGGGTTCACTCGCAGCGACGCCGAGCACGGCATCGGCCACGGTGGCAAGCTTGGATGATCCATCTACTTTGGTAACGGCCACAACGGGACAGTTGTGACGCTGAGCCTCGGCGGTGCAGTCCAGCACCTCTTGCGTCAAGCCCGAGTAGCTAAAGGCGATTGCCATATCGCCCTCATGCATGTTCTTGGCACACAAGAGCTGATCATGCCAGTCGTCGTACAGATGGCACTCCTTGTCGACACGCATGAGCTTTTGCGCCAGATCGTGCGCGACCAAACGAGAGGCACCGATACCGAACAGATTGACCGCACGTGCCCGCTTAAGATAGGCCGCACATCGCTCCAAGACGGTGTAATCGAGCGTTCGCGCCGTCGCTTCGATCGTGCGTACGTTGCTTTTCATCACCTTCCCCACGATACGTTCGACGCTGTCATCCATGGAGATGTCCTCGAGGGCAACGTCTTTCTTGTCACCCAAGAGCGCCAGCTCGGCAATCAGTTCGCGCTGGAACTCCTTGTAGCCCGCAAAACCCAAGCGCTTGCAAAAGCGCAAAATGCTCGAGGGCGAGGAGAACGTGGCATCGGCAAGACCGCGGACGGACAGCCCGACCACCTCGTGCGGATGAGCGCTTACATATGCGATGACATTGCGTTCCGCCGGGCTCGCGCTGAGCTCACGCTCGCGAAGCCGCAAAAGCAATCCGTTTGCCATCTCAAACACCTCCGTTGAGAAGAATTAAAGACCAACGAACGATTCGTACCGGATACAAACAGCTTTTACGGTACATTGTGCCGCATCGTGGCGCACAAAGGGCGAGCGTTCTACCGCTCGCCCCTCAAATCCGACCGCTCTGAAATACGCGCGACACAAAATAATTCAACAAGGTCGCATTATCAGAAACGGGTTTGTTACCGGCTAGTGCCTCGCATGGGCGCCGATCGGCCGAGTCGCATAGCGCACCAACGCCGCTGCCAGCAATACCAACAGCATGGCGGTGACATAGCCCGCAGCATCGAATCCTAAATCGATAACGTCGAAATGCCTGCCGGGAACAAAGATCTTATGTACCTGATCGCCAACGGAGCAGACGGCGCAAAAGAGCAACACGGGCACGCAACGGGAGCATACGCTCCACGGACGCCTGGAAAAGCAAACCACGACCACCGAGGCGAACAATCCGACGAAGAAAAACTCTACGGTATGGGCAACGCGACGGACGTTCGTGCCCACCCACATGCGAATGGAAGCAAGTCGGCCAGACCGGACATTCGAAGCAGCCGAATCGGTGCCCCCGGTCATTCCGTTCTCCGTCTGGGCTTCACCCGTGGCATCGGCAGCCTGAACGCCCGTAGCCTGACCCTCCACCACACGCGCGGTGGACTCGCTCAGCAACGACGTCTCCACCGCATTTTGCTCCGTCAGCACCCAGATGCCCGCCAGCGTTACAGCGAACAGAACGATCGCGGTCCATCCGATTATTTGTTTTACGCGCGCCAAGGGCCAACCTCCTTTTTTTGAATATCAGCGAGTGTAGCCCCGAATGGCATCGTCACCGTAACAAAATTTGAATCGCAACAGGAAGCGACAAAGCGACGCAAGCCTCTACCCCGCCTCGCGCATCCAGCGATCGAACGTCCCCACGCACACGCCCAGGCACTTTGCTGCCTGGCTGCGGGTAATATCGCCTGCCTCATAGCTATCGCGCACCAGCTCAAACTGAGGAGGACACGGCTTGCGAGGTCGACCGAAACGGACCCCTCGCGCCCGCGCCGCTGCAATCCCCTCCGCTTGGCGCCGATGAATATTCTCGCGCTCCACCTGCGCCACGTAGCTCAGCAGTTGTAGCACAATATCGGCAATCAGGGTATTGGTCACATCCGGCGCGCCGCTGGCCCTGGCGCGCGTGTCAAGCAATGGCATGTCCAACACCACAATGGCAACCCCGAGCTCCTTGGTAATGCGTCGCCATTCCTCAAGAATCTCGGAGTAATTACGGCCAAGTCGGTCGATAGAAAGCACCACCAGCACGTCCCCGTCTCCCAGGATGTGCAGCAGCTCGCGATACCGCGGGCGATCGAAGTCCTTGCCGCTCGCATGGTCGGCATAAATATTCGCCGAGCCCACGCCATAGGCGCCCAGCGCATCCAGCTGCCGATTTAGATTCTGATCGCGCGAACTCACCCGCGCATAACCATACACCGTCGCCATCTCATCCCCGCTTTCTTGTAAACCTGCCAAAAAGGGACAGGTTTATTTTGGTAGGTTTTACCTCTCGAATAGCAGGTAAGCGGGCGGCCGAGCAGACGGCAAGGTAGCCATGATCCAAATGCGGAGGGCGGCCCCGAAAGACCGCCCTCCGCTCTCCCGCCATGAGTCGAGATTTGGCTAATGGATAAGCTTAAAGTCCAAGTGCCCACGCGTGGTATTGACGCGCGAGACCTCGATAATCACGCGCTGGCCCAGTTCATAGCGAGTCCCCGTGTCGGCGCCCGTCAGCGTAAGCGCATCCTCGTCGAACTCGAACCACTCGTTGCCCAGACTCTTGATCGAAACCAAGCCTTCGACCTGCGTCAGGTCCAAGCGCACAAAGAGGCCCATGCTGCTGACCCATGAGACCGTTCCGGCATAGCGCTCGCCCAGGCGATCCTCATAGTACTGGGCAATCTTGATCTTTTGCGTCGCATGGCTGGCGGCATCGGCCGCACGCTCCGCATCGCTGCACGCACGGCAAATCTGCGGCAGAATGCGCGGCAGCGACTCGCGCCCCTTGCCGATCAGCCGCGGCGTACGGACCAAGGCGTCCTTGCCGCCGAGCTGCTCATAGGCCAACTGCAGTTTGAGCACGCGGTGCACCACCAGATCGGGGTAGCGACGGATGGGACTCGTAAAGTGGCAGTAGCACGGCGCGGCGAGCGCAAAGTGGCCCTCGTTGCGCGGCTTGTACAGCGCGCGCTGCATGCTGCGCAGAAGCAGCGTGTTGACGAGCGGTGCGTTGGCCGTACCGGCGGCAGCATCAACTGCAGCCTGCAGCTCATCGGGACTCCCCAGGGCAATACCGGCAGCACGGCGATCGTCGATGATGCCCAGCTGCGCCAGCGCAACGGCGGCACCGTGCAGGCTATCGGGGCTCGGATCCTCATGCACGCGATAGCAGGCCTCGATATCACGGTCTGCCAGCCACTCTGCAACGCACTCGTTGGCGAGCAGCATGGCTTCCTCGATAAGCGACGTGGCACACGAACGCTCACGCGCCACAATCTGCACGGGTACTCCGTCCTCGTCCAATAGAGCGCGAATCTCGGCTGTGTCAAAATCGACTGAGCCGCGGACGCGACGAATACGACGGCGAAGTTCGGCGAGTTCGTTGGCGGCGACAAGGAAATTGCCGAGGTCGACGTTGCAGCCGCGGGCGGCCTTCTCGTACGCAAGACCGCGCTCAAGCGCCTCCTCGCGCGAGGCCTCAGCAGCCGCAACATCCTCGGCCGCACCCTCCAGCACCCCATACTCCACCGCGCCGGCACGCACCAGCAGCGCCTCGGCGCCGTCATAGTCCATACGCACACGCGAGCGAATCACGCTGGGGTACGGATCGTAATGCCGCACGCGACCCTGCGCATCGAGTTCAATGTCAACGGTAAACGCAAGACGGTCCTCGTCAGGGCGAAGCGAACACAGGTCATTGGACAGGCGTTCGGGCAGCATGAGAAGCACGCGATCGGCCAGATACACCGATGTCGTACGATGGCGAGCCTCAAGATCGATATGCCCGTCCCAAGCCACATAGTGAGAAACGTCAGCGATATGCACACCCAGCTTGTAGCCACCCTCGGGCGTGCGCTCAAGCGAAATGGCATCGTCAAAGTCGCGCGCGTCGACCGGGTCGATCGTGATGACAAAGCGGTCGCGCAGATCGCGGCGGAGCGGGTCCTTAAGCGCCGCGGACACATCGAGCGAAAGTCCCTCGGCCTCGTCCAGCGCGGCCTCGGGATAGCTATCGGTATAGCCGTAACGCGCCATCACGTATTGAACGCCCAAATCGGGCGCGTCATCTCCGCCAATGCGGCGTTCGATCGTCACGGTGCCCGATTCCAGGCGCGTCGGGTAGGTCAAAATGCGCGCGACAACGGCATCACCCGGGTGGACGCCCAGACGATCCGCCGAGGTATCCTCGGGCAGAATGAAGAAGTCGGCCTTCAGGCGCGAATCGAGCGGCTCGATCACACCGAGCGGACCAGCGGTCTGGTACGTACCCACCACGCTTATGGCTGCGCGCTCAACCACGCCCTCGATCACGGCGCGCCGCTCACCGTGCGGGCTGTTCTTAATGCTCACGGCAACGGTATCGCCATCCATGATCTCGCGCTTACCGCGGCCCATAACCTTGTAGTCGCCGCTCTCGGTTATGACATAGGCGCCATGCTCATGGAGCTGCACGCGCCCGGTCAGGCTCGGACGGCGTTCGCTGCGCACCGGCCCACGCTTATTGCGGGCACCGCGCTTATGCTTGTTATTGCGCCCCATGGCGCCTCCTTGCTATCGATGACGAACTCCAAAGAGTCTACCCAAATGATTCGCTTTCCTGCCGTTCCCTTGGGATCAAAAAACGGGCCGCCCCATAAGAGACGACCCGTTGGAAGGGATGAATTCCAGGCATGCCTACACGCGCAGGTAGCGGCGCATGGCTATGGCAGAACCAAAGAGACCGATAATCACACCGACCAGAATCAGCGCAGCATAGGTCACCAGGTAGTACTGCATCGGCAGGGCAAACGACATCCAGCCGATGCTCTCCTGCAAACGCGGAATCATCAGATTGCGCAGCAGCTCCAGAACGCCGATGGAAAGCAGCGAGCCCAAAATGGCCTGCAGTACGCCCTCGGTGATAAACGGGCCGCGAATGAAGCCGTTGCTGGCGCCGACCAGACGCATAATCGCAATCTCACGACGACGCGCCGTGATGGACAGGCGAATCGTGTTGTTGATGAAGATGAATGCGATAAAGGTCAGAAGGCCAACGAGCACCACGGCGGCGATGCGGATGTAGTTGGTCACCTGGAACAGGCGGCTCACTTCCTCCTGGCCGTACAGCACGCTCGCGTTGACGTCGCCGTCATCCGCGATCTTCTGGAAGTCGGCGTTCTTCTTGAGCTTCTCTGCCGTGCTCTCGACCTTGGACGGATCGTCCATCTCAATTGCAAACGAAGCCGGCAGCGGGTTCTGGCCATCGAGCGCGCTCATGGTGGCGTCGGCGTTGCCCGACATCTTGCTCGTATACTCGGCCAGCGCGTCGTCCTTGTCCTTATAGGTCACGGACTTGACGTTATTCCACGTCTTAAGCTCGGCCTCAAAAGCCTGAACATCGGCCTGATCGGCGTCATCGCTAATGAACGCGTTGATGACAACCTGATCCTCGACGGTGCCGATCACGGAGTTCAGCATCGCGGAGCCCATGATGAACAGGCCGATGATAAACAGCGAAAGGAAGATCGTGATGACGGCGCCGAGCGAGGTAGTCCAGTTACGGAAGAAGTGACTGATTGCCTCTTTGAAGGAGTAGCCCACGTTAGTTGGTGCCATAGTTGCCGTAACCTCCCCTCTCCTGGTCGCGGATAACGTGGCCGCCCTCGAGGGCGATCACGCGACGGTGCATGCTATCGACCATCTCGCGGTCGTGCGTGGCGACGATCACGGTGGTGCCGGTGCGGTTAATACGCTCGAGCAGCTTCATGATGCCCAGCGAGATCGCCGGGTCGAGGTTACCCGTAGGCTCGTCGCAGATCAGCAGCGGCGGACGGTTGACCATAGCGCGGGCGACGGCAACGCGCTGCTGCTCGCCACCGGAAAGCTGGTCGGGCAGCGAGTCCATCTGATCGGCCAGACCGACCAGACGCAGCACCTCGGGCACCTGGCTGCGAATGACGCCCTTGGGCTTGCCGATGCACTGCAGGGCAAACGCCACGTTTTCGTAGGCGGTCTTTTGCGGCAGAAGCTTAAAGTCCTGGAACACGGCGCCAATCTGGCGGCGCAGGAACGGAACCTTGCGGTTCTTGATCTTCATGAGGTCCTGACCGGCAACCAAGATGCGGCCGCTCGTCGGCTTGACGTCGCGGTTGAGCGTCGACAGCAGCGTGGTCTTACCCGAGCCGGAGTGACCGACCAGGAAGACGAACTCGCCCGGATAGATCTCAATGTTGATGTCGTCAAGTGCAGGCTTGTTGGGCTGTGCCGGGTAGATCTTGGTGACATGCTCCATAAGGATGACGGGCTCGACACCGGCCTGCTTGGCCATCTTCTTGCGGCTGGCCTGCGGATCGATGGGCGCAAACACCGACGTAAAATCGGGGTTGTTGAGCGCGTTATCGAGGCTTGCGACCTCGGCTGCCTGATCGCTCTCGACCACCGGGGCAGCAGGCTGCGTGGGATCGGGAATAGCGGCAAAGAGACCGGACTGCGCAGGCTGAGGAACCGGCGTCGCAGGGGCCATGGGGTCGGGAATGCCGGCCATGGTAGGCTGCGGCGTGGCGGCGCCAGCCTGAGGCTGCTCCACGCGAGCGGTCACGGCCTGAACGGGCTCAAAACCCGCCGTGCCGGAAAGCGCGACATCGCTGGTGGGATTGTAGGCAAAGGGATCGGATGCCGGCTGTGCCTGATCTGCCGGCTGAGTGGGGGCCTGAGCAACAGGCTGGCCCTCTGAATCCGGAGTGGCGAAACGACTGCCCTGGACGCCCGTCTGCGTCTTGGGGGCATCATCGCCCGCACCGGAGGTACGGAAGTGGTTACCCACTGGTGCTCCTTATCGTCGTGCGTTTAAACTACATGAGCGCTTAATATTTTAGCAGCATTAGCTTTGCTGCACATAAGAAGCATGGCGTGCTTAGGGATCCCGTCGGCCGGACACAGGGTTACTCTCCAAATCGTCCTCGGACATGTCGGAGCCCCCGCTGCGCGCTTCGCGCGGCGGGGGCTCCTCCGTCCTGCGGAAAGATTTGGAGAGTAACCCTGTGCCCGGCCTGCGATAACTAAGGGGTCGCTGCGTTTATCTTGGGGTGCTGCATATACAAAGCTGGAAGGGTCTGAATTGCGCTTTGTCGATATATGCCCTTTTCCCTGATGGGACCGTGCTTGAGGGGCGTCTTCATAAGTTGCGGTGAAATAGGGACTGTTTTACCAGTTAAAAGGCCTAATCAGTCCCTATTTCACCGCAACTTCTATTTGGGCTAATTGTTGCGCAACTTGAATTGGATTGATCGACTTACAGTGGCCTCGTTGGGATCTTCTTTGGTTGCGAGGCTGGTATGGTTTGTCCTTGTTGTGGCACTGAGTTGCGCGATGGTGTGAGGTACTGCACGGCTTGCGGGGTTGCCGTTCATGGCTTATCGGCTGCCTCGGCGCTTTGGATACAGCCTCGGAAGCATATTGTGGTCGTCCTTGTTTGTATGTTGACGATCGCCCTTGCCGGTGGCAGCTGGCTGGGGCTTCAGCTGTATCAGGCAATGTCTTGCTTTATATCGGCTCATTCGGAGCATGCTATTGTGCTCAACATCTCGGCCACAGGTTGGGATACCGATAACGGGGCCTCGCGTGTCCCGATACACATTACGGGCAAAACTGTCGACGGAATAACAGTCGACGAGGTTGATTATGTAGCCTCCGACGGTTCCGGCATCAACCTCATACAAGGCGTGTACACACTCGAGGCGGCAGGCTCCCCTATCGCCGCCGACGGCACGATCTATCAAATTCCATGCACGAGCGCCACGCTCACCCTCGACGATGTCTTCGCCACGGGCGAAACGATCGATCTGGCCGAGCTCGCCGAGCAAGACTCAATACTCACCTTCTGCCCCATCGGCGCCGTCGATATGACCAACAACGAGATCTACGACGCCGCATTGCTCGCCATGGCATACAAAGGCAACGATGCGCCCAGTGTGGCGGCCCTGTGCCAGGCAGCAATCAATCGTCGCGCCGCAGCCAGCACAAGCGGGAACGCCTTTAAAAGTTGCGGTGAAATACGGACTAATTAAGCCTTTAAGCTGGCAAAACAGTCCGCATTTCACCGCAACTGAAACAGGACGCCCTCTTATAGAGAGCGCCCCGTTCGCATTCCCATACTGTTGGCATGAGGCCGGCTGTGAGCCGCCTTGTCTTAGGCCAAGAACTCCTTGGAGGTCGCCACGATGTTGGCGGCGTCCAAGCCGTATTTGTGCAGGAGCTCGGCACCCGGGCCGGACTCGCCAAAGGTGTCATTGACGCCGATCTTCTTAAGCGGCGTCGGGCACTGCTCGCACAGGACGTCGGCGACGGCGCTGCCCAGGCCGCCAATCACGGAGTGCTCCTCGACGGTCACGACGTGGCCGGTCTTGGTGGCGCTCTTAACGATCAGGTCGGCGTCGATGGGCTTGATGGTGTGCATGTTGATGACCTCGGCATCGATGCCCTCGGCAGCAAGCTGCTCAGCGGCCTCGAGCGCCTCGCCGACCATCAGGCCGCAGGCGATGATGGTGACGTCGGTGCCCTCGCGCATGACGATGCCCTTGCCCACCTCGAACTTGTAGGTCTCGGGGTCGTTGATAACCGGCGAGGCCAAACGGGCGAAGCGCATGTACACGGGGCCGTCGCACTCGTAGGCGGCGCGCGTCACGGCTCGGGCCTCCACGTCGTCGGCCGGGACGATAACGGTCATGCCGGGGATGACGCGCATAAGGGCGATGTCCTCGCAGCACTGGTGCGTGGCGCCGTCCTCGCCCACCGAGATGCCGGCGTGCGTGGCGCCGATCTTGACGTTGAGGTGCGGGTAGCCGATGGAGTTGCGGACCTGCTCGAAGGCACGGCCGGCGGCAAACATGGCAAAGCTGCTCGCGAAGGCGACGCGGCCGGTGGTCGCGATACCGGCGGCAACACCCATCAGGTTGCTCTCGGCGATGCCCACATCGAAGAAGCGGTCGGGGCAAGCGGCCTTAAACTTACCGGTCTGCGTGGCGGCGGCCAGGTCGGCGTCGAGGACCACAAAGTCATCGTGCTCGTTGGCGAGCTCGACGAGGGCCTCGCCGTAGCTTACACGCGTGGCGATTTTCTTGACGTCTGCCATCCTAGAGCTCCTCTCCGGCGGCCGTGAGCTCTGCCATGGCCTGCTCAAACTGTTCATCGTTGGGGGCCTTACCGTGCCAACCCACCTGGTTCTCCATAAAGGAGACGCCCTTGCCCTTCGTGGTCTCGGCGATAATGGCGGTCGGCTGACCCTTGGTGGCGCGGGCCTCGGCAAAGGCGGCGCGGATCTGGTCGAAGTCGTTGCCGTCGGCGAGCTCCACCACATGGAACTTGAAGGCGCGGAACTTGTCGGCGAGCGGCATAGGGTCGTTGACCTCCTTGACGGGGCCGTCGATCTGCAGGCCGTTGTGGTCGACGATCACGCAGAGGTTGTCGAGGCCCTGGTTGCCGGCGAACATGGCCGCCTCCCAGACCTGGCCCTCCTCGCTCTCGCCATCGCCCAGCAGGGCGTAGGTTCGGTAGTCGTCGCCCCAGTGCTTGGCGGCGACGGCCATCCCAACGGCGGCGGAGATGCCCTGGCCCAGCGACCCGGTGGACATGTCCACGCCCGGGGTGTCGTTCATGTTGGGGTGGCCCTGCAGGTGGCTGCCAATATGGCGCAGCGTCTCCAGGTCCTCCTTGGGGAAGAACCCGCGCTCGGCGAGCACGGCATACAGGCCAGGTGCGCAGTGGCCCTTGGAGAGCACAAAGCGGTCGCGGTCTGCCTTGCGGGGGTCGGCCGGGTCGACGTTCATTTCCTCAAAATACAGATAGGTCATGATGTCGGCAGCGCCGAGCGAACCGCCCGGGTGGCCGGACTTGGCAGCGTGCACGCCGGTGACGATGCCCTTCCTTACCTCGTTGGCAACCTTTTTGAGCTCTACGTCGCTCATTGTGCCTTCCTTTCATCCTCATAGACAAAATGCACACGGCACGAAAAGGCAATCCCAGCCCGGCCGCGATGCACGTACGTCATTCATTATGCGAAGAAACTGAGGGCTTTACCAGAGTTTTTATCATTATTTGAACAATTGAGCAGGCAGACGCCCTGATGAAACGGTTTACCAATGTGAATGTCTTTTGGATGAGCGCCCTCAACAAGCAAGTGGCGGTGCAAAACAATCGGAAGTCCTACGCGCTGATGTCCTTGAAGCCCTCACCGAAGGCTTCCGTGACGTCGGCAACCGTCACGATGGCGCGCGGGTCGCGCTCGCGCACGATGGTCTTGAGTGTATTGAGCTCGCGACGGCTCACAATTACCATGATCACCGGCTTCTCGGCACCCGAATACATGCCGGTCGCCTTAAACTTGGTGCAGCCGCGCCCCAAGCCGTACATAATATCGGCCGCGATATCGGGAAACTTGTCCGAGATGATGAGCACCATACGGCGCTTGTTGCCGCCATCGACCACGGCATCGATCACGTATCCGCTAATAACCATCGAAAGGCCGGCATACAGAGCGTTCTCAATCGAGAAGACAGGGGCCGACAGCGCGCATACGGCGACATCGATGGCCATGACCGTCGAGCCCACCGGCAGCGATGTATTGCGCGAGATAATCTGCCCAATGGTGTCGGAGCCGCCGGTATTGGCGCCGGCGCGCAGCACCATACCGTAGCCAATACCCGTAACGATACCACCCCACATGGCAGGCAGCATCAGGTCGTCATGGGCCAGCGGCGCCACAAACGGCGCAAACAGATCGGTAAAAAAGCCCAGCAGCACAAAGCCCGTGGCCGTCTGCACCGCGTAGAACATTCCGCCCGTGCGCACAACCACAAGTAGCAGCAATGCGTTCATCACGATGGTCTGAATACCAACGGGCAGTGACACGCCATGAGACGCACCGACCGCCTGTATGATGGTCGCCAGGCCCGTAACACCGCCGGCGGCAAGGCCGTTGGGAATCAAAAACAGGTCGGTTGCGATCGCGGCCAGGGCGCACCCCAACATAATCTGGGGCAGGTCGTGGAAGAAGTTCATCGAAAGAATGCGCTTGATGTCCAGACGATATGCCATGCTACCTCCCTCAAAAAAGCGCACCCGTTGGGGCGCGCTTTGAACTTCTTGCTGCATTCGATTCTACCGATTCGGCCGGCAAAAACCACCCCCGCGTGAGGTTTGCTCTGGGTATAAAGTCGCGAGAAGAGATAGCGCACCGCGGGGCCTACGACCAGCAGCTGCAGGGGCATGGCCATCACGACGTTGCGCAGTACGTTTTTTGCCCAGAGCTGCGGGAAGGCAGCGACGGGCGCACCATGCATCATGGATATCGCGGCGCCGTAGCAGCTCATATAAGGCACCATCAGGCACACCATAAAGACGGATTTCATGATGATACGGCTGCGCCACTCGCGCATACTGAACACGCGGTTGGAAAGCGGGCCGGCATAGAACACGTCGCCCATCAGCGCCACCAGGAAGCCCGGAACGAAGCCGGAAATGGCGCTCATGAGGCTCTGCGGCGACAGCCCGCCCGCCAAAACGGCGGCGTTGTACACGGACATGCCGGCGACCATCAGTGCGCACATAACGATAGTGAACTTTTCTTGCTGGATTTTGTTGATCATCTTGACCCTCCTGAAAAGGCCGGGTCAAAAGCGAGAAGCGCGTAAGCCCGGCCTGGACTTACGCGCTTGCTACTCAACCATGAGGGATTCTACAACATCGTGGTCATGGGTCCGAGAAACTCCACAAGAAGGGGGCTGAAGGCCAGCGAACACTTTGCGCTCGGCGATTTATTACAATCCGAGGTTGCGCCGTATTTCCATCAATCCTCCCGCTGCTGGACCGGCACTTCTATTTAGATGTTTTGCCGTTTCCGGCATTTTTTCTCAATAGCTTTAAAACGACAGCGCATAAGTGGCGAAAGTGCACAAGAAACTTTTTAGCAGCACTCGTCAGACGCTACAACGGCAGGGTGAATTTCGCCGCGGGCGCGAGCGGCTCGGTGCGGAAGATTTGCCTGACAGTAGCCTCGTACTCACCGGCCTTGGGCACTTTCCGGGCCACGCGCGACGAAGACGTCGACGAGCCGATCTCACTGCTATAGCGTCGTCGCCGCAAAACGTTTTCCCGCACCGTTACACGGCAAGCCAGTTACCGTATCAACAGCGCGGCACATCCAGCGCCACGCCCCATTCTCAGCAAAGCGGGCTGTTTTCCTGCATAATCACCCTCTCCGCAGGGGTCAAGTGCAGGAAAACAGCCCTCGATCAAACGAGATGCCCATACTTGTTCGCGTCATGAAACGACGTGTTCAATCCTGCTACGCCATAAGACGCGAACGCCTCTCGAAGCTCGCGCATATTAGCAACGCGCATACGCCCGCGCCCGTGCCCAACAGGAGCATGACATCGTAGCTGCCCGTCGCATCGCGCACAAATCCAGCAAGCGAGATAAACAACGCATACGACATCGACACCGACATAGTGACCTTTGAGAACACTGCAGCGTAGCGTTCCTTGGACACGCGTTGTGCAATGAGAGCGATCCCGACCGTGTGCAGCGAAGAAGAGGCACCAAAAAGCAGGGCGGCAAGCAGAGCAATCGGCTCAGCAACCCCCGCGATCGTCAACAACCCGTATCCCGCTATGCAGATAACGATGCACGCTACCGTGGCGCGAATCGCCCCGATCCGATCGGCAAGGGCGCCAAGCACCGTCTTGAACACCACGTTGGCAATCATGACCGCAGAGACCATCAACGACGCAAAGCCAAGCGAATAGCCCACATCCTGACCAAAAACAGAAAGGTGCGAGCCCAGGCACCCCATCAACGTAAAGCAGCACGCCAGAGCAATCAGCGGAACCGTCACGTGGAAACCCGACGTATTGGAGGCGGAGCCAGGCTCCTTGCCACTCCCTTTCACAAAACGCTCGTCACCCGTGCGCATCGTCACAGCGGCAGGAAACGCCAACAACGCGAAGATAAGCCCAATGACCCTAAAGCCCGAACGAAACCCCACGCTTTCGATCAACATACTGCAAACCGGGTTAGCAACCGCCCCAATCACTCCGCTGCATCCCATGGCGATACCCGTGACCACGCCGTTGCGCGCTCCGAACCAGGTTTGCAGCACATAGGTGACAGGCAGGGTCGAAAAGCACGAAATGCCAACGCCCATCACCGCCGCAGCGACATAGTACTGGTAGATGCTCGTCAATGAGCCCATGATCGCAAATGAGGCTGCGACGAGCGCCGAGCCCGCTCCCATAACAACATTGATGGGCACCCGACCGAGCAGACGCGAAACAAACAGCGTCGTGAAGGCCGTCGCGATATTCGCCAACGTCATCACGATCGAGAATTCACCGACGCCGATCGATAAGTCGGCAACAATCGAGGTAGTGAAGATGCCCAGGCAGTCGTTGACCAAGCCGACCGAGCAGCCAAAGCAAATACAGCATCGCACCAACATGCCGAGGCGGCGGGAACGTCCCGCCGCCTCATGTCCGTGCGCCGTGGCGCTAGACATCGGCATCACCAAGGTCGGTGCCGTTACTTTCAATCACACGTCTATACCAATGGAACGAGTCCTTACGATAACGGTCCAGCGTACCGTTACCCCGCTCGTCGCAATCGACGTAGATGAAACCGTAGCGCTTCTTGAACTCACCGGTGCCTAGGCTCACGATGTCCATAGCCGTCCACGTCGTATAGCCGATGAGGTCGACGCCGTCCTCAAGTGCCAAAGCCATCTGCTCGATATGACGACGCAGGTAGTCGATACGATAGTCGTCATGCACCGTATACGATCCCTTGCCGTCGGGAACAAGCTCGTCCACCGCACCGATGCCGTTTTCCACGATAAGCAGGGGCACCTGGTAGCGATCGTACAGGCATCCGAGCGTATAGCGCAGACCCATGGCGTCGATGCCCCAACCCCACTGGGTAACAGGCAGGTACGGATTGCGCACACCCGACGTCATATTGCCCAGCGACTGCTCCTCCGCGTCGTGCGTGGTAAGCGCGGTCGTCCCATAGTAAGAGAAGCTGATGAAGTCCACGTGGCCGTCGTGAATCTGCTCCAGATCCCCCTCCTCTATGACGAGGTCGACCCCCAACTCCTTGAAGACGCGCTTCATATAGTACGGATACATGCCCTTTACCTGCACGTCCGTAACGAAGTGATTCTCGAGCTGCGTGCGCTGGTGCGCATACATCACGTCCTCGGGGTCACATGTGAACGGGTAGTAGATTGACGCGGTGATCATCGTTCCGAAGCGATATCGATCATCGATTTTGCGACCGATCTGCACGGCGCGGGCGCTCGCCACAAACAAGTGGTGCAAGGCCTGATAACGCTGCACCGGATCGTCAACTTGATCAGCAAAGCAAGTCGTGCCTTCGTGGATAATGCCCGCATGATGCCAGTTGCCCGTGCGACGCGTCATGATATTCAGCTCGTTGAACATGAGCCAATAAGTCACGAGCCCGCTATAACGCGTGAACACGATCTCGCAGAACTGCGTAAAGTAGTCAATCATGCGTCGATCCGCCCAACCGTTGAATTCCTTTGTAAAGGCGAGTGGTTGGTCGTTGTGACAAAGCGTCACAATGGGCTCGATGCCGCGCTCGCGCAGAGCGCAAAATACACGCTCGTAGTATGCCAGACCCTCCTCGATCGGGGCAGCATTCAAATCCGGAAGGATGCGCGTACAATTGATGGACATACGAAAGGCTTTAAGCCCCATCTCGGCCATCAGCTCGATATCCTCCTCGTAGCGGTGGTAGAAATCCACCGCTCGATGCGAGGGGTAATCCTCCCCTTCGGGCATATCGAGCAGGATGCGGCGCGATTCGTCGATGCTACCGCGCGTCAGGCAGTCTGCGATGCTCGGCACCTTGCCGTCCACATCCCAAGCGCCCTCGCACTGGTTGGCCGCCACCGCGGAACCCCACAGGAACCCTTCGGGAAACGCATTGATGTTCGTCATGTTCGTCATTCCCGTTACTCGACTACGGTCGAGCCGTCGGCCACGGAGTCAGCCGCCTTCTTCTCAGGCTTATACAGCAGCCAAGCGGAGATGAACGTCACAACCGCGCCGATCACCACGGCGATGCACATGTTGAGAAGATTGTTAGGCTTGTCGCCGATATAGACCGCCAGACCGAGCAGGTTCGAGCCACCATAGGAATAGCGAAGGATACCCGTAATGCCGCAATACAGGCCTCCGCAAAGATTGCCGATCATAACCGCCATAAGCGGGGTCTTGAGCTTGAGGTTCACGCCGTACAGTGCAGGCTCGGTGACGCCGCCCACGAGCGCGGTAATTGCGGAGCCCATGGCGTTCGAACGAAGCTCGGGATCAAACTTGGACTTCAGGCTCACGACGAGCGAGGCAATGCCCTCATTCATATTGGAAACGAGCTGCTGCGCGCCGAAGATAGGATCGAAGCCCATGGTTGCGAAGGACTGGGTGACAAAGGGGATCATGGCGGTGTGCATACCCGTCATGACCAAGAGCGGGTGCAAGCAGCAGAGAATACCGATAGCGAGGAATCCGATGGTGTTGTAGACCCACATGATGAAGTCGGCCATGTAGTTGCCGAGGAAGCCGCCGAGCGGACCGATGACGCACAGCGTGATCGGGGCCATCACGAGCAGGGTGAGCATCGGCTCAAGCATGCTGCGAATGGGCGCAGGGGAAATCTTCGCCATAAAGCGCTCGACATACCCGCAAACAAACATTGTAATAATCATAGGGATAACGGTGCTCGCGTACTTGAACCCCGTGATGGGAATTCCGTAAACCGAACCCGGAGCACCGTCGGCAACCATCTGCACGAAGGTGGGGTGCACGAGCATGCCGCCCAGGATGATGCCAATGCCGACGTTTGCCCCAAACTTCTTGGCGCCCGTCACGCCAATAGCGATGGGCAGGAAATAAAAGGCGGCGTCCGAAACGAAATTCAAGGTCACGTACGTGGGATCCGTCACAGGCAAACCGAGCTGAGCCGCCAACACAAGAACGACCTTGATCATACCTGAACCCATAAGCAGGGGAATAAGAGGCGTGATGCAGCCGGAAATACCGGAGATCACCGCGTTGAGCGAAAAGCGCTTCTTTGAGCGCGCCATGTCTCCATCAAGGTTTTCCTCAACGGCGTCGGCAGCCTCCATGCCGTGCTCGGCGCAAATCGCCGCATAGGCGTCGGCAACATCCGGTCCGATGATCACCTGATACTGCTCACCCGACCACTGCGAGCCCATAACGCCCGAGATCGCCTCGATCTTGCCCTTCTCGACAAGACCTCGATCTTTGACAGTGAAGCGAAGGCGGGTCACGCAATGCGAAAACCACGTGATGTTATCCTTGCCGCCCATAAGGCCCACGATATCGTGGGAAAGCGCGGCGAACTTGTTGTTCTTTCGTGCCATGGAATCCTCCAAACGAATCCAACTTCCATTTCAATATCTCGTAAAGCCACACGGCGTGCACTACCGCGATGCTTCCTAAAAAAGAAACCTCCAGACTGCAGCGAATCTTCGTTGCGTCCTGGAGGTAAAGCCCGCATTACCGGTCACAATCCTCATGGGATATATGATTTCAACGAGCGCAGAGGCGCAGCCACTGCGGGCATCACAACGTGCCTGTACCAGACCTCTTCCCCTTACAGAGACGTACGATATGCATGATGAGATAAGCGAGTTCCTCATCGGAGAGAAAGATACCCAAGGCCTGCTCAAGGTAGGTGCCAACATGGGTCGCGCTACGCGCGGCATCGGGATAAAGCGCTCGGAGGGACTCGTAGAGCCCCTCGTTTTCCTGGACCGCATCTTCAGAGTCCTGGCAGCGCTTGATGAGGTAGTGCATATGCGAAACGAATCGCGCGTAGCTAAATTCATCGCGATCGATGGAAACGGCAAGGTCGCGCTCGATAAGAGTCACGATGCGCTCGATATGCTGCTCGTTCGACTCGGCGCGTGCTCCGGCCTCGCGGGCCTCGGCCCCGATAATATGCAGCGCGATGTAAAACGACTCCTCTTCGGGAAGAGCAATGCGAAGATCGGCTCGAATAAGCTCGACGGCGTAGCGTCCGACCTGGACCTCACGCTCGAACAGATGCTGCAAATCCTGCGTAATGGGCAAATTAAAGCTCATCTGCTGAATAGCGCGCTGGATGGCAAAGTTGATGTGATCGGCGAGGGTAAAAACGATATTCGGACTCAGCGTTACCGGAAGCGTCTTTTTTGCGTAGTCGACAATGCGGTCGGCAGCGTTGAGGACCTCAACAGGAATATCCTGCACCATCTGGGCGTATGCTTCGCTTACACCGTAGAAGGTCTTGTCGATCTCGGACAGGCTGATCTCATAGGGCGGCCGCTTGAAGCCGATGCCCTTTCCGAAGGCCACAACCTCGGTGCCCGTGCTATCCAAGCACAGGGACACGTTGTTGTTGATGTTCTTAATGACCTTCACAGCTGCCCTTCCTTGTCACTCATCGTCGATTTCCCCGCATGGCAGAATCGAGGCATAAAAAAACCGAGACCCAAGCCAAAGCGGAAACTCTGGCAAGTGAAGCCTCGGACGAGTAACAACCTTGCAGCTGCAGTAAAGACTAGCAGATGAGAAGTCACTTGCAAAAGACAGTGGATCTAATTAGCGGCAAACGGTCGATTTTTGTCTGTGAGCGGTAAATGGGGGCCGATTTGGGGAGCACAGGCGATGAAGAAATACGTCATGTGACTCATTCTCAGACGGCGCTTCATCAAAACGGGCTGTTTTCCTGCATAATCACCCTCTCAACAGGGGTCAAACACGGGAAAACAGCACGGGGAACTTTCTGTGAGGTTATCCGAGCTGACCCTACTCCACATCGGCGTTGCCCGTTGCCCAGCGGTGATACCCGATCACAAACGGATCCAGGTCGCCGTCGTCGAGCACCGCCTCGACGTTGCTGGTCTCCACGCCCGTACGCAGATCCTTGACCATCTGGTACGGGTAGAGCACGTAGCTGCGAATCTGGTTGCCAAAACCAATCGTGGTCTTGGGTCCGCGGATCTCATCGAGCGCCTCGGCGCGCTTCTCGAGCTCAATCTCGTACAGACGAGCCTTGAGGATCTGCATGCACGCGGCCTTGTTCTGGATCTGGCTGCGCTCATTTTGGCAGGTAACCACAATGCCGCTCGGGAAATGCGTCACGCGCACGGCGGAGTCGGTAGTGTTGACGCCCTGACCGCCCGGGCCGCTCGCGTGGTACACGTCCACGCGGATGTCATCGGGACTGATTTCGATGTCGATATCATCGGGTAGCACGGGGATGACCTCGACGCCGGCAAACGTGGTCTGGCGGCGCTTCTTGTCGTCGGTGGGGCTAATGCGAACCAAGCGGTGGACACCGGCCTCGGCGCGCAGCATGCCAAATGCGTCCTTGCCCTCGACGGTAAAGGTCGCACGGTCAATGCCGATGACCTCGGCCGCGGGACAGTCGTTGATGGTGACCTTCCAGCCGCGACGCTGGCAGTACTTCATGTACATCTTAAAGAGCATGAAGGTCCAGTCCTGGGCCTCCAGACCACCCTGTCCGGGCTTGATGGTCACGATGGCATCGCCGTGATCGAACTCACCAGTAAACCAGCTCGAAAGCTCAAGCTCATCGATGGCACGGGCCAGGCGCTCAGCCGTGGCTGTAGCCTCCTCGCGAAGGGCGACGGCATCGGGGTCATCCCCCATCTCCTCGGCAAGCTCCAGCGCGGCGCGGGCATCGGAAAGCTCGCCCCGCGCGGTATCCACGGCAGCGATATCTTCCTTGGTACGCGCGATCTCCTCCATGGTGGCACGGGCGGCGTCGGCGTCATCCCAAAAGCCAGGGGCAACACTTTTGGCCTCGAGCTCGGTCACGCGCGTGCGCTTTTCGTCCAAATGGAGATACGACTCGACCTCGCCGAGCCGGTCCGCGAACGCGTCCAGCTCGGCGGGCGTTACCTCTAAAGCCTCAGCCATTAACGATTCCTGCCGTGGCAGTACTTAAACTTCTTGCCGCTACCGCAGGGGCACGGGTCGTTGCGGCCCACGTTGACGTACGGATCGTCGCTCTCGGACTTGCGATAGGTGGTCACCTTGCCACCGTTGTTGACGGCAGCCGGACCACCCTGGACAGCCGTGCGGGCCTGCACCTGCGCCTGCTTGCGCAGCACCGAGTCGCCGTTGTCACCATCGACCTCGGCAGGACCGGAGAAGCGCGCGCCCTCGAGCGCGGGCTCCTCCTTGTGCTCCACGGCACGCGGGGCAGCCTTGATCTCGATGCGCAGAACCGTGCGCAGGTAATCCTCATACATGGTATCGACGAGTATCTGGAACGCGCCGTAGGCCTCGGTCTTGTACTCGACCAGCGGGTCGCGCTGGCCAAAGCCGCGCAGGCCGATGCCGGTCTTGAGGTAGTCCATCTCCTGCAGGTAGTTCATCCAGCGGGTATCGATGACGCGCAGCATGACCTGGGTGTTGAGCTCGCGCATCAGGTCCTCGCCCAAGCGCTCGGCCTTCATGTTGTAGCACTTCTCTACGTAAGCCAGGACATCGGCAGCCAGGGCCTCATAATCCTCGTCGGGGAACTTCGGCGTATCGATGTGGCCGGTGAGCTCCACAACCCACTTGCGCAGGCCCTCCAGGTCGCGCTCGCCATCGTGGCTGTCCTTGGTGCAGAACTCCTGCACGCAACGGTAGACGGTATCGTGCATGACCTCGGTGATGTGGTCGGTCAGGTCCTTGCCGTCCAGAATCTTATTGCGCTCGGCGTAGATGACCTGGCGCTGCTTGTTCATGACGTCGTCGTACTCAAGGACGCTCTTACGCATGGAGAAGTTGATGCTCTCGACCTTGTGCTGGGCGCTCTCGACGGCCTTGGAGATGATCTTGTGCTGGATGGGCATGTCGTCGCCCATGTCGGCCGTGACCATCATCTTGGAGACGCGGTCCATCTTGTCGCCGCCGAACAGGCGCATGAGGTCGTCCTCGAGCGACAGGTAGAACTGGGTCTCGCCCGGATCGCCCTGACGGCCGGAGCGGCCGCGCAGCTGGTTGTCGATACGACGGGACTCATGGCGCTCGGTGCCGATGACGGTCAGGCCACCGGCGGCAAGCACGCGCTCGCGCTCGGCCTTGCAAGTCTCCTTGGCCTCGGTGTTAAACTGCTCGAGCTGCTCGGGCGTCACGTCCTCCATGGTCAGGCCCTCGTACTCCAGGCGCTCGCGCACCAACTCGTCGGGGTTGCCGCCCAGCAAGATGTCGGTACCACGGCCGGCCATGTTGGTGGCGATGGTCACGGCGCCATAGCGACCAGCCTGGGCCACGATATGGGCCTCGCGTTCATGGTGCTTGGCGTTGAGGACCTCGTGTGCGATGCCGCGCTTGGTAAGGGCGGCGGACAGCTTCTCGGAGCTCTCGATGGAGACGGTGCCCACCAGGACCGGCTGGCCCTTGGCGTGGCGACGCTCGACATCGTCGGCGACGGCGTTGTACTTGGCCTGAATGGTGCGGTACACCAGGTCCTCGTGGTCCACGCGCTGCACGGGCTTGTTGGAGGGGATGACCTCGACGGGTAGCTTGTAGATCTCGCGGAACTCGGCATCCTCGGTAAGTGCCGTGCCGGTCATGCCGGAGAGCTTGTCATACAGACGGAAGTAGTTCTGCAGGGTGATGGTGGCCAGGGTCTGGTTCTCCTCGCGTACGAGCACGCCCTCTTTGGCCTCGATGGCCTGGTGCAGGCCCTCAGAATAGCGGCGGCCTTCCATAATGCGGCCTGTGAACTCGTCGACGATCTTGACCTCGCCGTTGGTGACCACATACTGCTTGTCGCGGTGGAACATGTACTGGGCCTTCAGCGCCTGTTGCAGGTGGTTGACCAGCTGACCCGAAAGGTCGGCGTAGATGTCATCGATACCCAGGCGGCGCTCGATTTTCTTAAGGCCGCGCTCGGTGGCGGCAATGGTGTGCTTGGCCTCGTCCATGACGTAGTCGCCCGTGGGCTCGACGTCCTCGGTAGCGGTAAGCATGTCGTGCGACACGTCCTCGCCGCGCTCAAGGCCACGCACGGCACGCGCGAAGTCCTTGTAGGTACTGGCGGACTTGGTGCCAGCGCCCGAGATGATCAGCGGGGTGCGGGCCTCATCGATCAGGATGGAGTCAACCTCGTCGACGATGGCGTAGTTGTGGCCGCGCTGCACGCGCTGCTCGGGACGGGTAACCATGTTGTCGCGCAGGTAATCAAAGCCGAACTCGGAGTTGGTGCCGTAGGTGACGTCGGCCTGGTAGGCCGGGCGCTTGAGCTCGAGCGGCATGTTGTTCTGGAGCAGACCGACGGTCATACCCAGGTACTTATAGATGCGGCCCATCCACTCGGAGTCACGCTTGGCAAGGTAATCATTGACAGTAACGACGTGCACGCCCTTACCGGCAATAGCGTTGAGATAGCCGGCCAACGTGGAGACGAGGGTCTTACCTTCGCCAGTCTTCATCTCGGCGATGTGGCCCTCGTGCAGTGCCATGGCGCCAATGAGCTGCACGTCAAAGTGGCGCATACCCATGGTGCGCTTGGAAGCCTCACGCACGGTGGCAAAGGCCTCGGGGAGCATGTCGTCAAGCGACTCGCCGTTGGCGTAACGCTCGCGGAACTTATCGGTCTGGCCGCGGAGCTCCTCCTCGGTCATCTTCTCAAACTGGGGCTCAAGACCGTTGATCTGGTCGACGATCTTGTAGTAGCGCTTAAGGTCCTTATCGGATCCAAAGGACAGCAGCTTTGACATGAATCCCATGTGGTTTTCCTTTTTGGCCATCGCCCACGCCGTGCAGCTGCGGGCGAGTTAAACACAGATGATTGTACTTTAGCCAAACAAGGCGCGGCCTATACGGTCGACCTCGACCGCCACGTAATAACTACGACCAACCTGCCAAAAAGGGACAGGTTTATTTTGGCAGGTTTTATCTGGGCAAACGACGTATCCCCTGCCATTTGGTGCAAAGAAACCTGACCCCCATGCACCAACTTGGTGCCGCGGGGTCAGGTTAGTTCGCACTAATAAAAAGAAAAGGGCCGCGCACCCAGATGGATACGCGGCCCTTTAGCCATGAATGCGAGTGTTTGCTCGGCGAGCTATTTACTCAGCAGCCTCGGTGGTCTCGGCCTCGGCAGCGGCCTCCTCGACGGGAGCCTCTGCGGGAGCCTCGGCGGCCTGCTTGGCAGCCTCCTCGGCAAACTTAGCGGCACGCTTAGCCTTCTCGGCAGCCTTAGCCTCAGCGGCGGCCTTGCGAGCGGCCTCGGCCTCAGCAGCCTTGGCGGCCTTGGCAGCCTTGGCCTCCTCGGCCTTCTTGAGCTGGGCGGCAGCGGCGCCACCGAACTTGTCGGCGAAGCGCTGGACGCGTCCACCGGTGTCGACGAACTTCTGCTGGCCGGTGTAGAACGGGTGGCACTCGTTGCAAAGCTCGACCTTCATCTCGGACACGGTAGCGTGCGTCTTGAAGGTGTTGCCGCAGGAGCACGTCACCGTGCACTCGACATACTGGGGATGGATACCCTGCTTCATGGTAGGACTCCTTATTGGTCAGGCGCTGGTTACCGATCAGCGCATAAGGCGTCTTGGTTTCCGACCAAGACAACAAACTCGGCTATGGTACCACGGCGCCGCGTGTCCCACAAAAGGTTCACGGTCTTTGTGCAATGCGATATGCCCAGCCGCCGCGAGCACGCACCCCATTGCCGCTAAACCCATGTTGCAGACGTGTAACGCCGCAGTAAGCACGCCCCTTTTGGCGCCAGACAGGTACAATGATGAACACTGTACCGTAGCGGAGCGCCCCGCGCGCGCCGCAACCACGCGAAAGGGTTTCCCATGGCCGAGATCTCGTCCTCCCGTATCGTCATCACCGTCCTTGGCAAGAACCGCCCCGGCATCGTCGCCGGCGTCACCCGTGTTCTGGGCGAGGCAAACGTCGACATCCGCGACATTACGCAGTCCATTATCGAGGACATCTTCACCATGACCATGCTGGCCGACACCGCCGAGTCCAAGCTCGACTTCGCCGAGCTGCAGAAGGCGCTGGCCGAGGCCGGCGAGCTTTCGGGCGTCAACGTGTCCATCCAGCGCGAGGACGTCTTTAACTTTATGTACCGCCTGTAGCGAACAGGCCGTACGGGAACAGGCTGGCGCATCTGCACCCAAGCACGCCGCCCCCACACGGCCCCGAGAGGAGCGCGCATGGCTTACGACGCCAAGAAAATCTACTACCGCTTTGACGATCACCTGAGCCGCCTGGTTCTGGACTACGAAGCGAGCCGCCAGATTTCGCCCGAAAGCGAAAACCTCTACCACGGCTTGCCGACCGATCCGTATGACGAGGGCCTGTTTGTCGAGCATAACGTCAAGCGCGGTCTGCGCAATGCTGACGGCTCGGGCGTGGTCGCGGGCCTTACCCGCATCTCGGACGTGCACGGCTACAACAAGGTCGACGGCAAGGTCGTGCCCGATCAGGGCAAGCTCACGTTGCGCGGCTATAGCATCGAGGACCTGGTCAACAGCGCCCAGGCCGAGAATCGTTATGGCTACGAAGAGGTCGCCTACCTGCTCATCACGGGTTCGCTGCCCAACAAGGAGGAACTCGACGGCTTTTGCGAACGCCTGGGCGCTTTTAGGCACCTGAGCGACGAGTACGTCAAAGAGTTCCCCATGACCACGGTGTCGTCGAGCATCATGAATGTGCTTCAGCGCGCCGTGCTGCTGCTCTACGCCTTCGACGCCGAGCCCGACGCGATCACGCCCGAGCACGAGATCGACGTCGCCATCTCCATGCTCGCCCGTCTCCCCCGCATCGCCGCATTCGCGCATATGGCGTCGGTCGCCAAGCGTCGCGGCTCCGAGGTGCACGTACCGCACCCGACGCCCGGCCTTTCCACCGCCGAGACCATCCTGCAGGTACTCCGCGGCGGCATGGCGTTCACCCGCGACGAGGCCATGCTGCTCGACGTGATGCTCATGCTGCACGCCGAGCACGGCGGCGGCAACAATTCCACGTTCGCCTGCCGCGTGCTGTCCTCTTCGGCTACCGACCCGTACTCTGCCTACGCCGCGGCCATCGGTTCGCTTAAGGGCCCGCGCCACGGCGGTGCCAATGCCAAGGTCGTGTCCATGCACGAGGACATCCGCGCGCATGTTTCCAACTGGGAAAACGAGGACGAGGTCGCAGCCTATCTGGGCAAGATCCTCGACAAGCAGGCCTTCGACGGAACGGGCCTCATCTACGGCATGGGCCACGCTGTCTACACGCTGAGCGACCCGCGCGCCGAGGTCTGCCGTCATTACGCGCGCTCGCTGGCGGCCAAAAAGGACCTGGGCGAGGAGTTCGCACTCATCGAGCGCATCGAACGCCTGGCCCCGCAGGTGATGCGCGACCACGGCATGACCAAGCCCATCTGCGCCAACATCGACCTGTACACGGGCTTTATCTACAAGATGCTCGGTGTGCCCGAGACGCTCTTTACGCCGCTGTTCGCCGTCGCCCGCATGGCCGGCTGGTCGGCGCACCGCATGGAAGAGCTCTTCTGCGCACACCGCATCATCCGCCCGGCATATCGCCCGGTGATCGAGCCGCTGGAGTACAAGCCGCTCGCCGACCGATAGGTCGCAGACCGTTATAGATCTAGAGCGTGGCCAGGGTCCCAAGCCCTCGGCCACGCTTTTTATGTCTCTTGGAAAGGACCACATCAGATGATCGTGTTTTCCGATATGGATGGAACGCTGCTGACGAGCGACAAGCAGATGAGCGACGCCACCTGGGCGATGCTCGACGAGCTCGCACGTCGCGGCATTGAGTTTGTGCCCTGCACGGGCCGTCCGCTGTCGGGCGTCTTTGAGCCCATCCTCGCCCATCCCGCCGTGCATTACGCGGTCTGCGCCAACGGCGCCAGCGTCTGGCAGCTCGACGATGATACACCCACCGATGCCTCGCGCGCCACGTGCATTCTGAGCCGTCCGCTCGACCGTGACATTGCCCACCGCATCCGCAGCATTGCCGCCGACCATGACGTCACCTTCGACATTTTCGCCGACGGCCAGTGCTTTCTCCCCCGCTCGCTCTACGAGCGCCTGGACGAGTTCTGCGGCGGCGATCCGCATATTGCCGGATCTCTCAGGCGTACGCGCACGCTCATCGACGTGGACGTCGACAGCAAGATCGACGAGGTCGAGACGCTTGAGCGCATCGCCATGTACTGGCACGACCCCGCCGACCGCGACGCCATCGCGGCGGCGCTCGGCACGCTCGACAGGGTCGAGGTCACGCGTTCGTACGCCATGAATATCGAGGTCATGGGCGAGGGCGCCACCAAGGGAACGGCTCTGACGTGGCTGTGCGAGCATCTGGGCGAGTCCCTTGCCGATGCCTGGGCCTTTGGCGACAACATCAACGACATCTCCATGCTGCAGGCAGCGGGCCACGGCATGGCCATGGTCAATGGCGAGCCAGAGGACCGCGAGGCAGCCGCCGCCATCACCGAGTTCGACAACGACCACGACGGCGTAGCCCGCGCCATCATGGCCGCCCTCGCCTAGCAGCAGCAACCCAGCAGGGCAGCTAACTGCCGGATTAGGCGAGGCTCTCCAGCACGTGGCGAAGTTCTTGCTGGACGGCGTGGTCGCGATTGCAGCCCACGACGCGGTCGGCAACCGCCTTGAGTGCAGGACGCGCGTTTTCCATCGCACAGCCCGTGCCGACAAAGCGAATGATCTCGTAGTCGTTCATCGAGTCGCCAAACGCCATGACCTCGTCGCGTTCGACGCCATAGTGCTCCATGAGCTGTGCGATGCCCGAGGCCTTCGACACACCGGGCTGCATGGCATCGATCCACGCGTTGCCCGAAGGCGCAAAGGTAAAGAGCTGACCGAGTTCTCGCTGTAGCACGTACGCACTGTCCATAACGGCACAGTCATCGCAAAAGATACTCGCCTTGATGATATTTACGCTGGGATCGGGCAGTTCCCAAATGCGCTCGGCATTGGGAAGGTCCTTATCGACCTCGCGTACGAACTTGCACTCGTCATCGAGCAAGAAGGATTTGGTTCGGTCAAAGAGCGCAAGATGCAAATTGGGAAACGTCCCGACGGCCTGGGCGAGCTTTCGAATCGCCAGGTGCGAATACACCTCACGGTCCACCATCTTGCCGTCGGCGTAGACCTGGGCACCGTTAGCTGCGACAAAGTCCATCTTGTCACGAACGGGCGCAAAGAACTCGCACAGTCGATCGTAGCGACGACCTGACGATGCGGCAAAATGCACGCCATGCTCGCGTAGCGCCAGGATCAGTTCATAGGTTTCGGGAGGCACCTGGCCGTTTTCGTCAAGCAACGTGCCGTCCATATCGGATGCAATCAGTTTAAACATAGAAAAGCTCCCTTCGGGCTTGTTGGAATCGAACGTGTATCCGATTCCAACGTACCCAAAGGGAGCTCAAATAAGACCCCGCAGTCATAAACGTTACATGGACCTGGCAAATAGCTCACGCGTGCAGTATCCGACAAGTCAAAGAGTGTCCCCGACGACTAGTCGTTTAAGAACGTCCCCGATGACTAGTCGGCGTAGGTGAAGGTGGTGACGTCGAACATGCCCTCGGGGCGGATGCGGAGCGTCGGAATCACCGGCAGGGGCAGGAAGATGATGCCCATGATGGGGTCGAGCGGTGGCTCGATGCCCATGGCGCGCGCCTTGACCATAAAGTCGTCATGCTGCGCGGCGACATCCTCGGCCGTGCCCTCACTCATCAGACCACCAAGCGCCAGCGGAATACGCGCTACGACCTCGCCATCGCGCACCAGCACGTGACCGCCCTGCCCCACGGCTTCAACAGCCGCCATCATATCGGCAGCGTTATCGCCCACGACGCACACGTTGTGCGAATCGTGGCCGATCGTCGAGGCGATGGCACCGCCCGTGATGGTAAAGCCGCGCACCCAGCCGCGACCGATGTGCTTGCCGACAAGACCCAGGCCCGCAGGACCATCACCGTCGGCACCCTCGGCCTGCAGCGACACGCCGCGGCCGTGGCGCTCGATCAGCATAATGCGGCGCAGGCCCTCGGCGCTCTCGGGGCGAGCCATACCCGTGATGGCCTTACCCGGTACCACGTCGATCACGGCCTCGCCCGGCTTAAAGGCATAGCCGAATACGTCGAGCGAAAGCTTCGGCAGTTTAACGGAGGCGCGCAGTTCATCGGCAAGGGCTGCAACCTCGGCCATCTCGGGTGCGATCTCGCCCACAAAGGTGCCGTCCTGCGCTACCAAAGCACCGGCGGCATATACGCGATGCGGAGCCGTGGCAAACGTCAGGTCGTTGAGCACCAGCAGGTCGGCTCGCTTGCCCGGGGCGATGGCACCACGCAGCTCGTGCGGGTCGCGGCAGCCGTGATCCAGGCCAAACGCCTCGGCCGTGGAGAGGGACGCCATGGAGATAGCGACCACGGGGTCGATACCGGCGTCGATAGCCACGCGGCAGGCATTGTCGATCATACCGGTCGAAAGCGCATCAGAGGGAGCGCGGTCGTCGGTCGCAAGGCAGCAGCGACGGGCGCGGGCGGGATTCTCCAGCAGCATCGGCGACAGGTTGGCCAGGTCATGGCTGCACGTACCCTCGCGCAGCATCACGTACATGCCACGAGACAGCTTGTCGAGCGCCTCCTCGGGAATCGTCGACTCATGATCGGCGATAATGCCCGCCGCGGCATAGGCGTTGAGGTCCTTGCCGGCAACGAGCGGCGCATGGCCGTCAACCTGCTTGGACGGCGTCTGGTTCGCGGCATCGATACGGGCGCAGGTCTCGGGGTCGGCCATAAAGACACCCGGCAGGTTCATCATTTCGCCCAGGCCAAAGACATCGCCCGGATGCTCGGCAAAAAACGCTTGCATGTCAGCGGCGGTAATCACAGCGCCTGCTTGCTCATCGGGCAGCGCGGGCACGCACGAGGGCATCATGTACTTGATGGAAATAGGAGCGCGACGACCGTCCTCGATCATAAAGCGCAGGCCGTCCAAGCCGGAAACATTAGCGATCTCGTGGCTGTCAGCAATAGCGGTGGTGGTACCGCGCGTCGCCGCCATGCGCGCATACTCAGCAGGGCGGATGTTCGAAGACTCGATATGCAAGTGCCCGTCAATAAAACCGGGGGCAAGATAGCGGCCCTGGCAATCGATGACCTCGGCAGCCTCATACGTACCGGCGGCATCGTCGCGACCATCGTAGAGCACACCGACGATCACGCCATCCTTGACGGCAACGCTACCGGGCGCCACACGCTGGCCATACACGTCGACGATCTGCGCATTGGTAAACAGCGTGTCGACGGGCACGCGACCCTCGGCTGCATCGATCACGGACCTCATGACCTCAACGGACATACATACTCCTTTAACCGTAGAAAAAAGCTGCGGAGCGGACGAGCCTTCACCGCAGCAAGCCAATAGCCATTGTATGCCCAAAAGAAGGCCGCCGATAACACCCCTTCCGCTTAACGGTAAGCGCCCAAAAGTAGTCGTTGGGGACGTTCTTAAACGACTAGTCATTAAAGAACGTCCCCGATGACTACTTGCGACCAAGGCAACGCCGATGTTTTGGCAACGACAGCGAGCGGGCCGCATTTGAGACAAGGTGACGTGAAACGAAAGGGCGCTGACCTTCTGGTCGCGCCCTTGAAGTTGAACGTCAGATTGTCCAAATGCGGCCCGCGCAGCGTCGGCCGGTCCGCCGTTCGGTAGAACGGCGGAACTAAACCAACTTGAAGCCCTTGCGCTTGCCTACGGAGAGGGTGTCGCCCAGCTTGAGGGCGCTGGGATCGATGTTATAGCTCTTGGGAGCCACGGCCTTGCCGTTGATCTTGACGCCGCCGCCGTCGATATCGCGACGAGCCTGGCCGGCGCTCGCCGAAAGACCCAGGTCCTTGAGCAGGCCGGCGAGGTAGATCTGGCCCTCGTCGTTGACGGTCAGCTCGACATGCTTCTCGGGAAAGTCGGCGAGCTGGCCCTCCTTGAACACGCGGTCGAACTCGGCCTGAGCCTCGTCGCCGGCGCCAGCGCCATGGTAGGTGTCGCACAGGTCGCGGCCCAGGGCGCGCTTGAGCTCATAGGGGTCGGCAGAACCGTCGGCCAGGGCAGCGTCGATCTTGTCGACCTCGGCCGGGGTGAGCGAGCTGGCCAGACGGTAGTACTTGCCGATCATCTCGTCGGGGATGGACATGGTCTTGCCGAACATATCCTTGGGAGCGTCGGTCAGACCGATGTAGTTGCCATAGGACTTGGACATCTTGCGCACGCCGTCGGTGCCCTCGAGCAGCGGCATGGTAAGCGCGATCTGCGGCTCCATGCCCATCTTCTCCATGAGCTCGCGGCCGGCGAGCAGGTTGAAGAGCTGATCGGTGCCGCCCATCTCGACGTCAGCCTTGATCTGCACGGAGTCAAAGGCCTGCATCACGGGGTACAGGAACTCGTGCAGGGCGATCGGCGTCTGGGACTGGTAGCGCTTGGTAAAGTCGTCGCGCTCGAGGATGCGGGCGACGGTGAACTTGGAGCACACCTGCAGCAGGCCGGCCAGATCCATCGACAGGATCCAGTCGCCGTTGTGCACGATGGTGGTCTTCTCGGGGTCCAGGATCTTCATGGCCTGGCTCACGTAGGTCTCGGCGTTAGCCTCGATCTGCTCCTGTGAAAGCTGCGGACGGGTGGAGTTCTTGCCCGACGGGTCGCCGATCAGCGCGGTGCCGTTGCCGATGATGAGGGTGACGTTGTGACCCAGGTCCTGGAACTGGCGCATCTTGCGCAGGGGCACGGCATGGCCCAGGTGCAGGTCGGGGCTGGTGGGATCGACGCCGAGCTTGATGTTGAGGGGCTCGCCCTTCTCAAGCTTCTTGCGAAGGTCGGCCTCGGGGACGATCTTGGCAGCGCCCGAGGTGATGATACGCATTTGCTCGTCAACAGACAGCATTGGGTATCCTCCTTTTGCTATAGCACCCTCACCGGATACGGCGGTGCTCGAAGTTCATAAACCCACTAATAATAACCAAAATAGCGCGGCCGAACACCTACGACAGGAAAATCCTCGTCCTGCCGCACGCGTCGACAGCGACCGGCAGACGCGTGCCGTCGCGCTCGACTAGATAGCGCGTCTGCCGACGGCGTTGGCAGTCACGGCAATGGACCTGCCCCGTTGCATCGGTAGCACAGGTACCCTCGGCGGTCAGCAGGCAGTGCTCGCACACCATAAGCTCAGGGCGGTCGGCATCGACGGGACCCAAGACGCCGGGGCAATCGGCGAGGCCGGCAACGCGCCCGGCGTCGTTGGCGACAAGCTCAGCCGGCAGATGCACGCAACCCGCGCCAAGCCCGCGCAGCCAAGCAAGCGTGGCGCGATTCGCGCAGAACACCGGCGCTGCCACGTCGAACGCCACGCCCAGCTCGCGGGCAATCGCCACCTGCCCCAGATTGCGACAGACCACGCGCCCGGCACGCCGCATCAGCGACCGAGTCCGCTCGGCATCGCCCGAGCGACAGACCTCGTCGAGCACCACGGTCGCATCGGACAGATCGAGCTCGTCGTGCGGGTCGGCATCCATCAGCTGCCAGGCAAAAGCCACGCGGGTGGGAACCCCCTGCCCCGGCGACTCCATCAGCTCCCCCGTCGATGCATCGTCATCCACCGTGCCGCCTTCAAACGGCAGAACCTCAACAGTGCGCTCAACAGGTACAGCAGTGTCCGCCTCGGCCCGCATGCGCTCCAACGCCGTCGCCGTCTGCTCCAGCACACCGGCACTGCGAATCAGATAGACCTCGCAGCCCGTGTCCACCTTGCGCTTGCAGTGCACGACAACGCACTCCCCCGCCGCAGCGTCCCCCGGACAGGGCACCTGAGGCCAGCGCTTGGGCACGTCGGGCCGCGCGTCGGCGCCCGGGTAAAACCGGATCTCGAGCGCATCGCCCGCAGCTACCGCGGCATCGAGCTCGACGGTCACCTCTTCGTAGCCCACCGCCACCAAGCGGCCCACGCGGACACCTTGGTTAATTGCGCGCTCAAAGCTCATGAGCTCGGCACCCGATCTCCCCCGCAGATATGCATCGGTGAACCCACGGTTGAACGACCTACCCAGCTCACGCTCAAGCTCCGCCACGACATCGGGGCCCCACGCGCTATCGCGCACCATATCGAGCGCCCGGCGCCACACCCGCACTACGTTGAACACATAGTCGGGATTCTTCATGCGCCCCTCGATCTTGAGCGACGCCACGCCGGCGGCAACAAGCTCGGGCAGGTGCGCAATGCCCAGATAGTCACATGGGCACAGCAGGCGGTCGCCCTCAACGGAAACAACGCTCTCCCCCGCCTCGTCCACCAAGTCATATGCCAGACGGCAGGGCTGTGTGCAGTCACCGCGCATCGCCGAGCGAGCGCGCCGCAGGGCCGAGAACTCACAGGCGCCCGAGTAACCGATGCAAATAGCACCGTGGCAGAAAACCTCAATCGGCACGCCCGTGGCGCACAGCGCGGCAATCTCGTCGACCGTCAGCTCGCGTGCCGTCGTCACGCGCTCGACTCCCAACTCGTCGGCAGCCAGTCGCACGGCGCCCTCGCTATGGACACCCGCCTGCGTGGACAGGTGAATCTCGACCCCGGGAATCGCCGCGCGCAGCGCACAAGCCAGCCCGGCATCTGCCACGATCAAGGCATCGGCACCCAGCTCCAGTGCGTGCGCCCCCAGCGCCACGGCATCGACCAACTCATCATCAAACACGAACACGTTGAGCGTCACGTACACACGCACGCCATGGGCATGCGCCACGGCGCAGCCGCGCGCAAACTCGTCATCCGTAAAGCCGTGAGCGCTCACGCGTGCGTTATAACCGCCCAGACCCGCATAGATGGCATCGGCGCCCGCCGCAACAGCCGCGAGCATCTGGTCGAGTCCGCCCGCCGGCGCCAGCAGTTCGGGCAGCGCCGCCCCAGCGACCCCCGACCCATTCATACATTGTCCGTTCGGCCCCATCGCCCGAATCGCCATCGGCAAACTCCTTACCAAGGTATGCATTCACTCTGAAAAATGCCGTCTTCCAGCATACACGAGGCCTCGGGCGCCCCGTTTGGTTTATCGTGTAATAACTTATGTCCATCCTGCCCCGACGGCACATCCGCCGTCCGGCGCGACATACCTGGAGGTCAATATATGGGTCCTCGCCAACGACAGGGACGCAGCCGTTCAAAGACGCATGCCCTGCCCATGATCCTGCTCTCGTTTTTGGGCTTTCTGCTGATTGCAGGCGTAGCGTTTGGCATCGGCATGGTCGGCAACGTCAACCGCTGGCTGTCCGATCTGCCCGACTACACCGACGCCAACGCCTATCTGGTGAGCGAGCCCACCGAGATCGTCGACTGCAACGGCAACAAGATCGCGAGCTTCTACACGCAAAACCGCAAGTCCATCACCAAGGACCAGGTTTCCCCGTACGTGCTGCAGGGCACCGTCGACGTTGAGGACGAGCGCTTCTACGAGCACGGCGGCATCGACCTGTGGGGTATCGCGCGTGCCGCGGTGGCAACCCTCGGCGGCGGCCACGAGGGCGCCTCGACGATCACCCAGCAGCTGGTGCGCAACACCATCCTGCAGGAGGAGCAGTTCGACTCGACCATCGAGCGTAAGGTACGCGAGGCCTACATCGCCATCAAGATGGAGGATATGTACTCCAAAGACGAGATCCTCATGATGTACCTCAACACCATCTACTACGGCCACGGCGCCTACGGCATCGAGGCCGCGGCCGAGACCTATCTGTCCAAGAGCGCCGCCGACCTCACCCTGAGCGAGGCCGCGCTGCTGATCGGCCTTCCCAACTCGCCTTCGCAGTACGACCCCACGGTCAATCCCGACCTGGCGCTGTCCCGTCGCAATAAGGTCCTCGACAACATGCTGCGCTTGGGCCACATCACGCAGGAAGAGCACGATGCCGCGCAGGCCGAGCCCATCACCCTTAACGTGACCGAGATTTCGGGCAGCGGCGTCGACGTGTACTCGCAGCCCTATTTTGTCTCCTATGTGAAGCAGCTGCTGGAGCAGGAGTTCTCGACCGACGTACTCTTTAAGGGCGGTCTGACCGTCAAGACCACCATCGATCCCACGATGCAGCAGGTGGCGGAGAACGCCGTGCGCGAGCAGTTGGACACGCTCTCGCTCGATGGCCTGGACATGGGCATGGTCGTCGTCGACCCCAAGACCGGCTACATCAAGTGCATGGTGGGCGGCTACGACTACAACGCCGACGAGAACCACGTGAACCACGCTACGGCCAAGCGCCCCGTCGGTTCCACCTTTAAGGCCTTTACACTTGCCACCGCCATCCAAAACGGCATGAATCCCAACGTCACCCTTAACTGCAACTCGCCGCTCAAGGCTAAGGGCACCACGACCGAGGTCCAAAACTACGCCAACCAGAGCTATGGCAATATCACGCTCAAGCAGGCGACGGCATACTCCTCCAACACCGGCTATATCCAGGTGGCCGAGGCCGTCGGCAACAGCAAGATCATCTCGCTCGTCAAAAAACTCGGTATCGATCCTTCTAAGGACAATATCGAGGATGTTCCCGTCATGACGCTCGGTACCGGCTCGATCTCTCCGCTCGAGATGGCGTCCGCCTACGCGACGTTTGCCAACGGCGGCAAATACCGCCAGCCGATCGCCATTACCGAGATCGACTCGCGTACCGGCTCGGTCCTGTACCAGCACACCGATAACCCTCAGCAGGTGCTGACCGAGGGCGAGGCCGCCGCGGTCACCGATGTCCTGTCCGGCGTCATGCAGGGCAGCGGCACGGGTGCTGCCGGCGCCCTGAGCGTCAATCAGCCCTATGCCGGCAAGACGGGCACCACCGACAACACCACCAACCTGTGGTTCTGCGGCTACACCCCGCAGCTGGCGTGCGCCCTGTGGACCGGTTATTCCGCAGGCGAGATCCCCATCCAAAAGTACGGCACGGACTTGCTGGGCGACAGCACCAACCTGCCCGTCTTTAAGCGGTTTATGAACACCGTCCTCGCCGGCACCGAGCGCGAAGAGTTTGCGACCGGAACGGCGCCTACGTACAAGAACAACAGCGTCTGGAAGTTCTACGGCACCAACAACACCAAGAAGACGGAGAACAACGAGGACGAAGACAAGGACGAAGAGGAAACCACCACAACGACCACGACGACGACCACAACGACCACCGAAACCACGGGTGGCGACACCACCGGCGGCACCGGCACGACGGGCGGCTCGACCGGTGGCTCAACTGGCGGCTCGACCGGTGGCGAAGGCGGCACGCCCACGCCTACGCCCACTCCCGATCCCACGCCCACGCCCGACGACACGGTGGGCTAGGAGATATCAAGCTACGTCCAAAAAGGCGCCCGAGCAGCATGCGTTGCTCGGGCGCCTTTCGCTTAAGGCGATCTGGTAGGAAGGCCTTTGTGCCGGTAAACAGTAAGGGGCGCCGACCAACGTCGGCGCCCCTTACAAATCACTATGAAAGCATGTGCGTCACAAAGTGAATACGCTTCGCCCTCGCCTACTTACGGGAGTTGCTCAGCTTGTTGATCAGTGCCTCGAGACGCTCGCCGTCCTCAGCCGTCTGAGCGATGACCAAGATTGTGTCGTTGCCGGCAAGCGAGCCAAGCACATCGGGCAGCTCGGCCGCATCAACGGCGGCGGCGATGCCGGATGCCGTACCGGGTTGAGCTTTAATCATAACCAGGTTATCGGTGCGCAGAACGCCGGTAACGAGTTCGGAGACCATGCGCTGCAGATGCAGGTCCTCTGCCAGGACATAGATGCCCTCAGGGAGCTTACGCAGCCCCATATCGGCAATATCGCGAGAGACGGTCGCCTGCGTGCAATCAAAGCCCATAGCACGGAGCTCATCAACCAGCACGCGCTGCGTGCGGACATCCTTATCGCGCACAATATCTCTAATGGCATCCTGGCGCCCATTGCGTTTTTTAGCCATACAAACCCTCTCTCCAAAAGATGGCGGAGACAATCAATCAGTGATTGAATAGTTTAACGCTATTTGAAGGCTTTTGTGTATAAGAACGCATTTCAAAACAATTCTATGCAAGTTTGTTTCGTAATGAGCCGTTTAGGCGGTTTTTGCGCCCGTCCGGTTAAGAAAAGCTGCCAGATGCGTACACATCACGCAGCGCGCGGGCTTAGCGCTGGCGATCGGCCCAAACAACAGGCCCAGTCCCCGATGGTTGTCCTTGAGCGCGGCGACCATCTGACGGGTTCGAGGCGCCTCGAGCATATCACGCATGCGGGCGGAACGCTCGATTGACGACACTCCATGCGGGCTCAGACACAAATTCTCGATGCAGGCGACCAGTCCGGCAAAGTAGAACTTTTGGCTTGCCAGCTTGAGCCGACCACCGCTATCTGCTTCCGAGAGTGAGTCCGCAAGCTCGTCGAGCGCCCGGGTGTCATCGGATACCTTGGCATACATGGTGGGATCAAAGGCATCTGTAAGCTTAGGCGCCGCCGCGTGGAAACAAGCGTCGCCGCATCCGGAGACGCGCTGTGCCTGCGAGAGCGCGCACGCCATAAACCCAACCGTGCGAAACGTCTTATCGCACAAAAGACATGCCTCAAACAGTGGACGGCTGTACATCACGCCAGAGACTTGAGCAACCAAGCCGCCTAAAATCAACTGAGGCAGCCCGGCCACCATCGAAGACTTGTCTTCAATGACAATAGAGGCAGCATCCAAGACACGCGAATGGCGCTCTCGATGTGCATCATAGCGGTCGAGCGACACCGTGGGGAACACTATGTCTGCCGCAGTATCGCACGCGATATCGACCATCTTGGAAAGGGACTGCGGAGCAAACCACTCATCGGCGTTCATGGCGATGATTTGAGAGCCGCGCGAGGCAGCAAAACCGGCACGAAGACACGCGCCGCGCGTCGCGTCCTCGACGTCAATCAAATCAATATGGATGTCCCTGTCGGCAGCAACTTGAAGCGAATGGCGCACACCGGGCGCAGTATCGCGACAGACAACGACAATCTGCAAATCGTAGAGGTCTTGGTTCTGGATACTCTCGAGCGCACGCATCGCATAGCTGGGCGAACCTTCTACCACAAGGATCACCGAAAGTCGCGGATGCGAGCCACGTCGAACCAAATTATCCGTCCTCTCGACAGCAATGAATCAAACCGTGGTTCATGGTACACCCCGGCAATAAAAGCAATGAGACACCGGTTGCATTGCACGCCAAGAACAGATGTTGCACACGCGCAGCCCACAGATGACAGGTGTCGACGCACGACACGTCGAGCCCTCCCCTAGTCGAGCACGACAAGCTCAGCGGGATCGTAATCCACGCCCATAAACGTAAGGCCGCAGGCAGGAGCCGTGGGGCCCGCAGCGGTACGGTCGCAAGCATCGATAACCTCGCGCATCCACTCGGGTTCACGGCGATGCATGCCAATCTCGACAAGCGTGCCCACGATCGTACGGACCATCGAATGCAGAAACGCATTGCCCTCGATGGTAAACGTCAGGATGTCCTCGCCAAACGCAACCTCATGGCCAAATTCGGCACGCATCACGCAGCGATGCGTGGGCTTGCCAACGGCCGAGGCAACCTTGCAAAAGCTTTTAAAGTCCTGCTCGCCCAGCAGAGCGGGGCAGGCAGCAGACATAGCCTTTACATCCAAGGGATAGCGATGCCACCACACGGCACCGCGGGACAGCACGGGGCGCGCATCTCGATCGGCAATACGGTACGTATACGTACGGGAACGCGCGTCAAAACGTGCAGAAAATCCCCTACGGGCCTTGTAGACCTCGTTTATGGCGATATCTTTGGGCAGCAGGGCATCCATAGCCCGCAGCCACCTACGGCGCGTACAGGCGAGCTCAGCGTCCGTTACGGGCACGCTGATGTACTGAGCCACGGCATGCACGCCGGCATCGGTACGCCCCGCGCACGTCAGATCGATCGGGCGGCGAAGCGGCGTCTCGATGGCTCGACGTAGCTCACCCGCAACCGTCGTCTGTCCCGGCTGCTCGGCAAATCCGCTATACGATGAGCCATCATAGGCCACGCGAAATACGAGCGTGGCGTCAAGCTCGGAAATCGAATTGAAATCAGACGGCGCAGTCATGGGCGCTCCCAACAAACAATCAACGGTATCGCGACAAAAAAAGAGGGGTACGCGAACGTACCCCTCGAATATAGCCTATGCAGACGGATTGTCTACTCAGCGGTCTCCTCAGCAGGAGCCTCCTCGACGGCCTCGACCTTCTTGGGAGCAGCGGCCTTCTTGGGGGCCGGAGCAGCCTTCTTGGCCTTAGGCGTGCAAGGCTCGGTGACGAGCTCCATGATAACGATAGGAGCGTTGTCGCCCTTACGGTTGCCGAGCTTCATGATGCGGGTGTAACCGCCGTTGCGGTCCTGCCACATGCCCTGGGCAGCCTTGTCGAAGATCTCGGCAACGAGCTGCTTATCGCCGAGCTTGGCGATGGCCAGACGACGAGAGTGCAGGTCGCCCTTCTTGGCCCAGGTGATGATCGGATCGACGACCGAACGCAGCGCCTTAGCGCGGGTCTCGGTGGTCTTGATGCGGTCGTTCTCGAAGAGGGCCTTGGCCAGGCTCTTCTTCATGGCCTTGGTGTGGCTCGCATCGGTGCCGAGCTTCAGGCCCTTCTTAACGTTGTGACGCATGGTCTAGTTTCTCCTCAAATATGCGAAGCATTAAGCCTTCAGGCTCAGGCCCATGGACTCAAGCTTGTCCTTCACTTCCTCGATCGACTTAACACCGAAGTTACGGATGTTAAGCAGATCGTTCTCCGAGAACTCAACGAGCTGACGGACCGAGTGAATGCTGGCACGCTTAAGGCAGTTGTAGGAACGGACGGAAAGGTCCAGATCCTCGATCTGCTTGTCCAGCTCGGCGTTGTCGTTGGTGACCTCGGGAGCGAAGATCGAAGCCTCCTCCTCGACCTCGGGGGTCTCGGCAAGGTTCATAAAGGCAGCCATATGCTGGTTGATGATATTGGCAGCCTGGACCACGGCGTCGCGCGGAGCGATGGAGCCGTTGGTCTCGATCTCGAGGACAAGGCGGTCGTAGTCGGTGTGCTGACCGACACGGCAAGCCTCAACGAGCTTGGCGCAACGGGACACCGGCGAGTACAGCGAGTCGACGTGGATCACACCGATGGGATCGTTGTCGCGCTTGTTAGCCTCGCCAGAGACATAGCCGCGGCCATAGCCGATGCGCATGCTCATGGTGAGATGGCCACCCTCGGTAAGCGTAGCGATGTGCTGCTCGGGGTTGACCAGCTCAAACTCGGACGGAATAAAGAAGTCCGCACCGGTGACCTCGCAGGGGCCGTCAACAGAAATGGTGGCGGTCGCCTCGTCGGTCGTGCCGAGAGCCCTGAAGACAAGACCCTTGACATTCAGGACGATGTCGGTGACATCCTCGACCATGTTAGGGATGGTCATGAACTCGTGCTGTGCACCATCGATCTGAATAGCCTCGACGGCGGCACCCTCGAGCGAGGACAGAAGTACGCGACGAAGGGAGTTACCCAGCGTATCGCCGTAGCCACGCTCGAGCGGCTCGACGGAGACACGAGCAGACGTCTCGTTGATCTCTTCGACCTGAACCTGAGGCCTAATGAATTCTGACATGTATTACCTCCAGCCTCAGCAGCCCGGATGGACTACTTAGAGTAGAGCTCGACGATGAGCTGCTCGTTGATATCACCGCTGATCTGCTCACGCGTCGGCAGAGCGAGCACGTTACCAGACAGCTTCTCGATATCGACCTCGAGCCAGCCAGGGACCTCAAAGCGCTCGGAGGAAATCAGGGCCTCCTTGATGGGGAGGAGGTCACGGAACTTCTCGCCGACAGCGACGACGTCGCCGGCCTTGACGCGGTAGGACGGGATGTCCACGCGCTTGCCGTTCACGGTGAAGTGACCGTGACGGACGGACTGACGAGCCTCTTTGCGGGTGCGGGCGAAGCCAAGACGGAAGACGACGTTGTCGAGGCGAGACTCAAGGATGATCATGAGGTTCTCACCGGTGACGCCGTTCATCTTACGGGCCTTGTTGAAGTAGCCGTGGAACTGCTTCTCCAGAACGCCATAGATGAACTTGACCTTCTGCTTCTCGCGCAGCTGCATGCCGTACTCAGATTCCTTGCGACGGCGCTTGGGCTGACGGATAGATTCCTTCTTGCTGCTGTAACCGAGCTCAGCGGGATCGATCCCGAGCTGACGGCAGCGCTTAAGAACAGGAGTCCTGTCGATTGCCATATTGATACGATCCTTTCAGTTACACGCGGCGACGCTTCTTGGGGCGGCAGCCGTTGTGCGGGATGGGGGTCTTGTCCTGAATGCTCGAGACCTCGAGGCCAGCAGCCTGGAGGGAGCGGATGGCGGTCTCACGACCGGAGCCGGGGCCCTTGACGAAGACGGAAACCTTCTTCATACCGTGCTCCATGGCCTGCTTGGCAGCAGCCTCGGCAGCCATCTGGGCAGCGAACGGCGTGGACTTACGGGAGCCCTTGAAGCCCACCTGGCCAGCCGACTTCCAGGAAATGACGTTGCCCTGGGGATCGGTGATCGAAACGATCGTGTTGTTGAACGTAGAACGAATGTGAGCCTGGCCCACGGAAATGTTCTTACGGTCCGCGCGCTTCAGACGGGCAGCGCGAACGTTCTTCTTAGCAGTAGCCATCTATCTAGCGCTCCTTATTTCTTCTTCTTAGCACCGATCTGACGCTTCGGGCCCTTGCGGGTACGAGCGTTAGTGTGGGTGCGCTGTCCGCGGACCGGGAGGCCCTTGCGGTGACGAAGGCCGCGGTTGCAGCCGATGTCCATAAGGCGCTTGACGTTCTGGTTGCGCTCACGGCGAAGGTCGCCCTCAACCATGATCTGGTTCTTGTCGATATAATCGCGGATGGCGTTAACCTCATCCTCGGTGAGGTCCTTAACGCGCGTATCCACGTTAACGTTGCACTCGACGCAAATCTTCGTCGCAGTGGTGCGGCCGATGCCGTAAATGTAGGTCAGACCGATCTCAACGCGCTTCTCACGCGGGAGGTCGACACCATTAATACGGGCCAACGTAGTCTCCTCTCTTAACCCTGACGCTGCTTATGACGGGGGTTCTCGCAAATGACGAGGACCTTGCCATGGCGCCTAATGATTTTGCACTTATCGCACATCTTCTTGACCGAAGGACGTACCTTCATCGTTCTTCCTTTCGGTAGCGCTCAAACTACTTCCCTACTATCTACTCGCCCAGCCGCAGGCGTTTAAAACTATGGCTGGTCTTCACACACAATCCGACCGTAGGTTGAGCTAAGCCTGCAGTCGGAAATGGAGTGCGTGTATGCGTGCCGCTATTTGTAGCGATAGGTGATGCGGCCGCGGGTCAGGTCGTACGGGGAAAGCTCCACGACAACCCTGTCACCGGGGAGAATACGGATGTAATTCATTCGGATCTTGCCAGAAATGTTGCACAGAACCGAATGACCGTTCTCGAGCTCGACCTTAAACATGGCGTTGGGCAGCGGTTCCTTTACCGTACCCTCGAGCTCAATTGCGTCTTCCTTCTTCACAAGCAATCATCTTTCTCTAGAAAACGACAGCGATTGAGTATTCTACAACACGTATGCACGTATCGTAGTATCTTCGTAATGGCTTCACAACTAAGCGGAACTTGTTACATTTGAAATGTAAAACAAAGCCGTTCCCTGATACCCAAGATCGCCTTGAAATGAGAAGGCATAGACCTTGGGGTCATGCCTTCGAAATTGAAAGGCGAGGTTGGGCATCAGGGGGCGGCGACTTTTACATTTCACCGCCTTGCAAGGAACACCAAGCACCTTGGGCATCCGTGGTGAGAATCACCGGACCGTCATTGGTAATGGCGACGGTGTTCTCGTAGTGCGCGGCGGGCAGGTGGTCGTTGGTCGTAACAATCCAACCGTCGGAGCCCGTGCTCACATGGTTGGAACCCATCGTAACCATCGGCTCGATGGCAATGACCATGCCGGCCTGGAGGCGAACGCCCCTCCCCTTCTTTCCATAGTTAGGAACGTTGGGGTCCTCGTGCATCACGCGGCCAATGCCATGGCCAACATAGTCACGAAGAACGCCATAGCCGTGAGACTCGGCGAGAGACTGAACGGCATAACCAACATCCCCGATATGGTTACCGGGGACAGCCTGCTCGATGGCAACCTTAAGGCAATCGCGCGTAACCTCGCACAGGGCCTTGGCCTCGGGCGTTGGGGTGCCAACGAAAAACGTCCAAGCGTTATCGCCGACCCAACCGTCGACAACGGCTCCCGTATCGATGGAAATGATATCGCCATCGCGCAGGATCATGTCGGGGTTGGGAATACCGTGGACCACGGCATCGTTGATCGATGCGCAAATGGTTCCCGGGAACCCGCCGTAACCCTTAAAGGCCGGGGTGCCGCCATGCATGCGGATAATCTGCTCCGCGAGCTGATCGAGCTCAAAAGTCGAAACGCCGGGGCGCACCATGGCTCCAACGTGGCGGAGCGCCATCTTAGATAGCGCTCCTGCCTTCTTCATCTGCTCGATTTGCGTTGCAGACTTAATCTTGATCATAGACCGAGAGCCTCTTTGACATCCCCGTACACGGTCTCGCGAGCCTGGTCACCGTTGACCGACTTGAGCAGACCCTGGCCACGATAGTAGTCGACGAGCGGGCTCGTGGACTTCTCGTAGACGTCGAGACGGTTCTTGATGGTCTCGGGCTTGTCGTCGTCGCGCTGATACATCTCGCCGGCGCACTTGGGGCAGGTAGCATCGGCAGCGGTGCCGGTGTAACCGCAGGCGCGGCAGGTGCGACGCGAAGACAGACGATCGATGATGACCTCGGGGGCCACGTCGACCAGAAGGGCGCAATCGATCTCGCGACCCATGGCGGAGAGCTCGGAATCGAGCGTCACAGCCTGGGCGGTGTTGCGCGGGAAGCCGTCGAGAATGAAGCCCTGCTGGGCGTCATCGGCGGCAAGGCGCTCCTTGACAAGGTCGATCACGAGCTGGTCGGGAACGAGCTCGCCAGCGTCCATGTACTTCTTAGCCTGAATACCAAGCTCGGTGCCGCCCTTGACGGCAGCACGCAGCAGGTCGCCCGTGGAAATGTGGGCGACGCCAAACTCGGCGACGAGCTCCTGTGCGACGGTACCCTTACCGGCACCCGGAGCTCCGAGCAATACGAGGTTCATGAGCAATCCTCCTCTAGCCTATTTAAAGAATCCATCGTAATCATACATCTTGATCTGGCCTTCGAGCTTATCGACCGTGTCGAGCACGACGCCGACCATGATGAGGATGGACGTTCCGCCAAAAGCCTGGATCAGATGGTTACCCGTGAAGGAGAAGATGATCGAAGGCACGATGGCGATGAGCGCCAAAAAGACAGCGCTGGGAAGCGTGATCTTGTTGAGCGCGTTCTTGATGTAGGCCGCGGTAGCCCTACCCGGACGAACGCCCGGAATAAAGCCGCCCTGCTTCTTAAGGTTGTCGGCCGTGTCATCGGGGTTGAACACCATGGAAGTGTAGAAGTACGCGAAGAACACGATGAGGACAACATTAAGCACCCAGTTGAGCCAACCGGTCGAAAGCGCAGAGGCAACTGCCTGAATCCAGCCGATGCCGGGGAAGAACACGGCAATCTGAGCCGGGAAGTACAGCAGCGCCGAAGCGAAGATGATCGGCACGACACCCGCGGTGTTGACCTTGATGGGCAGGTAGGTGGTCTGGCCACCCATCATGCGACGGCCAACGACGCGTTTGGCGTAGGAGACCGGGATGCGGCGCTGGCCGCGCTCAAGGAAAACAATCAGCGGAATAACCAGCAGGATGATGGCGCAGATGATCGCCATGGTGATGATGCCACCGGCATTGCCCTCAGTGCTGGAAAAGATCGCCTGCGGCAGACCGGCCATGATGTTCGCGAAGATGATCAGCGACATGCCATTGCCGATACCGCGCTGGGTGATGAGCTCACCAATCCACATGATCAGCATGGCGCCCGCGGTGAGCGTACCGACGATCATGAGGTCGAAGATGATCTCGGGAGCGCCGGCGCCATTGAAGCTGATGCCGAAGCTCTTAAAGAGGAAGAGGTAACCCACGGAGTTGAGGATTGCCAGAGCCAAGGTGAGGTAACGCGAATACTGCGTAATCTTGGTCTGACCGACCTCGCCCTCGCGGGCAAGCTCATGCAGGGAAGGCACGACGGCCTGGAGCATCTGGAGGATGATCGAGCTGGTGATGTAAGGCATGATGCCCAGCGAAAACACCGACACATAGCTCAACGCGCCGCCAGAGAAAAGATTCAGGAGGGCCATAGCACCTGCGGCGACCGAATTGTTATCGGTCGAGAAAAGGCCCAGCATCCCCTGGAAGGGAATGCCGGGCACAGGAACGTGCGCACCAATGCGGTACACGACGAGCATAGCTATGGTAAAAAGAATCTTTTCGCGCAATTCTTTGATGCGGAAAGCATTCTTAAGACCATTTAACACGGCAGCTCGACCTTTCCGCCGGCGGCCTCGATCTTGGCCTGCGCAGAAGCGCTGACCTTGTCGACCTTGACCGTGAACTTCTTGGTGAGCTCACCATTGCCGAGCACCTTGACGGGCTCGAACTCGCTCTTGGTGATGCGAGCGGCCTTAAGAGCGGCACCGTCGATCACAGCGCCATCCTCGAACTTACGCTCGAGACGCTCAACGTTAACAGCGGTGTACTCGATACGACGGGGGTTGCGGAAGCCCGGAAGCTTGGGCAGGCGCATAGCCAGCGGAGTCTGGCCACCCTCGAAGCCGGCACCCTTGGTGCCGCCAGAGCGGGAACCCTGGCCCTTCTGGCCGCGGCCAGAAGTGGTGCCGTGACCCGAAGAATTGCCACGGCCGACGCGCTTACGGTTCTTGGTGGAACCGGGCGCGGGAGTAAGATCGTGAAGCTGCATTTGCTACTCCTCTACAATCTCGACAAGGTGCTTGACCTTGAAGATCATGCCGCGGACGGACTCGTTGTCAGCAATCTCGCGAACCTCGCGGATCCTGTGGAGACCGAGGGCACGGACAGTACGGACCTGGTCCTGCTTGCAACCGTTGGTGCTGCGGACCTGCTTGATCTTGATGGTGTCAGCCATGCTTAGTTCTCCTTACCGACGAACATCTCGGAGACCGTCAGGCCACGGCGAGCCGCGACGTCCTCAGGGCTGGAGAGCTCCTTGAGGCCCTCGACGGCAGCCTTGATGATGTTGAGGCCGTTGTCGGTACCGAGGGACTTGGACAGGACGTTCTTGATGCCAGCAAGCTCAAAGAGGGGACGCACAGCGCCGCCGGCGATAACGCCGGTACCCTCGACAGCGGGCTTGATGATGATGCGGCCGGCACCAAAGTGGCCGAGAACCTCGTGCGGGATGGTGCCCTGCTCGGTCACCGGCACGTGGAACATGTTCTTCTTGGCATCGAGAGACGCCTTGGAGATGGCCAGGGGCACCTCAGCGGACTTGCCCATGCCAACGCCGACGTTGCCCTTGCCGTCGCCAACGACGACGAGAGCGACGAGGCTCATGCGACGACCACCCTTGACGGTCTTCGACACGCGGTTGATGTAAACGACGCGCTCCTCGAACTCGGAGGCCTCGCGCTGCTGCTTCTGATTACGAGCCATGTGCTACATACCTCCTAGAACTCGAGACCGGCGGCACGAGCACCGTCGGCGAGGGCCTTGACGCGGCCATGGTAGATACGGCCACCGCGATCGAAGGCGACCTTGGTGATGCCGGCCTCGATGGCGCGCTTGCCAACGAGCTGACCGACCTTCTCCGCAGCCTCCTTGTTCGAGGTGTGGGTGCCCTTGAACTCGGCCTCGAGGGTCGAGGCAGAGACGAGCGTCAGGCTGGAGCCCTTGCTGTCGTCGATGATCTGGGCATAGATGTTGGCGTTAGTACGGGTCACGCGAAGACGCGGACGCTCGGAGGTACCCGAGACCTTGCCGCGAACACGACGCTGACGACGCTTGAGGCCTTCCAGCTTCGCCTTATGCTTGTTCATACGTAAACTCCTAAAAAGGTTGATCTTGCCAGCACCTGACGGGGTGCTGGTCTTATGCGAGTGAGTCGGTTACGACTACTTGGCGGCCTTACCCAGCTTGCGGCGGATGTGCTCGCCAACGTAGTGGATACCCTTGCCCTTGTAAGGCTCGGGAGGACGATGGCCGCGGATCTCAGCGGCGATCTGACCGACCTGCTGCTTGTTGATACCCTTGACGTTCACGTGGGTGTTGTCGGGAACCTCGAAGGTGATGCCCTCGGGAGCCTCGACGATCACGGGGTGCGAGAAGCCCAGGGAGAACTCGAGGTTCTTGCCCTTCTGCTGCACGCGGTAACCGACGCCGGCGAGCTCGAGCTTCTTCTCGAAGCCCTCGGAAACGCCAACAACCATGTTGTGGATGAGAGCGCGGGTGAGGCCGTGGCGGGCACGGGTCTCACGCTCGTCGTCGGGACGGGAAACGGTGAGGACGTTGTCCTCGACGTTGATAGCGAGCTTCTCAAAGACATCGAGCTCGAGCTGGCCCTTGGGGCCCTTGACGACAACGTTGTTGCCGTTGACTGCCACTTCGACTCCGGCGGGAATCTGGACAGGCTTATTACCGATACGAGACACGGTGATCTCCTTTCCTTCTACCTACCGAGCGAATTACCAGACGTAAGCGATGATCTCGCCGCCGACGTTGTGCTTGCGAGCATCGCGGTCGGTCATGACGCCATGGCTGGTGGAAATAATGGCGGTACCAAGACCACCGCGGACGCGGGGCATGTCGGCAACGCCGGTGTACTTACGCAGGCCCGGCTTGGAAATGCGGCGGATGCCGTTGATGACCTTAGCCTTCTTGGGACCATACTTAAGCGTGATGTGCAGAGTCTTCTGGGGAACGGTGTCCTCGACATCGTAGCCCTCGATGTAGCCCTCCTCGTGCAGAACACGAGCGATCTCGACGAGCTTCTTGCTGCTCGGCATGGAGACCGTGGCCTTGTTCACAGAGTTAGCGTTACGGATGCGCGTAAGCATATCTGCGATCGGGTCTGTAAGGTTCATACAGATTCTCCTTCGTTCTTGATGAACACGTGCTCTTGGTTCTTCGCCGCCCTTAACGGCAAAGCCTTTTTAGCGCGTTTTCCCTGTTCCAAACTGATGCTTGAAACGCTGGTAGTGACTTACCAGCTGGCCTTCTTAACGCCGGGAAGCTCGCCCTTGAGTGCAAGCTCGCGGAAGCAGACACGGCACAGGCCGAACTTGCGGTACACAGAGTGCGGACGGCCGCAGCGCTGGCAGCGCGTGTACTCACGAGTAGAGAACTTCTGCTTGCGATTGCACTTGACGATCATCGATGTCTTAGCCACTTATATCCTCCTCACATAGAGTATTGTTCGCCCCAAGCGCCGCCCCCTTGTGGGAACGGCGCTTATAGGGCAGGTGAACCTATTTCTTGAACGGGAAACCGAAGGCGTCCAGAAGGGCCTTGGCCTCCTCATCGGTGTTGGCGGTGGTCACGAAAGTGATGTCCATACCACGCTGGTGATCGACGGAGTCGAAGTCGATCTCGGGGAAGATGAGCTGCTCGGTGACGCCCATGGAGAAGTTACCACGGCCGTCGAAGCTCTTGGCGGAGATGCCGCGGAAGTCGCGGATACGGGGAATCGCGACGGAGGTCAGACGATCGAAGAACTCCCACATACGGTCGCCACGCAGGGTAACCTTGCAGCCGATCGGCATACCAGCGCGCAGGCGGAAGGTAGCGATGGACTTGCGGGCACGGGTGATCATCGGCTGCTGGCCGGTGATGGCGCGCAGGTCGCGCACGGCACCGTCGATGGCCTTGGAATCGGTAGCGGCCTCGCCGACACCCATGTTCACGACGATCTTCTCAAACTTGGGGATCATCATGACGTTCTCGTACTGGAACTTGTCCTGAAGCTGCTGCTTGACCTCGTTGTTGTACTTGGTCTTCAGACGCGGCACATACTTCTCTTCTGCCATTGTTCACTCCTTCTTGGGGTTTTAAGCACGGGGCGTGGCCACGATGGGTTGTCCTCGTGCCTCCTGGCTGCATCCGCGCCGCTCATGGCATTTTGCGGTTTGGACTCGACGCAGCAGGAGCCGACAAAACAATCGGTACTATACGCGCATCGGGAGCGTATTTCCAGAAAAACCTCGTCTGCCTGCACAACTCCACAACTCCCCCGCACATATTGATCCCTAGGGGACGGAGGAAAATGGCAGTTGCGGTGAAATAGGGACCGTTTGACGGCTTAACAGGCTTTAATAGTCCGTATTTCACCGCAATCATATATGGGGATGCGATTAGCGCTTGCGGGGGACGAGCTTGGTGCGGCGCAGGTGAATCATCTCGGCAGCGATGGAGATGGCGATCTCCTCGGGGTCCTCGGCCTCGATGGCAACGCCGATCGGCAGGTGCAGCTCGTCGATCTGGTCCTGCGTAAAGCCCTCCTGCTCCAGGCGGGCGCGCACAAAGGCCGTCTTGCGGCGCGAACCCAGACAGCCCAGATAGGCGGGCTTGGCGTGCATGGCCTGAATCACCACGTCGATATCGGACTTGTGACCCGCCGTGGCGACGACCACTAGGTCACGCGGGCCGATGGGGCACTGCTTGCTCAGGCTCTTGTAGTCGACCAGACGACGGTCGTAGACACCGGGCACCCATTCGGGGGTCAGTGTGCCGGGGCGGTCGTCGCAAGCCACAACGGCAAAGCCCGCCGCCGTGAGCACCCGCGCCGTCGCAGCACCCACGTGGCCGCAGCCAAAGATATAGGTCAGGCCCTCGGGGCAGAGCGTCTCGATGTGCGCCGCGGGAATCTCGGAGGCCGCGTTGGTGTAGGTGACCTTACTCCCCTCCTCCACCAGCGAAAGCTCGGGGCAGCCCATTATGGTGCGGCGCGACTCCTCGCCATGGTACTTGGCCACATCGCCCTCGAGCGCGCTCGCGATAAACGGCTCAAAGTCGATGACGAAGTCGCCGATGCGTCGATACGCCAAGACGTCGGCAATCGACTGGAACAACGGCGCCTGCGATACATCCAGGTGCAGATAGCACAGGCAGATGGCTCCGCCGCAGATCATGCCGGTATCGGAGTTCTCGCCGCCCATGGTGTAGCGGACCAGACGCGATTGCCCTGCGCCCAGCAGCTCGCGCGCCTCGTCCAGCGCAAAGAGCTCAATCTTGCCGCCGCCGATGGTGCCCGCTTGGCTGCCATCGGCAAAGACGGCCATCCAGGCGCCCACGCCGCGCGGCGATGACCCCGCCGTGCCGGCCACGACCACGAGCTCGCACGTCTCGCCAGCACGCAGGGCGGCAAGCGCCGCATTCACCACATCGAGCTTTTCCATTGCCGCCTTCTATCCTCTAAAGACATCGGTGAGCATAGCGAGTGCCTCGAGCACGCCGCCGCCGACCGATGTCGCCTTGTCCGAAATGTAGTTGATATAGCTGGCATCGCCGCGCGGATCGACATCGGCGCATTTAAAGCCCTCAGTCACCTGCACGCCGTTCGCCAAAAGCCCGCGCAGACAGCCATCGATCTGCGTGCACATGGGCATATCGCCCGCGTAGCCAATCATGTCTCCGGCGCTCACGATGTCGCCGATCACATGGTCGGACCTAAACACGCCGGCGGCGGGGCTGTGGATAACACGTTCCTTGCCATAGCCGGCGATAATGCCCGGCACGCCCGTGTTGGGCTGGGGCGAACCTTGGGTAATGACACGGCCGAGAAAATGCCCGCGCATGGTCTCGACCACGGCGTCGCAATCGACCGGCGCGGTAAAGCCCGGCCCCACAGCGATGACGGCAGGCGCCATGTCGCGCGTGGTGCCCAAGTTGCGCTTAGCCAAAATCGCGTCGACCACAGCCGCGGGTTTAAGCTCATCGAGCATCTTGGCCTGAGGGTCCACCACAACGGCGACGTCTCCCGCTTGGGTAATCTCGAGCGCCTCAGCCGGCGTCTGCGCCAAGCGAGCGCGAATGCCTTCGACCTCGACCTCGCCCAAGCGAATGGCCTCGCAAAAACTGATTGTGCGACGGATGCACGTGGGAACCGCGATATCCGCCATAACGACCGACACGCCGGCGCGCACCAAACGGGCAGCGACACCCGTGGCGATATCACCGGCGCCGCGAACATAAACGAGCATTCCCGGGGCACCTCCCTGTGCTACGGTTTGAGCAGAGCAAAAGCGGTCCGACCGCTACTCTGATGATTATTTATTATCACAGTATTATACGGCGGTGAACAGATGGAAACGGTTAGCGGCAATCTTGCCTCTGCGCTCAGGATCGAGCCGGGCATTACCGCGATTATCGGCAGTGGCGGCAAGTCGACGCTGCTGAAGACGCTGGGTCTCGAGCTCATGCGCACTGGCGGCCGCGTGCTCCTCTGTACCACCACGCACATGTTTCCCGTCGCCGGCGTTCCGTGGGACGGGTCGAACCGTCGCCTGGATGCCGCACCTTGGAAGCCGGGTGCCGCGCATACCCCCGGCTGCACCTGCAAGGTATGCGCTGGCATGAGCCGCGGAAGCATCTGCCAGGCGGGTGTTTTGGACCCGGAGACAGGCAAGCTCTCCGCCCCCGCTGAGCCGATCGACCAGCTGGCGCAGCGCTTTGACTATGTGTTGGCCGAGGCAGATGGCAGCAAGCGACTCCCGCTCAAGGCGCATGCCGCCTGGGAGCCGGTAATTCCCGCCGCCACGGCAAACGTTGTCTGGGTCGTCGGCGCCTCGGGGCTGGGCAAGCCCGTCGCCGAGGTTGTCCACCGCCCTGAGCTCTTCTGCGAGCGCTGCGGCTGCGAGCCCACCGACGCTGCCACCCCAGAGCGCGTCGCCCAGGTGCTCAATGCCGAGATGCAGGCGCTGGGACTCAGCACCGCACGCGTCATGCTCAACCAAACCGACACGCTCAGCGACCCCACGATGGCCGACCGCTTCGAGGCCGCCCTCAACCGCCCCCTCATCGCCACCAGCCTCCAGGGGTAGCTAATTTGGGACGAGGCTCTTTTTGCTACCCCGTCCCAAAAAATCATCTCCCAAATTAGCTACCCCGGCGGTCTTCCTGTTAGCGGGGCACGTAGCGGCCGGGTTGGGCTCCGGTGGGCTCGCCGTCGCGTGCCGCCAGCACGCCGTTCACAAACACGGCCTTGGCGCGGCCATGTGCCTCAAAGCCCTCGAGCGGCGTGTAGTCCACGGCCTGATGCTGCGTCGCGGCGCTGATCGTCCAACGCGCGTACGGATCCCACACGCACACGTCGGCATCGGCGCCCTCGGCAAGACAGCCCTTGCGCGGATACATGCCAAAGACGCGCGCCGGGTTCTCGCTCATCAGGCGGCACAGATCCTCGGGACCCAGCTGTCCCTCAAAGCTCGTGGCAATCGCGACGGGACGATGCTCCACGCCGGGCCCGCCGTTGGGAATCGCGCGGAAATCGTCGCGCCCGCGGTCCTTTTGCCCGTGCAGGTTAAAGCTGCAGTGGTCGGTGGCGATAGTATCGATCTCGCCGGCCACAAGCGCCTCGCGCAACGCGGCACGGTCACCGGCATGGCGCAGCGGCGGGCTCATCACATACTTGGCACCCGCAAAGCCGTCCTCGCCCTGCTCCAGATAACAGGTGTCGTCGAGCATCAGATACTGGGGGCAGGTCTCGACATAGATATTCTTCTGCCCGCGCGCTTTGGCAGCACGGATGGCCTCGAGCCCCAGCTTGGTCGAAAGGTGCACCACGTTGACCGGAGCGTCCCCGGCCAGGTGCGCCAGATACAGCAGGCGGCTCACGGCCTCACCCTCGCACACGTCCGGGCGGCTGAGCGCATGCCCCTCGGGCCCATGAATCCCCTGCTCGTACACGCGCTTCTGCAGCTCATTCACCAGCGTACCGTTCTCGCAATGCACGCACAGTATGCCGCCAATACGCTTGAGCTCCTCGAGCACCTCGAGCGTCTCGGCATCGTCCAGGCGCAAATGATCGTAGGCAAAGTAGGTCTTAAACGACGACACGCCCGCCTCGCGCATGGCCGAAAGATCGGCGCGGTTGCGCTCGTTCCACTCGGCGAGTGCCATATGAAAAGCGTAGTTGGCCGTGCAGGTTCCGTCGGCGCGGCGATGCCACTCGGCCAAGGCATCGGGCATGGTCACGCCGCGATCGGCCGTCGCGTAGTCCACTATGGTCGTCGTACCACCGCAGACAGCCGCGCGCGTGCCGGTCTCAAAGCTATCGGCTGTCCAATCCATGCCGGTCCAGCACTGCATGTGCGTGTGGCCGTCGATAAAGCCGGGAAACACCCAACAGTCGGTGGCGTCCTGGACGGTATCGCCCTCGGCCGGCTCGATTGCCGCGGCAATCCGCACAATCTTGTCACCCTCCATGGCAAGATCGGCGCGGCGAAGCCCCTGGGGCGTCACGAGCGCGCCGTTTTTGATGATGATCATAATTGCTCCTTATTGATTGATGCAGTTGGCCACGCGATCAAAATACGAGCAGGCGGCGATATGCTCCGTTATGCGCCGCTGTCCCTTGACGGTATCGACGTCCCACAGCTCGTAGGCTCGCGCCTCGACCAGCACCACGTCGATGCGATCCTTGAGAATCGAACCGCCACCGTCCTTGCCCTCAAGACACATAAGTGCATCGAACAGTTCCGCCGGAAAGAGCACCGGACTCGAAGGCTCACCATTGCACGCAAGACGCACCGGATGCTTGCGGCCACGCTCATCAAATGCACGAACCATAGCCTCAAAAGAATCCGCGCTCACAAGCGGCTGGTCGCCCGGCAAAAAGAGGCAACCCTTCCAGCCGCGGCTCGCCCCCCACGAAAGACCCGCACGGACGCTTTCGCTGCGCAGCTCGCCATCGTGCAGCACGCACGGGCAATGCTTGTCATCACAAATCTGAGCGGCCTCGGGCCAACGCGTCGAAACCACGACGTCAAAGCCCCGGGGAACCGAATCAATGGTCCGAGCAATCAGCGGCTCACCATAGATATCGGCGAGCATCTTGTTAGAGCCAAATCGCTTGCCCTCGCCCGAAGCCATAATGACGCAACCAAGTTTCATGGCGATACCTCCCCTGAAACCATCGTACCCATAACTCGCGTCGCGGGGCATCTACATCGAAAGCGCTTATCCCGCACGCCCACGATGCAAAAAGGGACACCCCGCCGGTTGGCAGAGCGCCCCCTTTACATGGCTTACCTCAGCGCGGCTTTAGGCCTGGAACCAACGGGCGGTGTTGCGCTCGTCGAGGGCCTTGAGGGTAGCGGCGGGATCGGCAACCTTCTGCAGGAACATCATGGCTGCGATGGCGTACGGCTTGTAGCTGGCCTCCTTGTACATGCCCACGCGGTGCATGTCGAAGACGTCGGCGTTGACCTCGCCGTGCTCGCAGGAGACACCGGAGATGTCGGCGGGCAGCGGATGCATAAAGATGGTGTCCTGGCCGTTGGCAGTCTTCTCCATGAGCTCGGTCGTGGAGCACCAGTCCTGATGGGTGGCGTTCTGAGCGAGCAGCTCCTTCTCGAGCGCAGCGATGCCGGCGTCGTCGCCCTCGGCGTACAGGTTGGTGCGCTTCTCCATGGCGGCAAACGGAGCCCAGCTCTTGGGGATCACGATGTCGGCGCCTTCGAAGGCCTCGGCCATGGTGTTGACCTGCTTAAAGGTGGTGCCGGACTCGGCGGCATAACCCTTGGCGTGCTCGACGACCTCGGGCATGAGGTCGTAGCCCTCGGGGTGGGCCAAGGTGACGTCCATGCCAAAACGGGGCAGCAGGCTGATCAGCGACTGCGGGCAGGACAGCGGCTTGCCGTAAGAGGGCGAGTAGGCCCAGGTGACGGCAACCTTCTTGCCCTTGAGGTTCTCAAGACCGCCAAACTCGTTGATGAGGTAGAGCATGTCGGCAGAGGACTGCGTGGGGTGATCGGAGTCGGACTGCAGGGAGATGAGCGTGGGACGGTGATCCAGAACGCCGTCCTCGTAAGCCTGCTGGACAGACTCGGAGACCTCGGCCATGTAGGCGTCGCCCTTGCCGATGTACATGTCGTCGCGGATGCCGATGACGTCGGCCATGAAGGAGATCATGGTAGCGGTCTCGCGGACGGTCTCGCCGTGAGCGATCTGGGACTTCTTCTCGTCCAGGTCCTGCAGCTCAAGACCGAGCAGGTTGGCTGCCTTAGAGAAGGAGAAGCGCGTACGGGTGGAGTTGTCACGGAACAGGGAGACGGCCAGACCCGAATCGAAGATCTTGGACGAAACGTTGTTCTCGCGCAGCTCGCGCAGGGCGTCGGCGACGATGTAGAGCGCCTTGAGCTCATCGGTGGTCTTATCCCAGGTGTGCAGGAAGTCGCTGCCGTACATGCCCTTAAAATCGAGGCCGTTCAGCTGCTCGACGAGCTCGGTAAACTTGGCGTCCATGTAAATATCCTTTCCAAAGATGAAACGATTGCAATGAGTAAATGCGCTCCGGCGTGCGCGTGTGGCTAGAACATGCAGAGCGCTATGACGAGGACCCGCTACCGTTGAGGAAGCATGGGAGATAACGACCGCGGGCCCCAAGTCAACAGGGGATGCCGGGGACACGAGCGGTCCCCGGCTCAACAAGATCAAGGAATGGGACTAGTCGATCTTGTTGTTGGTCAGACCGGCGCGGAACACGGTGGCGTCGCCATCGGCCTGGCTCGGATCGTAGAGGTTCAGGGCAGCCACATACATGGCGGCAGCGGTGACCAGGTCGTCCTTGTAGGTGACCTCGTTGGGAGCGTGAGCCTGAGACTCGGCACCCGGGCCAAAGCCGACGCAGGGGATGCCATAGCGGCCCTGGATGGAAACGCAGTTCGTGGAGAAGGTCCACTTGTCGCACAGCGGACGACCGGTGCGCTTGTCCATGCTGGGCTCGCAGCCGATGCGCTCGTCACCGAACATGGCCTTGTGGGCGTCGACGAGGGCCTTGACGTGCGGAGCGGTCTCCTTGTTGATCCACGTGGGGAAGTAAGCCTCGGTCTCGTAGACCTCGCCGGTCCAGGACGGACGGTCGTACATGTACATGGAGACCTTCACGTCGTCGCCGTACTTCTTGGCGGCCGGCAGGTTGCGGATCTCGTCCAGGCAGGACTCCCAGGTCTCACCGGCGGTCATACGACGGTCGATGGAGATGGCGCAGGAGTCGGCCACGGCGCAACGGCTGGGGCTGGTGTAGAAGATCTGGCTGACGGTGCAGGTGCCGCGGCCCAGGAAGCGGGCGTCCTCAAAGTGCTCGGGGTTGTACTTGGGGTCGAGCATCTTGACGAGACCCTTGATGTCGGTCGACTCGTCGCAGCCGTTGTTGTTGAGGGCGCGGACGTCGGCGATGATGTCGGCCATCTTGTAGATGGCGTTGTCGCCGCGGTCGGGAGCGGAACCGTGGCAGGAGGTGCCGTGAACGTCGACGCGGATCTCCATGCGACCGCGGTGACCGCGATAGATGCCGCCGTCGGTGGGCTCGGTGGAAATGACGAACTCGGGCTTAATGCCGTCCTTGTTGTAGATGTACTGCCAGCACATGCCGTCGCAGTCCTCTTCCTGGACGGTGCCGACGACCATGATCTTGTAGCCCTCGGGGATGAGGCCCATGTCCTTCATCATCTTGGCAGCGTAGGTAGCGGAAGCCATGCCACCCTCCTGGTCGGAGCCGCCGCGGCCGTAGATGATCTCGTCGGTCTCGTAGCCCTCATAGGGATCGGCATCCCAGTTCTCGATGTTGCCGATGCCGACGGTGTCGATGTGAGAGTCGATGGCGATGATCTTGTCGCCCTCGCCCATAAAGCCCATGACGTTGCCCAGGCCGTCGACCTTGACCTCGTCATAGCCAAGGCTCTCCATCTCGGCCTTGATGCAAGCGACAACCTCACCCTCCTCGCAGGACTCAGAGGGATGGGAGATCATAGCGCGCAGAAAGCGAGTCATATCAGCACGATGGGACTCAGCAGCAGCCTTGATTGCGTCGAAATCGAGTTCTTTAGCCATTGTTCATAACCTTTCAAACGAAGGAATCTACCTGTGAGGTGGCGGAGCGATACCTATTTACTCCGCCCCAACGATTAGCAAGTGGGATATTCGCCTTCCCAAACAATGCGGCGATACTGGTCGGGATCCGTATCGCCCTCGGTGGAGAAGCAGAGCACAGAGCTCGTCTTGTCCAGGCCGATGAGTTCCTTGAGCTCGGCGTACTCGGGATCGAGCATGAGAGTCTCGACCAGGCCGGTGGTCACAGCGCCGGACTCGCCGGAGATGACGCGCGGGTCGCCCTTCTCGGGAGCGCCCAGGGTGCGCATGCCGCGAGCGGTGACCCAGTCGGGGCAGGACACGAAGGCGGTGGTGTGGTTGCGCAGGATATCCCAGCCCAGGATGTTGGGTTCGCCGCAGCACAGGCCGGCCATGATGGAGGGCATGTCGCCGTCCACGATGCGCGGGTCGCCGTCGCCGGCGGCAGCGCCCTTGTACAGGCAGGCGGCAGGCGCGCACTCGACCACGACGAAGGTGGGCGGGTTATCGGGATACAGGTTGGTGAAGTAGCCCACCACGGCGCCGGCGAGCGAACCCACGCCAGCCTGGACAAACACGTGCGTCGGGCGGTTGATGGCCATCTCACGCAGCTGCTCGGCAGCCTCGGAAGCCATGGTGCCGTAACCCTCCATGATCCAGGACGGGATCTTCTCGTAGCCCTCCCAAGCGGTGTCCTGAACGATAACGCCGCGCTCGCAGGCGTCGGCCTCGGCGGCGGCCATGCGCACGCACTCGTCGTAGTTGACCTCTTCGATGGTCACCGTGGCGCCCTCGGCGGCGATGTTATCGAAGCGGGGCTTGGTGGAACCCTTGGGCATGTGCACGACGGCCTTCTGGCCCAGCTTGTTGGCAGCCCATGCCACGCCGCGGCCATGGTTGCCGTCGGTAGCGGTAAAGAAGGTGGCCTGGCCAAAGTCCTTGGCAAGCTGATCGGAGGTCAGGTAATCGAAGGTGCACTCGGCAACGTCCTTGCCGGTCTCGTCGGCAATGTAGTTGGCCATGGCAAACGAGCCGCCCAGAACCTTAAAGGCGTTGAGGCCAAAGCGATAGCTCTCGTCCTTAACGCACAGGTTGGACAGACCCAAGCGCGCAGCCTGACCGTCCAGGCGGGCAAGCGGGGTGACGGTATATTGAGGGAACGACTGGTGGAAGGCGCGGGCCTTCTTCACGTGGTCGAGGCTCATGATTCCCAAGTGCTTGTCATCGCTCTTGGGCATCGTGTTGCCCGCCCACTGGATCTTATCGGCCATACGGTGAACTCCTTAAGTCCTCTCTTGCCGGCCCCCGCATACGCGTTTCAGCCCGATCCCATTCACACGACTGAACTTTTATGTGGATGCCAAACAAAAAGTTTGTTAGTAATGTTCTATCACACTTTTTGATTGGTATATCTAACGAATTGTTTGTTGCCGTAATCGGTACTTTTTCGCCGCCGAACGGTCATGAATTGCCTTGTTGATGGATTTATTTGCGGTCATGTGTGGTTTATGGCACAGTGAGCCCAAACTAATTTTTAGGAAGGCACCCATGACCCCCGCACAGATTGAGTTCTACAAGCGCCTTGCACACGGCCTGGCGCTCCAATTTGGCCCCAACTGCGAAATCGTCGTCCACGATCTGGAGACCGATGACGTGGACCACTCCATCGTAGTGATCGAAAACGGCCACGTCAGCGGGCGCAAACTGGGTGACGGCCCCAGCCATATTGTGCTTGAATCCATGCACGAGGGCACCGCCGACGTGCACGACCGCGAGCCGTACCTCACCAAAACCGCCGATGGCAAGCTGCTCAAGTCCTCGACCATCTTTATCCGCAACGACGAGGGCAAGCCCGTCGGCATTTTGGGCATCAACTTTGACATTACGCTTATGAAGGCTTTTGAGCGTTCGCTCGACGCCTTTACCGGCACCGGCGGCACGGGCTACACCGAGCCCGAGCCCATTACCAAGAACATCGGCGACCTGCTCGAGGACCTGCTGCACGAGTGCGAGCAGTTTGTGGGCAAGCCCGCGGCGCTCATGACCAAAGACGAGCGTATTCGTGCCATTGGCTACCTCGACCGTCGCGGCGCCTTCCTCATTTCCAAGTCGAGCGAACGCGCCTGCGAGTTCTTTGGCATCTCCAAGTACAGCTTCTATAGCTACCTCAATGAGGCCAAGGCGGCAGCAGGCGACAAGTAGGCACTCGCCTGGATTGCCCCTCCCCTTTTGGGCGCGAGTTCTGGAAAGCATGAATCCAAGACCGAGCCGCTTGGAAAGTTCCATATAATCGATGTCATTAGTATTTCGAAAGGGTGGAACAGAATGGCGTTGAGCAAGGCATCATGCACCGGTCGCGGATTGATTCCGGCAATTGGTGGACATGTGCACCGCATGTTCGATGAGGGTGAAGACGACCTGTTTTCGCTGAGCCTTGACGACGTGATGGATGATCGCCCGTGGACCGCCGACGAACTCATGGGCGGTGGGGCTCGCCCGTCAAGCCCCAATCCCGCACTTGCGCCTAAGCCCGCATCTGCGCCGACTCCTGCGCAGTCGCCTGTTTCGACGCCCGCGTCTACGCCCGCACCCACTTCGGCGCCCACGCCCACTCCCCGCCCCGCAAGCGACCCGTCCGAGACGGCGGCATTTCTCGCTGCGGCGACGCGGAGCAAATCGGCCGACAGCACCGTTATGTACAGCGCCCAGCAGTTGCCCGTTCCTGCGGCACGCAAGTCTCCGGTCACAAGGCTCGATGAGCCCGTTGCCCATCAGGTTGCCTACGATTCCTGGGCTGCAGCCGATCTGGATGAGACCTCTACCGGCATGCCGGCGCTCGACGTTCCAGTTAACCCGCTTTTTGCCGCCAACACGAGCGCCGCGGACTATGAGGGCGGTGCGGCATATTCCGATTATTCCGATGGCTATGCTGGCACCGATCGCATCGAGACCGAGGATTATGACACCGCATCGAGCGATTATCTCAACGATCCGTACGCTGCCACGCCTGCACCGGAATATGACCCGGAGGCCGCATCCGCGCCGGCGTATACCAAAAGCACGGGCGAAGAGCGCTTCGCCGATTATTACGCCGAGGAAAAGGCGCTGCGTTTCTCGGAATTTCCGCAGGCAGTCAAGGTTGCCTTTATCGCCATTGTCATTGCCCTGCTCGGCGCCATTGCGTTTGAGGGATTCCAGCTGTTCCGCGGCCCCACCCAAGCGGAGTCGGAGACCCAGCAAAAAGAGGACGATAACCAGTACCTGGACATCAACACCCTCAAGGGCGACCCCAACGACGGGGACGACGAGTAGCGAGGGCTGAAGGCGGCCGCAGGATCCCGCATCCAGCACCGACTTCTAAGTGCCGTTTTGTCATCCAGCTACACTTTTCCGAAGTTTTAAGGTGCCTATTTCGACACTTTTCCGTACTTTTACACGGCTGATTTCGACACTTTTTCTGATTTAAGCCTAGCGACAGCCGGCGAAATCAAGCGCCGCCCGCGCGTCATTTCGCAAGCGGTGCCTGATTTCTGTCCGTACACGTTGATAGACTCCATCGTGCCCGCAAGGAGCGGGCGTGTTTTATCCAGAGTCGGGGTAGAGAGTTGGCTCCACGATTCCGACGCCAACCGGCCAAGAGGCACGGTGGCCCTGCCAACATCGATGAAAGGAGTCCGTATGGACAATTTCTCTGTGCGCAGCGAGCGTAACTTCCACAACCTGATCGTCAAACCAAATCACATGCATCTTCTGGATAAGCCAAATGGCTACGCCTCGGCCATGATCAAGAGCAGCCTCTCCCACCAGATGCGCTTTACGGTGCAGGTGCTCTAGGAAGAACTCTGCGCCGCCGGCAGCCCGCACGTGCTGCAGATCAAGCTGCTTGGAGACGACTCTCGCGAGCCGTCTAGCTGGAAGCTCTTTGCTGACGGCATATGCGTTGCGGACGGATCCGGCGCCTTTGCCCGAGAGTGCTTCTGCGAGGGAGCCGAGGCATTCCTGGACCTGTGCCGCGACGCCGTACGCACGGCCGAGCTGTACTAGTGGAGCCAGAGGGAGTATGAGCTGTTGAGTGCGGCCCGCGGGATTGCGGGGGCGTAGGCAGACAGGCCAGACAGCTCGTCATACTGGTTGACGCTTCGATTCAAACAGCAGGGCGGGCTCGCGCTTACAGCCCCGCCATGCCAAACCGAATGGCGTTCTCAAAAGGCCTACCCCCTCCGCCTTCAGCTTTAGCAGCAGGTCGCCCAGCTCGGAGCACTTGCTGGAAAGGCGCGTCTGAGCTCGCTCGCCCATCCCCCACCGTTGACGGACCTCCTGGGCGCGCGGGCTCACGCGGTAGTCCCCGTCCATCATCTGCTTGAGCAGCTTGGCGGTCACGCGCGCATCGGCTAGGGCGCTGTGGGCGTGACCCGTCGACTCGTCGAACTCGATGCCAAACCACGTCGCTGCGTCACTCAAAGAGACGCACCCGTGGCTGCTCATGTCCATGATCGAGGTGTAAAACGCCTGCAGGTCGGCCCAGTCCGTAGGAAATGCGGAAAGATCGATGTGCTTTGCTTGGCACTCGATCAAAAGCTGTCGACGATCCGCCCCGCTCCAACAGACCACCTGGGCGGAGTAGCGCCCGATCCAATCGCTGAGCCTTTTGATCACCATGTAGAGCGGATCGGCCATCGCGGTGCCCACGGCCGATATCCCTGTGAGCTCGCGGACGGGGAACGCAACGCCTTCGGTAAATTCCGTCTGTACAAACTGCGAGAACTCGCCCATAACGTTGCCGTGGTAATCGAGCTTGACGGCGCCGGCCTCGATAATCTCATTGCACAGTCCACGGCGCTGACGCTGCTTTGGCACCGGCGCAAACTCAAAGTCCAGCACGATCTGGCGCGCAAAGTTCGTCGTATCGATAGCCGAGACACCCGGCATCTTTTCATCTGACACGGTTAGGGCCTCTCTCCGTTGCTTGCCGCTCGTTTCTCGAACGGTCATATCACAGCAAGTGTAGCTGCCCGTGCGGACACAAAATTGCGCGGCGGCGCCGTTGCGGGTCCTGGAACGCATGTTCCATTTGAGGCTCTGCAGCGCATCCCATTCTGAGCGCCAATTCCGGGACGCAGTTTCCGCTCCAAACAAAAGGCCCCGGCTCGCGATGGAGCTGGGGCCAAAGGCGCAGTGTATGCAGTTGGTGTTGAGCGCAGACGGCAGTCAGCAATGGCCGTCCGCGCTCTACTCTACCCGCGGTGACGAGCGCGGCTGTACGGCGTATCCACCATGGGCAGATTTGGACGCAGCTTGCCGTCAAACGCGCGATAGGCGTTCTGCACGGCGGGCGCCGTGGGAATCGTTGCGATCTCGCCGATGCCCTTGCCGCCATATGCCACAGGCAGTAGCTCGTCCTTCTCCACGTAGATGGCGTGGATATCCGGAATCTCGGGCGCACGGAACAGCCCGAGCGTGCCGTACCTTGCCTGGGGCACGCAGTCCTTGAGCGGCCAGTCCTCGGTAAGCGCATAGCCCATACCCATGAGCACGCCGCCTTCGATCTGACCCTGGATGGAGATGGGGTTGACCACCTTGCCGGAATCGTGCGCGGCATAGACCTCGCTTACGCGACCGTCATCGTCCAGAATGACCACATGTGTGGCAAAGCCGTAGCAGATGTGGCTCTTGGGGTTGGGAACATCCGCGCCCAGTTTGTCGGTCGGCTCCAGGTACACGTAGCCAAACTCGCATCCCTCGAGCGCCTTGATGGCGGTCGCAGGATCCTGAGGATGCATACCCTGACCGGCGACGAGCTCCTGCGTGCGCAACTGATAGGCGCGACCGTCGTCGTACTCGATCTTGACGCCGTCGCCATGCGCGCTCACGGGAGTATCGGGTGCGGGCTTACCGGCCTCGATGCCAATCATGGCATCGCGCAGCAGGAAGGCGGCACCGCGCACGGCCTCGCCGGTCACGACCGTCTGACGCGAGCCAGACGTGGTGCCGGAGTCGGGAGCGTTCTCGGTAGAGCACTCACCGTTGGCGATGCAGCGAAGCGGCAGACCGCATGCCTCGGCAACGTCCTGCAAAAAGACGGTGTTGCAGCCCTGGCCGATGTCGGATGTGGCGGCATAGACCACGGCCACGCCGTCCTCGATGCGAATCTTGCAGCGGCCGGCATCGGGCAGGCCCACGCCCACGCCGGCGTTCTTCATGGCGCAGGCGATACCGGCGTGTCCGGGATGCGCATAGTAGGCATCCTTGACCTCGAGCAGCGTCTCCTTCAGCGCCGTGGAGCAGTCGGCAATCTGGCCGTTGGGCAGAACCTCGCCCGGCTCGATGGCGTTTCTGTAGCGAATCTCCCACGGATCCAGGCCGACCTTCTCGGCAAGCAGGTCGATCAGGCTCTCGAGCGCAAACTCGGACTGGCAGACGCCAAAGCCGCGGTACGCGCCGGCGGGCGGGTTGTTGGTGTAGTAGCCAAAACCGCGAATGTCGGTGTTCTGGTACTTGTAGGGGCCGACGGCATGCGTGCAGGCGCGCTCGAGCACCGGGCCGCACAGCGACGCGTAGGCGCCGGTGTCAAAGTTGATCTCGCAGTCCAGACCGGTAAAGTTGCCCTCGGCGTCGCAACCCAGTGTAAAGGTGCCGTCCATGGCATGACGCTTGGGATGGAACGCGAGCGACTCGGCGCGCGTGAGCTTGCACTTCACAGGACGCTGGAGCTTATAGGCAGCAAGCGCGGCCAGGTGCTGGATCGAAACGTCCTCCTTACCGCCAAAGCCGCCGCCCACGAGCATGGTCTCGACGACCACGCGCTCGGGCTCGTTGTCCCAGCCAAACATGTGGGCACACTCTTTGCGCGTGTCGTAGGCACCCTGGTCGGTCGACTGCACCTTGACGCCGTTCTTGTACGGGAAGGCAACGGCGCACTCGGGCTCCAAGAAGGCATGCTCGGTAAAGGGCGTGGTAAAGCGCTGCGTCACGGTGAACGCGCTTTCGGCCAGCGCCTTGGCGGCGTCGCCGCGCGTCACGTGGCGGCTCTGGCACACGTTGTCCTTGAGCTCCACCGTGTTGCCAAAGGCAAAGAAACTGTCGTGCAGGCGCGGTGCGTCGGCGGCCCTGGCCTCGGCGATGTTGCGCACGGGCTCCAGCGGCTCGTAATCAATCTTTACGAGCTTCTTGGCCCTCTCGAGCGTCGCTTCATCCTCGGCAACCACCAGCACGATGGCATCGCCCACGCAGCGGGTGATATCGCCCTGGGCGATCATGACGTCCCAGTCCTGGATAAGGTGGCCGACCTGGTTGACCGGCACGTCCTCGGCGCGCAGGATGCCCACCACACCGGGCAGGGCCTCGGCCTTGGAGGTGTCGATGGAGAGCACGCGGGCGCGCGGATACTTGGAGCGCACGGCGCTGGCATAGGTCAGGCCCGGCTGATCGAGCTCGTCGATGTCGTCGGGATACTTGCCCTCGCCGAGCACCTTCTTGCGCACGTCGATACGGAAGGCGCGCTTGCCCACGCCGTAGTCATCGCCGCGCTCCAGGTCCTCATCGATCTGCTTTTCGCCGCGGAGCACCGCAGCGGCCAGCGAGATGCCCTCGATAATCTTTTTGTAGCCGGTGCAGCGGCAGACGTTACCGCGAATGGCGTACTTAATCTGCTCCTCGGTGGGCTCGGGGTCCTCGGCGATGAGCGCTGCACCCGCCATGACCATGCCGGGAATACAAAACCCGCACTGCACGGCGCCCACGGCGCCAAAGGCGTACACAAAGGCCTCGCGCACGTCCTCGGGCAGGCCCTCGACGGTCACAATGTTGCGGCCGGCGGCAAGAGCGGTGGTCAGCACGCACGCCTTGACGGCCGCACCGTCCACATGGATGGTGCAGGTACCGCAAGCACCTTCGGAGCAGCCGTCCTTGGCGGAATGGATATGCAGGTCGTCGCGCAGGTAGCGCAGCAGCGGTTTGTTTTGGGTCGTCGTGCGCTCGACGCCGTTAACGGTAAAAGTGAATTCCTGTGCCATGGTGATTCCCTTCTACACGCCGGCGGCGATGCCGGTGCGGTCGTGGATGGCGCCATGAGGGCAGACGACGGCGCACATGCCGCACGACAGGCAGTCCACGCCGTCGATATGGGCGCAGTTGTCCTCGATGCGGATAGCGCCGGCAGGGCACTTTTTGGCGCACATACCGCAACCGATGCAGCTCGTGTCGCAGATCTTGCGCGCAATGGCGCCCTTATCGGTGTTGTTGCAGCGCACCAGAATGTTCTGGTAGCCGGGAACGAAGGCAATCACGCGCTGCGGGCACGCCATGCCGCACAGGCCACAGCCCGTGCACTTGGAACGATCCACGCGAGCGATGCCATCGACCAGCGCAATGGCGCCGTGGGGGCAGGCCGTGACGCAGGCGCCACAGCCAATGCAGCCTTCGCTGCAGCGGGCGTCGCCGCCTGCGGAGGCGCAACCGCTTCCGCAGGCAACGTAGGCCACGTTATGTTGAATGGATTTGGCCATAAGAGACTCGCCTATTTCTTAAGAAGGTACGAATAGTTGTCGCGCACGGCCCTGATGGTCAGGCGGACGGCCTCGGGAAGACCGGTGTTGACGGCATCGACCGAGACGGTGCGGACCGTGCCGGCGACACGGACCTTAAAGTGGTCCTCGTCCACAGCCAGGAAGCCCTCGTTCTCGGAGTTCTCCATGTCCTGCTCGCTCCAGAACAGGGTGAGCTTGTCCTTGTAGGGACGACCCTCCTGGTAGGGGCAGAACACGGCGCAGTTGCCGCACTCGTTGCACATGCCGTCGACATGGACGACCTGATGCTTGGCCAGGCCCGGCACCTTAATGGCAACGTTGGCGCGGTTGGGGCACACGTCGCAGCAGACCTCGCACACCGAGCCGCAGCCCAGGCAGCGGGTCTTGGTGCAGTTGCGCTTGTCGCGGCACAGCGACCCCTTGCGCTCGTAGCAGGCGTCCTCGCGACCGGCCTGAGCATTCTGGTCGGCGTACTTGTTAAAGTCCACGCCGGCGATGGCACGGGCGACCTCGGCGGCGTCGGCGATGGCCTCGACCACGGTGGCAGGACCGCGACGGCAGTCGCCTGCAGCCCAGACGCCCTCGACGCCGGTGGAGGTGGCGGCAAGGCGGCCGCGACGGTCGTGCTCGACGCCCGTGGCATCGTACAGGCTGGCATCGATGCCCTCGCCCACGGCGCAGATCACCGTGGTGGCGGAAAGCTCGACGGTCTCGCCCGTGGCGACAGGGCTGCGACGGCCGCTTGCATCCGGCTCGCCGAGCTCCATGACGTCGCAGGTCAGCACGGAGCCGTTGAGCGCCTTGGGCGCCAGCAGCTCGCAGAGCTCAACGCCGTCGGCAAGAGCAAGATCGAGCTCTTCCTCGTCGGCGGGCATCTGCTTCTTGGTGCGGCGATACACCAGGCGCACGTTCTTCACACCAGCCAGGCGCTTGGCCACGCGGGCAGCATCCATGGCGGTGTTGCCGGCGCCAATGACCACGACGTCCTCGCCCAGCTCGAGCTTCTCGCCCTTCTTGGCGGCCTCGAGGAACTCCAGCACGTCGAGCTCGGCACCCTCGCCCAAACCCGCAGAGCCGGGCATCCAGGCACCGGTGGCCACGACCACGTCAGTAAAGCCTTGAGCCTTGAGTTCGTCGATGGAATCCACGCGAGCGTTGAGCTGCACCTTGGCGCCAAAGGCCAGGCAGAGCTCGGCATCGTGGGAGATATCGTCGCTCGCAATGCGGAACTCAGGAATCACGTGACGGACCACGCCGCCGAGCGAATCGCGGGCCTCGAAGATGGTGACGGGCACGCCGGCACGCGTCAGGAAGAACGCCGTCGCCAGACCGGCCGGACCGCCGCCGATAACGGCAACGTTGCGCTCGCCGTCGTTGGCGATGGCCTGAGCGCGCAGCTTGGGCAGCACGGCGGTCATGGCCTCGCGGGCGGCCTTGAGCTTGCTGGCGCGAATCTGGGCGCCCTCGGGCTCGTAAAATGCACGCTCGCAGGCACGGCCGCAGGGATGCGGGCAGATGGTGCCGGTAATGAACGGCAGGGCGTTGCGCTCGATGATGATGTTGAGTGCGTCCTCGTAGCGGCCCTCGTCAACAGCCGCCAGGTAGGCGGGAATATCCTGCTGGATGGGGCAGCTCGTGCGGCACGGCGTGGTAAAGCAGTCGGAAAGCGGGCTCTTGCCGGCGACCTTGCGGTCGGGCAGCGGGCGCAGCGGCTTCTTGTAGAGCGGGTTGGTGAGCGAGTCGGTCTGGATCGCGGTCACGGCGTCGAGAGAGACGCCCGCGAACGGCTTGCCATCCAGGTCGGCAAACTCGCCGGCCATCTGGCTAAAGCGCTCGTAGCCACCGGGCTTGAGCACGTCGGTCGCCAGGGTAACGGGCCAAATGCCGGCATCGTACAGGGCGCGGATGTTGTAGACCGTGGCACCACCGGAGTAGCTGATGCGCAGCTTGCCATCGAACTGCTCGGTAATGCGACGGGCGGCCTCGATGGTCAGCGAGAACAGCGAACGGCCCGACATGTACATCTCGGTGGAAGGCAGCTCGTTTCTCGTCACGTCGACGGGGAAGGTATTGGTCAGCTTGACGCCAAACTCCAGGCCGCGCTCGGCGCACAGAGCGATCAGGCGCTCGAACATAGGCACGGCATCGGCCCACTGCAGGTCCTCGCGGAAGTGCGTGTCATCGAAGACGATGTAGTCAAAGCCCAGCTCGTTGAGGCGCTGGCGGGCAAACTCATAGCCCAGCAGCGTGGGGTTGCACTTGATGTAGGTGTTGAGGCCCTTCTCGGTGATCAGATAGGTCGCGATGCGCTCGATCTCGGCGGGCGGGCAGCCATGCAGCGTGGACTCGGTGATGGAGTTGGAGACGCGCGCCGGGATGGACTCAACAAATGCGGCATCGACATGCTCAAACTTGTCCAGGTTGGCGAGCGCCCACGTGCGGCACTCGTTCCAGACGTCGGAGCCGCTGGCGTCCTTCATGCCCTCGATGTAGGCATCGACCTTGGGGCTCTTAATGCCCTCCAGGTCATAGCCCACGGACATGTTGAAGACAAAGCCGTCCGGGCTGCCCAGACCGTACTCGCGAGCGATCAGGTGGCAGGCAAACCATGCCTTCACGTACTCGGCAAAGGCCTGCGGAACCTCGAGCTCGGTCGACCACTCGCAGTTGTAGCACTCGTCCTGCGCCACAATGCAGGGCTTGTTAACGCACTTGGAGAGCTCCTCGCCGTCCATAACCTGAACGGTCTTAAGCTCAAAGAAGCGGGAACCGGCCACATAAGAGGCCACGATGTTCTGGGCAAGCTGCGTGTTGGGACCGGCGGCCGGGCCAAACGGAGTCTCGATGCGCTCGTCAAAAATGGGAAGCGCACCCTCCTGGTTGGTCGTGACCATCTTGCGCACGCCAAAGACGGCGCCCTGAGTCTTGTGCTCCTCGATGATCCAGTTCATCAGCTGCGAAAACGGGATCGGCCTCATGATGTCGCTCATAATGAGCTCCTCTCTGTAACGCCCGGCGAGACCGCGCGGCGGGCGCAAATACGGTGTAGCGCTAGCACAGCGCCGGCGACCCCGCGGAGGCCGCCTATACGCGCGTCGGATGCGGCGAAACATCCGGCGCGCGTGAATCTACTTGTGAATTAGTAGGTGCGATCGTTGAGCGTGCTCCAGAGCTTCTTGGACTCAGCCATGGTCCACGCGTTGATCTTGTCCTCATCAATGCCAACGAACTCGCGATCCTTGTACAGGACGCGGCCGTTGATGATGGTGGTGCGGCAGTTTTTGCCCATCATGCCAAAGAGCATGTGGCCGTCGATGTTCTCCTCGCTCAGCGGCGTAAAGGGCTTGTAGTCCATGACGATGACGTCGGCGGCAGCGCCGGCCTCAAGCACACCGAGCTTGCGATCGAAGTACTTGCTCGCCATCTTAGCGTTGTTCTCAAACAGCATGGTCATGGCCTCGCACCAGCCCACGTTGGGCATGGCGGCGTTGTGGCGCTGGATGATCAGGAAGACCTTGAGGCTCTCGAGCATATCGTGGGTGTAGGCGTCGGTGCCCATGCACACGGGGATGCCGCGACGGAAGAATTCGAGCACGGGGGCGCAGCCCACGGCGTTTCCCATATTGGATTCGGGGTTGTTGACGAGCCAGGTGCCGGACTCCTTGACGATATCCATCTCGGCAGGCGTCACGTGGATGCAGTGGCCGAGCATGGTGTCGGGACCCAGCAGGTTGTGCTGCAGCAGGCGCTCGACGGGACTGATACCGCCGCGGTTGAGGCGGGAATCCCACACATCGTTCATGCCCTCGCACACGTGGATGTGGAAGCCGGTCAGGCCGTTGTTGGCCTCGGCCATCTTGTCCATGGTCTCGTCCGACAGCGTAAAGGTGGCGTGACCGCCAAACATGGCGGCGATCATGTGGTTATCGTTATCGCGACGCTCCTTGGCGGCCCACTGGGCAAACTCGGCGTTCTCGGCAATGGCCTGGTCGCATTTTTCCTGGCCGCGGCGATCGGAGACCTCGTAGCACAGGCACGAACGCATGCCCAGCTCCTGAGCTGCATCCTTAATGGTAAAGAGGCTGCCCGGGATCTCGCAGAAGCTCGCGTGGTGATCGAAGATCGTGGTAACGCCATCGCGGATGGAATCCAGAATCGTGGCATAGGCGCTGGCCTTGGTGCCGTCGAGTGTCAGGTTGTCGTCGATCTTCCACCACTGCTGCTCAAGATTCTCCAGGAAGTTGGTGGGGTTGCAGCCCTTAATGGCAAGGCCGCGGGCCAGACCCGAGTAGATGTGGGTGTGGCAGTTGATGAGTCCGGGCATGATGAGGTTGCCCTGGGCGTCGACGTACTCGGCATCCGGGTACTTGGCCTTGAGCTCGCGCTCGGGGCCCACTTCGACGATCGTATCTCCGTCAATAGCGACTGCACCGTTGGGAATGAACGGAGTCTGAGCGTTGCGGGTAAAGACGGAACCGTTAGCGACCAGAAGCATAAATGCTCCCTTCAACATCAGAGGCGGGGTTTGACACCTCTGACATGGCGGAAGTGCGAAGCGCCGGCCTACACCGGAAACGGGCCCTCTCCCGTCAACGCTTCACCAAAGGGACAAGCCCTTTGAAGTGCGGCTTGGCGCCGCATGGCGCCGGCGGACGAGGCGATGCGTCCGCCGGCGAATAGCACCGAAATTGGTTACTTCTTGCTCTCGGGCAGGACCAGATTCACAGCGGCATCCTTGGCGGCATCGATGTGCTGAGCCACGACCGGCGTCTGCGGAAGGATCAGGTTGAGCACGATGGCCATGATGGCGGTGGGGGTTACGGCGTTGGAGCCGATGACGGTGGACACCCAGGTGGGCATGCCCTCGCCGGCAAGGCAACCGCTGGCCATCCAGATACCCAAGCCAAAGACAACGGAGGTGCCGACGATGGTGGTGGTGCGCTGCGTGAGGCCCTCGCGGGTGAACATGCGCACACCGTTCATGGTGATGGTGCCAAAGACGCCGACGGTCGCGCCGCCGATGACGGGCTGCGGGATAGCGGAAAGGACGGCAGAGAGCTGCGGGAACAGACCGGCGATGGCAAAGACGGCCGCGATGATCACAAAGACCCACTTGTTAACGACCTTGTTGGAGCAGATGATGCCCACGTTCTGGCCAAGGGCGCTGGTGGGAAGACCGCCCAGCAGGCCGCCGACCATAGAGGTGAGGCCCTGGGACACGATAGCGCCGGAGAGCTCGCGCTCGGTGGGCATACGGTCGATGGAGCCCAGGCAGGCGGCGGAGACGTCACCGATAACCTGGATGGCAACCATGGGGAACACGACGGCGAGGGTAATGCAGACCTCGGGATCAAACTCGAGCGCGTAGGGCATGAGCTTGGGAAGAGCGAAGACCTGAGCGGTGGCGACGCTGGAGAAGTCGATCATGCCAAAGGGGATCGAAACGATCATGCCAACGATCATGCCAAAGAACACGGATCCCAGCTTGAGCGTGCCCTTGCCAAAGTTGGCGAGCGCAAAGACCACGGCGAAGGTGATAAGAGCGACGCACCATGCCTGCGGGGTGCCCCACAACGGCGTGCCCATGCCACCGGCCATGTATTTGACGGCCGTGGGATAGAGAGAGACACCAATGGAGAAGATGACCGTGCCGGTCACGACGGGCGGGAACAGCCACTTAATCTTGCTGTAGGCCAGACCAAAGAGGACCGCGACGGCACCGCCAACGATCTCGCCGCCCAGCAGCGCGCCAAAACTAAAGCCCGAGGCGCCCATGGCCTGAAGGGCCGGCAGGAACGCGAACGAAACGCCCATGACGATGGGCAGGCCGCCGCCAATGCGACGGAAGGGAGCGAAGGCCTGAAGGGCCGTGTCGATCGCCGAAAGAATGAGTGCAACCTGAATGATGTCGGTGCTCTGCTGGCTATTAAAGCCGTAGACGCCGGCCATGATGACCGCCGGGGTAATGATGCCGGCAAACGATGCCAGTACATGCTGAAGGGCACACGGGATCATTTCCTTAACGGGCGGCATGCCTTCGCGAGTGAACAGGGCTTCAGTGCCGTTCGTAACCGTCTCCTGGGTCATTTGACCACCAATCCTCGAAATAGTTGTTTTCGCATCTAACGCTCATCTAACGCTCTATTGTGACGCAGTGCGGGGTTGAGGTTGTGCCTTCGTTGCATATCGTATTAAAGATGATTCTCATTCTCAATAATAATTTTTTGTTATCAGACTATTCTTCAGCTGAGATAATGCATTTCCGCAGGTCAGGAAAGTGTCTGGTCAAAATGACATCTTACTTTTCTTTTGGTCAACCGTTTACCGCTAAATTCCTACCGTTCGTCTGTATTACGCAATGTACCTGCGGATATACGAGATGATGAGCAGCGTGTTACCATGATAAAAAATTGTTATGAACACTTCGATAGAACCCAAAGGAGTTGCCCGTGAACGAGACCGTACGCCGCTTTTTGCCGATGGTCGATTTCCTGGAGCAGGTACTCGGTAAGAACAGCGAAATCGTGCTGCACGATTTCTCGGATCCCGACCACGCCATCGTCGATATTCGCAACGGCATCGTGAGCGGCCGTAAGGTCGGCGGTCCCGCCACCGATCTGGCACTCAAGATCATGCACGATGGTAAATATCGCGATCTGCCGTTCATTACGGGCTACGAAGGCCGCGGTGCCGGTGGCAAGACGCTGGAGTCGGCGACGTACTTCATTCGCGAGGACGGCGAGATCGTCGGCATGCTCTGCGTCAACACCGATCTTTCGGCCGTGCGCAACATCAGTGCCATGGCCCAGCAGCTTATGGCCTGCTTTGACGCCGCTCCCGCACGCACCGAGCCCTCCCCCATCGAGGTCGAAAGCCTTTCGGAGTCCACGCAGGAGCTCATCGACCGCAGTATTTCCGAGCTGCTGAGCGCTCGCGGGCTGGATGTGACGTCGCTTGGTCAAAGCGACCGCGTGGACGTCATTCGCCACCTCAACGGCAACGGAGTGTTCATGCTCAAGGGCGCCGTAGCCTGCGCCGCCACCGCACTGGGCATCTCGGAGCCCAGCGTCTACCGCTACCTGCAAAAAGTCCGCAAGGAAGGCTAACCCGCTGACTCCTTGGGGACGGAGGAAAACGGATCATTTTTGTCGCATCGCTTGACAAAAGACCCTGCAGTTCACACGCACTGCAGGGTCTTTTTGCATGTCATGTTTAGTTGTTGCCAACGCCTTAGAGAGCGGCGACGACCTCGATCTCGACCAGACCGCCGGCCGGAAGGGCGGCAACCTGGAAAGCGCTGCGCGCGGGGAACGGAGCCTCGAACTTGGAGGCGTAGATCTCGTTCACGGCAGCGAAGTCGGCAATGTCGGCCAGATAGACCGTGGTCTTAACGACATCGGCAAAGGTGGCGCCGGCAGCGGTCAGCAGGGCCTCAACGTTAGCAAGGGACTGCTTAGCCTGGGCCTCGACGCCCTCGGGCATCTTGCCGGTTGCGGGGTCGATGCCCAGCTGGCCGGACAGGAACACCATGTTGCCGGTCTGGATGCCGGGGGAATACGGGCCGATGGCTGCAGGTGCGTTATCGGAAGACACGACGGTCTTGCTCATGTTTTTCTCCTTACGATCAGATAGAGAGCGTGAGCGCGGCGTTCACACCGGGAGGCACAATTCGGTCTGAACACCGCGCTTGATTTGGGATAGTACTCAAGGTTTCCGCGCGATGCAAGATTATTATCACGTTGCGAGAATATTTTATCGCCCAACGGTGCCTGTCGGCCGCTGAACGGCACGACCGGACAGTGAAGCTCAAAATGATCCGTTTTCCTCCGCCACCTATGGATCACCTGATCCGATGGGAACGAAGGGAAACGGATCATTTTTGCTGCAAGGGCTGCTGAAGACTTTATCCTGCTTGGAGCACGGGCGTCGCCCGCCGCGACGGCACCACTATACTTTTGAGTATCTGAGCATTTTGAAAGGCAGGATATGACCGCAACCGCCAGTAGAACCACCAACCGCAGACCCGAGCTCTTGGCACCCGCCGGAGGCCCGGAGCCCTTTGCCGCCGCGCTTGCTGCCGGGGCAGACGCCATCTACTGCGGCATGGGCAGCTTCAACGCCCGCCGCAAGGCCACCAACTTTACCGACGAGGCCTTTGAGCAAGCCTGCCGAGCCGCACATCTAGCCGGGTCGCGCGTCTACGTCACGGTCAACATCGTCATCAAGCAGTCCGAGATGAGCGATGCGCTGCAACTCATCCATCGCTGCTCCACGCTGGGCGCCGACGCCTTTATCATCCAGGACTGGGGCCTGTTCTTTGAGGTCAAGCGCACCATGCCCGGCATCGAGACGCACATCTCAACCCAGGCGAACATCCACGACGACCGTGGAACCCTTTGGTGCCGCGAGCAGGGCGCCGACCGCGTGACCCTCTCGCGCGAGCTTTCCATCGACGAGATTGCCGCCATTCACGATGCCGCGCCCGATGTGGACCTGGAGGTCTTTAGCCACGGTGCCATCTGCTTTTGCTACTCGGGTCTGTGCCTGCTGTCGAGCTTTGCCATGGCGGGCCGCTCGGCCAACCGCGGCATGTGCGCTCAGCCCTGTCGCCTGCCCTACGAGCTGATTGACGAGAACGGCCGCTCGCTCTCCCCTGCCGGTCGCGAGCGCGCGCTGTGCCCGCGCGACACCAACACGTCGCAGCTCGTTCGCCGTCTGTATGACGCCGGCGCTGCATCGCTCAAGCTCGAGGGCCGCATGAAGGCCCCCGATTACGTGTATTCCATCGTCGATGTGTATCGTCATCAGATTGATGACATGCTGGCCGATGTTTCGACCTCTAAGGATGAGGATGCCGCCCGTCAGCGCCAACTCAAGCGCTGCTTTAATCGCGACTTTACGCACGCCTACCAGGATGGCACCTCGGGCGACGAGATGATGAGCTACGAGCGCTCCAACAACCGCGGCCAGATTGTGGGCACGGTGCTGGGCAGCCGTCTGGCCAACCGCGATGTACGCGGACTCAAGCCCGACGATCGCCGTCGCCGCGCCGCCATCGCCCGCATTGAGCTGCTTGAGCCCGTGGGCAAGGGCGACCTGCTGGAGCTTCGCCACGATAACGAGTTTGACCAGTTCCTGACCACCATTGCCGCCGATGATGCCGCTGCCGGCGATGTTATCGAGTGTCGCGTGCCCCGTAGCATGCCCGAGGGCTGCCGCGTGCGCGTGATTCGAAGCCAGCGCGCCATTGACGCCGCCGGCGCCGCGCTCAAGCGCGATGTGCTGCGCCGCCGCGCCGTAGACGTGTCCGTCGTGGCGCGCCTGGGCGAGCCGTTTGCCGTTACGCTCACCTGTTGCGACGATCCTTCGCTTACGGCCACGGCCACGGGCTTTACCGTCGAGGCCGCCAAGACCCGCGCGGTCGAGGCGTCCGATCTGGTTGAGCACGTCGGGCGCATGGGCTCCTCTCCTTTTGAGGCAGCGAGCTTTGATGTGGCGCTCGATGAGGGCTGCGGTATGGGCTTCTCCGCCGTGCACAAGGTGCGCGCCGCCGCCTGTAAAGCATTGGAGGAGGCCATTCTGGCACCGTATGAGGAGCGTGCGAAAACGCTCGAGATTCCGGGGCTCGACAAATGTACGCACGCCATACCCGAGCATTACCGCGATGAGCCGCAGATCTGCGCCACCGTCACCTCGCTCGAGGCCGTCGAGGCAGCCCGCGCGGAGGGTGCAACGCGCCTCTACATGACCACCGACGTGCTCGAGGCTGTCGGACTCTCCCCTGCCGATGCATTTGAGCAGGGTATCGTGCCCGTACTCGACGAGGTCTGCCGTGCTGTTGACCACGAGCGCGTTGACCCCTGGATCAATGCCGGAGCCACCGTCGCCGTCGGCAATATCTCCGAGCTCGCCGTAGCCGCGCAGACCGGCGCCACGGCCGAGATTCGCTCTTGCCTGCCAGTGCACAACACGCCCTGCATGGAGGCGCTTGCCGAGCGTGGAGCCGGTGCGTTTTGGCTCTCGCCCGAGATCACGCTCGACGAGATTGTCTCGCTCGGCGCCGCCGCGCCCGCGGCTCTGGGCATCACCGTCTTTGGCCGCCCGCGCGTTATGACAAGCGAGCATTGCATTCTGCAGGTTGCCAACGGCTGCATCCACGATTGCGCCAACTGCCGCCTGCGCGCCCGCAAGCTCTCGCTCAAGAATATCGACGGAAAGGTCATGCCCGTCCGAACCGACATCCACGGCCGCTCTCGCCTGTACGATGCCTACCCCATCGACCTCACGCCGCAGGTCCCTCAGCTGCTCGATGCCGGCGTGCGCCGTTTCATGGTCGACGGAACTTTGCTCGAGGCCGATGAGATTGGCCGTGCCGTCGCTCGCGTCCGTCGCGCCGTCGAGGCGGCACAAGCCGGCCGCAAGCCCGCCGCCCGCCTGCGCGGGGCGACCTCGGGCTGCATGTTTGTGGGAATCAGCTAACCGAAAGGCTTACACGTGAACGAAGAACCTCAAGTCCTCTACTGCGACGCCTGGCTCATGGCCATCGACAAGCCCGCCGGCATGATCGTCCACGGCGACGGCACCGGCGAGCGCACGCTCACCGACTACGCCAGCGACCTGCTGCTGGCGATGGGCGACGGCTTTGCCGCGACCGACATGCAGCCGCTTAACCGCCTGGACCGCGACACCACCGGCGTGGTGCTGTTCTCGCTCGACAAGCAGACGCAGCCCGCCTTTGACCAAATGGTGATCGACCACGCCTTCGAAAAGCACTATCTGGCGCTGGCCGAGGGCAAGATCGACTGGAACGAAAAGCTCATCGACAAGCCCATCGCCCGCGACCGCCACGACAGCCGAAAGATGCGCGTCGGCGCCAGCGGCAAGCCGTCTCAAACGCGCGTGAAGGTGCTCAAGCGTCTTAAGAGCCGTCGTGGCCTGCCCACGCGCTCGTATATCGATGTCGAGCTGCTCACCGGCCGCAAGCATCAGATCCGTGTGCATCTGGCCAGCGAGCGTCATCCCCTGGTAGGCGACGAGCTCTACGGCACGCCGCGTCCCTGCGGCCTGATGCTCCATGCCCACAGCGTGTCCTTTACGCATCCCGTAACCGGCGAGCACATCCACATCGAAGCCCCTTGCCCCTGGGAGCCCTAAACCACCACAATGGGGACAGGCACCTTTGTGGTGGTTTTGCCGCGATGGCTCTGCCGCGGTCCCAAAACGTCTCGATCTGTAACAGTTAGAACCCATTTTCCGGTCTATCTGTTACAGATCGAGACATTCGAATCCCCTCAAGGGAATAATCTCAATCTGTAACAGTAACTCGGCAAAATCAGTCCCAGATGTTACAGATTGAGACAAAGGGACGGCGCGGTTCGTAAGTATCTCGATCTGTAACATCTAGCCCGCTTTTAACGGTCTGGTTGTTACAGATTTAGATAAACCGGTAGACAACAAAAGCGGCGACGCCCGTGATGGACGTTGCCGCTTTTCTATTGAGAAAACTAAATGGTTTTGACCTTGCCCCGCCGCTAGACCGTGACGACGTTGTCCATTGCCCGGTACTTGGCGGGCACCTCGCCCGCGGTGATGATCGTTGCATCGCGAAAGTCCGCGAACTTGACGGGCGCCACCATGCCAAATTTGCTGGCGTCCGAGATTACGAAGCGTTTGGCCGTATGACGCATCGAGATGCGCTTTACTTGGGCCTCCTCGATATCGGGCGCCGTGAAGCCCTGCTCGGCGGCGATGCCATTAGAGCCCCAAAAGCCACAGTTGAAGTTGTAGCGATCTAAGGTTGCCAAGGCATCGGGGCCAACGAGCGCCTCGGTCTCGGGTTTGAGCTCGCCGCCCAGCACCACGGTACGCATACCCCGCAAAGCAAGGCGCTGAGCATGGAGCACGGAATCGGTCACGTAGGTGACATCTTCAAGGTGGGGAAGATGCTCGATGAGCCTGAGCGTCGTCGAGCCCGAGTCGATGTATACAAAGCTCTCAGGCTCCACAAGCGCCGCCGCACGGGCGCAGATACGCTCCTTGTCATCGTTATGGAGGTCGCTGCGCTCATTAAGCGTTAGGTCGCGCGTCACGTGCGCGCGCTCAAGACTCGTCGCCCCACCGTGGACCTTGGCGATGCGATGCGCTCGGTCGAGCGTCTGCAGATCGCGCCGAATGGTAGACGCCGTCACGCCCAGGGCCTCAGCAAGCTCCGGAACGGTAACCGAGCCGGCCTGCTGCACCATCGATACAATCGCGTTGAGCCTATCTTCCGCAAGCATCGCTTACTCCTCCTCGGGGTACACGACTCCCCAGTCGGCGCGAAGCTTGGTCATAAGCTCCATAACATCAGAAGCATAATCCAGCAGCTCGCGCTTGGAGTCGTCGCCGGCAACGGCCTTCTCAAGATCGGCCATCTCGTAGCACAGTGCGTAGGCCTCGGTGCCAGCGTGGACCTCCTCGCGGTGGCCGTCGGCAGTCCACACGATGGTCGCGTGATCGGCACGCGGATACTCGTTGACCTCGATATAGCACTTATCGAAGCTAATAATCGAGCGCTTGGGTTGCTTGGAGTGGAGCGTGAGGCTCACAACACCCAGCTGCTGCTCGGCATTACGGCAGACGATGCCGCCCGCAACGTCAACACCGGTCTCACAGGTGTTGCCCAACGAAACGACCTCAATGGGCTGGCTTGCCATAAAGAGACGCATGACGGACAGGGCATACACGCCAATGTCGAGCATGGCACCGCCAGCAAGGTTGCGGTTGTAGAAGCGATTGGTCAGATCGCCGTACTCCTTGTAGCTACCAAAGTTGAGCTGGGCGAGGTTCATGCGACCAAACTCGCCGGCATCCATGCGACGGCGCAGCTCTTGATACAAGGGCATATGAAGCACCGTGGTGGCGTCCATGAGGACGACGTTGTGCTCGTCGGCGATGGCACGCGCCTCGTCGAGCTCAGCGGAATTGAGGGTAATGGCTTTCTCGCAGAGCACGTGCTTGCCGGCGGCCAGCGCGTCACGCAGATAGGTGATATGCGTGTTGTGCGGCGTGGTGATATAGACGGCGTCGATGCCCGGATCGGCGTAGAGGTCCTCAACCGATTCATAGACCTTCTCGATGCCATACTGCTCAGCAAAAGCCTGAGCCTTGGACAGCGTACGGTTGGCGACGCCCGCAAGCTTGCGGCCGGCAAGAGCGAGAGACTGGGCCATCTGGTTGGCGATAACGCCGCACCCGATCACAGCCCAACGAAGCTCGGGAGCCGTAAAGATATCATCGGGGAATGGCTTGTCCTGGACCGAAGCGAACGCTGCTTTTGCGGCTGCCGCGGAGTCGAGTGGAGCCTGCTTGGAATCTACCATATGTGCCTCCTGTGTCATAGATCGTCTTGCATTTCGGATAGCTCTATATTCGCACAAACACGCGCGTCTGTGCGCGTTTTTGCGTATCTCACCGCTAAACGGTCATTTTTGTCCCGTAAACGGCGCATCTATACGCATATTCACGCAATCCCACGCACGCAAATACGCACAAATGCGAACCGGCCATTGCTCAGAGACAGGGGCTTATGCTTAGAACTCAAAAGACAGGATGATCCGCTTCGCCTTCGCTCATGGCGCGCTGCAGCTCTAAGGACCGTCCCAAACTGCCGACAGAAAAGGAACGTTCCAAACTGCAGACAGAAAAAGAACGTCCCCAGGCGCCGGCATTTCAAGAGCACTCATTTAAGGCTGTCCCCAATGAGTGGGAGTAATCAGAGACCCTTTGCGAGGGAGGCCGGACGTGGCCTTCCTCGTTTTTATTCATGGACTTTAGTCTATGCCGCGCGGCACGCGCGGCATAGAAAGCCACCCGCTCAGCGGGTGGAGGCCAATTTCCGCTACGCGACAAAAACCTTCCCCCTAGCATGAGGATTGTTCAGGTCATCATACTAGGGGGAAGGTGATTGCTGTGGCCCAGAAAGCCAACAGCCTCGCGTACACGAAATGGCTGTGCAAGTACCGCATCGCACCGAGGTCAAGCTCATCGCCGCCATCGTCGAGAAGCACCCCAAGGTGCGCTTTGCCGCGAGCCGCACCTCGGCCCACGCCGACCTCTACGACCGCATGGAGCAGGCCCTGTGCGAGTGCGTGGCCAACGCGGTGGAGGTCGTCCGCTCCGACATCAGCCCCGCGCTTCTTGTCCACACCGGTCCAAACCTCGTGGGTGTGGCGGTCCAGGGACTCTAGCGGAGGCGGGGCGTCCTGCCCCAAAAACAAATGCAAAAGACGAGCACTTCTTGCCGCTCAATTGGCAAGAAGCGCTCGTCTTTTCTTAACGCGTTGTATGGCGGAGAGAGCGCAAGTTACGCGAGCGCCCTTCTTGCCAGCTCGGCCGCGCCGAGGATTCCTTGGTCGCCGCCGCAGCCCGGGGCGCAGATGTAGCTCTCCATGTCCTTAAGCTCGGCGGTCTGGATGTAGCCACCCAGATATTCGAGGGTCTTCTTGCGGACGATGCCGTAGAGCTGCTCCTGGTGCATCACGCCGCCGCCGAGGACGATACGGCAAGGCGAGTACATGAGCACGAGGTTCGCGCACATCTGCCCCAGATAATCCCCCTCGAGCGCCCACACCTCATCGTTGTCCGCGAGCTCGGCCGCGGGCTTTCCCCAGCGCGCGGCGATGGCGGGGCCGGAGGCGAGCCCCTCGAGACAGCTCGCGTGGCTCGGGCAGACGCAGCGTCCCTCCTCGGTGGGACGGGTCCTTACCAGCATGTGACCGGCCTCGGGGTGCAGCATGCCGTGAAGGAGTCTGCCCGCGCACATGACGCCCGCGCCCACGCCGGTGCCGATGGTCACGTAGACGGCGTCCTCGAGCCCCTTGCAGCAGCCGAAGACCACTTCGCCGAGGCAGGCAACGTTCACGTCCGTGTCGTAGGCCACCGGAATCCCGAGGGCGTCGGCGAACGCGGCGCGAAGACCATGGCCTCGCCACGCGAGCTTGGGCGTCTGGAGGATGGAGCCGTAGCGCTCGTCGTTGGGGTCGACGCAGGTCGGGCCGAAGGCGCCGATGCCCAACGCGTCCACATCGCGGGCGGTGAACCACTCGATCATCTGCGGGACGGTCTCGGCGGGCGTAAGCGTCGGGGTCTCCATACGGTCGAGGACCTCGCCGTCGCCGGACACCACGGCACAGACCATCTTGGTCCCGCCGGCTTCGAGGGCGCCGAGCCTCATTTGCTTTTCGCTCATGTGATCCTCCTTACAAAGGGACGCCCGCAGTCATGGTCAACCGCGGGCGCCCATAACGTTGGCTTGTTTCGAGGCGACCCTACCTGGGCACGCGGTCCTGCCTTGCGGCAAACGGGGCGAGCACGGCGTGCGGCTCGCTTTGGTACCAGTAGGCGACGGTGGAGATGTCGTCCTCGCGCTCGTAGAGCTTGATGTCGTCGTTGCCGAGGTCCTGGAACGTCACGCGCAGGTCCTCCTTGAACGAGATCGGGTCGGGAAGGTGCCACCTGTAGAGGCCGTGCCTGGGCAGCGCGTCGTCGTTAGTCGCGAGCATCGGATTCGGGTTCGGCTTGCCCGCGCTGAAGCGGTCGCGCGTGGCGTCGCGCGTCGAGCGGTACGGGTAGCCGGCGAACAGCGTGTTGAAGCACTGCGCCTCGGGCAACGCGTGGGGCGGCCTGTCGAGGAAGGCCCAGGCACCGCCGAAGTAGTCCTCGGCTCCCGTCGAGGTGACCGTGGGGAACTCCTCGTCGCCGTCGAGGAAGAACTTCATCTCGCCCTCGCCCCACCAATAGCGCTCCAGGGCGCACAGGGCCATGTAGGTGCCGACGTAGTAGCCCTTGCCGCGCACGCCGTCGAGCACGGTGTAGTCGACGCCCCTGCGGGTGCTGCGCTCGCGGTTAAAGCGGGCGTGGAAGTACATGGCGTCGTCCGGCACGTCGGTGAGCGCGTAGTTGAACGTGTAGAAGATGTACTTAATGAACCCGGGGTGCTCGCTCGTAAGCGTGACCTTGGCGTGCTTCCTGAAGGGCATCTCGAAGTAGCAGTTCATGCCGCCCGTCGGGTTCACGCAGATGGGCATCGAGTTGACGATGGCGCGCTCACCGAAGCCGTTGCAGAAGAAGTCGCCGACAGGGCACTCGACCGAGGGGGTCTCCTCGTCGTCCCAGTAGAAGCGCAGCACGAGGTCACGCATGACGAAGCTGCCGGCGGCGGTCTTGTCGGGGACGGTCATCCAGATGTGGCGGATGATGCCGGGGCCCTCGATGTCCGCGAGCGTGATGGTCTCGCCGGACTCAAGGGGCACGCAGCACGAGCCCTTGCGGCCGACGCCGAGGTGGCTGGCCGACATGGCGGCGCGGCCCTTCTCGCCCGTGATGTTCTCGGGGGTGATGGCGCGGCTTTCCTCACCGCCGTGCATCCACACGTCCTTAAGGAACTCTCTCATCGTCGACCTCCTCTATTCGTCGTCGTCGCACTCGGCGGAACTGGCACCGTTCACGTAGATGATCTGCTGGCGCGCCTCGTTGACGAGGGCGTCGAAGTCGAGTTTCTCGTCGGGGCGCGCGAGCGCGACCGTCATGGCGAGCGGAAGGTTGACACCCGCGATCACGTGGATCCGGTCGGAGGCGAAGCGGGAAAAGCGCTGGTTCACGCTGCCGCCGTACGCGTCGGTGAGGACGACGACCTCGTCAGTGCCCGAAAGAGCCGCCTCGACCGCCGCGTCGAGCCCCTCGCCGTTGTCGTTCACGTAGGCGCACACGGCGTTGACGGCGTCGCCCTTACCCGTAAGGAACTCGAGGGTGTCCTTGAAGCCCTGGGCGAGAAGGGAATGGCTCGCCACAACTATCTTTCTCATTGATTCACCAATCTCTTGGGTCGAAGCTAGGCGAGGATGCCGGCGGCGGAGGCGACCATCGCGAGGACGATCACCACGAGGATGAGGGCCGTCATGCTCGCGTTCTTCTTGGTAAGAAGGTAATACGCGCTTCCCGTGATGGCGGCGGGGATCATGGCAGGCAGGATCTTGTCGAGCAGCGGCTGAATCTCCATCGCGACGTCGCCGAAGCTGAAGCTAATCGGGCAGGTGACGCCGATGACCGAGGCGATGAGGCAGCCGACCACGGTGAGGCCGAGCACGGAGGCGGCGGCAGTGAGGTTGGGAAGCTTCTCGCTGAAGTCGGTGACGAGCTTCACGCCCTGCTTGTAGCCGAACTCGAGGGCGTGCATGCGGACCCAGAAGATGGCCAGGATGAGCGCGAACCAGATGCCGGCTCCCACGGGGTTGCCCTCGATGGCCATGTAGGCGGCGATGGAGCCCATGATGGTCGGGATCATGGTCATGAGCAGGGAGTCGCCGACGCCGGCGAGCGGTCCCATGGTGCCGATCTTCAGGTCTTGGACGGCGTCCGCCGCCGCTAGGCCGTCGCGCTCCTCCATGGCCACGCAGGCGCCAAGGATGATGGCGGCGAGCCAAGGCTGGGTGTTGTAGTAGCGGAAGTGGTTGTTGAGCGCTTGCTTATAGTCCTCGTCGTTCGTGTAGATCTTCCTCAGGACCGGCGAGAGGGCGTAGGCGACTGAGGCGCCCTGCTGGGTCTGGTAGTTGAAGGTGCACACGCTCATGAGCCAGCGCCAGTTCGCGTTGCGCAGGTCCTTCTTGGTGACCTTGTAGCCGGAGGGCTTGCCCTTGGCGACGGCGGTGATGTTCTCGTTTTCCATGGTTACTCATCCTCTCCGATGAAGGCGTCTGCGGAAGCGTGGGCGGCGAGCTCGGTGTCCCTCTCGGCACGCTGGTAGAACGCAATCGCGAGGGCAACGCCGACGATGGCGGCGCCGATGATGGGCACGTTCAGGAAGGCCGAGAGGAAGAAGCCGGCGAGCAGGTACTGGAAGTACTTGGCGGTTGGCATGTAGCGGAGCAGCATGGCGATACCGACGGCCGGGAGCATCTTGCCGGCGAGGGTGAGGCCGGAGAGGAACCACTGGGGCATGACCTCGAGGAGCCAGTTGACGGCGGGCTGGCCGAGCGTCACGGAGACAAAGACGGGCAGGGCGGCGCACAGGCCGAAGAGCGCGGGGCAGACCCACAGGATGGCGTTCATCTGATTGAACTTACCCTCGTTGCAGAACTTCTGGGACTTCTCGACGACAAAGCCGTTGAGGATCTTGGCGACGACGTCGAGCTGGATGCCGAGCATGCCGACCGGCAGGCCGATGGCGAGGCCCGTGTCGGAGCCCAGGGTCACGCCGTAGGCGGTGGCGATGATGGCCATCGTGCCGTAGTCGGGAATGGAGGAGCCGCCGAAGCCCGCGACGCCGAGCTGCATGAGCTGAATGGTGCCGCCGATGACAAGGCCGGTCTTCCAGTCGCCCATGACGACTCCGGTGATGAGGCCCCAGAAAACGGCGTAATTGACGAAGATCATCGGGATGCCGTAGTAGTCCACGTGCTTGATGAAGGCCAGCAGGGTCAAAAGGACGACCTGCAGGATAGTGAAGTTGACCATATTTCCCCCTTAGATGAGGTCTGCGACGGAGACGGGCTTGTCGGCGGGCACGAACTGGGCCGTCACCTTGACGCCACGGGCGATGAGCGCCTTGTAGCTCTGGACGTTCTCGGCGGAGGCGTAGGCGCGCTGGGTGAGCTGGATGCCGTCCTCCTTGACGAGCGAGCCGCCGACGACCAGCGACGGGAGCTCGACGCCCGACTCGACCAGGCGAAGCATCGTCTCGGGCTCCTTGGCGATGACGAAGACCTTCTCGCGGTCGTACTTGCCCGCGGCGAAGTTCTTGAGCGCGGTCTGCTCGGAGATGATCGAAACGGCCATGCCCGCGGGGCGCGCCATCCTCATGGTGGACTTCAGGACCTCGTCGCCGGCGACCTTGTCGTCGATGACCATGACTCGGGTCGCGCCCGACACCGGGGCCCACTGCGTCACGATGATGCCGTGAAGCAGGCGATTGTCGATTCGTGCCATAACAACACTCATGTTTGCTCCTATCAAATGAAGTTTTGCGTTCGGTACTGCCTCGGCGCTATCCGGATTCGCGCCGGGCAAGGGGTTATCGGATTATTGAGGACGCACGGTCAGCTTGCGGCGGCGCGGGGAAGGTCACTCGTCGAGCAGGAGGTCCGAGGAGCCGAGGCGCTCTTCTCGCGCCGGGGCGGCGCTCACGCTTATGTAGTCGAAGACATATGCGATCTCGCTTACGGGAACCTCTACGCGATAGCGCGTCGAGATGCTCGAGAAGCTCTGCCTGAAGGACTCGATGAAATCGGCGCGTTCCTCCTCGAAGCGGTCCTGGCCAACGTAGGTCTCAATGGGGTTTCTGGTAACAAGGCGCTCGACGAGACAGCAGAGGTGAACGTAGAGCCCAATGATGGCGTTGCTGCCGATCTTCTCGCCTGTCCTGCGCTGAAGCTCGTGCACGGCGCTCTCGATCTCATGGAATAGCCGCTCCGGGTCGAGGATGGTGATGGAGCGGATGACGTTCTGCAGCGTCATGTTCGAGAGCAGCTTCTCGTGGAAAGAAGAGAGCTCGGAAGCGTCAAGCCACCTGCCGAACACGGCATCAACCTTAGAGGCGGACGCCGTCGACATGATGTCCTCGAGGGCGACGAAGGGGACGGAGGCGACCCCGGGGTCTCCCGTGCCGATGACGGCGCAGACGCGGTGCTCGGAGAAAACGGCGTCGTTCGACCCGTTCGCGACGAGCTGCTTGAAGGGCCTCGTGAGCAGGCGCGCGCCTATGGTGCGCGGGAGGCTCTGCGAGACGAGCTGGCGTATCCTCTCCGCGGCGTCGACCCCGGACTCGGAGCAGAAGACGATGGCGTCCTCACGGTTGACGCGCTCGATCACCTTGCAGTGCGTCACGCACGCGGCGGTCGCATCGCCAAGAACCTCGGCGATGGACTTGCCGCCGAGCAGCCCGACCCCGATCTCGAGCGCAAGACCGGTAGAGACGTTGTTCACCACGCCGATAGTGGAGTCGGTAACGTTCTCGAGGGCCTTATAGGCCTCCTCCAAGGAGCCCATGTCGACGAGGAACACGACCCCGGTGCAGTAGGAATGGCGGTCGACGAGGCGCTGGAGCGGACCGACGATGTCCTTCAGCTGCTGGTCGTAGGGCATGTCGACAGCCTCGTACACATGCATGCCGAGCATACGGTTCGCCGCGTCGGCGATGCTCGTCGCCGTTGAGTAGCCGTGGGACAAGATGACGCAGAGCGTCCGAAGGGCCTTCGCATCGCGAGACTCCGATGCGACGCACAGCGTCAGAAGCGTCTTCGTGAAGTGATCGAGCGAGATTCCCAGCGCCCCTTCCACGTCTGCGGCGACCTGATCGGAGACACTCGAGGCAAACGGCAATTCGGAGGTCACGGCACCGAGGAGATGGGAGATTTGCTCCGCACAGGCAGACTTTCGCTTAGCCAGGCCGATACCCGGCCACAACTGCAGGCAAATCTCCTGGGCCAGTAGAAAAGCGACCTTCCTCGAAAGCTCGATGCCATAAGAAGAGCCTGCGTCGGCAAGGACCGCGCCCACGACGCGCTCGAAGGCGCGCGACCTCGAGGAGGCGACGCCGTGGTCGAAGATCAAGTGATCCTCAACGCCGCGCACAGCGGAGACAGCTTGCGAGACAAGCTCGGAGACAGAGAGCTCCCCGGCGCAGAATCGCTCATCGAGGGAGCACAGGGCATCGAGCGCCTGCTCGACCGGCCCTGTGCTCTCGGCGGCATCCAGAGACGCGTCGATCAGAACGCCATCGTCGGGCTGTTGATCGATCTGCGCGGAGGAGAGGAGCCCGCTGGGAAGAAGATACGGGCGAACGACGACGTAGTCGCCCTCGCGATTGAGGAACGCTTTGGCGCAGCAGTTCGTCACGCAGGCGCGCAAGCCGGCGATGTTATCGGAAAAGTCCGCGTTCACGAGGCAACGGTATGCGCCGCGGCTGATCTTCACATCAGAACCGATTCGGCACCCCTCGCTGCGCAGGAAGCTCAAGATGAGATCCTCGCGCTCCTCGGGGGTCCGCTCCTTGAGTGAGGGGACGCGGGCACAGATGGGCATTTTGCTGTAGGCCGAGGAAACCTTCAGGTCATCGGCGGAAAGCGTCGTCGAAAGAACGAGGCGAGCGCGCGGCGCATCCTGGGAGGCATCGAGCCCGAGGGCCGTCGCAAGGCAGTGCTCCATCGCAGAGGGAGAGAGTGCCTCGATGCCGTTGACAAAGACCACACCCCCGCGCGCTTTCGCGATCGACTCGTCAAGAAGCCCGTTGAACGAGGCGGCGTCCGGGACCCCGGCGCAGTCGATGCGCACATAGGAGGAGTCGCGGGACAGCAAGCCCTGGTTCTTGCCGTACTCGTACACAAGGCGAGAAAGGAAAGACTTACCGACACCCACGCCGCCGCTCAAGAGGATGGGCAGGCCAAACGGAGGGTACTGAACCGCAGCCTTGCACTGCTCGACAACGGAGCTGAGGCTCATGTCGTAGCCCACGGCACGCGCGAAGTCGCGGTGATCGGCGATTCCCGTCGCCTGGATGAGGTCGGCGAGCGAGGCGTACTCGCTTGCAGAGAGCTTTACCTGAAAACGCTTCTGGAACGCGCGGCGATGAAAATAACGGACAGGCCTGCCCGCCACCTTAACCACAAGACCGGCGCGAACAAGGTCGTTGAGGTACTGGCTCGCCAGGCTCCTGGAGATGATGAGCGTCTCGGCGATGTCGGAGGTGGACAGACGGGCAAGGTCGTCGGGCGAGACGGCAGAGGTGAGGACCTCGAGATGCTCGAGAATCCTGTCCCTCATGTCGACGGGTTTCTTTGCCAAGCTGTCCTGTGTGGTCTTGTCCATGACTTCTTACCTCCTCGTACAAGGAGTATAAGGGGAGAACAGAGAACGGAAGGGGGCGCGTGGGGGAATCAACAGCTCCGAGGATAAGTCCACCACTTGAGGGGAAGAAAACAACGGCCATTGAACATTCAGGGCCGACGCTCAACACTTCGGCTCGACACTTCGCTTTGGAAAGGGCCCCGGCGCGCCGGGGTCCCAACATAAAGAAGGGCCCCGGCGCGCAGGGCCTAAAGCTTAACCATGCGCGCGGCGATGCGGGCGCAGTCGCAGGCGGCCTTCTTCTCGAAGGTGTTGTAGTCGACGACCCGGCCCTCGGCGCAGGGCTTGTCGCTGATGGCGCGCACGACGACGAGGGGCACGCCGTTGAGATAAGCGGCCTGCGCGATGGTGCAGCCCTCCATCTCGCAGCACAGGTCGCCGAAGGTCGCGAGGATTCGCTCCTTCTGTTCCGCGGGCGAGACGAACTGGTCGCCGGAGACGACGCGGCCCTTGAGGACCTTAATGTCGGGGGCGACGGCGGCCGCGGCGGCGCACGCCGCCAGCAAGGGCCGGAACGGATCGCGCAAGATCAAGGCGTCGCCCGGGAGGTCGGGCGTTACCGTCAGCCGGCGCCGCGTCTGCCGCATCATGAGGGAGAACGGCCTGGCCGGCGCATACGGCAGGAAGAGGTTCAAGGTGCACCCCGGGGCGGTCAACGAGGCCGACGTGTCGAACGTCGTCGCGCGCGGCTTCGGCGGCAGGGCGCCGTGCACCCATATATGCAGCGACTTGGCCTGCGTGCGCGTCGGGGCGTCGTGGAACTACGTCTGCCTGCTCGTCGACCTCTGCAACGGGGAGATCGTCGGCCACTCCGAAGGACCGAGGAGGGACGCGCGAGCGCCGAGCCAAGCTCTTGGATTACGTGCACTGGTACAACAACTTCAGGATCCACTCGACGCTGGGCTACATGTCGCCGGTCGAGTTCAGGGAGGCGGGGCCGTCCCTCCCGGAATCGTCCAAATAAGTGTTGCCAATCCATAGCCAATCCAGCCATCATCTTCGCGAAGGCGGACGTCAGGAAAAGCTCGGCTTGAGCTCGGTCGGACGCGGTCTGTGGGGCATCATTCAGGCTCAGGGGGTCTCCTTGTCTTCTTCGGTCGCAACCTGAATGATAGGGACGGCCCCTTCTCTCTTTCCCCTTCGTTTTCGACGCGTCACCCTCTCGGCGGGCTTAAGGCCCGCGCTCGCGGATGCAGGGGCTACGCCCAAACCCCAAAAACGTAACGCCGTGCTCGAAGCGTTTCCGGACGTCAGCGTAATCTCAAATCCCGTTCGTCAACTCATGGGCGAGCCACCTGAGACTACTCATTTCTCCTACTGGCAATGAAGACCTGCGACCTGCAGTTTTGCAAACTGCTTGAAAGCCACCTGCGTTGATTCACTTCCTATTGCAGCTGGCGGCTTGCACGCGAAAAGGCATTTAAGTTTCAAAACGGGCGTTTTCGGCGCTATCGAGCCTCCAAAGGCATCCCGCCGCGCCCTTTGGGACAAAAACAAAAACTCAAAGCCCTGAGTTCGAAAATAGTTTTTGGAGTTGTCCCGACTTTTGTCCCCGAAGCCGACGAAACGCGACAGGGTGTCACCTGGCGGCACTCGATTCGAGACGGCACCGAAAACTGGATGCAACCGGAATGACGGGACGGCAGAACCGAAGCCATCGAGTGGGGATAGAAAAAGACCCGGGTGCCGTGGCATCCGGGCCTTTGCTAGCAACTTGATGTTGCGGGCAGCTTAGAACTTGTGGCCGCACTTCTTGCAGACGCGCAGCTTGTTCTTGCCGTCCTTCTCGTGACCGACGCGGGTAACCTTACCGCACTCGGGGCAAACGAGATTGACGTTGGAGGCGTCGATGGGAGCCTCCTGCGAAACGATGCCGCCCTGCTGGTTGGCAGCGTTGGGCTTGACGGCCTTCTTGACGACCGAAACGCCCTCGACAACGACCTTGTTCTCGGCGGGCAGAGCACGCAGGACAACGCCCTGCTTGCCGCGATCCTTACCAGAGAGAACCTGGACCTTATCGCCCTTCTTGATATACATATATCTCCCCTAACTACAGGGTCTCGGGAGCGAGCGAGACGATCTTCATGTACTTCTTGTCACGAAGCTCGCGAGCGACGGGCCCGAAGATACGGGTGCCGACGGGCGAACCATCGTTGTTGATGACAACGCAGGCGTTCTCATCAAAGCGAATGTAGGAGCCATCCTTGCGGCGGATCTCCTTAACGGTGCGAACGACGACGCAACGGACAACGTCCTTCTTCTTGACGTTGGCGCCAGGGGTAGCCTCCTGGACAGCACCGATGAACACATCGCCGATGCCTGCATAACGACGCTTGGAACCGCCAAGCACCTTGATGCAGCGAATCTTGCGAGCGCCGGAGTTGTCGGCGACGTTCAGCATGGTTTGCATCTGAATCATGGTAGATGTTCCTCCGAACTAAGAACCGAAGAGAGGTGCGCAGCCTTTATACGGCCCGTGGTATGCAAGCCAGGCATACGCACATCTTCGGAAACGTACAAGTCGTAAGAGCGACTGCTTATTTAGCGCGCTCGACGACCTCGATGAGGCGCCAACGCTTCATCTTGGACATAGGACGGGTCTCCATAACGCGGACGGTATCGCCCACGCCAGCCGTGCACTCCTCGTCGTGAGCGTGCAGCTTCTTGGAGCTGGTCATCATCTTGCCGTACTTGGGGTGACGCTTGCGCTCGGTGATGGTGACAACAATGGTCTTGGCACCGGAGACGGAGGTAACGACACCCGTACGGACCTTACGCGAGTTACGCGAATCAGTCATGTTCTCTCCTTAGGTCCTACTCGGCGACAGCGGACTTCTCCGCTGCGATCTCGCGGGCGCGCTGCTCCGTGAGGACGCGAGCGATGTCCTTCTTCACGGTGTTGACGCGAGCGGTGTTGTCCAGCTGGCTGGTGGCCATCTGGAAACGAAGGTTAAAGAGCTCGGCGCGCATTTCCTTCAGCTTCTCAACGAGCTGAGCGTCCGAGAGCTCACGAATCTCTGCGGGCTTCATTAGTTCTCCTCCTTGGCGGCGGCGGCGTCCTCAGCAGCCCACTTGGCCTCGAGAGCGGCCTCCTCAGCCATCTCCTTCTCGATGCGCTGCTCAGCGTTCTTAGCAGCAACAATCTTGGTCTTGATGGGAAGCTTGTGCTGTGCAAGACGCAGAGCCTCGCGAGCGACCTCCTCGGGCACGCCCTTGACCTCGAACATGATGCGGCCGGGCTTGACGACGGCCACCCACTCCTCGGGGTTACCCTTACCAGAACCCATGCGAGTCTCGGCAGGCTTCTTGGTGATGGGCTTATCAGGGAAGATCGTGATGTAGACACGACCGCCACGCTTCATGTAGCGGGTCATGGCAATACGAGCGGCCTCAATCTGACGGTTGGTGATCCAATGGGCCTCGAGAGCCTGGATACCAAACTCGCCGAAATGCAGCTCGGTATTACCCTTGGCCTGGCCCTTCATGGAGCCACGCTGCACCTTGCGGTGAAGAATACGCTTAGGGGCAAGCACTACTGACCCCTCCTCTCGGAGTTACGACGACGAGGACGGGAAGAGCCCTCGAGTGCAGGGTTGGGAACAGGCTGGCCCGGGAGCTTCTCGCCCAGGTAGATCCAGACCTTCACGCCGCAAGCGCCCATGGTGGTGCTGGCGACGGCCGTGCCGTAGTCGATCTTGGCACGGAGGGTGTGCAGAGGCACGCGACCCTCGCGGTACCACTCACGACGGCCCATCTCGGCACCGCCGAGACGACCGGAGCACTGGATACGGATGCCCTTAGCGCCGGCCTTGCGGGCAGACTGGACAGCCTTGCGCATAGCGCGACGGAAGGCAACGCGGCCCTCGAGCTGCTCGGCGATAGACTGAGCAACGAGGTTGGCGTCGAGCTCGGGGCGCTTGATCTCGACAACGTCGACGGAGAGCTGGCCCTTGGAGACGCCAGCGACCTTCTCGAGCTCGGTGCGGAGGGTATCGATCTCGGCACCCTTCTTACCGATGACAACGCCGGGGCGAGCGGTGAGGATGATGACCTTCACCTTGTCGCCAGCGCGCTCGATCTCGACGCGGGAGACAGCTGCGCGGGAAAGACGCTTCTCGAGGTACTTGCGGATCTCGAGATCGTTACCGAGGGTCTTAGCGTAATCCTTCTCTGCGAACCAGCGGGAGCGCCAGTTCTCGGTGATGCCAAGACGGAAGCCGGTGGGGTAGACTTTCTGACCCATACAGCTTTACGCCTCCTTTCGAGGAGCAACGACGACGGTGATGTGGGAAGTACGCTTCAGAATGCGAGAAGCGGAACCCTTGGCGCGGGGACGGATGCGCTTAAGCGTCGGACCCTCGTCAACATAGGCAGCGGCGACAACCAGGTTGTCGGCACGCAGACCGTTGTTGTTCTCGGCGTTCGCAACGGCGGAACGGAGAACCTTCTCGACATCCACGGCGACGGCGCGGTCGCAGAAGTGGAGGATGTCGAAGGCCTGAGCGACAGGCTTGCGGCGGATCAGATCGACCACCAGGCGGGCCTTGCTGGGGGAAACACGCACGTACTTAGCGACGGCGCGAACCTCGGTGGCCTCAGTTTCAATAGACTTAGTTGCCATTTACGGTTAACCCCCTATTTGGCCTTGTGGCCACGGAACGTACGAGTCGGCGCGAACTCGCCGAGCTTGTGACCAACCATGGACTCGGTAACATACACGGGCACATGCTTGCGGCCGTCGTGGACGGCGATGGTGTGACCAACCATCTCGGGGAAGATGGTGGACGCGCGGGACCAGGTCTTCACGACGTCCTTCTTGCCAGCCTCGTTCATCGCGGTGATACGCGAGAGAAGGCGAGTCTCCACGAACGGGCCCTTTTTGAGACTTCTGCTCATAAGTGCTTTCTCCTAAAACTCGGTATCCGAAATTACTTCTTACGGCGACGAATGATGTGCTGGTTCGAGACCTTCTTCTTCTTGCGCGTACGAAGGCCCTTCGTCGGCTTACCCCAGGGGGTAACAGAGGGACGACCAGAGGTGTGGTTCTTGCCCTCGCCACCGCCGTGCGGGTGGTCGACAGGGTTCATGACGGTACCGCGGACGGTCGGGCGCACGTTCATGTGACGCTTACGGCCGGCCTTGCCGATGACGATGTTGGCGTGATCGGCGTTGCCGACCTCACCGACGGTGGCGCGGCAGGTAACGAGGATGCGGCGCATCTCGGAGGAAGGCATACGGACGATAGCGTACTTGCCCTCCTTACCCATCAGCTGGCAGGAGTTACCGGCGGAACGAGCGATAGCGGCGCCCTTACCCGGCTGGAACTCGACAGCGTGGATGAGCGTACCGACGGGGATGTCGGCGAGGGGCAGAGCGTTGCCCGGCTTGATGTCGGCGTCAGAACCGGACATGATGGTCTGACCGACCTCGAGGCCCTTGGGGGCCAGGATGTAGCGCTTCTCACCGTCAGCGTAGTGCAGCAGAGCGATGCGAGCGGAACGGTTCGGATCGTACTCGATCGTGGCAACCTTGGCGGGCACGCCGTCCTTGTTGCGCTTGAAGTCGATCACGCGGTAACGACGCTTCACGCCGCCGCCCTGGTGGCGGGTGGTGATGCGGCCGTTGTTGTTACGACCGGCCTTCTTGGGCAGGGGCTCGAGAAGAGACTTCTCGGGCTTGGTGCAGGTGATCTCAGAGAAATCGGAGATCGTCTGCCAACGCCTACCAGCGGAGGTCGGCTTAAGGTGCTTTACAGCCATTACAATCCCTTTCAATAGGAATCCGTTAGCCATCGCAGACAGGGATTCGAGGTTCTGCCTCGGGTGCGATGACACCGGACGTATACACGGTTCCGGGCGTGTCCATTTTATACGCCCAAAACCTTGAGCTCCCGCCTCCCCTATTTGGGAGGCATGAGCTCACTCAACAGCAGCGAGTCTTAGGCCTGGTTGCCAAAGACCTCGATGGTGTCGCCCTCGGCCAGCGTGACGATGGCCTTCTTCCAAGAACGGGTCTTGCCGGCGACATAGCGCACGCGCTTGGTCTTGGGCTTGACCGTCAGGGTGTTCACGCGAACGACCTTGACGCCGAAGATCTCCTCGACAGCGTCCTTGATCTGATACTTGTTAGCATCCTTGGCGACCTCGAACGTGTACTTGTTCAGCTCCATGCCGGAGAAGGAACGCTCGGACACGATCGGACGGATGATGATCTCGTGGGCGGTCATTTATGCAAGCACCTCCCCGAAGTGAGCGGCGATGTCAGCAGGCATCAGCACAGCGTTGTTGTTGACGAGATCGTAGGTGTTGGCCTCGTCGGCAGTGATGATGAACGTCTTGGGAATGTTGCGGAACGACAGGTAGGCGTTGACGTCCTCATCGCGAACGATGATGGTCAGACGCTTGCCCTCAAGGCCGAGAGCCTTGAGCATGGCGACGGCAGCCTTGGTGGAAGGCTTCTCGAAGCCGTAGTCGTCGACGAGCACGAGCTCGCCATCGGCCAGCTTGGCGGACAGCGCGGAGCGCATAGCCAGCTTGACCTCCTTGTTGTTCATACGCTTAGCGTAGGAACGGGGCTTGGGGGCGAAGACAACGCCACCGTGACGCCACTGGGCAGCACGGATGGAACCCTGGCGGGCACGGCCGGTGCCCTTCTGACGCCAAGGCTTCTTGCCGCCACCGGAAACCTCAGAGCGGCCCTTAGCGGACTGGGTGCCCTGACGCCAAGAGGCCATCTGGCACTTGACGATGTGGTGCATAACGTGGATGTTCGGCTCGATGCCGTACACCTCAGCGGCGAGCTCGGCCTCGGCGACCTTCTTGCCCTCGCTGTTCTTTACTTCAAACTTTGCCATTTAAGTGTTCTCCTTGGTATGACGCTGGGCTAAATGGGCTGGGCCCTTAGGCCATACGGATGGCGACGAGACCATTCTTGGCACCCGGGACAGCGCCCTTGACCAAGATGAGGTTCTGCTCGGCATCGATGCGGACAACGGAAAGGTTCTTGACGGTAACGCGCTCGTTACCCATGTGACCGGCCATCTTGACGCCCTTGAGGACGCGCGCAGGATAGGCGCACTGACCGATAGAACCGGGGTGACGCTGGAAGTGAGAACCATGCGTCATAGGACCGCGGCGCTGACCCCAGCGCTTGATGCGACCCTGGAAGCCCTTACCCTTGGAGGTACCGATGACGTCGACCTTCTCGACATCAGCGAAATCAGCGACGGTGACGACCTCGCCGACCTTGTGCTCCTCGCCGTTCTCGACGCGGACCTCACGAAGGAAGCGGACAGGCTCGACGCCAGCCTTGGCGAAGTGACCAGCCATGGGCTTGTTCACGTTCTTGGCCTTGATGTCGCCGAAACCGATCTGGACGGCGTCATAGCCGTCGGTTGCCTGAGTTTTAACCTGCGAGACAGCGCAGGGGCCAGCCTGGATGACCGTGACGGGAACGACGTTGTCGTCCTCGTCCCAAACCTGGGTCATGCCAATCTTGCGGCCGAGAATCATGCTGATCAAGATATGATCCCAACTCTCGCGTGGTCTTGGGACAATGCGTACACCACCGAGCGTACGCCCCTAGAGGACCACTACTTACACGACGTGCTCCCCAGCCTTGTATTTCGCCCGGACTACCTGACAACCCTATTAAGCAGGCATTTTGTCCAGCCAGAATACTCCCCTGGTTACACACAGCTGTTTAGTATACACGGCTGCGGGCGTATCCATCGAGATTCATATTTCACTCACATTGTTTACGCAGGTAAAGTGCGTGGCACGTTCCCAGTGTGCGGCGGAGGGGGCGGGCCTGAGACATATTAAGGTTGCTGCTCTACAGTCCTGCTCACGACGGAGAGCACATTAAGTGCTCTCCTGTTCGTGCGGAACTCGCGACAACCTTAATATGTCTCAGGCCCGCCCCCTCCGCCGCACACTGGGAACGCCACGTTGATGTCTGCTAAACCTTGCTCGCTCAGGCTAATGACTTTGTTGGGGGTCCACTATTTGCTGGAGGGCGAACTTGCATTGGGACGGTTCGCCTTCTGCTTGTGGCTTTGCCTCATCGAAATCGAAGATCATGATGGCGCAGTTGGGGAGTTTTGTTGGGAGCTCGAAGCCCTCTGGGGCTGCGGCCTTGATAAATTGGCGGCTGGCGCTGCCGTGGCTTACTGCTAGAAGGGTTTCGATGCCCTCGGAGCCCATGATATTGGTAAGCGCATCCACCATACGTTCTTGCAGCGCCTGGCTTCCTTCTCCTCCGAAGGGGACCAGGTCCTCGCCCGGATCCCAGACGTCGGTGGGCAGCGCGCCGTGCGGGCCTTCTTCGAAGGAGCCGTAGCAGCGCTCGATAATGCCTTCGCAGGGCTCGGCTGCTGCGTCCGGGCCGAGGAGCTCGCATGCGACGAGACTTGCCGTGTCCATGGCTCGGCCTAAGGGTGATGAGACCACTTTGTCGGGGACGACGCCGTGGGCTTTGAGCCATGCGGCTGCCATCCCGGCTTGCTGACGGCCTAAGTCGGTGAGCGGTGAATCGCAGCGGCCCTGGACCAGCTTTTTGACGTTGAACTCCGTCTGACCGTGGCGGAGTAGATACAGCTTCTTCATGCTCTCCCCTTCTGCATAACCTGCTTTGCCGGCATAGCCTTACTCGTGGGTATGCCCTACGTAGTCTTCGTCGATCGTAATCTTGGCAATCGACTTGGGATATTCCGATTCGACCCGTTGTGTCAGCGCGTGCTTTACGTCTTCGGCACTCATCTGCAGATCCGAGGGACGCACGCAGTCAAAGATCACGTTGGTGTGCGTAGGACCCGGCACGCAGCGCAGGTCATGAATCGAGAGGCGGCTATCGATCTCCTGGGCCATGGCGTGAATGCGCAAGCGCATGCTCGCCAGCTTGGGGTCATCGGTCACGATGGGATCGTAGTGAAGCGTAACGATCATGCCGTCTTCGTCCCTAAACGACTGCTCGATGTTATCGAGCGTGTCGTGACTTTCCAACGGGCTGTCCTCGGCCGCCATCTCGGCATGCGCACTTGCAAACTTCCTGCCCGGGCCGTAGTCGTGAACCATCAAATCGTGAACGCCCAAAACGCCGGGATAGCTCATGATCTTGTCTCGAATGTGCTTGACCAGCTTAGGATCGGGCGACTGGCCCAAAAGCGGGCTCACCGTATCCTGGATGAGCTCAAAACCGCTCCAGCCAATATAGGCGCCAACGGCAAGGCCGACCCATGCGTCAAGATTGATGTGCGTCACCTGCGAAACAATTGCGCACGCCAACACGGCGCCTGTGGCAAGGACATCGTTCTTGGAATCCTGCGCGGTCGCATGCAGCGTCTCGGACTCAATGCGATCGCCGAGCTTTTGGTTGAGGGCCGCCATCCACAGCTTTACAACCATCGAAAGTGCCAGGACCGCCACCAGGGCAAGCGAGAACTCGACAGGCTCCGGGTTGACAATACGCTCCACCGAGGACTTCACCAGTTCGATGCCAATAAGCAGCACGAGCGCCGCCACGACCAAACCCGAGAGATACTCGTAGCGACCGTGGCCGTAAGGATGCTCGGGGTCGGCCGGCTTGCTCGCCAGCTTAAAGCCCAGCACGCTCACGATATTCGAGCTTGCATCGGACAGGTTGTTCATGGCGTCCGCCACAATCGAAACCGATCCCGACAGCACGCCAATTACGCCCTTCGCAGCGCATAGTGCCACATTGGCGAGAATACACACCACGCCAGTTAACGTGCCCACACGCGCACGGTCGCCCTGCGCACGCTTAACAATCCACTCGACCATCTACATCCGCCCCCACGGTACTACCTATATATCTATTGCTCAAACGGATTGTAGTGTAGCCACTTTGTCCCCCAGATACAAAAAAGGCCGCAACCCACACGGGCCACGGCCTTGGAATATGGCAAAGGAATCGTCCTTGTGTCGCACAGGTTTACGCGCTTGCTTCGGCCACGCTCTTCGAGGTTTCGGGTGAATCGGCTCCGTCCCCCGTCGTCTGTCCCTTCGCCGGCACCACGCCAAAGCAGTAGCTCAGCGCCGCAGACACCGCAAATGCCGCACCGCCGGCAGCGCAGCACCACAGCAGGTTCGAGATGCCGCCCGTGGCAAAGCCAATGACCATAAGGACATTCGTCATGCCGATGGTATAGGCCGTAACGTGGCCCACGGCCGCAACAAGGCCTCCGACGGCGCCGCCAATGGCCATGCACGTCAGGCACCTGCCATATTTAAAGCCGCAACCGTACAGCGCCGGCTCGCTTACGCCGCCAAGAACACCCGAGATTGAATAGCCCAGCATGAGCGCCTTCTCGTCCTTATCCGCAACGCGAAGCGACGCGCCAAAGGGCATGCCCCAAACGGCGAACGTTGCCATCGTCGCGGCGATCAGGATGCACGAATCCGTTCCCACACTCATAAACTGCGCATAGGCGAGCGATAGGACAACATTGCTGACGCCCGCGATCTTTAGGAACTCCCAGCCCGCGGCAAGCCCCATGAGCGTGAGCAGCGACACGATGCCACCGGAATTGCCAAGCATAAACATAAGCTGGCCCAACAGCATGCCCAGATAGCTGCCCGCCGGCGCCGTAATACACAGCGAAACCGGAACCATGACAAGCATGGTCGCAAACGGAACGAACGAAAACGCCACGGCCTTAGGGATAACGCGCTTAAAGAAACACTCCACTCGCCATAGCACGGGCACCGAGATGAGAACCGGAATAACAGTCGTCGTGTAATCGTTGACCGGCGCAGGAAGCAGACCATACACGGAAGTCATCGATGCCCCCGTCGTCGATGCGGCATCGACAAGCTTGAGTAAATCGGGTGCAATCAATACGCCGCCCAGCATCATGCCCAGCTGCTCCGAGCAACCGAGCTGGCGGGCGGCCGCCCAACCAAGATAAATGGGCAAAAAGTAGTAGCCGGCGTTATAGAGCCAACTGTAGAACAGGCGATAGATATCGGAATCGGCAGACCACAGGCCCAGCATGCCTTCGCCCATAATGACAGCGACGGTGCGGAACAACGCCGCGCAGACAATAAACGGCAGCGCCGACATCATGCTTTTGGACAGATAGTCCACCACGGCCATGGCGTTTGATGAAACCGACGTTGTAAACGAGGTGTTAGAAGCTTGTAGCATGGAATGCCTTTCCCAATATGACATGCGGGCTGTCCCTTTGTCACATCGTGCGGTATCGACCGATTGCGCGGTACTTTTCGTAGCGGAGGTTTGTGAGGGTCGCGTCGTCGAGCTGCCCAAGCGTATCGAAGGCATCAAATGCCGAGGACATGACGGCACCGGCGATCTCCTCATGCGACAGGCCCTTATCGTCAACAATGCCGTCGATGATGCCGAGCGCCAGCAGATCGGGGGCCGTGAGCTTAAGCGCCTCGGCGGCCTCATCCGCACGCTCGGTATCCTTCCACAGGATCGACGCACAGGCCTCGGGGCTCACGACTGAATAGGCCGAGCTCGAGAGCATCAGGATGCGGTCGGCCACGGACAGCGCCAGCGCGCCACCAGAGCCGCCCTCGCCTGTCACCACCGAGACAATCGGTGTCTTAAGGCCGCTCATCTCCATGAGATTCTGAGCAATCGCCTCGCCCTGGCCGCGCTCCTCGGCACCGATGCCGCAAAACGCGCCCGAAGTATCGACCAGGCACAGAACCGGTCGACCAAACTTTTCGGCCTGGCGCATAAGGCGACGCGCTTTGCGGTAGCCCTCGGGATGTGCCATGCCAAAGTTGCGACGCATGCGCTCTTTGGTCGTGGTGCCGCGCTCGATGGCGATGACCGTTACGGGGCGCCCGTCTTTCCAGCCAATGCCAGCCACCACAGCGGCGTCGTCGCCAAAGTAGCGGTCGCCGTGCAGCTCCACAAATCCATCCAGGCCCAGCGAGATCATCTCGCCTGCCGTGGCGCGATCTGCCGAGCGGGTCTGTTTGACAATCTCGAGCGCGGTTTTTGGTGCGCCCGAGCGCTTGAACAAGTGTCCCAACTTTTTGCCGTGGCGACCCGTATGCACAATCTCGTGCGGTGCCCCCAGGCCGGGCACGTGCCCTTCGTGCAGCGCCAGCAGCTCGCCCACCGTGAGCGCAATCTCGCCACGCGGAACGACGGCATCGCAAAAGCCGTGCTCCAGCAAAAACTCGGAGCGCTGGAATCCCTTGGGCAGGCGCTTGTGCATGTTCTGCTCGATCACGCGCGGGCCGGCAAATGCCGTCAGGGCATCGGGCTCGGCCAGGATAATATCGCCCTCCATGGCAAAGCTCGCGGTTACGCCGCCGGTCGTGGGGTCGGTGAGCACCGTGATATACAGGCCGCCCGCCTCACTGTGGCGCCTAACCGCCGCAGAAATCTTGGCCATCTGCATAAGCGATGTCACGCCCTCTTGCATGCGTGCACCGCCCGAAACGGTAAAGCCGACAACTGGCAATCCCAGCTCGGTCGCATGCTCAAATGTGCGACAGATCTTCTCGCCCACCACGGAACCCATCGAGCCCATCATAAAGTTGGCGTCCATAAAGAAGAGCGCCGTATCGCAACCGCAGATTTTGCCCCTGCCGCACACAACGGCATCGCGCTCGCCCGAACGCTCGCTCACGCTCTTAAGCTTGTCGGCATAGCTGGGAAACGAGAGGAAATCCTCCGACGCCAGATTGGCATCCCATTCCTCAAACGTGCCCTCGTCGACCGTCATACCCAGGCGCGCACGACCGCTCACGCGAAAATGCTTGCCGCAACGGGGGCAGACCTCGAGGTTGTCGTGCAGGCGTGTCTCATCGATCACACGGCGGCACTCCGGGCACTTGATAAACACGTGGCGCGCGGGAAACTCGGCGCACGACTCGGTCATCGGCCCCTCGAGGACGTTGACCGTCTTCGCTTTTCTATTCATCAGCATAGAGATGCCCCATCAGATCGGTGTGATACATGCCCGACAAGAACTCGTCGTTTGCCAGCACGTCGAGCTGAAGCTCGCTGTTTTCGCTCACGCCCTCAATCACGAGCTCGCCCAGGGCCGAGCGCATCTTGCGAATGGCGCCGTCACGCGTGGGCGCACACACGATGAGCTTGCCGAGCATGGAGTCGTAGTACGGCGGAACTTTCGCTCCGGTAAACATGGCGGAATCCCAGCGCACACGCGGACCACCCGGCACACGCAACGCGGTGACCGTTCCGCACGACGGCAGAAAGTCCGGCGTTTCGGCATTGATGCGGCACTCCATGGCGTGGTTGCGCACCGGCATGTCCTCCTGCTCAAAGGGCAGAGGCTGGCCGGCTGCCACGCGCAGCTGCCACTTGACCAAGTCGGTATCGGTTACAAACTCTGTAACCGGATGCTCCACCTGCAAGCGCGTGTTCATTTCCATAAAGTAGAAATTGCCGTCGTCCGAGTACAGAAACTCGATGGTGCCAGCGCCCTCATAACCGACGGCACGAGCCAAGTCGCGCGCCGCCTTGTGCATACGGGCACGAATATCGTCGCGTCCGCCGAGGCACGGCGCGGGACTCTCCTCGATCAGCTTTTGGTTGCGGCGCTGCACCGAGCACTCGCGCTCGCCGAGTGAAAACACATGGCCCTGCTTATCGGCCATAATCTGTACCTCAACGTGATGCGCCGGCGCAACGAACTTCTCCATGTAGCACTCGCCGTCGCCAAAAACGGCCTCACCCTCGGCACGCGCCTCGATGAACGCCTTTGCCGCATCTTCCACGCGCTCGACCTTGCGAATACCGCGACCGCCGCCGCCCGCGCGCGCCTTAATAAGCACGGGGCAGCCGATGCGCTCGGCCTCGGCCGTCGCCTCCTCGGGGCTTTTGAGCAAATCGCAGCCCGGCACGATGGGCACGCCCGCAGCAGCGGCCGTTCGGCGTGCGGCGTCCTTGTCGCCCATGCTGTCGATCACCTCGGCCGAAGGACCGACAAACGCCAGACCGAACTTGTCGCAGTCGCGCACGAAGCTCGCCTTCTCGGAAAAGAAGCCATAGCCGGGATGAATTGCCTTAGCTCCCGACTTTACGGCACAGGTGAGCACGGCATCGTCGTTGAGGTAGCTCTCGGCAAGACGCGGGCCGCCGATGCAATACGCCTCGTCGGCAAGCTGCACGTGTAGCGCGTCCGCATCGGCCGTGGAATAAACGGCGACGGTCTTGATGCCCATATCGCGGCACGCGCGGATAACACGGACCGCGACTTCGCCGCGGTTGGCGATGAGCACTTTGTCGAACATGGAGCCTTCCTTAACTTTCGTGCATGAGTGCAAAAGACATATCGGCGCGGCAGCAAACCTCACCGTTGACGCTCGCAGTACCCGTCGCAAAGCGGAACGGCCCGCGCGCACGCGTGATGGAGCACACTAGATCCACCGTGTCGCCCGGGCGCACCGGACGCTTAAAGCGCACCTTGTCCAGACTCGTGTAGAACGGCGTCGCGCCGCGCGCCTCCTCATCGCCCATCAGCAGCACGCAGCAGTTCTGGGCGAGCATCTCGCACTGAATCACGCCGGGAACGACCGGGTTTCCCGGAAAATGTCCCTGCAAAAAGTACTCGTCGCCTGTAATCGTGATCTTGCCGTGGGCCTCGTCGCCCACCAGCTCGGCTTCGTCGAGCAAAAGCATCGGCTCGCGATGCGGTAACAGCTTCTTGAGCTCTTCTTTGTTCATGGATATCACCTATCCGATCCTCATGAGGCAGCTGCCAAACTCCACGAGGTCGCCGTCGGCCACGCAGATCTCGAGCACCTCACCGTCTGCCTCGGCCGTCACCTCGTTGAGAACCTTCATGGCCTCGATGATGCAGAGGGTCTCGCCGGCCTTGACCTTGGAGCCCACGCGCACAAATGGCTCGTCGCCCGGCGCAGGGGCAGCATAGAAGACGCCCACCATGGGAGCAGTCACCTCGGTGCCCTTGGGCTCCGGCGCGGCGGCAGGTGTCTGCGTGGCGGGTTCCGGTGCGGCAGGCGCGACTGTGGGAGCTGCAACTTGAGCGGCCATGGCGCTCGGCATAGGCATGGGCACGGCAACCGGCTGCGCCACACTCGCGCGCTCGAGTTCGACCGCGGTGCCATCGGGCTCCTCAACGCGTACGCGCGTGAGGCCGCGGTCCTCCATCACATCGGCTATCTCGGCAAGTCTTTTGGAATCCATGCTCTAGCTCCTCGTATATCTACGCAGCGCGATGGCGGCGTTGTGCCCGCCAAAGCCCAGGTTGGTCGAAAGCGCCCAGGTAAGGTCGGCGCGAACCGCGCGATTGGGCGTGTAATCAAGATCGCAGGCGGAATCGGGCGTGTGGTAGTTAATGGTCGGCGGCACCACGCCCTGCTCGAGTGCCATGGCGCAGGCCATGACCTCAATGGCCCCCGTGGCACCGATCATGTGCCCCGTCATCGACTTGGTCGACGAGACATGTGCGGCGCGCGCCGCGTCCTCGCCGAGCGCTCGCTTAATGCCCGCCGTCTCGGACGAATCATTAAGCTTGGTCGAGGTGCCGTGGGCATTGATGTAGAGGCCCTCGGAAGGCTTGACGTCGCCCTCGGCCACCGCCAGCGATATCGCGCGGGCAATGCCGGCAGCCTCGGGATCGGGACTCGTGATGTGATAAGCATCATCGGTGTTGCCGTAGCCCACGACCTCGGCATAAATGTGCGCACCGCGCGCCTGCGCATGTTCCATGCTCTCGAGTACCAGCACGCAAGCGCCCTCGCCCATCACAAAGCCGTCGCGGTCTGCATCGAACGGGCGGCAAGCCGTCGCAGGATCGGGGTTGGTGGTCAATGCGCGGCAGGACGTAAAGCCTGCAACGGCATCGGGGATAATGGCCGCCTCGGCGCCGCCCGCGAGGATCGCGTCGGCATAGCCGTGCTTGATGGCGCGGAACGCCTCGCCCACCGCATGGGCCGAGGTCGCGCAAGCAGTCACGACTGGCAGGGTCGGTCCCTTTGCCTTGTGGCGGATCGCGATATTGCCCGAAGCCATGTTGGGGATCATCATCGCAATCATATAGGGCGATGCGCGGCGAGGTCCACGATCGGCGATCGTGTGGACGTTGTCGACGAGCGTCGTCATGCCGCCCACGCCCGAGCCCACGTAGACGCCCAGACGCTCACGATCGATGGCGCCTTCGACATCAAAGCCCGCATCGTGCATTGCCTCGTCCGAAGCCGCCATCGCAAACTGAACGCAGGGGTCGAGATGCTTGGCGTCACGCTTGCCAAAGTACTCGTTGCCGTCAAAGCCCTTGACTTCGGCCGCCACCTTGACGGTAAACGCATCGGTATCGAAGTGCGTGATCGGGCCGATGCCACAGGTCCCGGCGCACATGGCCGCCCAGGTGGCAAGCGCGGTGTTGCCGAGCGGCGATACGGCACCGATGCCGGTGATTGCAACTCTCTGTTCCATCATGGTCTCCTCATCCAAGCCGTTCTTCGGCCCTGGTTTCTACATCGCCATTCCGCCGTCGACGCGCACGACCTCGCCCGTAATGTAAGCAGCCGCATCGCTCGCTAAAAAGCGCACCACGCCGGCCACTTCCTCGGGACGTGCCATGCGCTTAAGGGGAATCTGTTCCTCGGTTGCCGTACGCACCTTCTCCGAGAGCTTTGCCGTCATATCTGTCTCGACAAACCCGGGGGCGACCGCGTTCGCTCGTACGCCACGAGGCGCAAGCTCGCGCGCCACCGCCTTGGTAAGCCCTATCACGCCCGCCTTGGAAGCAGCGTAGTTGGCTTGCCCGGCATTGCCCATCAGGCCCACGACCGAGCTCATGTTGACGACGCAACCGCCGCGCTGGCGCATAAAGGTCTTGGTGAGCGCGCGCGTCATATTGAACGTGCCCTTGAGATTGACATCGAGCACGCGGTCGAAGGCGTCATCGCCCATGCGCATGAGCAGGCCGTCGCGCGTGATGCCGGCGTTGTTGACAAGCGCCCAAATGGAACCAAAGTCGTTGAGGACCGCTTCCACGCACGCGTTGACGGCAGCGGGATCGGCCACGTCGCATTGATATGCGCGTGCCGTGGCGCCAACCGCCTCACAGGCTTCGCACGTCCTGCGCGCCGCATCGACGCTGCCGGCATAGACGACGGCGATATCAAAGCCGTCCTCCGCCAGACCGACAGCGCAGGCGCGGCCGATACCCCGCGAGCCGCCCGTGACCAGTGCCACACGACGTGAGTCGTTGCGCTCGAGCGCGCCGTTGTTCAAGTTGCCCATGTCATTCCTTTCGGGTTACAGCCCTGTGGACTATGCAAGCTCGTCGGCAATAGCTGCGACCTGCTCGGCCGTTTCGCACGAATACACGCGAACGTCGCTCAGCGTACGCTTGGCCAGGCCCGACAGCGTTTTGCCAGGGCCGACCTCAATAAACGTGTCGATGCCCTGATTCTGCAGAGCATGCAGCGTGTCGACCCAACGAACGGCATGACTCACCTGATTGGCCAAGACATCCGATGCCGCTCGCGGGTCCGCCGGATAGGGCGCCGCCGTCATGTTTGCCATGACCGGAATCAGCAGCGGTGACGGCGCGTGGCCGGCTTGGATATACGTCGCCAGCCCCTCAGTCGCCTCGGCCATATAGGGGCTATGAAATGCGCCCGACACCGCGACTTTCATAGCGCGGCCGCCAGCCTCTTTTACTAGGACGTCGAGCTCCTGCAGCGCCTCGGGCGCTCCGGCAACAACCGTCTGCTGCGGACTGTTGTAGTTGACCGGCCAGCAGTCCTCGCCGGCCTGTTTTGCCAGGTTCTCGACTTGCGCCGCATCGAGCTTGATGACGGCGCGCATGCCGCCCGGATGGCGCTCGGCAGCCGCGGCCATCAGCGCCGCGCGCTCGCACACGAGCTCAAAGCCCGCTCGCGTATCGAACGCCCCCGCAAAGGTGAGCGCGGCGACCTCGCCAAGCGAAAAACCCGCACAGGCGGCAGGTACCACGCCGCGCTCACGCAGGGCGGCAGCCGCTGCCAGATCGTGAACGAACACGCACGGCTGCGTGTTCTCGGTCTGCGAGAGTTCCTCCTTGGAGGCGCTTCGGCACTGCTCACTGGTCCCCGGGCGCACCTCGTCGGCAATGGCGAACACCTCGGCGGCGGCCGGCGATGCCTCGATTAGGTCGACGCCCATCGCGGGGTGCTGGGCGCCCTGGCCGGCAAACAGAAACGCTACGCCACCCATGCGCACGCACCCTTCAGGACGTGCTCGGCGCCATCGACCAGGTCGTCAACGATTTCACGTGCACTTTGGCGCTCGTTGACCATGCCGGCAATCTGTCCACACAAAAACGAGCCCTCTTCGTAATTGCCGTCCTTGGCGGCCTTGCGAAGGGCGCCCGTGCCCATGGCCCCGAGCTCCTCGACGCTTACGCCCGCCGCCTCGCTCTTGGCGTAGGCGTTGGTGAAGGGGCTCTTGAGGGCACGCACCGGGTGTCCCGTCGAGCGGCCGGTCGCACGCGTCGAGGTGTCGTTGGCCTTCAGGACCATCTCCTTGTACTGCTCCGATACGGTGCACTCATCTGCGATCAGAAAGCGCGTACCCACCTGCACGCCGGCGGCGCCCAGCATAAAGGCGGCCGCCACGCCGCGGCCGTCGGCAATACCGCCGGCGGCCACGACGGGAATGTCAACCGCATCGACGACCTGCGGCACCAGTGCCATCGTCGAGGTCTCGCCAATATGGCCGCCCGATTCGGTACCCTCGGCAACAACCGCCGTGGCTCCACGACGTGCCACGAGGCGCGCCAGCGCCACCGAGGCAACGACCGGGATGACCTTGATGCCCGCCTCGTTCCACGCCTTCATGTACTTGGCGGGATTGCCGGCGCCCGTCACGACGACCGGCACTCGCTCGTCAATCACGACCTGCGCGACCTCGTCGGCAAACGGGCTCATGAGCATGACGTTGACGCCAAAGGGCTTATCCGTCTTGGCGCGCAGCTCATGAATCTGGTCGCGAAGCCAGTTGGCGTCGGCGTTCATGGCCGCGATGATGCCTAAGCCACCCGCCTCGGACACTGCGGACGCCAGCGAGGCATCGGCAATCCAGGCCATACCGCCCTGGAACACGGGCTTTTCGATGCCGAGCAGATCGCAGAGAGGAGTCTTGAGCATCTCTACTTCTCCAATGCCGCCTCGACCGTATCGGCGAACTCGCCGACCGTCTTGGGGTTCTCCTCGGTATCGAGCTGGATGCCAAACTCGTCCTCGACGGCAACGAGGATCTCGACGGTGCCCAGGCTGTCGAGACCAATCTCCTCGAGCGTGGACTCGGGCTTCATCTCGACATCGTCAAGACCGGCGGTCTCGCGGATAACGTCGCAAACGCGCTCGAAGGTCTTCTGATCTGCCATGGTAGTTCTCCTTTGTTTGTGCCCTAGGGGCGTTTTTATTTCCTATGTGCGACTACTTCCAACGAAGCAGATAGCCACCTATATCCAGGCCGGCGCCAAATCCAACGAGGGCGATGGTGTCGCCCGTGTGAAGTGCGCCGGCGTTTGCCAGCCGGTCGAGGGCAAGCGGAATGCATGCGCTCGAAATGTTGCCGGTCTCGCGCAGCGTTCGAACCACGCGCTTGTCTGGCACACCGAGGCGCTTGACCGCCTGACTCAGGATTCGTTCGTTAGCCTGATGGAATACAAAATGGTCGATATCCTCGACCGAAATGCCCGCATCGCTCGCAAGCTTATGGACCGTGTCGCAAATCGCGTTGACGCCGAACTTGAACACGCGGCGGCCATTCATGGACAGCACGCTCTCGCTATCTGCGGAGGCCTTAAACGGCGAGGTGCCGACCAGACCGGGAACGCGCAACGTCTCGACGTCGGGCGCCGTCGAAAGCTCAACGGCAAGGGGGCTGTCTCCCCCAGCCCCAATCACTGCGGCGCCTGCCCCATCGCCAAAGAGCACGCAGGTGGCGCGATCGGTCCAGTCAAGCGCGCGCGTCATCTGCTCGGCGGCAACGACAAGCACGCGCTCGGCACGGCCGCGGGCGATATAGCCCTCGGCGACATCGAGCGCGAATACGAAGCCGGCGCAGGCAGCCGAGACATCGAAGGCAGGGCACGTCGCGCCCAGTCGCTCAGCAACGGCACACGCCTCGGCGGGAACAAGGTGGTCACCCGTCGTCGTCGAGCAGACGATCAGATCCAGCTGGCTCGCGTCGATTCCGGACACCTGAAGTGCCCGCTCGCTCGCCGCTACGGCAAGGTCGTCAAGTGACTCGGTGGTGCAGACGTGGCGACTCTTAATACCTGTGCGGGTAAAAATCCACTCATCCGAGGTATCGAGGAACTCGGACAGCTCGTCATTGGATACACTGCGCTTGGGAAGCGCCGAGCCTGTTCCAAGAATCGTGAAACCCATCACTAACCTCTTTTGAATTGTTTACGTGTTTACATCGACCAAGAGAGGATAGCGCATTTCAGTCGTTGTTGACGTGTTAACATTAAATTGTCCAAATGCGACAAAGGCTTCACATTGTGTCTGCCTCTCGACACCATTGCGTTATTCACTTATTCATTAAGGAGGTAGCAGCCGTTATGGATGCCAAATTAACGATAGTCGACGTAACCGGATCGACCAACGATGACCTGCTCGAAGCAGGTAAACAGGGAGCGCCGCATGGCACGGGACTTGCCGCCCGGGCTCAGACAGCAGGACGCGGCCGGCGCGGCCACAAGTGGGATTCAACCGCCGGCAACCTATTGCTTTCGATTGTCCTACGTCCACGTGTTGATCCCACCAAGTACTCTGGTCTTGCCGCCGTCAGCGGCTTAGCGGTGCTCGAGGCGCTCGAGGCGCAAGGTCTTGCTAACGAGATCGGCCTCAAATGGCCCAACGACCTCGTCGCGCGAGGGCGCAAACTCGGCGGCATCCTGGTCGAGGCGGCTCGTGACAACGAGGGCAAGCCCTTTGCCGTCTGCGGCATTGGCGTCAATGTGAACTATGTGCCCTCGGAGGTTCCCGATGGCGGCCTGCCGGCAATCGGCCTCTCAGACCTCAACGAGAATGTTCCCACCGTCGATGTGCTACTCAAGGAGGTCCATCACGCGATCGCGAATGCCGTAGGCACATGGACAGATCTGCTCAACGCCATGGAAGAAAACACTGGTCCGATCGCGCCCGTCCACGATGATTATGTCGCTCATCTCAATTGGATTGGGGAGCACGTAATCGCCCGTTCCCCTGCCGGTGACGAGCTGGCGCGTGGCATCTTTCAAACCGTCGATGCCTTTGGTCGAGCGTGCATCGAGACGGAAGACGACTTGCGATCCTTCCATTTTGAAGAGGCATCGCTGCGTCCCATGGGTAAATAGGGCACCATAGCCACCCACTCGGCTGCATTCCCCGGCGGTTCAAACCCATCATGCAAAACAAAAGAGCCCCGCTTCCGTAATGGCAGCGGGGCTCTGTAAGCTATGAGCGATATCGCTTAGAGCTTGATGTCGATGTCGACGCCAGCGGGGAGGTCGAGACGCATGAGCGAATCAACGGTGCCCGAGGTGGGGTCGAGGATGTCGATGAGGCGCTTGTGGGTGCGCATCTCGAACTGCTCACGGGAGTCCTTGTTCACGTGCGGCGAGCGGATAACCGTGTACAGGTTGCGCTCGGTGGGCAGGGGGACAGGACCGGAAACGCGAGCGCCGGTCTTCTGAGCGGTCTCGACGATGAGCTTCGCGGACTGATCGACGACCTCGTGATCATAGCCCTTGAGGCGAATGCGGATCTTCTGGGTAGCCAACTTAAACCTCCAAAGAGTGCGAGAGATGTTCTCGCAGGATTACGTAACAGGGAGCTCGAACTTAGGCGTTCTTGCTCATGACCTCGTCCACGATGGACTTGGGCGCGGGCTCATAAGAGTCGAACTGCATCGTGTAGGATGCACGGCCCTGGGTCTGGGAGCGAAGGTCGGTAGCGTAACCGAACATCTCGCCCAGCGGCACCTTGGCACGGATGAGCTTGCTGTTCTTGCGATCCTCCATGCCCTCGATCTTGCCGCGGCGACCGGAGAGGTTGCCCATAACGTCGCCCATGTACTGCTCGGGGGTCTCGACCTCGACAGCCATGATCGGCTCGAGCAGCTGCGGGTCGGACTTCTTGAGAGCGTCCTTGATAGCCATGGAACCGGCGATCTTGAAGGCGGCCTCGGAGGAGTCGACCTCGTGGTAAGAACCGTCGAACAGGGTGACCTTAACGTCGAGGACCGGGAAGCCGGCGATAACACCGGTGTTCAGGGCCTCCTGGATGCCCTTGTCGATGGACGGGATGTACTCCTTGGGCACGACGCCGCCGACGATAGCGTTGACGAACTCGTAGCCGAAGCCCTCCTCCATCTTCTCGAGCTTGATGACGGCGTGGCCGTACTGACCGCGACCGCCGGACTGACGGACGAACTTGCCCTCAGCCTTCTCGACGTCGTGACCGGCGGTCTCGCGGTAGGCAACCTGGGGCTTACCGACGTTAGCGTCAACCTTGAACTCGCGGAGCAGACGGTCGACGATGATCTCGAGGTGCAGCTCGCCCATGCCGGCGATGATGGTCTGGCCGGTCTCGTGGTTGGTGGACACCTGGAAGGTCGGGTCCTCCTCGGCGAGCTTGGTCAGAGCCAGGGACATCTTGTCCTGCTCGGCCTTGGTCTTGGGCTCGATGGCAACGTCAATAACGGGCTTAGCGAACTCGATCTTCTCGAGGACGATCTCCTTGCCCTCGGCGCACAGGGTGTCACCGGTGGTGGAGTTCTTGAAGCCGACGCAAGCGACGATGTCGCCGGCGGCAGCGTCGTCACGGTCGATACGCTCGGCGGCGTTCATCTCGAGGATGCGGCCGAGGCGCTCGCGCTGACCGTTGGAAGCGTTGACAACGTAGGAGCCGGACTCGGCGCGGCCGGAGTAAACGCGGACGTAGGTGAGCTTACCGACGAACGGGTCGGTCATGATCTTGAAGACCAGGCCGGAGAAGGGCTCGTCGAAGGAAGGATGACGCTGGATCTCCTCGCCGGTGTCCGGATCGGTACCGGTGACGGCCTCAACGTCGAGCGGGCTGGGCAGGTAGTCGACGACAGCGTCGAGCAGCTCCTGAACGCCCTTGTTCTTGTAGGCGGAGCCCACGAAGACGAGGTTGAGCTCGTTGGCCAGAACGCCCTTGCGCAGAGCAGCCTTGAGCTCCTCGACGGTGAAGTCCTCCTCCATGAGGATCTTCTCCATGAGCTCGTCGTCAAAGCTGGCAGCAGCGTCGAGGAGCTCCTCGCGCTTGGTGGCAGCGATGTCGGCAAACTCAGCCGGGATCTCGTCCATCGGCTCGGGGTAGGTCATACCCTTCTCGTCGGCCTTGAAGTCCCATGCAGTCATGGTGACCAGGTCGATGACGCCCCAGAAGTTGTCCTCGGCGCCCATCGGGACCTGAGCGGCCACGGCGTTGGCGTCGAGACGATCCTTCATGGTCTCGATAGCGTTGAAGAAGTCAGCGCCCACGCGGTCATACTTGTTGATGAAGGCGATGCGGGGGACGTTAAAGGTAGAAGCCTGACGCCAAACGGTCTCAGACTGGGGCTGAACGCCGGCAACGGCGTCGAAGACGGCGACAGCGCCATCGAGGACGCGCAGGCAGCGCTCGACCTCGGCGGTGAAGTCAACGTGGCCCGGGGTGTCGATGATCTGGATGCGGTAGTCCTTACCGTCCTTGTTCCAGAAGCACGTGGTAGCAGCGGAGGTAATGGTTACGCCGCGCTCCTGCTCCTGAACCATCCAGTCCATGGTGGCAGCGCCCTCATGGACCTCACCGATCTTGTGGGTCTTACCGGTGTAGTAAAGAATACGCTCGGTCGTGGTGGTCTTACCGGCATCGATGTGGGCCATGATGCCGATGTTACGGGTATCGGAAAGCTTGTACTTAGGCTTAGCCATGTTAGTTCCTTACCTTAACTTACCAACGATAGTGAGAGAACGCGCGGTTGGCCTCGGCCATCTTGAAGACGTCCTCACGCTTCTTGACGGAAGCGCCCAGGCCGTTGGAGGCGTCGAGGATCTCGTTGGCGAGACGCTCGGCCATGGTCTTCTCCTTGCGAGCGCGGGAGAAGTTGACGATCCAGCGGATACCCAGAGCGGTGGAACGACGGGAGTTGACCTCCATCGGGACCTGATAGGTAGCGCCACCGACACGCTTGGGCTTAACCTCGAGCGTGGGCTTGACGTTGTCCATAGCCTTCTTGAAGGTAGCGAGAGCGTCGCCACCCTCGGACTTCTCGGCAACGATCTCGAAAGCGGTGTAAACGATGCGCTCAGCGGTGGCCTTCTTGCCGTCAAGAAGGACCTTGTTGATGAGCTGAGTCACCAGGCGGTTGTTGTAAACGGCGTCAGGCTGAACCTCACGACGATTAGCTGCTGCACGACGCGGCATGTGAAATCTCCTTAAGTGTCTACCGTGCGGCCCTTAGGCGGCACACGGCGAAAGTATCAAAACGTTATCTGGCTTATTTAGCCTTGGGGCGCTTAGCACCGTACTTGGAACGGGCCTGCATACGGTTCTGGACCGGAGCAGCGTCGTAGGCGCCACGGATGACGTGATAACGGACACCAGGGAGGTCACGGACACGACCGCCGCGGACGAGCACGATGGAGTGCTCCTGCAGGTTGTGGCCCTCACCCGGGATGTAAGCAGTAACTTCGATGCCGTTGACAAGGCGAACACGGGCAACCTTACGAAGAGCCGAGTTCGGCTTCTTGGGGCTCGTGGTGAAGACGCGGGTGCACACGCCGCGCTTCTGGGAGTTGTGCTGCAGAGCAGCGTTCTTGGACTTCTTGGGCACGGAACGACGGCCCTGGCGAACCAGCTGGTTAATAGTAGGCAAAGCGTACTCCTTCTCGAATGATTCCAGCTCTCTGTAAAGTGCAACGGCTTGAATCGAGGGGTCAGCATCCCCCTACGAAACACGCAGTTCGATAGGATACGTGGCGTTAGCTGTGCCGTCAACAGACCACGCCGCCGGGCGTATCCTTAAATAGGCATATTTCCGCAAAGCCTACACAAAAGGAATCCCCTTCTGTACGCGGGGGCGGATCCCCGGACCGGGCGGCCCAGGTATTAAGTTTGCTGCTCTACAGTCCTGCGCAAGACGGAAAGCACATTAAGTGCTTTCCTTTGCGTGCGGAACTCGCGACAAACTTAATACCTGGGCCGCCCGGTCCGGGAATCCGACGTGCTCGTCGGGACAACGCTACCTGCCAAAAGGGACAGGTTTATTTTGGTCGGTTTTATCTGGGGAAACGCCGCTCTTCACGGTGATCCGCATCCATTTGCCACGTTCTTCCGAGAATCAGACAAATAGCGTTCAATCTAACCGTCCATATAACGCAAAATAGGCCGCTTCCCCTCTTGGGAAGCGGCCTAGACCTTACGAATAGACGATGGTAAAGGGTACTTCTGTTTCGGTCTCTCCTGCTGATGTGTACCTCGTGCCCTCAAGGGTTACCGAGACCACTTGATCGACATTGATCAGTTTTGTCGGCACCGAGATATTCTCTCCGCTATTGCGCGTCAGCGAAACATAGAAATTGTACGCGCCCGCAGCATCATCTTCGATAATCTGCTCCGATCCATCCTTGTAGGTAACGGTTAACTTTTTCGTGACTGCGTCAATGCCCAGATCATCGATGTGTGTCTGGATAGAAAACGAGCTGATCTCGAGAGGCGAGTCATCGGAGCGGAGTTCCTTTGTATCGACGTACGATCCGACGCTAAACTCGGGCGTCGATGCCTCGAACGGCTTCGCATCCTCGCCTTCGCCCTCTGTCCAGGAGATATTCCAAGTGACAGCGCGTCGTAAATCTCGATCGCGATTCCAAGATGCAAAGTACATCGTGCCGTTAATGACCGTGTCGCTTGATGTGTCTTTATCAATGGTGCAGCGTGTATCAGCCCATTCCTCGCCGAAGTTCATGCTGGGTGTACTGACGCCCCCTTCTTCTTCACCATAGAGAACAAGTTCGCCAAGCTCTGCCGCCGGCTTGTAGTAGTTAACGCCATTCGGATTGGACAATGTAAACGTCACAGCACCGCAACCGTTCTCGTCGATTGCCATCTCATGAATGTCGAGCGCATAGCCGTTGCCCTCGACGGACAGATTGACCTTCTGGACTGCACCCTCCAGGCTTTGGGGCGCGATACCATCACCAAACTCTCTGGTGTAGGTATATTTCGTCCCCGACGAGCCGCCATTTGTCCAGGTAACGGACTCTCCGTTGCCATGGTTTCCCCAGGCAGAGGCAAAATAACTGGAATTGACAACAGCGTAGGCGACCCCTCCGGTCGCCAGCACTCCGGCAAGACATCCGATTACGGCAACATACAGAGGCTTCGCGTGACCCTTTCGGCGAAGCGGCTCGCCAGCAGCGGCATAAAGAACACGGTCAGCAAGATCGCTATCGGCTTGGACGGACTCGAAGGCCTGCTTGATCTGGTTGGATTTCACGGTCGCCCTCCTCTAGGATGAACTTGAGCTTCGATCTGCCGCGAGCTAAACGCGTTCGAACGGTCGCGGCTGGCACATGCAGTAACTCGGCAATTTCTGAAGTCGAGAAGCCCAGATAGTAATAGAGCACGATGGAGATACGGAATCGTTCCGGAAGCCGCATGACGTCTAATAGGACGGCCTTGGTCTCGTCCTGCGCCGTCAAGAGCGAATCGGTCAGACTTTCAATATCCTCCACGCGCCTCCACGGCTTTCGAAAGAGAGATTTGCATTCATTGATCGTGACCCGGATGAGCCATCGACGAAGATGCTCCCAGCTTTCAAAATGCGTATCGCTTTTGAGTAACTTTAGAAAGACGTCTTGAGCGACATCGTCGGCGTCAGCGCGATCACGCAGATACGTCAAGGCGATTCGGAACACGACATCTCGGTGATCCTCGACCGCCTGTCTAAAAGCTTGTTCTTCCATAATCACCTCCCGGTGACACTGATGGTTCTTGATGGGGCCCTCACCATAGATACGCTTTGACCAAACGGAATGTTACAAATTCAAGCAGGAAAAACTACCAAAATAAACCTGTCCTTTTTTGCAAGTGATCAACGGAACGCAACAAGTTGAGCATACGCAAGCGAGCGGCCCCCAGAGCGTACAAGGTGGCATGAAAAAGGCAGGGCATTGACCTTTTGGTCATGCCCTGCCTTTTGAATGACAGATTGTAGCTCTGGGGGCCGCGCAGCGACGGAGGTCGCCGCCGTTCGTTAGAACGGCGGAACTAATTACTCCTCGTCGTTGTCCTTGGCCTCTTCGGCGTCGTCGGTGTCCACGAGCTGGTTGAGCAGCTCGTCGAGGGAAGCCATGTCCTCGTTGATCGCGCCGTTGGCGGGAGCCTTCTTGTCGTCGATCGGGGCGCCCAAGAGCTCCTCGTCGGCGTCGGCGTGATGCGTCGGCGCGGCGGAGGTGCCCAGCAGAATGTCGTCCGGACCGTCGGGGCTAAAGACCATCTGCAGCAGCTGCGAGAGGTCTTCCTCGTCGGCAACGTCGTCGTTGTTCTCGAGGATGTAGAGCAGGTCGTGGGCCTCCAAGCCGTCACGGAGTTCCTCGATCGCCTTGGCACCGATGCCATCGATGCGCAGCAGATCTTCCTCGGACTTGCCGACCAGGTCGCCGACCGTCTCGATGCCGACCTCGCTGAACTTGTTGGTCCAGCGCTGCGACACACCCAGGTCGTCGAACAGGTACAGGCGAGCCTTCTCGGCGGAGATGGTGTGGCCGTTGCGGGTGAAGGAACCGTCAGCACCACCGAACTCGTCGTAGCCGGCCCAGTCGAGCTGCTGCGGGAGCTGCTCGTCCAGGTCCTTGAGCTCAACCGGAGCCCACTCGGGCAGCGACTTGGCGTTGGGCGAAGCCGGACCGTCGATGTCCACGTAGCCGTCGGCCGTGCGATACGTCAGCTTGGCGTTGGCGTACGGCTTGAGGCCGGTACCGGCGGGGATCTTCTTACCGACGATGACGTTGGACTTAAGGTCGAGCAGGTGGTCGACCTTGCCCTCGATGGCAGCCTCGGTAAGGACGCCAGCGGTACGGATGAACGAAGCGCTCGACAGCCAGGAGTCGATGTTGGACGCGACCTTGAGCGTACCCAGGATGACGGGCTCGGCCACAGGAGCTTGACCGCCCAGACGGGCAACGCGCTCGACCTCGTCGGCAAACTCGTAGCGGTCGACGTACTGACCAAGCAGGTACTTGGAGTCGCCGGGGTTGGTGATCTGAACGCGACGCAGCATCTGACGTGCGAGCACCTCGATGTGCTTGTCGTTCAGGTCGACGCCCTGGCTGGTGTAGACGTCCTTGACGCTCTCGACGAAGGTGTGCATCGTCGACTCGATGTCGGTCAGCTTGCGCAGGTTGCGGAAGTTGACGAAGCCCTTGGTGATCTGGTCGCCGGCGCGAACCTCGCAGCCGTCCTCGATCTCGGGCATAAAGCGCACCGAAGCGGGGACGCGACGCTCGTCGAGGACACGGGTGTGATCCTCGGAGTCGGTGAGCGTCAGCACGTACTCGGACTTCTCGGGCTTAATCGAGAGGTGACCGGAGTACGGAGCCAGCTCGGCCTCGCGACCCAGGATCTTCTCGTTGACGTTACCGACGATATCGAACATACGGCTGACCGTAGGCAGACCCTGCGTAATATCGTCGACGCCAGCGACGCCGCCGGAGTGAATGGTACGCATCGTAAGCTGCGTACCGGGCTCGCCGATGGACTGGGCGGCAATAATGCCGACCGCGGTACCGATGGCGACCGGACGACGGGTGGAAAGATCCCAGCCGTAGCACTTCTGGCACACGCCGTACTTGGAGCGGCAGGTGAGCAGCGCGCGAAGCTTGACCTTCTTGAGGCCCGCATCGACCATCTTTTGGATGTCGGCGACCTTCTCGATGTAGCCGTCCTGCTCAAAGAGCACGGTGCCATCCGGAGCCACGACGTCCTCAATGAAGCAACGGCCGACGAGGTCGGTGTTGAGGTCGGTGGTGCCGGGGATGATGAGGTTGTAGGTGACGCCCTCGTGCGTGCCGCAGTCCTCCTCGCGGACGATGACGTCCTGGGCCACGTCGACCAGACGACGGGTCAGGTAACCAGAGTCCGAGGTGTGGGATGCGGTATCGACCAGGCCCTTACGGGCGCCGTAGGTCGAAATGAAGTACTCGAGCGGCAGCAGGCCCTCGCGGAAGTTCGCCTTAATGGGAAGGTCGATCGTCTCGCCGGACATGTCTGCCATCAGGCCACGCATGCCGCCGAGCTGACGCAGCTGGGTCTTAGAACCACGGGCGCCAGAGTCGGCCATCATGTAGAGCGGGTTCTCCTCGTCGAACATGTCGAGCATGAGCGCTGCGACCTTGTCGGTACAAGCGGTCCACTCGTTAACGACTTCGATGTGGCGCTCCGTCTCGTTGATGAAGCCCTCCTCGAAATACTCGTTGATCTGGTCGACGTTGGCCTGGGCGCGATCGAGCAGCTCCTGCTTCTCGGCAGGGATGAGAGCGTCCCAAACCGAGATGGTGAGGCCGGCGCGGGTAGCGTAGTGGAAGCCGGAGTACTTGATGGCGTCGAGGATCGGGCCGACCTTGGCCTCGGGGTAACGATCGCAGCAGTCGGCAACCAGCTTGGCCACATCGCCCTTGACCATCTTGTAGTTCATGAACTCGTAGTCTTCGGGCAGGCACTGGCGGTTGAAGATGATGCGGCCGATAGAGGTCTCGAAGCGCGCGGTCTTGTTGCCGGTGACGTCGTAGTCGACGAACTCGTTCTTGCCGTTCTTGACGCGGAAGATACGGGTGCCGTCCTCGTTGATGACGTTGGCATCGGCAGCGGACACGCGGACCTGGATCTTGGCCTGCATGTCGACCTCGGAGCGGCAGTCATAGGCGTGCAGTGCGTCGTCGAAGCTGGCGAACACGTGGTTCTCGCCCGGCAGACCCTCGCGGACCTGGGTGAGGTAGTACACACCGATGATCATGTCCTGCGAAGGGATGTTAACCGGCTTGCCGGATGCCGGCGAGCGCAGGTTGTTCGCAGAGAGCATGAGCACGCGAGCCTCCGCCTGAGCCTGGCTGGACAGCGGCACGTGAACAGACATCTGGTCGCCGTCGAAGTCGGCGTTGAAGGGCGAGCAGACCAGCGGGTGCAGGTGGATAGCCTTGCCCTCGACCAGCACCGGCTCAAAGGCCTGGATGGACAGACGGTGCAGGGTCGGTGCACGGTTGAGCAGCACGACGCGGCCGTCGATGACCTCTTCGAGGATATCCCACACAAAGGTGGCACCGCGGTCGATAGCACGCTTGGCGCCCTTGATGTTCTCGACCTTGCCAAGCTCGACCAGGCGCTTCATGACGAAGGGCTTGAAGAGCTCCAGCGCCATGGTCTTGGGCAGACCGCACTGGTGCAGCAGCAGCTTGGGGTCGGTAACGATTACCGAACGGCCGGAGTAGTCGACACGCTTACCCAGCAAGTTCTGACGGAAACGACCCTGCTTGCCCTTGAGGGCCTCGGCGAGAGACTTGAGCGGGCGACCGCCACGGCCAGAGACCGGGCGACCACGACGGCCGTTGTCGAACAGGGCGTCCACGGACTCCTGGAGCATGCGCTTCTCGTTGTTCACGATGATCGCAGGGGCGTCCAGGTCGAGCAGGCGCTTGAGTCGGTTGTTACGGTTGATCACGCGACGATACAGGTCGTTGAGGTCGGACGCGGCGAAGCGGCCGCCGTCGAGCTGGACCATCGGGCGCAGATCGGGCGGAATGACCGGGATGACGTCCAGGATCATGTTCGCGGGGCTGTTGCCGCCCTTCAGGAAGGCGTCAACGACCTCGAGGCGCTTAACGGCCTTCTCGCGCTTCTGCTTCTGGGAGTCCTCGTCGGCGATGATGGCCTTGAGCTTCTCGGCCTCGGAGGGGAGGTCGATGGCAGCGAGCAGGTCGCGGACGGCCTCGGCACCCATGCCACCCTTGAAGTACATGGAGTAGTAACGGGTCATCTCGCGGAACAGCGGCTCATCGGAGATGAGGTCGCGCTCGGTGAGCTTCATGAAGGCGTTGAAGGCGTCCGTGCGGAGCTGCTTCTCGTCCTTGCACTCTTCCTCGATGTCGACGATGCCGGAGGCGATCTCCTCGGGGGTCAGCGGCTCCTCGTCGGAGAACTCGTCAAAGTTCTCGGGGTTGCCCTGCTCCTTGAGGGACTCGATCTGGCGGGCGCACTCGGCATCGATCTCTTCCAGATCGGCGGCGAGCTCCTCGCGCAGGTCGTCAGCGTCGGCCTCGCGAGCCTCGTAGTCGACCTCGGTGATGATGTAGCTGGCAAAGTACAGAACCTTCTCGAGGTCCTTGGACTTGATGTCGAGCATACGGCTCATCGGGAAGCTCGTGGGGCTCTTGAAGTACCAGATGTGGGACACAGGAGCGGCGAGCTCAATGTGACCCATGCGGTCGCGACGCACCTTGGCCGAGGTGACCTCGACGCCGCAGCGCTCGCAGACGATGCCCTTAAAGCGGATGCCCTTGTACTTGCCGCAGGAGCACTCCCAGTCCTTTGCGGGACCGAAGATCTTCTCGCAGAACAGGCCGTCCTTCTCGGGCTTGAGGGTACGGTAATTGATAGTCTCCGGCTTCTTGACCTCACCGTGCGACCAGGAACGGATCTGGTCGGCGGAGGCAAGGGAGATCTTTACCGAGTCAAAATCAGTAGCTTCGAAATCTGCCACAGTCAACTACTCCTTATCAGTGGTCGTGGCGGCGACAGCCTCGGGTGCCTCGGCGGTCTCGGAATCCTGGGCCTCGACGTCGGCGTCAACGCCGGCGAGCGCAGCCAGGTCGTCGAGAGCGGAGGTCTCCTCGGCGGTCACAGGGGCGGAGGCGTCCTCGTCGGCATCGTGCATGGGCTCGATGTCCAGCGCGAGGGAACGGATCTCCTTGACGAGAACCTTGAAGGACTCGGGGATACCCGGAACCGGGACGTTCTCGCCCTTGACGATGGACTCGTAGGTCTTGACGCGGCCCACGGTATCGTCGGACTTGACGGTCAGGATCTCCTGCAGGACGTTGGAAGCACCGTATGCGTACAGTGCCCAAACTTCCATCTCGCCGAAGCGCTGGCCGCCGAACTGAGCCTTGCCGCCCAGCGGCTGCTGGGTAACCAGGCTGTAAGGGCCGGTCGAACGGGCGTGGATCTTGTCGTCGACCATGTGGCCGAGCTTGAGGATGTAGGACGTACCCACGGTAATGGGCTCGCGGAACTCCTCGCCGGTGCGGCCGTCGAACAGACGGGTCTTGCCGCGCTCGTCAAGCTGGGTGACAAACTCGGGGCGCATGTGATCGCCAAAGGCAGCGGTGGCCTTGTTGAGCATGTTCTTGTTGGCACGACGGATGACCTCGGCAATCTCGTCCTCCTTGGCGCCGTCGAAGACGGGCGTCGAGACGAAGAACGGACCGGGAACATACTTGTCGGAGTCGGCATCCTCGGTATCCCAACCGCAGGCAGCAGCCCAGCCAAGGTGGCACTCGAGCAGCTGGCCGACGTTCATACGCGAAGGAACGCCCAGCGGGTTGAGGATAACGTCGATCGGGGTACCGTCAGCCATGTAGGGCATGTCCTCGACCGGCAGAACGTTACAGATAACACCCTTGTTGCCGTGGCGACCGGCGATCTTATCGCCCTGCTGGATCTTACGACGCTGGGCGACGTAGACGCGCACCTGCTCGTTAACGCCGGGGGCCAGATCGTCGCCGTTCTCGCGGCTAAAGCGGACGACGTCGATGACGCGGCCGTAAGCGCCGTGAGGCATCTTAAGGGAGGTGTCGCGAACGTCGTGAGCCTTGGCACCGAAAATGGCGCGCAGCAGGCGCTCCTCGGCGGTCAGAGCACTCTCGCCCTTAGGCGTGACCTTGCCGACCAGGATATCGCCAGGGCCGACCTCGGCGCCGATGCGGATGATGCCGTCCTCGTCGAGGTTGGCAAGCATGTCCTCGGAGAGGTTCGGGATCTCGCGGGTGATCTCCTCGGGGCCAAGCTTGGTGTCGCGGGCATCGATCTCGTGACGGGTGATGTTGATGGTCGTCAGCAGGTCCTCGGCCACCAGGCGCTCGGACACGACGATACCGTCCTCGTAGTTGAAGCCTTCCCACGGCATGTATGCCACGGTGAGGTTCTGGCCCAGTGCGAGCTCGCCATGATCGGTCGAAGGACCGTCAGCCAGGGGCTCGCCCTGCTCAACGGTGTCACCGACGCGCACGAGCGGACGGTGGTTGATGCAGGTGGACTGGTTGGAGCGCTGGTACTTGGCCAGGTGATACTCGTCCATGCCGCCGGCATGCTTGACGATGATCTTGGCGGCGTCGGCAAAGATGACCTCGCCGGCGTTCTTGGCCAGGGTGACCTCGCCGGAGTCTAGGGCGGCGCGACGCTCCATGCCGGTACCGACATAGGGAGCGGCGGGGTGAACCAGCGGCACGGCCTGGCGCTGCATGTTAGCGCCCATCAGCGTACGCTTGGCGTCGTCGTGCTCAAGGAACGGGATCAGCGTGGCTGCGACGGAGAGCATCTGACGCGGCGAGACGTCCATGTAGTCGACGTCCTCGACGGGCACGTCGGCGGGAGCGCCGAAGGAGCCGTCGAAGTCGCGGGTACGGGCGATCACGGTGTGCGGACGGACGATCTTGCCCTCGGCGTCGGTCGTGATGAACTCGTTGGTCTTGGGATCGAGCGGCGTGTTGGCCGGCGCGATGACGTGCTTCTCTTCCTCGTCAGCGGTCATCCAGTCGATCTGGTCGGTGGCAACGCCGTTCTCGACGCGACGGAACGGGGCCTCGATGAAGCCATACTCGTTGACGCGGGCGTAGAGGGCGAGCGAGCCGATCAGGCCGATGTTGGGGCCTTCGGGGGTCTCGATCGGGCACATGCGGCTGTAGTGCGAATTGTGAACGTCGCGGACGGCCGTCGGCACATTGGTGCGGCGGCTGGAGCCGGACTTGTGGCCTGCAAGACCACCAGGGCCGAGTGCGGACAGACGGCGCTTGTGGGTCAGACCGGTCAGGGGGTTCGCCTGGTCCATGAACTGCGAGAGCTGCGAGGAACCGAAGAACTCCTTGATGGAGGCCACGATCGGGCGGATGTTGATGAGCGACTGCGGGGTGATCTCGTCGATGTCCTGGGAGCTCATGCGCTCACGGACGACGCGCTCCATACGGCTCATGCCGATACGGAACTGGTTGGCGACGAGCTCGCCGACGGTACGGATGCGGCGGTTGCCGAAGTGGTCGATGTCGTCGATCTTGAAGCCCTGCTCGCCGGCAGCGAGGGACAGCAGGTAGCGCAGCGTCGCGACGATATCCTCGTCGGTGAGCACCGTGACCTCTTCCTCGGTGGTGAGGTTGAGCTTCTTGTTGACCTTGTAACGACCGACGCGGGCCAGATCGTAGCGCTGCGGGTTAAAGAGCAGACCCTCGAGCAGGCTGCGGGAAGCGTCCACGGTGGGAGGCTCGCCCGGGCGCAGGCGACGGTAGATCTCGATAAGGGCATCCTCGCGTGTGAGGGCGGTGTCGCGCTCCAGGGTGCGCTTGATCACATCGGAGTTGCCGAGCAGCTCGATGATGTCGTCGTTAGTGACGGCAATGCCAAGGGCGCGCAGGAACATCGTGGCACTCTGTTTGCGCTTACGGTCGATGGAGACCATGAGCTGGTCGCGCTTGTCGACCTCAAACTCGAGCCAGGCACCGCGGGACGGGATGATCTGGGCCTTGTAGATCTGCTTGCCCGAATCCATCTCGGAGCTGTAGTACACGCCCGGGGAGCGGACGAGCTGCGAGACGACGATACGCTCGGTACCGTTGATGATGAAGGTGCCCTGATCGGTCATCATGGGGAAGTCGCCCATGAAGACGAGCTGCTCCTTGATCTCGCCGGTCTCTTTGTTGGTGAGACGGACGTCGGTCAGAAGCGGAGCCTGATAGGTCATATCCTTCTCGCGGCACTCCTCGACAGTGTGCGCGGGGTCGCCGAACTGATGCTCGCCGAAGGTAACCTCGAGAACATGGTTCTGGCTCTGGATGGGGCTGGATTCCTTGAACGCCTCACGAAGGCCCTCGTCCTTAAAACGCTCAAAGGATTCCCTTTGAACAGAGATAAGGTTGGGGAGCTCCATGGCCTCCGGGATTTTCCCGAAGCTGACGCGCTTGCGCTCAGTGGCAGTGTATGCGTAGGTCACCAGGTTTTTCCTCCTTCACGGAAATGCTCGGTGGGTTGGCGAGGCATAGCTTCGCCAGTTATCGCAACCTAATAGTCTATCAGGTACCGACCGTTGGGCAAGAAAAGCCTTGACGCGATTGAGTTTTTGGAGTAGCAAAGTTTTTCGACAGAAAACATGCAGGTAGATGTATCTGTATCGAACATCTGTTCATATATTTTCTGTGAACAGAGGGCCAGCAATCGCAGCTCTTATAAAAAAACGGGCGCGAACCGAGGTCCACGCCCGTAAATGTCGATGCCCGAAGGCTTACTTGCGCATCAATCCGCCGCGCTCGTCGATGGCGTCCCAGAAGGCATCGGCAAAGCGGGGATCGTTTGCAGCCATGAGGGCGTTAGTGGCCATCCAACCAGAGGGAGTGCCGGTGTCGTAGCCCGACAGCGGGTCGATGACAACTGCATACATGGCCTCGCGGTCGAGCGAACGAGCCATGGCGTCGGTGAGCTGGATCTCGCCGCCCTTGCCGGCCTGCTGATCTGCCAGCAGGTCCATGACCAGCGGGCTCAGCAGGTAGCGACCGACGATGTACAGGTTGGACGGAGCCGCCTCGGGAGCGGGCTTCTCGACCAGACCGCCGATGCGCCAGACAGCGCCCGGCTCGGCATCGGCAACGCCCTCGGCGCCTTCGAGCGAACCGACGCGCTCGCCGGCGATAACGCCGTAGCGGCTGACTTCCTCGGGCGAGCAAGCAGCGACGGCGATAACCGAAGCGCCACCGTGCTCCTTGGAAACGGCGAGCATCTTGTCGCAGATGTCGCGGTTAGGCACAACGTAGTCGCCCAGAAGAACCAGGAAGTTCTCCCCTGCCACGGCGTCGGCAGCAGAACGAATAGCATGGCCGAGGCCCTTGGGCTCGTACTGATAACGGAAGTCGACCGGCATACCGCCAGCGTGGGCGACGGCATCGGCATAGGCGTTCTTGCCGCGCTCGCGCAGCAGGTTCTCGAGCGAGCGATCGGGCTGGAAGTAGTTCAGCAGCTCGGGCTTGCCGGGAGAAGTAACGATGATGGCATCGTCGACCTCCTCGGGGTCGAGCGCCTCCTCAACGACATACTGGATGACCGGCTTGTCGAGAACCGGCAGCATCTCTTTGGGGGTGCACTTGGTGCCAGGCAGAAAACGCGTGCCAAGACCGGCGGCGGGGATGATTGCCTTCATGTTATTCAAGGATCCTTTCGCAGGCGCAAAAGCGCCCCATGCGTGCGGCACATAGCCGCAGACCAAATTGCGATACCTAAGCATCTTACCGCTGGAACTATATGTCACTACAAGGCAGAGACAATTCTTCAGCAGGTCAACGCAAATTATTGCTCGAATGGTGCAATTTTATTGCCCAACGGCAGGACACCCGATAAGACGCAAATCACAGAACATGGCAGTTTGAGCAACCGATGTTGAGGGACCAAAAAACAAAAAAGACGGGGCTCGCAATGCGAACCCCGTCTGCAAAGAAATCTGGCGAGAAAGCCTGATTACTTGAGGGTGACAGCAGCGCCAGCAGCCTCGAGCTTCTCCTTGGCAGCCTCGGCGTCCTCCTTCTTGGCACCCTCGAGAACAGCCTTGGGAGCGCCCTCGACGACCTCCTTGGCCTCCTTCAGGCCAAGGTTGGTGAGCTCACGGACGGCCTTGATGACCTGGATCTTGTTGTCGCCGAAGCCCTCGAGCACGACGTCAAACTCGGTCTTCTCCTCGGCCTCAGCAGCGCCAGCAGCGGGAGCGGCGACAACAGCGGCAGGAGCAGCGGCGGAAACGCCGAAGGTGTCCTCGATAGCCTTGACGAGCTCGGAAGCCTCGAGAAGGGTCATTTCCTTAAGAGCATCGATGATCTCATCGGTGGTAAGCTTAGCCATTTCTAAGTCCTTTCGGTTTCCGTGCGGATGCACGGAGATCAGTTAAAACACGGCGCGAATGCGCCAGGGGTGCGGCGTTGCCGCCGCGGGTGAAAACAGCGACTAGGCTGCCTTCTGCTCGGAGACCTGCTGGATCGAACGAGCGAGACCAGAGGAAACGCCGTTGACGCAGACAGCGATGTCGCGAGCGAAACCGGAGATGAGACCGGCAATCTGGCCGAGAAGCTGGTCCTTGGTGGGCAGCTCGGCGATAGCCTTAACATCATCAGCGGAAACGGCCTTGCCGTCGGAGATACCGCCCTTGATCTCAAGGACGCCCTTGGACTTAGCGGAGAAGTCCTTAAGGGCCTTAGCGGCCTCGACCGGCTCGGTCTCGTAGAACACATAAGCGACGGGGCCGGCGAGGATCTCGTCGAGCTCGGGCTGCTCCTGGTTCTTGAGGGCGATCTTGACCAGGTTGTTCTTGTAGACCTTCATCTCGGCGCCGCACTCGCGAAGCTGATGACGCAGCTCCTGAGCCTGCTTAACCGTCAGACCGTTGTAGTTGACGACGAACAGACCGGCGTTCTCGGCGATACGGGACTCGATCTCTGCAACCTTGTCGATTTTGTACTGCTGGGGCATGAATTACACCTCCTCGAATTCTTTCCGGGCACGGTCCGCCACAAGGACGTGACGGGGGCATGTCCAAAAAGAAAGCCCCCGCGCTGCATGAGCGACGGGGGCGAGAAGACATATCTACTCGACCACCTCGGCTGGCGGGAAGTCCCATTAAGCTCGCGGGTAAGACCCGTTTGCGCCGGCTGTCTCTGGCAGCGGATTCGTGCGTGAACCGAAAGTATTATGGCGGGGACCCCGGCGTCGGTCAACGGGCACGAGGATTCGTACACAAACCCTGCATACGCTCCGGTCCGAGGGGCCGGAGCTGCGGTAACTTTGCTACGAATCCTCGTGCCCGTTGAGCGACGCGCCCCACGCATAACCCTTATGTCGGTGGGCTGATGTGTTGCGTCCCGTTGGGCTATAAGGTTGAAATGAAGGTGGACAGGCGATTTAGGCCTTCGTCCAAATCTTGGTCGGAGACGCAATAGCTGAGGCGGACGTGGCCTTCGGTGCCGAAGCAGTTTCCGGGGACTAGGGCTACGCTTGCCTCTTTGATGGCTTTGATGCAAAAGTCTTCGCTGGTTAGGACGAACTTTTTGATGCTCGGGAAAGTGTAGAAGGCGCCTGCCGGTTCCACTACGTCGAGGCCCATGGCGTCTAAGGCTGCGAGTACGCGTTCGCGGCGGGCTCGGTAGACTTTGAGCATGGGGGTTGGGTCGACGGTGAGGGCTCGGGCTGCGGCATCCATCTCGAAGGAGACGGCGCTCGATACTAGGTATTGGTGAGCTTTTGCGATCTCGGCGATGACGGGTGCCGCTGCTGCGAGCCAGCCCAGGCGCCAGCCGGTCATGGCCCAGGGCTTGGAGAAGCTCTCGATGACTACCGTCTGCTCACGCAGCTCCGGGTGACGCTGGGCAAAGCGCTCGTAGCCATCCACATAAACCAGGCGGTTGTATACGTCGTCGCAGACTACGTAGATGCCCGACTGCTCCGTGACGCGCGCCACGGCGTCGAGCGATGCCGCGTTGAGAATGCAGCCCGTGGGATTGTTGGGCGAGCAGATAACGATGGCCTTAGTCGCCGGCGTCACGCAGGCACGAAGTGCGTCCTCGTCAATCTGAAATTGCGCAGGCTCCGTATCCAAAAAGACCGCCTTGGCATGGTTGGCCACGACGATGCTCTCGTACAGACCAAAGGCCGGCGTGGGGATGATGACCTCGTCGCCGGGGTTGAGCATGGCCATAAACGTAGCCGATAGGGCCTCGGTCGCACCATCGGTCAGGATGACCTCGTCAGCCGAATATGTAAGGCCCGCGTCCCCCATATATTTGGACAGCGCTTCGCGCAGGGCGGGACGGCCGTTGTTGGGCGGATAATGCGTGTCACCGCGATTGAGCGATGCAGTCACCTCGGCGCTAATCACATCGGGCGTGGGAAAATCGGGCTCGCCAAGCGCAAGCGCAATGCACCCCGGGTGCTGGGCGGCGAGCGCGTTAATCCGACGGATGCCGGAGGGCTTAAGCGTGGCAAGCGAGGTATTCATGGGCAGACGCATGGCGTTCCTTTCGTAAGGGTTGCACTAGGATAGCGCGGCGAGGCGCCGCCAGACGGTGTAACCTAAACGGAAATGAACCGGAAAGGAGGCGGCATGGAGACGACCGCACGCGGCGATGTACCAAAAACGTTGCGAACCATTGCGTATATCAGCATTCCCGATAGCGCCGATCTTGAGTTTTTGCTCTGGGACCTACAGGATGCCATCGCCGCCTATGCACAGCTTTCCGGCACCGCGCTCCCCCACCCGGTCGATTTGGAGGCGGATGATGCCGGTGCAGTCGATGGCATGGTGCTGGCCATTGAAGATGTGGCTGACGATGAGACGTTGACAGCTATCGAGCAGGCGCTTGAGCGCTTTGGCGGTACGGGAACGCGCGTCTATGCCGCGATTCGAGCCGCACAAGAGGGCGCTAAGCAGGCGCGCGGGACCGCCGTTCGTCTGCACGAGGCATGTGAGCGCCTTGACCAATTGTGGTGTGGCGGCGTTGTCGTCTGTGCCGGCAGCGGTATTGCGGCGCTTCGCCACTCCCCGCGTATGGGTCTCTTGCGCCGACCATTTTCGGAAGCGATGGATAAGCTTGTGGGCGCTGTGCGCATGGGCTGCTCCATTGAGTATGCGCAGCGACTTGGCGGCGGCAATGCCGCCAACGTCGACACAGACGGCATGGTTTGCGCCGAGCCAGCCGTGCCCGCGCCGATCTGGCGAGGCGTTCTGAAACGTCTGGGCGCCCACGCTCAAACAAAAATCTAAATTAAATAACAGCCCAGTCAACGGCTTCGTGCCAACGCTCAACAAGACGTTCCAGGCGCCAGGCGGCATTGGCGGGACTTGTCGAGGGCAGGACGATGGCGGGCAGCCCCGTCCGATCTTGCAAGTAGCGTTTGTAGAGTCGCCCTGCCGTACCGCCGTTACAGACAACGACCTCGGTCGGCGCGGCATCGGTAATGCACTCGATATGTGCCGGCACAACGTTACGAATGCTCGCGTCGCTCGAGCCCTTAATGTCGCAGCTCTCAATCACATCCCACAGGGCCACGCCACCGTTCAACAGCATGGATCGCTTGGCGGCAATCGAGGCGTCGAGCGTCGCGGGCTCACCACTCGCCAAAGGGTCGCCCTCGTTGGGTGGCACAGGCACACCGAGGCACGTGGCCATCACACGCCAAAAGCGGTTCTGCGGATTGCCATAGTAGAAGGCATTGGCACGCGAGAGCACCGAGGGAAACGACCCGAGCACCAAAACGCGCGAATGCTCGTCAAACACGGGCTCAAACCCATGCTCAATATGTTGATAGCCCTCGTCGGACGCAGCCATGGCCTAGGCCCTCAACAGATAGCGCACCTCGTAGGGCGCAAGCTCAAGGGAGCCAGCCAGCTCGACCGTGGGCACGCCGTCGGCAAGCAGGTCGACAAAGGACCCGTTGAGCTCGCCGGCGCCAAAGGTGTAAGGCTCGCCCACGGCATTCACCGCCACGAGTACCGTCGCGCCGTCACAGGCGCGTTCGAACAGCAGCTGCTTGTTCTGGATCACCACGTTGCGGTAGGCACCGTAGTTGAGAGCACGGGCAGCTGCGTCGTCGGCCGAGCGAAGGTGCGCAAGCTGCGTGATGAACGTCGTCAGCTCGTTGGGCGCAGGCTCATCGAGCGCAGGTCGCAGCGCCCAGTCACCATCGGGGCCGCCCTTTTCGCCAGGAATCCCCCACTCGCTGCCATAGTAGACGCACGGGGTGCCTGGCATGCCAAAGAGCATGCCGTAGGCGGGACGCAGACAGGACTTGTCGGTGAGGATGCTCGCCAGGCGCGGCACATCGTGGTTGTCGACAAACGACAGCAGATGCTTGCCGCGATAAATGCACCACGGGTCACCGCCAAACTGGCGATGCAGCGAGTGGGCGATCTCGAACATGTTGACCGAGTTAAAGCTGGAGTACAGGCCCTTGTAGCACTCGTAGTTGGTGCAGGAGTCAAGCATCTCGTCATTGACGATCTGGTTGTAGTCGCCGTGGAGCGTCTCGCCGATCAGCACAAAGTCGGGCTTGAGCTCACGGGTAAAGAAGTGTAGGCGGCGCATGAAGTCGCGGTCGAGCATATAGGCGACGTCCAGGCGCAGACCGTCGACGCCAAAGACGTCGGCCCAACGGCGCACAGACTCAAGCAGGTAATCGACCACAGCAGGATTTTGCAGGTTGAGCTTCACAAGCTCAAAATGGCCTTCCCAGCCCTCGTACCAAAAGCCGTCGCCATAACAGGAGTCGCCGTCAAAACTGATGTGGAACCAGTCCTTGTAGGGCGAGTCCCACTTGCGCTCCTGCACATCGCGGAAGGCCCAAAAACCGCGGCCGACGTGGTTGAAGACGGCATCGAGCACCACGCGGATGCCGTGGGCATGCAGTGTCTCGCACATGGCGGCAAAGTCGGCATCCCCACCCAAGCGACGGTCGATGTGGCGCAGGCTGCGCGTGTCGTAGCCATGACTATCGGACTCGAGCGGCGGGTTGATGAGCACAGCGCCAATACCGAGTTTTTGCAGGTAGTCGGCCCATTGGGCGATTTTCATGATAGGAGCATCGGGGTTGGGCACGGCGTTAGCAGCCTGGGCGAGCTCACCCTCGGCAACGGGCGCGGCGTTTTCGCGCGGAGCTCCGCAAAAGCCCAGCGGATAGATCTGATAGAACGTCGTCTCGTATGCCCACATAACAGCCTCCCGGTAAGCTCAACACAACGTCATCCATTGTATGCCCGCCGCGCATCCCCTCCCCCAAAATAAGTTGCGGTGAAATAGGGACTGTTTGCCGGGTTTATTGAGCCCAGCAGTCCGTATTCCACCGCAGCTGATGAGGGGACGTGATTAGGCGACGGGCTTTGCGCGGCGTATGGCCGGGAACAGCACGGTGATGGCGAGGATGACTCCCACGACGGCGATCGTGCCGCCCGCGTAGCCGATCCAAGCGATGCCCGGGCCCGACACCACGGCGCCACCAATCGCCGTGCCCGTACCAATACCGAGATTAAACAGGCCCGAGAAGATCGACATGGCGACGGCCGACGAATCTGCCTGCGTGTACTTGATGAGCTCGGCCTGGAACGCCACGTTAAAGGCCGTGGCGCAGCAACCCCACAGTGCGCAGACGGCAAGCACTGCCACGAGCGACGATGCAGCCGGACCCATAAGCAGCAGAGCCACCGGCACGCCGGAGAGCGTGATAGCCAAGAACGGGAAGCGATGCCCGTCGAACAGGCGGCCAAACAGCCAGCTTCCGAGCAAACCAGAGCAGCCAAACGCCGTCAGCGTCATGGTGATGACGCCCGCATCGACGTGCGCGACCTGCGCCAGGAAGGGCTCGATATAGCTGTAGCTTGCGTAATAGCCGGTCGCCATAAAGACCGTGACCGCGTAGAGCGCGATCAGGAACGGGTTCTTGAGCAGCACGGGCAGCTGTTTGACGGTAAAGCGCTCGCCCGCCGGCATAGCCGGGAACACCGCTGCCTGGTACACCACTGCGGCGGCAGAGAAGGTCCCGACCACGGCAAACGTCATGCGCCAGCCCACGGCCAGGCCGATGGCGCGACCGAGGGGCAGGCCGAAGATCTGCGCGATGGACGAGCCCGTGGCGATCATGCTGATGGCGAGCGCCCCATGGCGGGTGTCGACCAGGCGCGAAGCCATGATCGAGGCGACCGACCAGAACACGGCATGCGCGCAGGCGACCACCAGACGCGCGCAAACCAGGATGGGATATGTCGGTGCCACAGCGGACAGGAACTGACCCAGAGAAAACACGGCGAGCACGCCGAGCAGCATCCGCTTGAACTCAAAGCGCGAGGCAAACACCATAAGCGGCAGTGACAGCAGCATGACGCCCCAGGCGTAGACCGAAATCATGATGCCTGCCTGGGCCTCGGTGAGCGAGAACGCCGCGGCGATATCAGTCAGAAGGCCGATAGGCATGAACTCCGACGTGTTGAATACGAACGCGCAACAGGCGAGCCCGATAAGCGGAAGCCACTGCCTGAGTGCGATACCACCTTGCTTTGTTTGAGCCATATAGAAAAACCTCTCCGATTATCTTGAGCGGTGGGCGATTATATAGCAACGGCCCCGCATCCGTCAGTACAGATGCGGGGCCGCAATCAACTCAATACACAGAGGTCGCGCCGTCAATAAATAGCTAAGCCAACCCCAGCAATATGCCCGCCGAATGCACGACAAACGCCACGATCCAGGCGACCGTCACCTGAAACGCGAATACGGCCACGGCGTAACGCCCGCCCAGCTCACTCTTGACGGCACCGATGGACGCCACGCAAGGCGGGTACAGCAGCGTAAAGACCAAGAACACGTAAGCGGTAAACGGCGAAAACATGGCTGACAGTGCCGCGGGCGAGGTTGCACCCAAAAGCACTGTGAGCGTCGAGATGACGCTCTCCTTGGCAATGAGCCCCGTGACGAGTGCCGTCGAGGCGCGCCAATCGCCAAAGCCGAGCGGCGCCAACACCGGTGCGATGATGCTACCAAGACCGGCAAGCAGGCTTTGCGACTGGTCGGCGACCACGTTAAAGCGGATATCGAACGTCTGAAGGAACCAGATGACCACGGTAGCGGCAAAGATAATGGTAAAGGCCTTGGTAATAAAGTCCTTGGCCTTATCCCATGCCAGCATCACCGTCGTCTTGACGCTCGGCAGGCGGTAATTGGGAAGCTCCATGATAAACGGCACCGGGTCGCCCTTAAATGCCGTGCGGTTGAGCACCAAAGCCGCGATGCAGCCGACCACGATGCCGATCAGATAGAGCGAGACCATGGCGGGGACCGTCGCCTGCGGGAAGAATGCTCCGCACAGCAGACCGTAGACCGGCAACTTGGCCGAGCAGCTCATGAACGGCGTGAGCATGACGGTCATCTTGCGGTCGTGCTCGGATGGGAGCGTACGGGTCGACATGATAGCCGGCACGGTGCAGCCAAAACCGACGAGCATGGGCACAAAGCTGCGGCCCGACAGGCCAAAGCGACGCAACACCTTATCCATGACAAAGGCCACGCGCGCCATGTAGCCCGAGTCTTCCAGAATGGAAAGGAACAAGAAGAGCACGACGATAATCGGCAGGAAGGTCAGCACGCTGCCCACGCCCGTAAGCACGCCGTCGACAGCCAGCGAGCGCACTACGTCGTTGGTGCCGAACGCCTTGAGACCCGCATCGGCCGAGGCGATGATGGCAGCGATGCCGTCCTCCATAAGTCCCTGCAACGCCGCGCCGATCACGCCAAACGTCAGCCAAAAGACGAGACCCATGATCACCAGAAACGCCGGAATGGCCGTGTAACGACCCGTCAGGATGCGGTCAATCTTGACGGAGCGCACGTGCTCGCGGCTCTCGTGCGGCTTGACGACGCAACGCCCGCACACGTCGCCGATAAAGCCGAAGCGCATGTCAGCTAGCGCAGATAGACGGTCGGTGCCGGCCTCGCCCTCCATTTGGCTAATGATGTGCTCGATGGCGTCGAGCTCGTTGCGGTCCAGGTGAAGCGCCTCGGTCACCAGCTCGTCGCCCTCAACCAGCTTGGTCGCCGCAAAACGCACGGGAATGTGCGCCGTCGCGGCATGGTCCTCGATAAGGTTGGCGATGCCGTGAATGCAGCGATGCAGCGCGCCGCCGTCCGGACCATCGGGCGCGCAGAAGTCCAGGCGACCGGGGCGCTCGCGGAACCGCGCCACGTGCAAGGCATGATCCACCAACTCGCCAATACCCTCGTTGCGGGCAGCGCTAATGGGAACAACAGGCACGCCCAGCAGGCTCTCGAGCAGGTTGACGTCCACGGCGCCGCCGTTGGCCGTCACCTCGTCCATCATGTTGAGCGCGATGACCATAGGACGGTCAAGCTCCATGAGCTGCAGTGTCAGGTACAGGTTACGCTCAATGTTGGTGGCGTCAATGATGTCGATGATGGCGTCCGGGCGCTCGTCAAGGATGAACTGACGGCTCACGACCTCTTCGCCTGTGTACGGCGACAGGGAGTAAATGCCAGGCAGGTCGGTAACGCTCGCCTCGGGATGGTTACGGATGGTGCCATCTTTGCGGTCGACCGTCACGCCGGGAAAGTTACCGACGTGCTGGTTGGAGCCCGTCAGCTGGTTGAATAACGTGGTCTTGCCGCAGTTTTGGTTGCCGGCGAGGGCAAAGTGCAGCGGCGCGCCCTCGGGCACGGCCGTCTTTGCCGCACGGGGCGAATACGTCCCCTCGCCCAGGGCCGGATGCTCCGTCGTGCCGATTGCGGCGTTAGCGCGCGGACCCGTATCGGTGTCGTGAATACCCACGAGCTCGATGCGAGCGGCATCGTCCTTGCGCAGCGTCAACTCGTAGCCACGCAGGCGAATCTCGAGCGGATCGCCCATGGGGGCGTACTTCATCATGGTGACTTCGGTGCCCGGCGTTAGACCCATGTCCAAAATATGCTGTCGGAGTGCCTGATCGTCCGATGCCACCGATGCGACAACGGCGTCCTTTCCAATCTCGAGTGTATCGAGCTTCACGTCCGTGTTCCTCCCCCGGCGCCCACTGGGCGTTGCATTTATGTTCACCATGGCTAACCGTTTGCCATGGCTAACCAATTTATCCATGCATGATAGCGCGAACATACAGCAACGTTCAATCGGCAGATTGGTGCAGGGGGACGGATTACTTTGCACCAAGCCCTTGACAGCTAGAACGATGCCGATGTCTTGGAACCAACAGCAAAAGCCCGCCAGAGCAAGCAAGGTGCCTTGAGGTAAGGCGGCATAGACCTTCTGGTCATGCCGCCGAAGTTGAAAGGCAGATTGCCGCTCTGGCGGGCTTGTAGCGTCAAGTGGTTACGGCGTTTGGTAAAACGCCGTAACTAAAACCCGTGGCGCTCCAGGAAGCGGAAGGCTAGGCGAATCCAAGGGCGGACCGCCACCTGCTTGTCCTCGTTGTCGACCGCGGTGTTGGCGTTGCCGAGCGAAAGGCCGTGACCACCCTGGTCGAAGACGTGCATCTCGCATGCAACGCCCTCCTCGGCCATGCGCTGCGCAAACGGGTAGACCTGCGCGATCGGTGCCGTCTTGTCGTCGGACACGCCCCACACAAAGGTCGGCGGCATCTGACGCGAAACATGCGTGGTGGGGCAGATATCGGCCAAATGCTCGTCAGTTGCCTCGCCACCCGTCACCATCGACAGGTAGTCGTTGAGCAGATCGCGCCCCGTCTTGCCGCCCGTCTTGGGCACACGCAAGTCAATGCGCGGATCGCGCGTCTGCATGTCACGCACATAGGCAAAGTTGAGCAATGGATAACCCAGCACCACGGCATCGGGACGAATGTCGTCCGGACGCGCCCCGGCAAGTGCCGCGAAGGGGCCGGTCTTCCACTGTGTTGCCAGCGAGGCGCAAATCATGCCGCCAGCAGAAAAGCCCACGACGCACACGCGCTTGGGGTCGACATGCCACTCGTCGGCATTCGCGCGCACCGTGGCGACCATCTTGGCAAGATCTGCCTGGGGGTGCGGAAAGCTCACGTCACCCGTAGAACTCGTGACATAGTTGAGCACAAAGGCCTGGTAGCCGCGGTCCAAAAATGCAAACGCCACCGGGTCCTGCTCGTGCGGAGCGATATGCGTAAACCCGCCTCCGCCGCAGATGATCACCGCGGGGCGACGGCCATTGGGCTTGTCGGGCAGCGGCTCGGCACCCAGATACGTAAAGGTCGCCGGATAATCCTCGGTCGGCTCCTCGCCCCACAGCGCATGGTTCTCGACAATCATATGTGCTCCCTTCGCGCAAATTATGCGCACTCTTTTTTCGCATCTAAGCGTACCCCAGTTGGGTGCAGGACGTAGAAACTCTCCGGCAATAAGTTTCCCTCCAACTGATATATCACATAATCCCAGCTCAGAGGTATCGCTGAGCAGCGTAGAATAGGGGCGTTGACCAAGCCGCGAAACACATATGAAACGTTTCCGGCAAACCAAACGCGCGATATGCGCCTATTTAAGTTGGAGGCAACTATGGGTCTGCTCGATTCGCTTAAGTCCACCTTCACCTCGACCGGCGAGGCGTCCGTTCCGCCCGCAGCAAGCTTCGCCACCCGCGAAGGCGTCATCTATGCCCCCGTCAACGGCGTGCTCGTCAACCTGGACGAGGTTCCCGACGAGACGATCGCCTCGGGCATGCTTGGCCAAGGCTATGGCATCGAGCCCATTACCGGCACCATCTATGCGCCCGCCAACGGCCGCATCGGCGCCACCACTGTCACCAACCACTCCATTGGCATGATCACCGAGGACGGTCTTCGCGTGTTCATCCATGTTGGCCTGGGCACCGTGGAAATGAACGGCAAGGGTTTTGCCCGCTTTGTCGAGATGGGCGATGTGGTCAAGGCAGGCCAGCCGCTCATCAGCTTCGACCGCGAGGCCATTAAGGCCGCTGGTCACGAGGACATCGTGACCGTCATCGTCTCCGAGCTCGATCGTCTTAAGAGCATCGACCATGTCGGCGAGTCCGGAACGCTTATCGGCGGCAACCCGCTCGTCAAGCTTGGCGACCCGCTGCTGGTAGCCAAGACCAAGTAGCCAGGCCCCGCGCCACACAGCCAAAAGGCACCTCGTCAAGCGCCCGCGACCATCTGGCCGCGGGCGTTTTTCGTTTGAAAAACCATCCCGCCAATGCCTTATCTGTATAGCCCAAATGAGCCGAGCTGCTAGAATATCGAACTGTATGGATAACTATCATTCAACCGTTATGGGAGGATACGTGAACCGCACCAAAATCGCGCAGCTCTATGCCGATGCCGAGTCGCTCGGCGGCCAGACCGTCACCGTCGCCGGCTGGGTCAAGTCCGTCCGCGACATGAAGAACTTTGGCTTTGTTACGCTCAACGACGGCAGCTGCTTCCGCGACCTGCAGGTCGTCATGAACCGCGAGGCACTCGACAACTACGATGAGATCGCCCATCAAAACGTCTCGGCCGCACTCATTTGCACCGGCACCGTCAAGCTGACCCCCGATGCGCCCCAGCCTTTCGAGCTTTCTGCCACCTCCATCGAGGTCGAGGGCACGAGCGCCCCGGATTACCCGCTGCAGAAGAAGCGCGCAACCGTCGAGTTCCTGCGCACCCAGCAGCACCTGCGCCCGCGCACCAACCTGTTCCGCGCCGTGTTCCGCATCCGTTCTGTCGCGGCTGCCGCCATCCACCGCTTCTTCCAGGAGCAGGACTTTGTCTACGTCAACACCCCCATCATCACCACGAGTGACTGCGAGGGCGCCGGCGAAATGTTCCGCGTGACCACGCTCGACCCCAAAAATCCGCCCCTCACCGAGTCCGGCGAGGTCGACTGGAGCCAGGACTTCTTTGGCAAGCATGCGAGCCTCACCGTGTCCGGCCAGCTCAATGCCGAGAACTTTGCCATGGCCTTTGGCGACGTGTACACCTTTGGCCCCACCTTCCGCGCCGAAAACTCCAACACCACGCGCCACGCCGCCGAGTTTTGGATGATCGAGCCCGAGATGGCCTTCGCCGACCTCAACGACTACATGGACAACGCCGAGGCCATGCTCAAGTACGTCCTTAAGGACGTTATGGCCACCTGCCCCGACGAGCTCAATATGCTCAACAAGTTTGTGGACAAGGGTCTGCTCGAGCGCCTGGACCATGTCGCCAACTCCGACTTCGCCCGCGTTACCTACACCGAGGCCGTCGAGATCCTGGAGCAGGCCGTCGCTGCTGGCCACCAGTTTGATTACCCCGTCAGCTGGGGCATCGACTTGCAGACCGAGCACGAGCGCTTCCTGACCGAGGAGCACTTTAAGCGCCCGACCTTCGTGACCGACTACCCGGCCGAGATCAAGGCGTTCTACATGCGCATGAACGAGGACGGCAAGACCGTCGCCGCCGCCGACTGCCTGGTTCCCGGTATCGGCGAGATTATCGGCGGCTCCCAGCGCGAGGAGCGCCTGGATCTGCTCGAGGCCCGCATCAAGGACCTGGGCATGAATCCCGAGCAGTACAAGTACTACCTTGACCTGCGCCGCTACGGTTCCTGCAAGCACGCCGGCTACGGTCTGGGCTTCGAGCGCTTGGTCATGTATCTGACCGGCGTGGGCAACATCCGCGACGTCCTGCCGCACCCGCGCACCGTGGGCAACGCCGACTTCTAATCGTCGGACGTTAGCTCGCGTCGTCACACGCCAACGCTCATCGCATAAGCGTCTCTCGACATCGGTCGAGAGACGCTTTTTTCAACAGCATCCGTCAAGCTTTTGGCAAGTTTTTGGTCAGTTGAGCAGGGCTGTTGAAAACTCGACCCGCCGTTTGCCGACGACTACCGACCGCCCAGAGCGCCCTGCGCCCCTGGGGAAGCCCCACGTCCTAGGCTCCATACCGTCGCCACCCAAAACGGAAAGGACGTGGGCACCATGACCGAAGCCGCTGTTGAAACCTACGACACCACAACTAGAGGCGCCGCCTCGATGGCAGCCTATCGCGCCGTTCGCATCCTGCAACTATTAAGCGAAAACACCGGCGAGGACAAGGCCATGCTTTCCGATGAGTTGATCCGGCGCCTCGCCCATCCCGACGACCCCGCCCGCATGCCCATCTCGGCGGCGCGGCGCAGCATCTACACCGCCATCTCCGCGCTTCGCCATGCCGGATACGAAATTGAGTACAAACGCGGCGTGGGCTACAAACTTCTTACCCGCCCGCTCACCGATGAAGAGATCATCCGGCTCCACGGTATGGTCATGCGCAACCGCTCCACGCCTATCGCTATCCGCAAGAGCATGGCGCAGCACTTAGTTGCCATGGCGAGCGCCGACGTTCGCGGCTACCTCGATACACCCGAACCCGCTCCAAGCGCAGGCAGCAAGGCTACCAAGGCAACACGCACGCCCATCAAGCGCATCGACACGTGCGAGCTCGTCGAGCAGGCCATCGACCACGGAACCACGGTAAGTTTTGATATTTCGAGCGTCACGACACGTGGCGAAACCGAAGCAGCACGGATGACACTCCGTCCCTTTGCCATCAAGCAGCGCGATGGCATCTCGTATCTGCTGGGAACGGTCTACGACGCCCGAGGCGCCGATGACACGTTGCGTACTGTAGAGATTGGCCGAATGAGAAACGTCACCACACGTCTCCTCGACGGCAAGAAGCTCTTCGCCGCCCTGGACGAGGACGACGCCTCCTCCGCCGCATAAGACCCTCCGCCGCCCATTCGACTACCCGTACCGCCCATCCGATTCTGTATTAAAAAACCCGCCAGGCTGTTGTAAAAATGGACATCAGCGCTACTATAGTTCCACTTGCACTTTGTCCCAGTGCAGTGTTTCCAGCCATTTTTATACTAGGGGTAATGATATGAAGGACATCACCATCAGCCGCAGGAGCCTTCTGGTCTCCGCCGGCCTGCTCGCGCTCGCCCCGCTCGCCGGATGCGGCGGCAACTCTGGTTCCGGCTCTGCTGCCGCCGGTTCCGACTACACCATCGGCGTTCTGCAGCTCACCGAGCACTCCGCACTCGATGCCGCCAACGACGGCTTTGTCAAGGCCATCAAGGAGAGCGGCCTTAAGGTCAAGATCGACCAGAAGAACGCCCAGAACGACCAGTCCACGTGTAAGTCCATCGCCGACAAGTTCGTGGGCGATGGCGTCGACCTGATTTATGCCATCGCCACGCCCGCCGCGCAGGCCGCCGCCGGTGCCACGGCCGATATCCCCATCGTGGGCTGCGCCATCACCGACTACGCCGCCTCCGGCCTGGTACAGGACAACGACAAGCCCGGCACCAACGTCACGGGCGCTTCCGACCTCACCCCGGTCGCCGAGCAGCTCAAGATGATGCAGAAGGTCCTGCCCGACGTTAAAAAAGTCGGCCTGCTCTACTGCACCGCCGAGTCCAACTCCGACGTCCAGATCAAGGCCGCCAAAAAGGAGCTCGATAAGCTGGGCCTCGAGTACACCGATTTCACCGTCTCGAGCTCCAACGAGATCCAGTCCGTCGTCGAGTCTGCCGTGGGCAAGGTCGACGCGTTGTACTCCCCCACCGACAACACCATCGCCGCGGGTGCCTCGCAGGTCGGCCAGATCTGCAAGGAGAACAAGCTTCCCTTCGTGACTGGCGAGGAGGGTATGTGCATGGCCGGCGGCCTTTTCACCCTCTCCATCAACTATGAGGACCTGGGCTACGCCGCGGGCGAGATGGCCGTTAAGATCCTGAAGGGCGAGGCCAAGCCCGAAGACATGCCGATCAAGCACCTCTCGAGCAAGGACCTAGTCGTCGTCAAGAACGACGAGATGGCCGAGGCGCTGGGCATCGATCTTTCCGCTCTGGACGCGTAATGCCATACGCGGCATGCGTCTAGAGCCCGTGCTCGCGCTTTAGCCGCGTTATTCAATATCTGAGCCACAGGGGCGGGCGCTGTAGACCGGCGTCCGCCCTGCTTGTTTCAGGTAAAACAAAACGTCTGTCCGCAGCTCTTCTATGCATTGTTACCGCTATTATGGTGAATCACGTGTCCACCCTATCCTAGGAGGTATGAAGCATGCTCATTGCATTGCAGGGCGCCGTTTCGCAGGGCGTCCTCTGGGGCATTATGGTGCTTGGCGTGTTTATCACGTTCCGCCTGCTCGACATTCCCGATATGACCTGCGACGGCAGCTTTGCCCTCGGCGGCTGCGTCTGCGCTGTGCTCATCGTCAATAACAACGTCGACCCGCTGCTCGCCGTGCTGGCCGGTATGTGCGCCGGCGCCATCGCGGGTGCCGTCACGGGCATTTTGACCACCGTCTTCGAGATTCCTGCGATCCTCGCCGGAATCCTCACCCAGATCAGCCTGTGGTCCATCAACCTGCGCATCATGGGCAAGTCCAATACGCCCATTCTTGCCAAAGGCACCGTATTCTCGGCCGTCAGCAATATGACCGGTCTGCCGCAGTCCACCGTTGCCATCATCTTGGGCATCCTGCTCGCCGTGGCTATCGTTGCCATCCTGTATTGGTTCTTTGGCACCGAGATCGGCTCGGCGCTGCGCGCCACCGGCAACAACGAGTACATGATCCGCGCTCTGGGCGTCAACACCAACTCCACCAAGATGATCGCCCTCGTGCTCTCCAACGCCCTCATCGGCCTTTCGGGCGCGCTCATCTGCCAGAGCCAGAAGTATGCCGACATTGGTATGGGCACCGGTGCCATCGTTATCGGTCTTGCCGCCATTGTTATCGGTGAGGTGCTCGGCCGTCTGCTGCCCGGCGGCCTCACGCAGTTTAGCGTCCGTCTTGCCTCCGCCGTCTTTGGCTCCGTGGTGTACTTCCTTATCCGCGCCATCGTGCTGCAGTTGGGCATGGACGCCAACGACATGAAGTTGCTCTCCGCCGTGATCGTCGCCGTGGCCCTGTGCGTGCCCGTGGTTTGGGAGCGCTATAAGCTCCGCAGCTCCTACACGAAGGGGGATGAGGCAGATGCTTAAGCTCTCGCACGTCAAGAAGACCTTTAACAAGGGCACCGTCACCGAGAAGCGCGCGCTCACCGGCATCGACCTCACCCTGAATGACGGCGACTTTGTAACCGTGATCGGCGGCAACGGCGCCGGCAAGTCCACGCTGCTCAACATGATCGCCGGCGTGTACCCGCTCGATTCGGGCGTTATTGAGCTCGACGGCACCGACATCTCGCGCCTGAGCGAGTCGCAGCGCGCCAAGTACCTGGGCCGCGTGTTTCAGGACCCCATGCGCGGTACCGCTGCCGACATGCAAATCGCCGAGAACCTGGCCCTCGCCAAGCGTCGCGGCCAGCGTCGCGGCCTTTCGTGGGGCGTAACCAAGGCCGAGAAAGATGAGTACGTTGAGCTGCTCAAGCGCCTGGACCTTGGTCTGGACACGCGTCTCAACGCCAAGGTCGGTCTTCTCTCGGGCGGCCAGCGCCAGGCACTCACCCTGCTGATGGCCACGCTCACCAGGCCGCGCCTGCTGCTGCTCGACGAGCACACGGCGGCCCTCGACCCCAAGACGGCCTCTAAGGTGCTCAACCTGACCGAGGAGATCGTCGACGAGAACCACCTGACCACGCTCATGGTCACGCACAACATGAACGACGCCATCCGTCTGGGCAACCGTCTGATCATGATGCACGAAGGCCACGTGATCTACGACGTGGCAGGCGATGAGAAGAAGTCGCTCACCGTAGCCGACCTGCTGCAGAAGTTCGAGGAGGTCTCGGGCGGCGAGCTCGCCAACGACCGCATGCTGCTGAGCTAAAACCTGCCAAAAAGGGACAGGTTTATTTTGGCAGGTTTTATCTGCGCAAACGTCAAAACCGCCGCTAAGGGACAGACGCCCTTGCGGCGGTTTTCGCATATTATGTCGATAATCCGATATTCAACCAGACATTCTGGCTAAGGACTAAGGAAACTGCCATGAAAAGACTCCCCCGCCTTGCGTTAGCCGCCGCGTTGTTTGCCGGCGCGCTCGCAGGCATCCCAAGCCTCGCTTTCGCGGGGAACCTGCCCGCCGCTATTGACGGCTCCGTGGCCGTCATGCACACCAACGACATCCACGGCAGCTACAAGTACAGCTACAACGCAAGCAAGGGCACCGGCACTGTGGGCTTTGATGGACTGGCGGTCCTTTATAGCGCCCAGGGCAACGCCCCCGATCTTTTGCTCGATGCGGGCGACACCTTCCACGGGCAGTCCTTTGCCACCATGAGCGAGGGCAAGAGCATCGCCGAGCTCATGGACACCTTCTACGCCGACGGCTACGACGCGACCACACCAGGCAACCACGACTGGAGCTACGGCGCGGACAAACTCCGCGCCATGACCGGCTACAGCACCACCGGCACGCCCTTCGCCATGCTCTGCGCGAATGCAACGTCCTCGAACGGCGTATGGGGCTCGAGCGTCACCAAGACGCTCGATCGCACCTGGGAGGATAGCGAAGATCACTCCACATTCGACTACAAAATCAAGGTCGGCGTCGTGGGTGCCATGGATGAGTCGCTGGGATCCTCGCTGCGCGCGGACTTGGTCGCGGGCACGTCGTTCTCGAGTGCCGCGAACGCCATCAATGCCGAGGCAGAGCAGCTGCGCAAGGAGGGCTGCGATGTTGTTGTGTGTATCGCGCACACGCTCGACGCAAAAACCTTTGCCACGCGACTCCGTGGCGTCGATGCCCTTATCGCAGGCCACGAGCACATCAACCTTAACGAGAAGGTGACGGGAGCCGACGGCAAGACGATCCACGTTGTTGAGGCAGGCAGCGCCTTTGCCGAGGTGGGGCTGCTTTCCATTCCGTACATGTACGACACGAATGGCACCGAGACGACCGACGATGACACGGTCACGGTCCCTGCAGACGGCAGTGACGAGAAGCTCTACACCGCCAAAAACGTCAACGACCTTTTGGCAGACCCCGACAAGGGCTCCGACTACCAAAGCCGCCTTGAAGACGTCCGCAACAAGATCAAGCCGCTCGACGAGGCCTTTGAAAACGAATCGAACAAGGTGCTCGGCACATCCACCACCAACTATTTCTACGGCGAGGACGCCGCAGGCACGCATGGTTGGGAAATGGTGCGCACCACCGATTTCCGCCCCAGTAAGGAGGGCGACACCACCAAGGCCCAGACCATCGGCCATGTGATTTGCGGCTCCTATCTTGCCCTGACGGGCGTGGACCTCGCTATCGAAAACGCTGGCGGCATCCGCGGCGGCATCGCGGCGGGCAACGTGACCGCCGGCAACGTCATCGCTATCTCGCCCTACGGCAACACCGTGGAGACCTGGACCATGACCGGCGCGGACTTCCTCGCAGCGCTCGAGCACTCGCTACAAATTAGCGACGATTGCAACGACAGCTACAAGCTTCAGCAGGCTTATGTGGCGGCCGGTCACACCGAGCAGGAGGCGCAAGACAAGTACAAGTGGCGCGATGACTCTGGCAGCGTTCTCTCCTTTGGCGGCATCAACGTGACGATTGATTGGACGCAGCCCGAAGGCAAGCGCATTGTGAGTGCCACACTCACCAAAGACGGCAGCACGCTCGACCCCGCCAAGGCCTATACCGTCGCCACCAACAACTACATCATCACCAACACGACTGACTTTCCCACTTTCGCAAACGCCATCAAGCACACCGAGTGGGGTACCTGCGAGTCAGCGCTAAGGGCGCTGATTGGACAGAACGGCTGGGAGAGCAAGATGGCCTCGCTCGCGGGCACCATTAGCTTTGGCTCCGCTGCCGTGGACCCCACGCCCACACCGGCCCCGACGCCTAAGCCCTCGCCTAAGACGGACACGACGACCACGAAGGTCATCACCAAGAAGACGACCGGTAAGCTCGCCGCAACGGGAGACCGCACGCTGGCAGTAGTTGGCGCGTGCCTTATCGGCGGCATCATCGTCATCATGCTCGGCATTATCTGGAAGCGTCGACGCTAAGCTACACCGCCGGGCCTTGCAGCCCCACCGCGTAAACCTTATATCGAGCACAGAAGCCCGTCCGAATTTGATCGGACGGGCTTCTTGGTGGGTATCATGGTTGGACGATCATTAGGAGGTTTCCCTACATGGAATTGTTTGAGCCGATTCTTCACTTCTTTGAGCAACGGTGGGTCCACAACATCATCTGGGCCGTCATCTTGGCGATAGGCACCGCCGTCGCCGCCAAGGTCGTATCCAAGACCCTGAACCATCTGCTTAACCGAGACGATAACCCGCTTCCGGCATCGAGTATCTTCATCAACATCGCGCGCGCCGTCATTTGGATGATCGGCGGCAGCTTTATCCTCGACAACTGTTTTGGCATTAATGCAAACGCCCTCGTCGCCGCTCTTGGCGTCGGCGGCATCGCTATCTCGCTCGGCTTTCAGGACACGCTGTCAAACCTTATCGGCGGCATGCAAGTGACCTTTATGGGCATCATCAAACCCGGCGACAATATCGAGGTCGGCGGCGTATCCGGCGTGGTCCAAGACATCACTTGGCGCCATACAACGATTGAGGACGCCTGTGGACAGACCATCATTGTGCCCAACTCCAACATCTCCAAGAACACGCTCGTGCATTTGATGCCCTTTGGACGCGTGGCCGTGCCCGTTGCCGTAAAGGACACGTCTAAGTGGGCTTCCCTTGACGCGCTGGCAGACGAGCTCACGAGCGCAACCAAAACGGCCGTCTCGCCCATCTCGGGCTTTGACAAGGAGCCCTACGTGCTCTTTAGCGAAATCGGCGACTTTGGCATCAAAGGAAAGATCATCTTTATCGTCAGCGACGACAGCACTACTTTCACGGCAGCCGACGCCTGCATCCGTGCCATCGCCCCCATCATCGCCTAACCCGCCAAAAAGGGACAGGCACCTTTGTGGTGGTTTTCATTCGTGGTACCATGGTTCATATAGTTGTTTAAACGACTAAGGGAGCAACATCATGGAAGAGGCCTATCGTCAAGCACGCAAGCGCGGCGAGCAGGGACGCCGTCGCGCCATCAGCCAAAGCGAGCACCCGTACCTTACGGACCTCGACAGCCTCGTTGCCCAGCTCCCCTTAGGTCAGCGAGAGAATGTCGGCCTAAGGGATATTCCGCTCGAAATGGTCGTCGGCACAGTCACCAAAGGCCGTCAGTCCGCCTTTTCATGCAACTTTATGCCCCTGCTGCCGTTTAACACTGAGTTCGCCCGCAAGTGGTCCAACCTCTACGACATCCAGGTAACCGAGGGCTATCGCGATCCCATCATCGTCACCGAGTTCATGCATCGGTTCTATGTCCAGGAAGGCAACAAACGCGTCAGTGTCCTCAAATTCCTGGACGCTCCAACGGTTTCGGCCAGGGTCACCCGTCTCTACCCCGGCACATGGGATTCCGTCGAAAGCCGCCTGTACGGTGAATTCTGCGCGTTTTGGCGCGTCTGCCCCCTATACGAAATCGAGTTCTCGCGTGAGGGAAGCTACGAGACGCTCGCCAAGATGCTCGGTCGGAACCTTATCGAAAAATGGCCGCAGAAAAAGGTCGACTACCTGCGCCACACCTTCCTGCTCTTTAAGCGCGCCTACCTTCGCGCAGGCGGCGACCACCTGGACATTACGCCCGCCGACGCCATGCTCGTCTACCTCAATGTGTACAACCAGGACCGCCTGCTGGATACGCCGACGGATATCGTCGTAAACCGCCTGTGCAAGATTTGGCGCGAGCTGGTCATTGCCGGCAAAAACGACGAGGACAAGGTCGATCTTGTCGAAGCGCCGAGCGTCGATGAGGAGGAGTCGCCCGCCAAGTCCACCTCCGGCGTGCTCAACTTCTTTATGGGCAAGACTGTCTATTCGGCGGCCAACCCCCTGCGTATCGCCTTTATCCATGAGTTCCCCTGTGCGGCGTCGAGCTGGGACAGTCTGCACGACCAAGGACGTCAGTATCTCGATGAGCACTTTGACGGTATCGTGCGCACCGAGGCGTTCGAGGACTGTCACGATCCGGACGTGTTCTACGCCGCCGTGGAAACGGCTGTCAAACATGGAGGCAACGTCATCTTCTCGACCTCGCACCGCCTGATGGAATACACGCTCAGAGCTGCCGTTGAGTATCCCCAGGTTCGATTCCTCAACTGCTCTATCGGCCTTCCCCACCAAAGCGTCCGTTCGTACTTTGGCAAGATGTACGAGGCCAAGTTCCTCCTGGGCGCCCTTGCCGCCAGCATGGCGGACAACCATCGCATCGGCTACCACGCGTCGGTCTTCGCATCCGGCGCGCTCAGCGAGATCAATGCCTTTGCCATCGGTGCCTCGCTGCTCGACCCCCGCGCGCAAATTATCCTCACCTGGGGCGATGTACCCGCCGGCGGTCTTGCCGAGGCCATGTGCCGCGAAGGCGTGAGCGTCATGACCGGCGCTGACATGTCAAAGTCGCTCGAAGACCCTACGGCCTACGGACTCCACCGCCTGGTCGATGGCAAGGTTTCCGGCATCGCCATGCCGGTATGGAACTGGGGCCGTTACTACGAGCTCATCGTTCGCAGCCTTCTGCACGGCACGTGGGACGAGACCAGCGATGACAACCAAGTGCGCGCCGTCAACTACTGGTACGGCATGAGCTCTGGCGTTATCGACATCCGTTACGCTCCGGGCCTACCCTACCAGACGCGCAAACTCGTGCAGTTGCTCCGTAACGGCATTGTTGAGGGATCCATCAACCCCTTTGGCGGCGAGCTCCACAGCCAGAACGGCGTGGTACAGATCGAAGGCTTCCCTCCGCTGCCGAGCACGCAGATTGTCGAGATGAATTGGCTGGCGGATAACGTGGTAGGCACCATTCCGCAGCTCGACGATGAGCCGAAAGTCCCTGCCCTATGAAAATCCTTGCCATAGCCGATACCGAAGAACGATGCCTTTGGGAGTGCTTTCGCAAGGAACGCTTTGAGGGCGTCGACCTGATTTTGTCCGCCGGCGATCTGGACCCAGACTATCTTGAGTTTTTGGTTACGGTCATCAACAAACCGCTCATCTACGTGCGTGGCAATCACGATGACCGCTACGCACGTCATGCACCGGGCGGATGTATCTGCGTAGAAGACAGCGTGTACACGTACCGAGGGATTCGCATTGCGGGCCTTGGCGGGTCCATGCGTTATCGCGACGGCGCCAACATGTACACCGAACGCGAGATGTCCAAGCGTATGCGTAAGCTGTCGCGTAAGGTTAGGATGGTCGGCGGGTGCGACATTCTGCTTACCCATGCGCCCGCCGCCGGTATGGGTGATCTGGACGATCTACCGCATCGAGGGTTTGAGTGCTTTAACACGGCGCTTGAGTCCTGGGGAGCCGACTACATGGTGCATGGGCATGTACACCAAAGCTACGGTTACGATTTTCAGCGCGAGCGGCAGCATGTGTGTGGAACGACGATCATCAACGCCTGCGGCTATACGCAGTTTGAGCTCGACCAGACGCGCTACCCCATCCGTGGCTGGCAGGCAGCCTGGCTCAACTCGCAAACCATGCGCCGCGAGCTCAAGCGCCACGAGGCCATTGAGTCCTCTACCGCCAGAACACCCTGGTAACCACCTCAAAGGGGACGCTGTCCCCTTTGAGGTGGTTTTGATACGCGATAGCAAGAAACCCGGTCCCACACGAGGCGGAACCGGGTTTCTTTAGCAATGCTTGCTTTGCTCAGGCAGTAACTGTTAGTTACTCAGCCAGGAAGTCACGCTGGACAGCGGGATCGACCTTGACGCCAGGGCCCATGGTGGAAGACACGGAGATGGACTTGACGTACTTACCCTTAGCAGAAGAGGGCTTGACGCGCAGAATCTCGGTGTACAGGGCAGCGTAGTTCTCGACGAGCTGCTGCTCAGAGAAGGACTTCTTGCCCAGGGGCACGTGGCAGATGCCGTAACGGTCGGCGCGGTACTCAACGCGGCCGGCCTTGAGCTCGGAGACCATCTTGGCGACGTCCATGGTCACGGTGCCGAGCTTGGGGTTCGGCATGAGGCCACGGGGACCAAGGATCTTACCGATGCGGCCAACCTTGGCCATCATGTTCGGCGTAGCGATAGCGGCGTCGAAGTTGATCTCGCCCTTCTGGATCTGGGCGACGAGCTCGTCGGAACCGATGATGTCGGCGCCGGCAGCCTCGGCCTCGCGAGCCTTCTCGCCCTCGGCGAAGACGGCAACACGAACGGTCTTGCCGGTGCCGTGGGGCAGGGAAATGGAACCACGGATGTTCTGGTCAGCCTTACGAGTATCGATGCCCAGACGGAAGTGGGCCTCGACGGTCTCGTCGAACTTGGCGGTGTCGAGCTCCTTGATGAGCTTGGCAGCCTGAAGGGGGGTGTAGAGCGTGGCGCGGTCGATCTTCTCGGCAGCGGCGTTATAGCTCTTACCATGCTTAGCCATGTGCATTACCTCCTGTGGTTAAACGGGCGTGAGCCCTCCCACATCGTATCGTGTGCCCTATTGCACACATATAACGGGCGCCCCGGTCGGAGCACCCGTCATTACCTAAAGAAATCGCTACTCAGCGATGGTGACGCCCATGGAGCGGGCGGTACCGGCGATGATCTTCTTGGCGGCGTCAATGTCGTTGGCATTGAGGTCCGGCATCTTGATCTCGGCGATCTTGGTGAGCTGCTCCTGGGAGAGCTGACCGACCTTGTCGGCCTGGGGCTTAGCGGAACCAGACTTGAGGTTCAGCTCCTTCTTGATGAGGTGAGCCGCCGGCGGGGTCTTGGTGATGAAGGAGAAGGACTTATCCTCGTAGACAGAGATCTCAACGGGGATGATGTCGCCCTTCTTGTCCTGCGTCTCGGCGTTAAAGGCCTGGCAGAACTGCATGATGTTCACGCCAGCAGCGCCCAGGGCGGGGCCGACGGGAGGAGCGGGGTTAGCTGCACCAGCAGGAATCTGGAGCTTAATGACGTTGGCAACCTTCTTCTCAGCCATGGTCATTCCTTTCGAATCACGAGTGTGAAGTACTTGCTATATCGTAAGCACGCACGTGTTAGAAGCACTCCTGAGATGAGCAGTCACAGAAGAAGCACGCTCGCGCGAACGGACGAAAACTTAAGCGATGACAGCGACCTGGTTAAAGTCGAGCTCGACCGGCGTCTCGCGGCCAAAGATCATCAGCGTGACCTTGAGCTTGCCAGCCTCGGTGTTAACCTCGGAGACCTTGCCATCAAAGTCGGTAAGCGGGCCATCGGTGACGCGGACGGACGTGCCGACCTCAATATCAACCGAAGTGCGCTTGGGCGAATCGCCCTTACCGGGACGACGAGTCATCTTGTTGTACTCGTCGCGGGAAAGCGGAGCGGGCTTGCCGTTGCCGCCCAGGAAACCGGTGACGCCAGGCGTGTTACGAACGCACGTCCAAGCATCATCATCCATCTCCATGCGAACCAGGACATAACCCGGGAAGATCTTGGAATCCTTGGTCTCACGCTTGCCACCCTCTTTAATCTCGGTGACACGCTCCATAGGAATCTCGATATCAAAGATACGGTCCTGCATGCCCATAGTCTCGATGCGATGCTCGAGATCGGACTTAACGCGGTTCTCGTATCCAGAGTAAGTGTGAACGACGTACCAACGCTTAGACATGGTTTAGCCCCTCAATCCAGAGAACAGAGCAAGAGCCTCGCCAAAGCCAGCATCGAGCAGAGCGATGACGACGCCGACGACGATCAGAGAAGCGCAAACGACGACCGAGTAGTTCACGAGCTCCTTCTTATCGGGCCACGTGACACGCTTCATCTCGGACTTGACCGAAGCGAAATACTTCTTGGTGCGGGCGAAGAAACCAGGCTTCTCGTTCTTCTTGGACTTCGCAGCCTTCTCGTTCTTCTTGGCAACGGCCTTCTTGGCCTCAACCTTGGAGTTGGCGGCAGCGTTGTTGGCAGGCGCCTGCTGCTGAGCCTTCTTCTTGTTCTTCTTGTTGGCCATTTGGGTTACCTCCGCGCAATGCGCTTATACATGAGTAAACCGTAAGCCCCCAATTGGGAGCTTACGGAATAATGACTGGCACGCCAGGAAGGACTCGAACCCTCAACACTCGGTTTTGGAGACCGATGCTCTACCAATTGAACTACTGGCGTATGTGACTAGAGACTAGCGAGTCTCTTTGTGCAGCGTGTGGTGACGGCACCAGGGGCAATACTTCTTGATCTCCATACGATCAGGCATGGTCGACTTGTTCTTGGTGGTCGTATAGTTGCGGCGCTTGCACTCAGTGCACGCAAGAGTAACTAGAGTACGCATGTATCCTGAACCTTTCATTTCCGCCCCGTACGGGCACGAGTTGATACTTTATCAGCTCTACGTAAGTGCTGTCAACGAAAACCTCGAATCAATTGGTTCTCGGTGAACCCATTCATATTTGGAACACATCAATGGAGCCAACGAGATCTAATCGACGGTGCACCCAGGACCATTATCGATCCTCTCGACACCAGCAACGGCTCAATATCCATTGCAGAAAAGAACCCGGCACCCATATAAGTGCCGGGTTCTCTAAGTCAGCTATATCAAAGAGCTAATTTACTCAATGATCGTGGAGACGATGCCCGAACCGACGGTGTGGCCACCCTCGCGGATAGCGAAGCGCAGGCCCTCCTCCATGGCGATCGGGTGGATGAGGTCGCCCTCGATGGTGATGTGGTCACCAGGCATAGCCATCTCGGTGCCCTCGGGGAGCTTGACCGTACCGGTAACGTCGGTGGTACGGAAGTAGAACTGAGGACGATAACCATCGAAGAACGGGGTGTGACGGCCGCCCTCCTCCTTGGTCAGAACGTAGATCTCGCCGGTGAACTTGGTGTGCGGGGTAACCGAACCGGGCTTGCAGAGAACCTGGCCGCGCTCGATGTCCTCGCGCTTGATGCCGCGGAGCAGCAGACCGACGTTGTCGCCAGCCTCGCAGAAGTCCATGGACTTACGGAACATCTCGATACCGGTAACGACGGTGTTCTGGGTATCCTTGATGCCGACGATCTCGACGGGCTCGTTGAGCTTGAGCTCACCGCGCTCGACACGGCCGGTAGCAACGGTACCACGGCCGGAGATGGTCATAACGTCCTCAACGGCCATCAGGAAGGGGAGGTCGTTGTTACGAGCAGGCGTCGGGATGTACTCGTCGACGGCCTTCATGAGCTCGCGGATGGCGTCCATCCACTTGGCGTCGCCCTCGAGAGCGCCCAGAGCGGAACCACGGATGACGGGGATGTCGTCGCCGGGGAAATCGTACTCGGAGAGGAGCTCACGGGTCTCCATCTCGACGAGGTCGATGAGCTCGTCATCGTCGACCATGTCGCACTTGTTCAGGAAGACGACGATGTAGGGAACGCCGACCTGACGGGCGAGCAGGATGTGCTCGCGGGTCTGAGCCATGGGGCCGTCGGTAGCGGCGATGACCAGGATAGCGCCGTCCATCTGAGCAGCACCGGAGATCATGTTCTTGACGTAGTCAGCGTGGCCCGGGCAGTCAACGTGAGCGTAGTGACGGGCAGCGGTTTCGTACTCGACGTGGGAGACGGAAATCGTAATGCCGCGCTCGCGCTCCTCGGGAGCCTTGTCGATGTTCTCGAACGCAGTGAAGTCAGCCTTGCAGCCCTCGGTCTCGGAGAGAACCTTGGTGATGGCAGCGGTCAGCGTGGTCTTGCCGTGGTCGACGTGACCAATGGTGCCGATGTTAACATGCGGCTTAGTGCGCTCAAACTTCTCTTTGGCCATAAAGCCCTCCTCTTAACAGGTCGTCCCCGGACGGGACTTTGCCTTTATACCATAGTGGCCTCTCAACATACTATTGAGAAGCCACCGTGTTACCTATGGTAGCGGTGACTGGATTCGAACCAGTGACGCCACGGGTATGAACCGTGTGCTCTAACCAACTGAGCTACACCGCCGGATGGAGCCTGCAACCAGACTTGAACTGGTGACCTCTTCGTTACCAACGAAGTGCTCTACCGACTGAGCTATACAGGCACTTGACGGGTGGGAGCTATAGGATTCGAACCTATGTAGGCAGAGCCAACGGGTTTACAGCCCGTCCCCATTAACCACTCGGGCAAACTCCCAATCGTTCAAGTATCCGCAGGTCCTTTGGTCTTTTGGACCGCCGCCCCCGCGAACGAAGAAGATAATACGATGCCACCTTGGGGGCTGTCAACGAAAACCTCTGGATACACGGTGCCGGGCGTATCTATATAGCCGTGACCTGCAGTTTTGTTGAGTTTGGATATGAAGGACGGTGGTTTTGGATACTGAGGTGACGTTTCCCGAGGGAATACTTTGGCACGGTGGAGTACATCTGCACCATCGACCTTCGATACCGACCCTCTTGCACTATTACATAGGTCACGATCGGGCTTCCACGACACGATCGAGCGTGGATAATCTCCCACTTTTAGCGCGGCCCTAAGGCCAAAGCGGCAGATTATCCACGCTCATTCTCCAGGCGGGAGAACTAAAGAGCCGCAACTACTCGGGCCAGGCCAAAGTAGACCCATAGAGCGGCTCCCCCTTGGTGCAGGGGTAGCGACTCAAGTAACACGACGATAGCAAGTCGAATAAATAAGTTATGGCGTATTTCGAATAAACGCCGAGTCGGTCAATTCCGTTTCCCGCATTACCAAGACGATATACACGGTCAAAAGACCTCGATTTGTCATCGTTGCTAAACGCAGTAATTAGAATCTTCCTGCCCGAACGGCAATCAAGATACTCACGCGCCTGTGACGCAAATAGCCCGGAGACCGATACGAGAATTATCAATGACTGCGAAGCGTCTCCCATGTTTTTCAATTCCGCGATGTTAGCCCCAGCAACTATGCGAACTATCTTGCCCGCATAAAACATTTCCTGCTGAAATCGTACGAGATTGGCGCTCACATTATTGGTGCACCAGATTTCAACGTTTTTATGGCCATCAATTTCGTCGGCAAGGTGCTTAATAGCGATATCGGACACGCCGCTTTCAACCTCAGCGAACATCTCGATCATGCGAACGTCGAGCTCTGCCCTGTACTCCTCGTAGCCATATTCCTCCTCTCGATGGCTTAAGTCGCTTGGAAAGACTGATTGAGTAAATGATTCTTTCAAATCGCTAAGAGACTGGTAGCCCAATCGATTGCAGAAACGACGAACAGCGGAACGGGTCACGAATGCATCGCGGGTTATTGCGGCAACATTGATTTCGCTCGAACGCCTAATGTGAGCGATGAGATATCGAGCGATGGCGGCATCGTTTGACCCAAACTCGCTGTTGATGATGGAGCTAATGCGATTGAGCACATCGAAGTCATTGATATTCACGTGATCCCTCTTTCCGCCCTCCTCGATATTATGGTTCATTTATTGAATCAAACAGCTTTGGTCGTTCTCCTATGATTCAAATCAGTTGACGTCATCTTAATCGTAATTCCGTCACACGTATCCACCGTGTTGAATGATGGAAAGGGGATTCATGGGCAACGTGAACAACATGCCGTTTCTCTGGGGTTCCGCCACGGCGTCTTATCAGTGCGAGGGTGCCTGGAACGAAGACGGCAAAGGCCTCGGCGAGTGGGATTTCTTTAACCACACAAGCAATAAGAACATCAACCATGTTGACGGTGATGTATCTTGCGACTTCTACCATCGCTATGAAGAAGATATCCGCATGATGAAAGAAGGCGGACAAAACACCTATCGCTTCTCTCTTTCATGGAGTCGAATCATCCCCACGGGTATCGGCGAAGTGAATGAAGAGGGTATCGATTTTTATAATCGAGTCATTGATTGCTGCCTCGAAAATGGCATAGAGCCCAACGTTACGCTGTTCCATTACGATCTGCCATTCACGCTTGCTTGCAAAGGCGGATGGCTGAACAACGACATGGCAGAGTGGTTCTGCAAATACGCCGAGATTTGCTTTGAGCGCTTTGGAGACCGCGTCAAAATCTGGGCTACCGTTAACGAGCCGCATTTCTACAGCTACTGCGTAAACATGTTGGGCAACTATCCCCCCAATCGATCGCTCGACGTTCAGTCGTACATGCAGTTTCAATACAACCTGATGCGCGCAAGCGCGCTCGCAGTCCGAGCATATCGTCAAATGGGCTACGACGGCATCATCGGCGCCGTCCACGATGGCGGCGTTGTCGAACTCGACCCGGCAACCGAGCACCCCGATGACGTATTTCGATACGCAGACTTTTTCGCCAATCGCATGATTCTGGCACCAGCGCTTCAGGGTCAACTGCCGCCAGAAATGGACGAAATCCTTGAAAAACTTGGCGTCTCGCTCTATCGATCCCCAAATGACGTAGAAGAATTCAGAGACGGTAAAGTCGATTTTATTGGACTCAACGTGTATTGCCGAGAGTATGTAACCGACTGGCACGGTGGAGAGCTTGCCGTTTCGGCGAACAATAAGGGCGGTTCGAGCAAAAAGGTCGAAGGAAAATGCATTGCGCCCTTGTTTGAAAGCGCCCGCGACAGCAATGTTCCCCGCAATAAATGGGGCCGCGAAATACTCCCAAGTTGCATGTATTCAACCATCATGGATGTCCACGAGCGCTATGACGCGCCCCGCATCTTTATTACGGAAAACGGACATGGCGCCTATGAGCAACCAGACGCAGACGGAATGATCCACGATGATGACCGCATCGAGCTTCTGGGCCAGTTCATCGAGCACATGATGAGGGCTAAGCGCGACGGCGCGCGCGTTGAGGGCTACTACCTCTGGTCGACGATGGATCTGTATAGCTGGATCAACGGCTACGAAAAACGATACGGACTTGTCCATATCGACTTCGAGAACAATCTGGAGCGCACCCCCAAAAAGAGCTGGTATTGGTACCGAGACCTTATCTCGAAGTATCAGGAGCAGGAAGGTTAGGAGAAAGAGATGAAATATCAGGCAATGTCCGAAACAGTCCTAAAGGCTGTTGGCGGCAAAGAAAACATTACATCGGTAACTCATTGTGCGACGCGCCTTCGCATCGACGCACGAGACACCTCGATCATCGATCTCCAGCTCGCCAAATCGGCCGACCAGGCGCTCGGGGCAGTAGTCAGCGGTGGCCAGCTTCAGGTGATCATCGGCCCCAACGTCACCGAGGCTTACAACGACTTCCTCGACTTCGCGGGAATCGAAGTCGGCGGTGGCACGGTTGCCGACGATGCCCAAACCGCCAAAGACCTTGCAGAAGGCATTAAAAGCGGTAACACCGCCATGGGCTTGATTGAGAAATTCGGGAACGTCTCTGCACAGGTATTCATGCCCATCGTCCCGGCGCTCATCGTTGGCGGACTCATTCTTTCGATCAAGAATCTCCTGGTCAATTATTGTGGATTGAGCACCGATAGCGGAACCGCCCAGGTTCTGCTGGCGATCTTCAGCGCCTCATTTAGCTTCCTGCCCGTTTACCTCGGCTATCAGCTCGCCGCCGTCATGAAGATGCAGCCTATCATGGGCGCACTGCTGGGCGCAATCATGATTAGCTCGTCTATTAGCGGTGCTGAGGGTCTCGACTTTCTTGGCATCCCCATCCCGACGAATGACTACTCGAGCACGGTGGTGCCAATCGTACTGGGCGTTGTGTTCATGTACTTTGTTGATCGCGGTCTTCAGAAAATCATCCCCGACATTACCAAACTGTTCTTGAAGCCGCTGCTCACCATGTTCATCGTCGTGCCTGTTGAGCTGATTATCCTCGGCCCCGCCGGCAGCATGATGGGCTACGCGCTGAGTGATGCCGCCACGTGGCTCATGGATAACGTGGCATTTATCGCTACTCCAATCCTTGCAGCCCTTAACCCCTATTTTGTCATGCTCGGTCTTGATAAGGCCTACATCGCGATCGAAGTTACGAGCTTGGCGCAGCTCGGCTGGGCGCCCATCATCTTTGGCTTCATCTCAAACCTCTGCATTGGCGGCACGAGTCTCGCCTTGGCAACTGCAATGAAAGGCAACAAGGAGAAGAGAGGTATGGTCACCACGGTTGCCGTCACCGCACTTTGCGGCGTAACTGAGCCCGCATTTTACGGCTGCCTCATCGAGCGTCCCCGCCTGCTTGTCGGCACGGCAATCGGCGCCCTCTGCGCGGGACTCCCTGCAGGTATCTTCGTCCTGAAGGAGTATGTTGCGGGAGCATGCCCCGGTCTTCTTTCTGCGCTGATCTTTATCGCTCCCGATGGATCCATGGGCAACTTCGTACTGGCGTGCGTTGTCGCCGTCATCGCCATCGTCGTCTCGTTCATCGCTGCACGCGTGATTATCAAGAAGAATCCCAACTATATTGAGTAAATGCCCGCTGTTTGCATTGGGGACATCCTCGGCAGACCGTTAGCAAGAACCCAAGAAGTCCCTTAGGGGCTCGATTAATCCATTCGGATTCCTGAGGCACAAACGACCCCGATTCCACAATGAAATCGGGGTCGTTGTTTCTAAAGCCTTCGATAGACAATCGGTGTTTACCTTAGCTCCCCATCCAAGTTAATTATCCACGCTCGTTCTCCGGTCGGAAGTTTTTCTTCTCTCGCGTGTCCAGAAATCCACGCTCGAGCAGGACATCCAGGTCCGCACCCGCCCTTGTCTCGATCTGTAACAGCAAGAGGCCTATTCCGCTTCTACATGTTACAGATCAAGATATTCCTAAAACACCCTAAGTTTCATCTCAATCTGTAACAGTTAGATGCCAAATATCGGTCTTGGTGTTACAGATTTAGACAAACTGGAGGACGAGACAAACCGAAAACGGAATGGGCGCTGACCCGATGGCGCACCACCTAAATAGAAACGGGCCCTGTCCCACAAGGGAACAGAGCCCGAAACTCTCATGGAGCCAGTGACAGGAATCGAACCTGCAACCCACTGATTACAAATCAGTTGCGCTACCGTTGCGCCACACTGGCACACTTGGCGCTTTCGCGCGAAGCCTGTTAAGGATAAAGGAATTGCGGACGGGGCGCAACAGGCCACACGGCGTTATACAAATATGCAAAATCCAGCAACAACAGGTACCAGCCCCGTTCATTTCTGTCGGTTCGCCCTCAATCTCAAAACCATTCGCCAGAACGAATAGTTTTAATTACAATTGCTATATATAAAACTATTCGTTCTGGCGAAGGGTTTCGCGATGTTGACTACAAAGGAAGCAGCCGAGCTGCTCGGCATCACTCCGCGCAGGGTGCAGGAGCTCATAAAAAACGGAGCACTTGAGGCCCGCAAGGCTTCTGGTGTATGGCTCATCGACAAAGACAGCGTCGACACGCGACTCCGCTCCGCAACCAAAAGAGGGGGACGGCCTCGTCGTGGACATGGGAAAAGCGAAATCGCATTTACCCTCATGAACCGCACGCACGAAGTCGCCCAGCTGGTCTACAGCAGATCACGGAATGACTTCACCCACATCGGCGCCGACGTCGATCGTGCCCACGCCCCTATTGGAGTTTTTGCTCCCAGCAAACCTGTATCGCTCGACTCCTTCCGCATCTGGTGGCGCGGCCGCGGTATCCCGCTCGCACGCATTGGGCTAGCCTCCCTGCTTGCAGAAGCCGCAGTCGATGTTCCCGACGAACTCATCCAGCGAAATCTCGGCCTCTCCCTATCCGACCAGTATTGGATTAGGCCCGAAGACTCCGGTCTCGCGTGGGAAGATATCAATTTCTTCAATAATGCTTTTGATGATGTCTCGCTAACCATTGCGCCCTTCGCCCCGGAGGGCAAGGCGGCTGCCGCAAAGCCCGACAACACCTCGGACGGCAATCTTCAAAAGTACTGGACATGCGAGGGTGACCGTCGAATCCTCCACAAGGCAGGTGCGCATCTAAACCAGGAACCCTATAACGAGATGGTGGCGACCGCGCTCCACCGTCGCATCCTAAACGCCTGCGATTATGTGCCTTACTCGCTCGAGGGTACGGGCACTTCCGCCCTGAGCATATGCGATGTCTTCTTAACTGATGAAGAAGAGTATGTCCCTGCGTTCTATGTAAACCAGCACGCAAACGCAGATGAACGGCTAACCGACTACGAGCGATATGTAGCAAACTGCGAGGAGCTCGGGGTGACAGGCGTTAAGGATGCCCTTGACCGCATGATCGTATGCGATGACATCATTGCCAACTACGACCGTCATTGGCGCAACTTCGGCCTCGTGCGAAACGTCAACTCACTGGCCTGCAGACCAGCCCCCATCTTCGATTCGGGCTCATCACTCTGGTGCAACATATCACTAGAGGAGCTTAGGGCGGGAGAGCACAGTTTTACCAGCGCACAATTTCATTCAAGTCCCGCCAAACAAATGTTGCTCGTCGAGGACATGGGCTGGTTTGACGGCGACAAACTCGAGGGCTTTGTCGACGAGGCGATCGAGATTCTGTCTAAAAACGATGCCCTAGCAGCGAGACTGCCTTATCTAAAAGAGGCGCTAACGTGGCGCCTCGAAAGAATGATCGACATCGCTGAATGGAGTTAGCGAGGCAGCATTGCCCCGCCAACTTCCCTACCTCCCGCGAAGGGCCTTGAGCTTGGCCAGGGCATCGGGGCTCAGGCGGCTGCCCAGGGTCATCTTGATCTGCGGGGCTTCCTCGGCCTCGTGAACGTCGTTATCGATCTGTTTGATCTCGTCCACCAGCATGCGGCTCGAGATGCGCGTGACGCCCTTGCCCATGACGACGGCCTGGATCGTGCCGTCGCTCGACACCACGGAGCACGCGCGGCCCTCCTCGCGCGCCTCGATACAGAGCTTCTGCACCACGGTATCGGCCGATACGCCCGTCGGCGAGAACTCGATGCGCACGCCACGGGCCGGCAGGTTGGGGCGCTCGCTGGAGATATTGCCCGCACCGTCGAACACGATCACAGCCTCGTAGCGGCCCTGGGCAAACGCCGCAACATCGTTGATGAGCGCGGTGCGCGCCATATCGTGAACGTCGCTGGAATACGGATCATCGGAATGGTCGTACACGAGCTTTTCGTAGCGCGGCGTGCAGTGAATCACGTTGTAGCCGTCGACCACCAGCAGCTCGGGCTTATTGGAGTGCACCGTCGAGACCGGATCGGCGATGGCCTGCGCAAACGCATTGCCGCCCACGCCATAGGTCGCGGCCGAAACAATCGGCTTGGCCGAGCCTTCGCCAAAGCGCTTGGCCTTGGACTTGGCGCGGTTCTTCTTGGACATGCGCTACTCCTCCCCCATGAGCTCGCCGGCATTGCGGCGCAGCCACTCAAAGCACAACGCCGTCGTTGCCTGGGCCACGTTGAGACTCTCGGTCATGCCACGCTGGGGAAGTTTGGTCAAAAAGTCGCATTTCTCGAGCACCAGGCGCGAGATGCCGTCGCCCTCGGAGCCCATGACGAGTGCCACGCGACCCTCGAAGGGGGCGTCCCAGCAACTGCCCCCGGCGTGCTCGGAGGCACCGCCCACCCAAAAGCCAGCGGCCTTGAGGTCATCGAGCGCACGGGCGATATTGGGAACCTGCGCGATGGGCAAATGCATGACGGCGCCGGCTGAAGTCTTGTAGCTGCCCACAGTCACGCCAGCGGCACGCTTGTTGGCGATGATAACGCCCGCGGCGCCCACGACCTCGGCGGAGCGCACGATGGCGCCGAAGTTACCGTCGTCGGTCACGTGGTCGAGCACCACGACAAGCGCCGGACCGTCGCCCGCGCGGTCGAGGATATCGGCGACATCGGCATAGGGGAAGTTGCCTACCTCGAGTGCGATGCCCTGGTGAGCGCCATGGCTCGACAGCGCATCGAGCTGTGCACGCGGCACGTACTTAATGCGGACACCCGCGGCATTGAGGTCATCGACCAGGCGCGACAGGGCGGCATCGCGCTCCCCGCCCTCGGCGATGAGCGCGCACTTGATGGGAAAACCGGTGCGTAGCGCCTCGGCGGCAGCACGACGGCCTTCGATAAACTCGCCCTTGGGAGCCTGAACGTTGTCGCGGCCACGCTCGCGCTGCGGACGCGCTGCTTGGGTGCGCTCGCGCTGCCCCTTGGAAGCGGCAGCGCGGTCGTTACGGCGAATCGGACGCGAGCCAGAAGCAGCCTGCTTGCCACCACGAGGCGCACGCTTGCGATTGTCGGCCATAAGACGGCCTCCTTAAAAACAATTATCAATAGAACAAACGAAACGACCGCCCGAGGTGCGGCAGATTGCCTTGAAAGAGGAGGGCATAGACCTTGAGGTCATGCCCGACGATTGAAAGGCAAGGTGCCGTGGCTCGGGCGGTCGGTACGGGTTTTCCAAGTGCCCGAGATTGCCGTGAAAGAGGAGCGACGCGTACTTGAGTACGCGAGCGACGGTTTGAACGGCAAGGTCGGGTGCTTGGGAAACCCGCGGGGATTAGAGAGATTTGATACGGGTGCCGGCGGCGGTATCCTCAATGGTGAGGCCCAGGTCCTTGAGCTGGTCGCGGATGGCGTCGGCCAGATCCCAGTTCTTGGCGGCACGGGCCTCGGCGCGGGCCTCGAGAATCTTGGCAGCAGCCTCGTCCACGTCGTCGCCCGTGTAGGCGACCAGGCCGGCGGCAACGCCTAGCAGACCCAGCGGCAGCTCTACCTTGGGCTCGGGGAGCTCAACGCCAAACGTATCGAGCAGCTCGGCCAGCGTGTCGGCGGCGGCAAGCGCGGCGGCCTTGTCGGCAGCATCGCCCGCCTGCTCCAGGTACTGGTTGCACTCGGTCACAAAGCCAAAGACGGCACCCATGGCACCGGCGGTGTTAAAGTCGTCGTCCATGCACTCCTTAAAGGCGGCGCGGGTCTCGGCGGCCTTGGCGGCAAACGCCTCGGCGGCAGCCGCATCGGCATCGGCCGTCGCATGGTTCGCGGCCCAACGCAGGTTCTCGACCGTACCGGCGATACGCGTGAGCGAGTTCTCGGCACCCTCCAGGCGCTCCCAAGAAAAGTCGAGAGGTGAGCGATAGCTCGTCTGCAGCATCAGCAGGCGCAGGGCGGCAGCGGAGTGCTGCTCGAGGACCTCGGCCAGCGTAAAGAAGTTGCCGAGCGACTTGGACATCTTCTCGCCGTCTACCAGCAGCATGCCCGTGTGCATCCAGGTGTTGGAGAAGCCCTGGTGCCAGGCGCAGGTGGCCTGGGCGCACTCGTTCTCATGATGCGGGAAGGCAAGGTCGGAGCCACCGCCGTGGATGTCAATCGGGGTGCCCAGGTAGCGGTGCACCATGGCGGCGCACTCGGTGTGCCAACCGGGACGCCCCTCGCCCCAGGGGCTCGGCCAGCTGGGCTCGCCGGGCTTGGCGGCCTTCCACAGGGCAAAGTCGAGCGGGTCGTTCTTGTCCTCGTTCTCCTCGATGCGCGCGCCAACCATAAGGTCGTCGATGTTGCGGCCCGAGACCTGACCATAGTTGGGATCGCTGCGCACGGCAAAGTACACGTCGCCGTTATCGGCGGCGTAGGCGTGGCCCTGCTCGATGAGCGTCTTGATCATGGCGATCATGGGGCCGATCTCCTTGGTGGCGCGAGGACGCACATCGGGATCGAGCACGTTGGCGGCGCGCATAACGCCGATAAACTTGTCAGAGAACTCCGTCGCAACCTCGGCGGCGGTACGGCCCTGCTCGTTGGCGCGCTTGATGATCTTGTCATCGACATCGGTGAGGTTCTGGGCAAACGTGACCTCGTAGCCGCTCGCGATGAGCCAGCGACGAATCACGTCAAAGCTGATGAACGTGCGGGCATTGCCGATGTGGATGTTGTCGTAGACCGTGGGGCCGCACACGTACATGCGGACCTTGCCGGACTCGATGGGCTGGAACTCTTCCTTTTTATGGGTAGCGCTGTTATAGATACGCATTCGTTACTCCTTAACGGTTTTCTGTAGCAGGCAGACGGCCCAGGCGCCGATTCCCTCGCCCTGGCCTTCCCAACCGAGCTTTTCGGTCGTAGTGGCGGCGACGCCCACGTTTTCGACGTCAACGCCCAGGGCATGGGCAAGGTTGGCGCGCATGGCATCGCGGTGCGGGGTGATCTTGGGTTGCTGACAGGCAATGGTGCAATCGGCATCGACAAACTCAAAGCCCAGCTCGCGCGCATAGTCCATCACGCGGGCAAGCAGCACCATCGAATCGGCACCCTCGTAGGCGGGATCGGTGTCGGGGAATAGCTTGCCGATGTCTCCCCCGCGGCAGGCGCCCAGAATGGCGTCGGCCAAGGCGTGCGCGAGCACATCGGCATCCGAGTGGCCCAGCAGGCCGCGCTCGTAGGGAATGTCGACACCGCCGATGATACATCGACGCCCCTCCACCAGACGGTGGACGTCGTAGCCATGGCCAATGCGCAGGTTACTGAACATGGGGAAGGTCCTCTCCCTCGGCCATGCGGCCAAGCAGAATCGCGGTTACGGGACGCAAGTCCTCGGGCACCGTCACCTTAAGGTTATCGCGCGGGCTCTGGACGCAGCGGACGCGCCCACCCATGCGCTCGACCAGCGACGAATCATCGGTGCCGATAAAGCCCTCGGCAATGGCTGCAGCGTGGGCGCGCTTCATAGCATCGACGCTAAAGATCTGCGGCGTCTGCGCGGCCCAATAGAGCTCACGCGGCGGCGTCTCGACGATATTATCGCCGTCGACGATCTTGAGCGTGTCGATCGCGGGCTGACCGCACACGACACCGTCGAGCGAGCGGTCACCCATGAGCACGTCGATAGCGTGGTCGATGGCCTCGGTCGTAATGAGCGGACGAGCGCCATCGTGGATGGCGACATATTCGAAACCCGCCGGAACCGCATGCACGCCGGCACGAGTGGAATCCTGACGGGTATCGCCGGCATCGGCAAAGCTGATGGGCGTGTCATAGTCAAACGGGTCGATGGCCAGGCGGCGCATCTCGGCACGGCGCTCGGCAGGACACACCACCACGATGTGGCCGACCTTGTCGCTACGATCGAACGCGCGGATGGACCAGCTCATGAGCGGACGGCCCGCCACGTTAACGAGCTGCTTGCCGCCGGGATTTCCAAAGCGCTGGCCGCTGCCGCCGGCAACGACCACAGCGCATACGGGCGCCATTATGCGTTCCCCTGTTTGGTGCCCTTCATGCGGTACAGCGAGTCCGCAAGAATGGCAGGGTTGTTGACGCCAAAGTCGCCCAAGCGCTCCGGATCCTCGCTGATGTCGTCCATGAGCTCCTGCAGCGAGCCATACTCGTCGACGATCTTCTCGGCCACGCCGTCGCGCACGACGGACACGCGCGAAAGCGTGCGCAGGCCCAGCGGCGTCATGACGGAGTCCTCGTCCAGGTCGTCATAGCCCAGAACTGCCGCCACGTGCTGCGGGTCAGACAGGTCCTTAGGCGTCATGCGACTCAGCTCGGCGCGAATCTTCTCGGCGTTGGCCTCAGAGGAATCGCTTGCGTAGTCGCGGATCATCAAGTCGTATTCGGTATCCATGCTGGAGCCCGCGAGCTGCTCAAGCTGCATCTGCACGAGCTTGCCCTGGTTACCCAGCTTAACGATGCAATCCTTAAGCTCGGTCTTTGCCTGTTGCATGATCTCGAAACTCGAGAAAATGCCGGTGATGTCGGCGAGCGTGACGTAGTCGTCGAGCTCGAGGGCCGTCAGGCGCAGCAGGGAGCGATCGAGCGACTGACGGGTAGTCTGGAGCGTGGCGACGAGCTGGTTGACCGAGCTCATGATGGTGGTGACGGGCTGGATCTCGTAGCTCTTGCCGTGGACGTACACGTTGACGACGGCGCGACGAGCCGAAACCGAGATCACGATGGCATCGGTGAGCACCGACATGCGAGCGGCAGTACGGTGACGCATGCCCGTCTCACTCGTGGCGAGCGAGGGATCGGGATTGAGGTGGAAGTTGGCGCGCAGGATCTGGGTGAGGTCGCCATCGATAACGATGGCGCCGTCCATCTTGGAAAGCTCGAACAGGCGGTTCGAGGTAAACGAAATGTTGAGCGGGAAGCCGTCGTTACCGGCAGCGAGCACGTTTTCGGTGTCGCCGACGCAGATAAGGGCGCCCAGGTGACCGGCGATGATCATGTCGAGGGCGGTGCGGATCGGCTGACCAGGTGCCGTCAGGCGGATGGCCTGTTCCATACGCTTTTGCAGCTCGTTCTTATCCAAGGCATCGCTCCCATCGTATACGCTCCATAAACGCTAAATAGTTTCTCACGGTTTGTCCCTGCGGCGCTTGCGAAATCCGATGCTTACAGAATGAGCGAACACAGCTGAGAGCCCAACCCAAATCAGCTGTTCATGTGGTAGCATCGGGATTCGCATAAATGAGGGAGTAGTCGCGTGATCGGGTTCGCCTCCGGTGGCGCGGCAAGTCAACACACTGGCCGATGCGGCCTGGCTTGCCTTAATGAACGAGACTCGTGGCTGTGCGCGCAACGCGTACGCCACGGGTCTTTTTTGTTACTCCCCCAAGAGGCACACGCGGGCCCGCCCGCAGAGAGGGAGCCAGACTATGGGACTCGCAGAGCTTGTGTTGCTCGCTATCGGCCTTTCTATGGACGCTTTTGCCGTATCCATCTGCAAGGGCCTTGGCATGAAAAGGATCAACCTTAAGGTCGCCGTGATACTCGGCCTGTTCTTTGGCGGTTTCCAGGCCGGCATGCCCGTAATTGGGTGGGCCCTTGGTAGCCAGTTCATGGGCATCATCAGCCCCATCGACCACTGGATCGCCTTTATCCTGCTCGCCTTTATCGGCGGCAAGATGCTGTGGGAAGCCTTTACTGAGGACGAGAACGAAGGCGACGGCAAGGATGCCGAAAAGATCGACCTGGGCGAATATCTAATCCTTGCCATCGCCACCTCGATTGACGCGCTTGCCGTGGGCATCTCGTTTGCCGCGCTCTCGGTCGATATCGTTCCCGCCGTGTCGCTCATTGGCATCACGACCTTTGTCTTCTCCGTTGCCGGCGTAGCGATCGGCCACACCTTTGGCGCGCGCTACGAAAAGCCCGCCACCATCGTGGGTGGCGTCGTGCTCGTCCTCATCGGCCTCAAGATTTTGCTGGAGCATCTGGGGATTTTGGCGCTGTAAAACACCCTTCAAAACTAAACGTCCGGATGAGGCCTCATGCAGAGTTTTGCATGAGGCCTTTTCATGCAGACTTTTGCATGTCATACTATGATGCAAAAGTCTGCACGTTAGGAGATCGCCGTGGATACCCTTCCCATCACCACACCGCGCCAAGCTGGCATCTACGTGCGCCAGGCACGCGAGGCTCAGGGTCTCACCCGTGCCGCCCTCGCTAATAAGGCCGGTGTTTCGGAGCGCCTGCTCGCATCGCTCGAGCTAGGAGACGCCACCGGCATTCGACTCGACAAGTTGCTGGCGATTTTCGACGCTCTTGGACTGGCACTCGCAGCACAAGGGGATATCGGCGAAGCGAAAAACGAGCGACCAGTCGACGCCCCGCATGCCAATCCGCTGCCTCGCAGCATCCCCAGGCGCCATCACACTCAACGTCCTCATCATCGCAACCGTCGTAGTACCGCCATTTCGGCTCTTCCAGATGTCCCCTTTACATCCGCACTCTACGACGAGGTCTTCGCCGATTTCGCCATGTCCAATCTCGGAGTCTCGATTGCCGCAAACGCATCTAGCAAAACCAAGCCCGAAGGGAAATAGCCAATGGCCAGAACATCACTTCGGACCATTATTTGCGGCGTACCTGCGGGAACGCTCACGCAAGATGAGAACGGTCTTATCAGCTTTACCTACGATCATGACTATGACGGGCCAGCCCTATCGACCAACATACCCGTATCGAATCGCGCATACGGACAACAGGTCATGAATCCGTACCTGTTTGGCCTTCTACCCGACAGCGAGGACCAACGAAAAGCGATTGCCGCGGAATTCGACGTTAGGCCCAACAATCCCATCGCACTACTCAGCCGTATCGGACTCGACTGTCCGGGCGGCGTGCAATTTTGTGCCGAAGAAGATATCGACGCCGTCTTGCATCGCACTGGCGAATACCGCCCTATAGACGACCACGAGATTGCCTTGCGCCTCAAGTCGATCAGGGATGACCGCGAGACATCGTGGATGGGCTTAGATGAAAGTTGGTCACTTGGAGGCAACCAGGGCAAGTTCGCACTCGCGCTCATAGACGGTCGCTGGTGCGAATGCGTGGGTTCCTCGCCCACGACGCATATTTTCAAAAATGGCGTCATCGGATTTAAACTTGAGGCTCTTAATGAGTTTGTCTGCATGAAAAGCGCCCAGCGCGCCGGTATCGCAACGGCAAACGTTGAATATCGCTTATTTGAGGACGAGCCCGCCCTCATTGTTGAGCGCTATGACCGCGTGAAAGTCAAAGACGGAACGATCAGGCGCCTACATCAAGAAGACCTCTGTCAGGCACTTGGGGTGATGCCCGCCCAAAAGTACACGGCAGACGGCGGCCCGACCACACGCGACATTCAAGAGCTCCTCGTAAATACGAGCCACCATCAACTTAACCTGTATCTGTTTACGCAGATACTGTTCTTCAACGCCATTATCGGCGCACCGGATGCGCACGCGAAAAACTATTCCCTGCTCCTTGGAAACGGCGGCACAGCTATGATGGCCCGTATGTATGACGTTGCATCGGTGCTGGCATACGAACGTATGCGGCGAAAAGCGCGCCTTGCCATGAGCGTTGGCGGCGAAAATCGTGTGGGGCGCATCGGTCCAGGCGCTATCCGCCGATACCACGGTATGGGAGACCCCGCGCTGGAGGCGACGCTCACCGATGCCGGGCTATCCGAGAAGTTTTGCTTTGCGACCATGATGGACCTCGCCTACGAGGTGCCCATTTGCATGGAAGAGGTCATGGACGAATACGCCGACCTGCCCGGCATGGCGGACCTGCGCGAGCATATGCTCGGCCCCGTCCGCGAAAACTGCCAGCGCACCCTCGACCTCATCAGGGCAGAAATGGACTAGACACCAGACTATTTCCCATTTTTCAAACAAAAGAGAGGGGGCACCCGTCGCAAAAGACCGGGCGCCCCCTCTCGTAATGTCATTTGCAATCTGCTAGCACGTGGCTCGGACTGCTGCCAGCGCGACCTTTACGCAGCGAGGCGCTTGAGGACGTCGATGAGCAGCTCGTAGAAGCGCTCGGCAGAAGCGAGCTCCATGCTCTCGTCCGGGGTGTGGACGTCGGAGAGCGTCGGGCCCACGGCGATGGCGTCCAGGCCGTGTAGGGCCTCGGCAAACAGGCCGCACTCAAGGCCGGCGTGAATGGACTCGATGCGCAGCTCGGAGCCAAAGAGCTCGCGATAGCTCTCGACAAAGACGTCGCGGACCGGCGAATGCTCGGCATAGCTCCAGCCGGGATACTCAAACTCAAACTTGGCGTCGAAGCCCAGGACATCGGCCAGCGTCTGCAGGCGGTCCTTGAACTCGTTCTGCAGCGAGGTGATCGAGGAGCGCGGAGACAACATGATCTTGACCTCGTCGTCAGAAGTGGCAACCACACCGATGTTGGAGGAAACCTCGACGGAGCCGTCGGTGGCGACGTTGCGGCGAATCACACCGTTGGGGGCAAGACGCAGGGCGCGGATGAGGGCAAGCGCGGACTTCTGGTCCATGGCCTCGACCTCGGCGCCGTCGGCAATCTCGACGGTGCAGGTAAAGCCGGGGTCGAAGACCTCGAGCTCGGCAGTGACGTCGGCGATGATGCCCTTTGCAATCTGGGCCGCGGCCTCGGCGGCAGCGTGGTCGGCGTAGACCAGAACAGCCTTGCACTCACGGTTGATGGCGTTGTCCTTAGTGCCGCCGTTAAAGCTGACGATGGCGGGCTCGCCGGCAACCATCAGGCGGTCGATGATGCGGGCCATGATGAGGTTGCCGTTGCCGCGCTCCAGGTGGATATCGCTGCCGGAGTGACCGCCCAGCAGGCCGGAGATGTCGAGCGTGAGGGTGCTACCGGTCTTGTGCTCGCGCGCGATCGGGCAGGTGTAGGTAACGACGACGCCGCCGGCGCAGCTGACGGTGGCAACGCCCTCTTCCTCGGAGTCAAGGTTAATCATGGTGCGGGCGCTAATCTGGGACTTGTCGAGCGTCTCGGCGCCGACCAGGCCAGTCTCCTCGTCGGTGGTGAATACGCACTCGAGGGCCGGATGGGCAATCGAATCGTCGTTGAGCACGGTAAGCATAAGCGCGACGGCGATGCCGTTGTCGGCGCCCAGGGTGGTGCCGTTGGCGGTGAGAACGCCGTCCTTGACGACCAGGTCGATACCATCGGTCGTGAAGTCGTGCTCAACGGAGCCCAACTTGTCGCACACCATATCGATGTGGCCCTGCAGCATGACGGTCGGGGCATTCTCGGCGCCGGCAGATGCGGGCTTGCGAATGATGACGTTGTAGACCTCGTCCTGATACACATCGAGACCGCGCTCCTTGGCAAACGCAACCAGGAAATCGCTGATGCCCTTCTCGTTGCCAGACCCACGGGGGATCGCGCTGATCTCCTCAAAGAAATGGAACAGCTGGGCGGGCTCGTAGCCGGTAATCTTGTAGTCCATGGTGCCTCCTTGGCGCAACTGGTTAGACAGTAAGACATGCGACTTGTATATTCCCAGACTTTGCGTGCATAAACCAGTCGAAAACGCCGAGCGCCCTCGCATCATCGGCTAACGGCGGGGAAACACCACTTTATCAAGATAAAGCATATTAGACGGGCCGCGCCGAAGGGACGCTGGACCCTTCAACCAACCTCAACGCTTGATCAACGTTTATGCATACGCCATTGGTATGCTTAATGAGATTTTTGTCCTCCGTCACGACGTAATCGACGTCGATGCGATTGGCAACGCCCAGCATCAGGTCATCCTCAAAGTCATTGTGATGCTGTTTGAACACAAACGAATCAAAGACCTCGTCTGCGCCGACCGAAGCGATAATCGACTTTTGCCGAATAAGGCGGATGCACGCCCACGCCGTCTCGTCGGCACCGGCGATGGCTTCTGGAGTGAGAGCTCCCCCGCGGCGGGCGTCGGCCTTCATCGTCCTTCCCAAGATGTAATAGACATCTTTGACAGACAGGGAGGACGAGAAGAGGACGATATCCTCCGCTTCCGCTGCACGAGAAAAGAGCTCGACTATCGACCTGGTCGCATTCGTGCGAGCGAGAAAGTAATCTAGCCAGACGTTCGTGTCTACTAACAGTTTGAGCGTATGCTTCGTTCCGACGACGCTCATGATTCGATCCAATCGCTAAATCTCTCGCTCATCATTTGGTCGTATAACTCGTCGTAATCGAAGGCCTCATCGGTGCTCGGCCTCTGAATCGAGAACCGCTCGTAAAAACTCGAAACTAACGCAGCCCCTTCCGAGACATGGGGCAAACGTGTTTTCGATCGTATGTCGTCAGACGGGGCTTCGTCATTATTCTTTTTTGCGGGCATATGGCCGTTCTCGGTCAAATACTGCCACAGCTCCCTCACGGCTTGCGACGGCGTCATACCAATCTGTGCCAAAACGGCGTCCCCGGCATCCTTGAGTTGGCGATCCATGCGCACGTTCATCTGAACCGGCCGTGAGTCTAGTATCGACATAGACATGTTGGCTCCTTTTGCTATACGCTTTCCTTAATTTAGTATAGCATTTAGGATAAATACCGTTTTTACTAGAAAGGGGACGTCCCAGCTGGAACATCCCCTTCATTCAGACTATTTCACACTTTACAGCGCGCCGGAACCGGCTTGCATCATGCCGCCGGGGCCCGAGGTCACGCCGCCGCTCACGGGCGCGACGTTGCCGGTGTGCGGAGCCGCCGGGGCGGTATCGCCACCGAGCGTGCCCGCCGGACGCGGTGCCGGAATCTCGCCCGTGCCGTGACTAAAGACAAACTTGCCGTCGGCCACATCGCACTGAACGGTATCGCCCTCGCCCCACTCACCGGCCAGCAGTTCCTCGGACAGCGGGTCCTCAATGAGCTTTTGGATGGCACGGCGCAGCGGACGCGCGCCATTGGTGAGGTCGGTGCCCTCGGCCACAATCTTGTCGTAGGCCGCATCGGTGAGCTTGATGTTCATGCCGTTGGCAATCAGGCGTTGACGCAGGTCGTCCACCAGCAGGTGCGCGATCTTGGTCAGATTCTCGCCCGAAAGCTTCTGGAACACCACGATGTCGTCGATACGGTTGAGCAGCTCGGGGCGGAACAGGCGCTTAAGTTCGCCCATCGCACGGCCCTTAATCTCGCTCGAGGTAAGGCCCTGCTCACCGGTGGTGCCAAAACCGACGCTCGCATCCTGCGCGATCTCGCGGGCGCCCACGTTGGACGTCATGATAATCACGGTATTGCGGAAGTCGACCGTCTTGCCCTGGCTATCAGTCAGGCGACCCTCCTCCAGCACCTGCAACAAAATGTTGAAGATGTCGGGGTGCGCCTTCTCGATCTCGTCGAACAGCACGACCGAGTACGGGTGACGACGAACGGCCTTGGTAAGCTGACCGCCCTCGTCGTGGCCCACGTAACCCGGAGGGCTACCGATGAGCTTGGAGACCTCAAACTCGCTACCGAACTCGGACATGTCGAAGCTGATGAGCGCGTCCTTGCTGCCAAAGAGGTACTCGGCGAGCGTCTTGGCGAGCTCGGTCTTGCCCGTGCCGGTGGGACCCAGGAAGATAAAGCTGCCGCCGGGGCGACGCGGATCCTTGAGCGGCGAGCGGCTGCGGCGCACGGCCTTGGCGACGGCCTCGACAGCCTCGTCCTGGCCGATGATGCGGGTCTTGAGCACGCTTTCGGTCTGCAGCAGGCGCCGGCTCTCGCTCTCGGTGAGCGAGGAAACCGGCACGCCAGAGGTCACGGACACGATGTCGGCAATCTGGGCGACGTCGATGGTGAGCGGGCTGGCGTCGAGCTCGGCGGTCCAGGCGGCCTTGGCCTCGGCGAGCTCAATCTCGGCGGCCTTCTGCTGCTCGGTGATCTCGGCGGCCTTGTTCATGTCGTCGCTCTCGGTGGCCTCCTGCGCGGCGGCCTTGAGCTCCTCTATGCGATGCTCGGCCTCGCGCACCGGCTCGGGCGCGCGGTTGGCGGCGATGCGGGCGCGGGCGCCGGCCTCGTCAATGAGGTCGATGGCCTTATCGGGCAGGAAGCGATCCTGGATGTAGCGGTTGGAGAGGTTCGCGGCGGCCTCGATAGCACCCTGCGTATAGCGCACATGGTGGTGCTCCTCGTAGCGCGGCTTGAGCGCGGTCAGGATCTTGACCGTGTCCTCGACGCTCGGCTCCTCGACATCGATGGTCTGGAAGCGACGCTCGAAGGCCGGGTCCTTGGTGAGGTACTTGCGGAATTCCTCGGCCGTGGTGGCGCCGATAATCTGGAAGGCACCGCGCGCGAGCACGGGCTTGAGCATGGAGCTCGCGTCGATGGAGCCCTCGGCAGAGCCGGCACCGATGATGGTGTGCATCTCGTCAATAAACAGGATGACGTCGTCAGCTTCGGTGGCCTCCTGGATCACGTTCTTGAGGCGCTCCTCAAACTCACCGCGATACTTGGCGCCCGCAACGAGGCCCGGCAGGTCGAGCGTCCAGATGTTCTGGTTCATAAGGTTCTCGGGCACGTTGCCAGCTGCAATCTGCTGAGCCAGACCCTCGACGATGGCCGTCTTGCCCACGCCGGGGTCGCCCAAGATAAGCGGATTGTTCTTGGTGCGACGCGAAAGGATCTCCATCATACGCTGGACTTCCTTTTCGCGACCAATTACAGGGTCGAGCTCGCCGTCGCGCGCCTTCTGCGTAAGGTTGGTGGCGAACTGCTTAAGCGTATCGGTGCCGCTCCCCTTTTGCTGCGACGCGTCCGAGCCGCTAAAGAACGGCAGGCCCGCACCGGGACGCCCGGCACCGGCGCCGGCGAGCGGACGCTTCTTGTCCTGGTCCTTGGCGGTAAGTTTCTCGATAGCCTTTTTGATGGAGGCGGACGACACACCCAGGCGCATGAGGATGTCCATGGCCATGCCGTTACCCTCTTCGACGATGCCAATCAGCAAGTGCTCGGTCGACACGTAGGTCTGGTTGTTCTCACGTGCCACGCGGAAGGAGCGCTCCATCACGCTAATGACGAGCGGCGTAAAGGCAAGCTTGGCAGCCTCGGTCTCCTCGCTGGGCTCGGGAACCGTGGTCTGGACCTCCTTGAGGGTGTCCATGATGTCGTCGTAGGAGATATCAAGCGAGCGCAGCGCCTCGGCAGCGATGCCCTCGTCCTCCTTGGCGAGTGCGAGCAGCAGGTGCTCGGTGCCCACCTTATTTGAGTGCAGATCGAGCGCCTCCTGTTTGGCCATCGACATGACCTTGCGCGCTCGATCGGTAAATCTATCTAACATGCTCGTTTCCTTACATGAGTTCATCGAAATCAAAACGCCCGCCCGTCGGCGGCGCTTTTGTCTCTTTACCCACAGGTTGTCTATGTTAACAGCTGGAGGAATATCTATAAACCCGGCTCACATGAATGCAGGTTATGACCGCATCGCGGGACTCACCGCGCGATGCGCGACAGGCGCCCAGCAAGAGAAACCCTAGGCGTCTTTCACCACGTCGGGACTCGTCGCACGCGATGCGCGATAGGCATCGGCCTCCTTGGAGACGCGTTCGAGCAGCTCGGATGTATCGACGCCCTCGACTTGCGCGACCGTTTCCACCGTCTGCATGGCGACCGCCCTCAGGTACGCGCACGCGCTGTCCCCCGGCTGCTCGAGGTCTATCTCCTCGCCGCCCTCCCGGACAAAGCCGACCGCCATCACAAAGCCCATGATGCCCGAGACCAGAAAGCCCACCGCAAAGCTCGAATCTGCCTTGAGCTCTTCTCCGTCGGGGTGGACGATCTCTCTCACGCGGTCGATGATGATCGTATGGATGCCCTGCACGACCTGCTCGGCGGCACCCGCCCTCATGGTGATGACGATGCGCTGCAGCAGGCAGCGGACGTCGCGCCGGTCGAACGCCGAAAGGTCGCCCTCGCTCGAAAAATGCCAGAGGGCATCGGTGATGAGCTCGTTATCCTGCAGCAGCTGGGCTATGGCGATGGCGACGAGTTCATCGAAATCGTGAAAATAGTAGTAAAACGTTCCGCGATTGCACTGGGCGGCGCGGGTCACCTCGCCAACCGACAGCTCGAAGATGCTGTTGTTCTCGATGAGCTCCCAAAACGCCTCGATGATACGGGTGCGTGCATCGGGCGCATCGGCGTCCTTACGCGGTCTCGCCATGCGCCTCACCGCACCCCTGCGCCTTGGCGTTCATGATGAGCATCTGAAGACGGTTCTCCACGTTGGCGAAGCTCACGTCGGGATCGTAGTCGAGCGGCAGGAACTGCGCCGTGGGATACTGCTCCTTGAGCGCATGGATGAGCCCGCGCCCCACGACATGGTTGGGCAGACACCCGAACGGCTGCAGGATCACGAAGTTGCGGCAGCCGCGCTTGGCGTGCTCGAGAATCTCCGCCGGAATCAGCACGCCCTCGCCCGCATCGAACGTATGGTGCAGGATCTTATCGCTCGCGCGCACGAGCTCGGGCATGCGCGTCGGCGGCTCGTAGAGCGGGCTCGCCGCGCCCAGGCGGTCGCAACGGTCGTGCGCGAGCTCGAACAGGTTGTCCGCCGTGGCGTACCAGGCCTTTTCGGGCAGCGACAGGTCGACGTGGAACTCGCGCGACTGCGCATGCTTGTAGAAATAGGTCTTGCGGATCACGTCGGTCATGCGCGCCTCGATGACCTCGAGCCCGTTGTCCTCGAGGTAGCGCTCGATCTCGTGGTTGGCGCCGAGATGGAAATTGAGCAGGTACTCGCCCACGATGAGAACGGTCGGATGCGGGTTCGAGCGGTCGTACGGAACGGCGTCCATGATCGCAAGCGCGCGTTTGAAGCCCGTCGCCTGGCCTCTCAGCCCGGAGCGCTCCATGCCCTCGATAACCTCATCGAGCGCGCGGTCGAACGCAGCGTCCGCCGCGCCCTTCTCGAGCTCGTAGGGACGGATGCGCCTAAGCATGGCCTCGAGGGCATCGATCATGGGAAGACCGTAGGCGATCTGGATGCTCGGGCCAAGGCCGAGCTTGAAGCCCGGATGCGCATTGTGGGCATCGACGTCGTCGTTGGTGAGCACCGGGACATAGTCGTATCCCGCGTCGTCGAGCGCGCGGCGCAGCAGGGGCATGTAGTGCGTCAGGCGGCAGTCGCCGATATACTTGCCAGTCACCACGGCGACGTCGTGCGGGTCGTACTTACCGCTCTCGAGTGCCGCGAGCGCCTCGCCGATCACGATTTGCGCGGGGAAGCAGATGTCGTTGTGCACATAGCGTTTGCCCAGGCGGATGGCATCCTCGCGCCCGATATCAAGGGCCTCGGCGCGCACGCCCTGATTGCGCATCGCCGCGGTCATGAGCCTGCAGAACGCATGGGAGGTGTTGGGGACCAGCGCGATCTTGTCGTGCCGGTCGCGCTTGGTGTACTTGACCTTATACGGGTCGTCGAGCGGATGGACCGCGTGCACCCGGGCGCCCTCGGCACGCTCCTCCGCGCGACGACGGTTGACCGACTCGATAAACGAACGCACGCGAATGCCCATGGGACCGGCGACGTCGCTCTCATCGAGCTTGATCATCATCGGAACCTTGGAGCCCATCTCGCCCATCATGCGCGCGATCTCGTCGGTGAGATACGCATCGTGGCCGCAGCCGAAGCTGCCCATCTGCACGAGCTCGAGCTCGGGCGTCGATGCGACGATGACCGCGCACGACAGCATGCGCGCATGATAGTTGTTCACGATGTCGATGCGGCTGTTGGAAAGATCGACGTTGCAGACCCCCGGCACCGCATCGGGCGTCAGCACGGGGATGCCGCGCTCAGAGAAGAGCTTGGGCAGCCCGTGGTTGACCAGCGGGTCGTTGTGGTACGGGCGCGAAGCGATCACCACCGCGTAGCCGCCGTCCTCGTGCACGTTCTCGAGCACCTGCCTGCCGCGCAGCTGCAGCTGGTTCTCAAACGTCTCCTGCGCGCGGTCCGCCTGCTCGGTCGCCTTGGCAACCAGGTCGGCATCGATATCGAAGGTCTCCTTGCACCACGCCTTGAGCTGGCGGTTTCGGTCGCCCTCGTCGTACCAGTGGAACAGCGGCGTATCGAACGGAACGCCGAAACGCTCCTCCGGGTTATCGGAATTGCGCATCACGTAGGGGTATCCCTTTACGACGGCGCACATCCACTCGCTGGTAGAGGCGGTGTTTTCGGTGGGCACCGTCGTGATGATGGGCATGAAGATGCGGTCGACGCCGGCGTCGACGAGATTGCGGATGTGCCCGTGGACGAGCTTGGCCGGGAAGCACACGGTGTCGGATGTGACGTGCGCCAGACCGCGCTCGTACATCGCCTTGGTGCTGCGTCCCGAGACGCGCACCTTAAAGCCGAGCGTGCTGAAGAACGTCGACCAGAACGGCATGGTGGCCCAGAACTCGAGCACACGGGGAATGCCGATCGTGACATCGCGCCCCCCGCTGACGGGAACCGTGGGGTACGACTCGAACAGCAGCTTCTCGCGGTCGACAAAGAGATTGGGGGCAGCCGCGGTCCGGTCGCGCCCCGTGCCGGGTGCCTGTGCCTCGCAAGCACCCTGCGGACGCAGCTCCTCCGCCGCGGGAACCTCGCGCACGAGCTCATCCCATGAGATGGCGCCGCCGCGCGGGCAGCGATTGCCCGTGACGTAAAGCGAGCCGTCGCCAAATGCCACGACCGCGCGCTGGCAGCGGTTGTTGCACCGACGGCAGGTAACGCCGCCGAACTCGCGATGCTCGAAGCGCTCCACGGCATCGAGCCCGATAAACGACGTGCCGGCGTCGCCCTTGCGGCATTCCTCGCGCGCGAGCAGGGCGATACCGATAGCGCCCATCAGCCCCGGGTGGGGCGCACGCGTGACGGGTTTGCCCAGATACTGCTCGAATGCGCGCAGCACCGCGTCGTTTCGGAACGTGCCGCCCTGGACGACGACTTTGTCGCCCAGACGGTTGAGATTTGAAACGCGAATGACCTTGGTGAACACGTTCTCGATAATCGAACGGCAGAGACCGGCCATGATGTCGCCCGGACCCTTACCGCGCCGCTGCTCGGAAACGACGCCGCTGTTCATGAACACCGTGCAGCGGCTGCCGAGAACGGCGGGGGCTTTGGACGAAAATGCCTCGGTCGCGATATCCTCAACGGCTATTCCGAGGTTTTTGGCAAAACCCTCGAGGAACGAGCCGCAGCCCGCAGAGCACGCCTCGTTGACGACGATATCGGTCAGCACGCCGTGGTTGAGCCAGATGGCCTTCATATCCTGTCCGCCGATGTCGAGCACGAAGGTCGCATCGGGAACGCATGCGCACGCGGCGCGGGCGTGCGCGACCGTCTCGACCGTATGGTAGTCGGCGTGGAACGCGCGCGCGAAAAGCTCCTCGCCGTATCCCGCGGTGCCCACGGCATCGATCGCAAGCGTGACTCCCGCTGTCTCCCAGCGGTTCTTCAAGCTGACAAGACCCTGTTGGGCGACGTCGAGCGGTCTGCCGTTATTAGACGCGTAGAACGAATCGACAAGCTCACCCGCCTCATCGACCAGGGCGAACTTGGTCGTCGTGCTCCCCGAATCGATACCGAGCGCCACACGCACCGTCTCTCCGGGCGCATACGCATCCGGACCCTTTGCCGGCGTCTCTTTGCCATGGCGTGCCGTAAAATCCGCCTGCTCGGCAGGTGTGGCAAAAAAGGGCTGGGCAAGACGTCCCTCCCCGCTTGCGGGCGCGACCGTCTCGAGCTTATCCAGCCGGACAAAAGCGTCGGGAAGGTCGATCGGTTGGGACGATGCGAACATGTCGGTCAGCGACAGGGCGGCACCGCGCGCGACCATGATCTGCGGATCGCGCGGGACGATAACCTGATCGTCCGATAGATTCAGTTGCTCCCGGAACACGCGGACCAGTGTGGGGTTGTAGGCGAGCGTACCGCCCTCGAAGATTACCGGCGGCTCGATGTCGATACCCTGGGCCAGACCGCCGATCGTTTGGCGGGCGACCGCGTGAAGCGCCGAAAGCGCCAGGTCGGTGGTAGGAATGCCCTCGTTGAGCAGCGGCTGGATATCGGTCTTTGCGTACACGCCGCAGCGGCCCGAGACCTCGTGGACGGTCGTTCCCCGGCTTGCGAGCTGCTCGAACTCGCCCGATTCGGTGCCGACCCCCATGAGCTTTGCCATCTCGTCGATAAATGCACCGGTACCGCCTGCGCACGAGCCGTTCATGCGCATGTCGGCAACCTCGATGTCTCCCTTATCGTTGGTGCGGAAGAAGATCATCTTGGCGTCTTGGCCGCCCAGCTCGATGGCGCAGCGCGTCTGCGGATAGAACCTGCTGATCGCGAGCGCGTTGGCGACCACCTCCTGAACGTACGAGGCGCCCAGCGCGGTCGCGATATCGCGCGCACCCGAGCCGGTCACCGCAACGCGCAGTGACTCATGGGGAAAGCGCTCGGCGAGCTCGCCGAGCATGGCGCGCACGCTCGCTGTCTGACACGCCCCGTGGCGGCGATATCCCCACCACGCCTCGGTCATATCCTCGTGCATCGCGTAAACTTTGGTCGTCGTCGACCCTACGTCCAGTCCTACTAGCAACGCCATAATGCTCCGTCTCTCGCATTTTTCCCGCTAGAGATATACCACTCTACGTAATACAACAGACTGTTGTATTTAAACTCCGTATAAAAAGCGGCTGCCGAAACGCTTCAGCAGCCGCCGAATGCACCAACAGATTGTTCTGCGCGCTAGCACGTCGGGCAACGGAGCAGCACGGGCCCTCCGGTCATGCGCACCGCTCACGCCCGCGATGTCGCCGAGAGAGCTATCCACGCTTTGGGCTCCAACCAAGCAAGTCGCCCGCGCTCAGCAGATCCCTAAGCGAGCTACTCGCACTCAGGAGCCATAGCCTGCTCCAAGAGCTCGGCATGCTCCTCCTCGAAAACCGTCCCCACAGGGAAGGCGCGACGGAAGACGAAGCGGGAAATCGGACCGGCTACCAAAAGGTTCCACGGCAGCGCCATCACAAAATTATGCGGGATGTTGATCATCCAGATCGCGGGCACGGAATACAGGTTCGCAAGGATGCCGCCGGGCATGTGCGTCAGACCCTCGCAGGCACCGTACAGCGACATGATGATGACCATGGGAACGACCATGCAGGAGCTGACGGCGAGCGTCATGGCAAGTGGCGAGCTCTTGCCCGGCGTGACCAAGTACTTAAAGGCGAAACCCTTGGCGAGCGGGCTGGCGACGAACCAGTCGCAGCACATGGCAAAAATGTAGGCAACGGGGAAGCCGAGCCACGCAGTGGCAACGACCTCGCCGTTGATGGCCCCGTGCTGCAGGGCAACGTTGTAGATGCTCATCCAGAGCACCATGCAAAAGCACATGATAAAGGTGAACAGCAGGCTCTCTCGTTTGTTGATAGGCATAAAGGGCAGATTCCTCTCTGTGTTGTACCGCGGTGCCACGCAACAAAAACGGGCGGGCAAGATGGAGCTGTTGGAACTTCATCTCGCCCGCCCGTGGTACGCGCGTCTGCGACTACTTATGTGGTGGAACCAGCCTAGCACGAAACGCATGCGCTTCGTAAGCGTTGAGTTTATGAAGATGCAGGGCACCGATAATCCCCCGACCCCATAAGTTGCGGTGGAATACGGACTGTTTTGACCCTTTAAGCAGCAATTCAGTCCCTATTTCACCGCAACTCATTTGGTGCAAAGTAACCTGTCCCCCTTGCACCAATTAGCTGGTGTGGCGCCAGCGAGGGTCGGTGAGGGTTCTCGCCACGCCCAAGCCAACGGGCAGAAACGCCACGATGAGCACTGCGCGCACAAACCAGCCGAGCATGTTGACCGTGTCGAAGGTGCACATGTAATACATAGAGCGATAGAGATACAGACCGGGCACCATAATGACAATCGAAGGCACCGTGAGAGCGATGCGCGGGTAGGTGAGCTTGACTTCGGCCAAGCTTGCCAGCAGACCCGATACCAGCGCGCCGATAAACGCTGCTGCCTCGGGAGGCATGCCTGCGCTCAGGCCCAGGAAGGGAAGCACCGTCGGCGCATCGACGAGCGTAAGGCGCAGGGTATTGGATACGGCGCCGATCAACCCAGCTGCCGCGGCCATCTTTACCGGGCTGTTGAACATCACCGAGAAGCCGAATACGCCGATAAAGCTCATCAGCATGCGCAAGAGCGTAAGAGCCAGCGGTGAGAGACCAAGCGGGGCGAAGTCATCCGGCGCCAGTCCCACACACTCGGCAACCATCCAGCCTACGAGGGTCGCCATCACAATAATCGACACAGCATACGAAAGACGCTCGATGCCGCTTCGCATGTCGAGCTTAGCGATGTCGAGGCCTGCCGTAATGAGGGGAAAGCCGGGAATCACAAAGAGCATGGCGCCGATATAGCCTTCTTGGTGCGACATTGCCCCCGGTACGACCTGGCCAAGGCCGAGCAATGCCAGCAGATACGAAACGCAAGCGAGCGCAACGCCGATCGTCAGCGCGCTAAACTGGCCAAGGCCCTGCTTGAGAATATGGGAGCGAGCAAAGTTGCCGACACCAGCGCCTACGAATGCGCAGGCCATCTCGATAGGGCCGCCGCCGAGCAAAAAGACGAAGGCACCGCAAGCACAGGCTGCCGCAAGGCCCTGTTGCCAGGGAGCGTAATCGGGCTTTGAGCTCTCAACGGTCTTGAGCATCTCGTGGTACTCGTGCACGGTAAACCGGCGCCCGTAAATCTCGATTTCCTTTAGGAAGCTCTCCATCATCCAAATGCGATGAGTATTGACCCCCGTTGTGGGTAGGCTGACGACCTCGTTAAAGCAGTGGCCATCTTCGATGCAGGTGCACTCAAACGACAGAAGACTCAGGTCGACGTGAATCGTGACGCCGAGTACGGCAGCAACACGATTCATGGTATCGCGCACGCGCCAGGCACCTGTTCCGCTTGCCAGCATGAGCATGCCGGTGCGGCAGATAATGGATGACTTATCGGTGAGCGGCGCATCGACGGCAAGTTCATTGCCTGCCGTCACGATCTGGTGCCAGTCAGTTTTCATATGGAGTGCGCCGGCACGAGCGCCGTGGTGCATGGGGACTCTCGAAAGCAGCGAGTCCAGGCGCGAAGACTGTGGGGGCTCTGCTGATTCGACCTCGTCCTCGTCGGGCTCTTCACCAACAAGGTCGAAGGCATCGAGCGACGCCGGCTCGCGACGATCGATCAGCTCCTCGTCCTCATCATCAAAGTAGTTGAACTGATCGAGCATGTCCTCTTCGATTGCACGCTCGCTCGCGTCGTCCATATAGACGCTCCCTTCCTGCCGACTAACTCCCATCCTAGGCAGCGACGGCTAAAGGAAACATAAAAGAGACGACTGTCATGCGAGCCATGTGCGCAATAGCCGTTGAGTAGTCGTTTAAGAATGCCCCCGATGACTATTGACGGCCAAGGCAACGCCGATGCCCTGGCAACGACAGACACTATGACCCAATCCGAGGGCACTAAAAAGATAGGAGCCCCCGCTCGTG
>CABRHW010000003.1 GCA_902470765.1 uncultured Collinsella sp.
GCGGTCGGCGGGGCCATTGTGGCTCTTGACAGCGGATTGGGTCATATGAGCGAAAACCAAGATGGCGAGACGAGGCGCGAACCCCAAGGCGAGAACATCGGCATCATCGCCCAGACCAGCGAGGGCGTCACACCCGCAGTCATCTCGATCATCCGCAGCAAGGTAACGGCCGAAGGAGATACAGCGGCAATCTTTGTCCGTGCCATGAGCGCTGACGGCAAGACAATCGGCACCATCAAGATTGAGAACGCCGCCATCCAGACGCCCGAAGGCGGCAAGGTCATTGACTATCGCAAGCTCCGTGACGGCATCTACGAGGCAGGCCAAGCCATCGGCACGGGCGACGCCACGGTCGACTCCCTCTATATCAAAGCAGTCGCCAAAAGTACGACCATCGCACCTCCCGAGGTAGCCAAGCCGGAAGACCCCAAGCCCGACGAGACCAAGCCCGCAGAAAGCAAGCCCGCGGAGTCCAAGCAGAACCCCAAGCCTGAGGGCTCAAAGCCGACCAAGGCCGTTGCGGCTTCAACCACGAAAGCCAAGACTACCGGCGTGCTCGCGGCAACCGGCGACACCTCGGGTGCGGCCATCGTGGCAACCGTCCTTGCGGGAACAGCCGCTATCGCCGCAGGCACCATGGCGAGCCGTAAGCGTTCTTAGACGCCTCTGCGCACATGGCAGCTCCCGCGAAGGCCCCGAGCCCCAGCACCGTTTAGCAACGCCACCGCCGAGCTCCCCTCCGGCGGTGGCGTTTTCTGTTTGCGCCCGCAGGGGATGCACGAGATTGTCTTTGGTCTAGCCCAACCGGCATACGCTGGCGTGCGACAATTGGGGCTGCCGATATCACAACACTGAGAGAAGCCCGTCATGGAAGCGCATCAAAAGCAGATAACCGTTTATTCGAATCATACGGAAAGCGCGCCTGCCATCTACCTCCCCGTAGTCATGGGCGACGGCAGCGAGGTTTATGACCGCTGCCGAGAGCTCGACTGCCCACCGTTCACCCTTGTCGCCATTGGCGGTCTCAACTGGAATCGCGAGCTGAGCCCCTGGGAATGCGACGGAACCGTACGCGATGCCGAGCCTTTCGACGGCCAAGCTGCCGGTTTTCTCGATGAGCTGCTGAATCAGATAATCCCCCAGGTGGAGTCGTCGCTTCCTCAGCCGCCCACCTGGCGCGGCATTGCCGGCTACTCGCTCGCGGGCCTCTTCGCGCTTTGGTCCCTCTGGCAAACCGGCGCCTTTGACCGCGCCGCGAGCGCATCGGGGTCGCTATGGTTTCCCGACTTTGTCGACCGTGCCAGCACGGCGCCATTTGCCGGCAGCCCACAAGCCGTCTATCTGTCACTCGGCAAAAAGGAAACCAAGACGCCCAACCGCATGATGCGACACGTCCTTGAAGACACACGCGCGATGGAAGCGTTGCTCGTCGAGCGCAGCATTCCAACAACACTGGAACTCAACCCCGGCAATCACTTTGCCCAAACCGATCTACGAATGGCGCGTGGCATACGCTGGATACTGACGCATTAAAAATGGTGCCCACGCGTATATACGCATGGGCACCATATCTTGTTTTATCTGAACGCAGCTGCTACTCAGCAGCCTCCTCGAGCTCGGAGACATCAAACTCAAAGTCGTTACCCGGCAGAATGGCGTTGAGCACGATGCCCACCAGCGAACCCACGGCAAGACCGGAAAGCGAAATCGTCACGCCGCCCAGCTCCAGCACGATGGCACCGGCAGTGCTATAGGCAATGCCGAGCGAAAGCACGAGTACCAGAGCGGCCACCAGCACATTGCGGTTGTTCTGGAAATCGACTTGGTTTTCGATAAGGTTGCGAACGCCCACGGCACTGATCATGCCATAGAGCACGAGCGACACGCCGCCGATTACACACGCCGGCATGGCCGCAATGACAGCCGCAAACTTGGGGCAGAACGAAAGCACGATGGCGCAGCACGCGGCAATGCGAATCACACGCGGGTCGAACACGCGCGTCAGGGCGAGCACGCCGGTGTTCTCGCCATACGTGGTGTTGGCCGGAGCGCCAAAGAGCGAAGCCAGAATCGTGGCAAGACCATCACCGAGCAGCGTGCGGTGCAGGCCGGGGTCGGCGATGTAGTTACGCTCGCAAGTGGAGCCGATAGCGGAGATATCACCGATATGCTCGATCATGGTCGCAAAGGCCAGCGGCATGATGGTGATGATGGCCGTCGTGGCAAGACCGCTATCGAACTGCGGCCCAAAGAGCGCAAACACGGTGTTGTTCCACACGATGGGAAGACCGACCCACGGCGCGGCGGCAACGCCCGAAAAATCGACCTCACCCAACGCGGCCGCAACGGCATAGCTCACCACGACGCCCAACAGAATCGGCACGATCTTGACCATGCCGCGGCCCCAGATGTTGCAGATGACGATCACTGCCACGGCGATAACGGCGACGAGCCAATTGGTCTGGCAGTTGGCAATGGCGGAGCTTGCCAGGATCAGACCGATGGAAATGACGATAGGTCCGGTCACCACCGGCGGGAAGAAGCGCATGACGCGCTTGGCGCCAAAGGCGCGGAAGAGTGCCGCAAGTACCGGATAGAGTAGACCGGCGCAGGCTACGCCCAGGCAGGCGTAGGGCAAAAGCTCGGTCTCGCCGTTGGGCGCGATTGCGGCATAACCGGCAATAAAGGCAAACGATGAGCCCAAAAATGCCGGCACCTTACCGCGCGACAAGAAGTGGAACAGTAGCGTACCCAAGCCGGCAAACAAAAGCGTCGCCGAAACCGAGAGACCGGTGAGCACGGGCACCAGCACGGTAGCGCCAAACATGGCAAACAGGTGCTGCAGACCGAGCAGGAACATGCGCGGGCGGCCAAGCGACGATGCATCGTAGATGGCATCGGTGACGGCGGGCGTCGAGGATTGGGACATGGATGTCCTTTCGAATGGAAGGGCGATCGGGCATATCGGATAACCTGCCCGAACGATACGATCCGAACCATTGTACGCGATACGCCATGTCTCGCACGCGCCGTCACCTGCGAACGTTACCGCTATTTCCAAACGCGCTTGGCAACGCGCTTGACCAGCGCGATCTTTGCCCATTGCTCGTCCTCGGTCAGCTTGTTGCCAATCTCGCAGCTGGCAAAACCGCACTGGGGCGACAGATACAGGTTCTCGAGCGGAACATACTTTGCAGCCTCGTGAATACGCTCGACAATGGCATCCTCGTCCTCAAGCTCAGCGGCCTTGGTGGTCACCAGGCCCAACACGACCTTCTTGCCGGGGGCAACGTACTTGAGCGGCTCAAAGCCACCGGCACGCGGCGTATCGAACTCCAGATAGAACGCATCGACATCCTCATGCGCAAACAGGTACGGCGCGACGGGGTCATAGCCGCCCTCGAAGGCATAGGTAGAGTGGTAGTTACCACGGCACACGTGCGTGTTGATGACCAGGTCGTCGGGCTTACCCTCGATGGCGGCGTTGTTGAGCGCCACGCCCAGCTCGCTTACCTTTTGCAGGTCGACCGGGCTCATGCCGGTCTTGGACACAAAGTCGGTATCGCAGTAGATGCCCCAGGTGCAGTCATCAAACTGGATGTTGCGGCAGCCTGCTGCGTACAGGTCGGCAATCACCGTACGATAAGCGGCTGCAATGGCGTCGGCAAGTTCCTCATCGGTCTTATAGACAGCGCGCAGGCTCTCCTGCTGGCCGTCGCAGCGATCGAGCGTGATCTCAGAGAACGTCTGGATCGGTGCCGGAATGGTTTGCCGTGCGACCTGGCCCTCCCCCTCAAGCGCCTTGACGAACTTGAAGTGCTCGACGAAGGGGTGGTTCTCGCCGCTGATGGAGCCGGTCACCACGGCGGTATCGGCCGTCGTCTCCTCATCATGGAACATATAACCCGTACGCGAGGTACGGCGCTCAATGCCATTGAGGCCCCACATAAAGTCGAGGTGCCAGTAACTGCGGCGGAACTCACCATCGGTAATCACCTGCAGGCCGGCGGCCTTCTGCTTGGCCACCAAATCGCGAATGGCATCGTCCTCGACGGCCTTAAGCCCCTCGGCATCAAGCGTGCCTGCCGTATAGGCAGCGCGGGCGTCCTTTACGGCCTGCGGTCGAAGAAAACTGCCGACGATATCGGCGCGAAACGGCGCGTTCGGTTGAATCGAAGTACTCATAGATATCTCCCTTTGCATTGATTGCTTTACTGGGACAGAGTATGAACGCTCATATGGCCATCGTAAAATATACGTTTATAACAGTTTGATATAGATACTTCCTATATCAGTCTGGACCGCCATAAAGAGATTTGACCCGCGTGGAGCACAGCAGCCTAGATATGCTGGCGGATCGCGTCGATATAGGCTTGGCCGTAGCGCGTGAGCGTCGTGTTCTTGCGCGTGATGATGCCGATCTCCATGTACTCGTCCACATCGAGCGGAATCGAGATGATGCCGGGGCCGTTAAGTTCATGGCTGATCACACCCGAACACACCGTGTAGCCGTTAAGGCCCATAGCCAGGTTGAACAGTGTCGCACGGTCACGCACGCGGATATTTTTGCGACGTTCAAACGTCGAGGTCAGCTCCTCGGAATAGTAGAACGAGTTATAACTGCCCTGCTCATAGGACAAGAACGGGTAGTCTTCCAAGTCCTCGAGCGTCACGCTGGCGCAGTCCGCCAGTGGATGGTCGGCGCATACAAAGACATGCGGCGCGGCGCAGAAGAGTCCCTCGAATACGAGCTCGTTGGCGGCGAGCATACGCTCGATAACCTCGCGGTTATGCTCGGATAAGTACAGGATGCCCAGCTCGCTTTTCATATGCGCGACGTCCTCGATAATCTCGTGGGTCTGCTCCTCGCGCAGGGTAAAGTCGTAGCGCGCGGCATCGAACTCGCGGATCACGTCAACAAACGCATTAACGGCAAAGGAATAATGCTGGCAGCTCACACTAAAGTGCGGCACCTGCTCGGATGCGCCCTTGTACTTGCCCTCGAGCAGATCGGCCTGGTCGAGTACCTGGCGCGCGTAGCCCAAGAAGGTCTCGCCTTCCTCGGACACAATGACGCCCTTGTTGGTGCGCTCAAAGATGTGCACGCCCATCTCGTTTTCGAGATCGCGGATCGACGCGGTAATCGAAGGCTGCGACACAAAGAGCCGACGCGAGGCCTCGGTGATGCTGCCGCATTCGGCAACTTTGACGACATACCTGAGCTGTTGGAGCTTCATAGCTTTCTCCCTAGACGTTCGTGACGTCGAAACCCGTCGTATCCATCTGACGCATAAACGGCGGCATCTCCCCCGTCGCGGCACAGGCGGCAATCTGATGCAGAGCCCCGGCAACCGCATCGTCTACCGCAGCGCCGATATGCCAGCGCGCGGCAGCCGTGACGGCCTCGTTGGCATTGGCGACTGCAACGGAGTTGGGAACGGCATCGATCATGGGCAGATCGTTATCGGAATCGCCAAATACGGCCACCTCATCGGGCGTCAGGTCCAAAGCGCGCGCCAACTCCAGCGCAGCGCAACCCTTGTCCCAACCTGCTGGAAGGATGTCAAACAGGCGCACGCGGTTGTTGGGAAACACAAGCGAGAGTTCCGGCACCTCAACGGCAACGCGCTCGCGTAGCTCCGCGAGCTCCTCACGCGAACGGGCACTCCAGATATTCGCCTTGAACACCGGCACTTCATCAACGACAGGACGGCACGGGGCCTCTTCGCCTTTGAGCCATGCGTTGCCGCCCGACTCCATGGCGCGACGAACGCGCTCGGGATCACTCGTCACGCAATAGGCATCGTTGCCCCAAAAGTCATCGCCCAGGCTATAGACTTTTAGAAATGTATCGTCGGTCTCTTGCTCCAGGTAGTCGGCCAAACGCATCAGAGCATCGTTGCCAATTGCGTGCGAGGCGACTGCTTCGCCGCCGACAAACATCACCTGGCCGTTACAGAACGCGCCAGTCGAGAAGCACTCGGAACGATTTTTGAACATCCAGCCCATCGCGGACGGTTGGCGACCCGAAACCGGGCCAAAGTGCAGACCCGCCGCCTGCATGGCATGAATGCCCTCGATGGCGTAGTCGCTGGCGCCGTCATGCCCGGCTGGAATCAGCGTATCGTCCATATCGGTCAGCACAAGTTTGATCATAGGGTCCCCATTCGTATCGGTCCTACCTATTGTAACGACCTGCCAAAATAAACCTGTCCCTTTTTGGCAGGTGCGTTAGTATAGGGAACAACAGATTCGATGCGGGAGTGCCAGCGGTGCAAACCACGAGGCTGAGAGGGCATGGGGCCCAATCCTTTGAACCTGTCAGTTAATGCTGGCGTAGGGAGCATGCCGCCTTTACAGGGGCGCTGTCTATGCACAGCGCCCCTTTTCTATGCCAAGGAGGCATGTGCAGTGATTGATTCGGAACAGCTTAAGCAACATATGGTCAAGGCCGTGGAGGAGATTCGCGCCACCAATCCGATGGCCGGCTCCATCACCAACACGGTGACGATTGACTTTGTCGCCAACGCGCAGCTCGCCGTGGGCGGTTCGGCCGCCATGGTCTATCTGCCCGACGAGGGCGAGGCGCTCGTTGCCGGCGGCGGCGCCATCTATCTCAACATGGGCACGCTCTTCCCCATCTACGAGCAGACGATTCCCCGCGCGGCCAAGGCGGCACACGACGCCGGCAAGCCCTGGGTGCTCGATCCGGTGGGTCTGGGCATCGGCAGCCTGCGCACCCAGCTGGTAAACGAGCTCAAGCAGTACAAGCCCGCCATCGTGCGCGGCAACGCCTCCGAGATCATCGCGCTCGCCGGCCTGTGGGGTCTTAAGGGCGAGGCAGCTGATCTGAGCCGCGTGCGCGGTGTCGATACCACCGACACGGTCGATGCCGCCCGCGATGCCGCCGTGGCGCTCGCCCGCTACACCGGCGGCGCCGTAGTGGTCTCGGGCGAAGTCGACCTGATCACCGACGGCACGACCGTGGCCAAGTCCCACGGCGGCAGCCCGCTCATGTCCAAGATCACCGGCTGCGGTTGCTCGCAGGGTGGCGTGCTGGCCGTGTACGCCTGCGCCGCCGACCCGTTTACGGCAGCCATCTGCGGCACCGCCGTCTACAACGTTGCCGGCACGCGTGCCGCCGCCGTCGCCGATGCCCCGGCGAGCTTTAAGGTCGCCTTTATCGACGAGCTCTACCGCGCAACCGCCCAGGACATTGCCGATAACCAACTCGAGCTCGAGGAGGCATAGGCCATGTTCGAGCCTGCAACCAATACCGGCATGAACACGCTCGTCGCTGTGGCCATCGCCCCGTGCGGCACCGGCGATGAGCTCTCCGCCGAGGTTGCCGAGGTCGTTCGCGTCATTCGCGAGAGCGGCCTTCCCAACCGCACCACCTCGATGTTCACCGAAATCGAGGGCGACTGGGACGAGGTCATGCAGGTCGTGCGCGACGCGACCTTTGTGTTGGCGAGCAAGGGCATCCGCACCGAAGTCGTGCTCAAAGCCGATATTCGACCCGGTTTTACCGACACCATGACCGGCAAACTCGAGCGCATGGAAGCGCAAATAAAAAAGCAGGAGGAAGCACGATGAGCATCCGCGACAACCTTGATATCTCGGCCTATCTGGTACTCGGCCCCGAAAACACGCTGGGACGTCCCGTGGGCGATGTGGTGGCCCAGGCGCTCGATGCCGGCTTTACCTGCATCCAGGTGCGCTCCAAGGTGGCAAGCGCCCGCGAGATCATCGCGCTGACCGGCGACGCCGCGCAGGCAATCGCACAGGCCGGCAAGACCGGTCAGGTCGCCTTGCTGATCGACGACCGTCTGGACTGCGTGCTTGCCGCGCGCGAGCAGGGCATTGCCGTCGACGGCGTGCACGTGGGCCAGAGCGACATTCCCGTCGAGGTCTGCCGCAAACTTTTGGGCCCCGACGCCATCGTGGGCCTTTCGGCCCGCTGCGAGGAGATGCTCGAGTACGTCAAGACCGCCGACATGAGTCTGGTCGACTACCTGGGCATCGGCCCGCTCCACGAGACCGAGACCAAGCGCGATTGCGGACGCGCGGCCGACGGCTCCATCATCACCAAAAGCTTTGAGGACCTGGCCGCACTCCACGCGGCAAGCCCCGTGCCCATCGTGGTAGGCGGCGGCGTTAAGACGGCCGACCTGCCGCAGCTCAAGGCCACCGGCGTCGACGGCTTCTTTGTGGTGAGCGCCGTCTGCAGTGCCGACGACCCCCACGCCGCCGCCAAGGAGCTCGTCGATACCTGGCAGCAGGCGTAAGTCTAGGCCGAGCAGCTTATTCGCAGTCTCATATCTTCTAGAGCGGAAAGCGCACCCCAGCTTGGACCTCCATTCCGGGATGCGCTTTCCATATAGAGGCTCAACGGGAAACTGCGTCCCAGTCTGAACGCATATTCCGGGACGTACTTTCCGAAACCCCACCGTTTGGGAAACTGCAGCCCGTTCTGAGCGCCGATTCTGGGACGCGCTTTCCGCCGAGGCCACGGCAGCTTGCTCTACCCCGCCAGGTACGCCTCCAACGCCGGCAAAGTCGCCTCCGCATCTCGACGACCGATCTGATAGATGCGCTCGAGCTCATCCGGTTCGCGGCACAGCGACGGCACCTTCACCGATTCGCTCGGCCGCACCACAAAGATTTCGCCGGCAGCCTCGCGACGTGCCAAGTCATCGAGCGTGGCATTGTAGACCTCATGCCGATGCTCAAGCGCTGCGACAAACTCCGGATAGTGACGGAACACGCGACGCAGCATGGGCATTACGCTGTTGGGCTGCTTCACAAAGCCCGCCGGCTGCGTGAGCACCACGATATTGCGGTCATACCCCTGCGCAAACAGCCATGCACTGGGAATAGAATCAGCCACGCCACCATCCAGATACTTATGCCCGTCAATAGCAACGGGACGCGTCGCCACGGGAATCGCCGACGATGCCCGGATCCACTCGATATCCCTCTCGTCGCCATAGGGCAGGTCGTGGTAGACGGCCTTGCCCGTCTCGATATCGGTGCACACGCACGTAAACCGCATGGGACAGGCGCGATACGCCTCCAAGTCAATGGGATCGCGCTCGATAGGCACCTCGTGATAGGCAAAATCGGCATTGAACATGTCGCCGGTCCGCAGCCAGCTTGCTACACCCGCATAGCGCTTATCGGCACAATAGGCCTTGTTGTAGCGAATGGCGCGTCCGATCTGCCGCGATTTAAAGTTGTAGCCAAACGCCGCGCCCGCCGAGACACCCACCATATGGTCGCAGGTCAAACCGTGCTCCATCCAAACGTCGAGCACGCCCGCCGTATACATACCGCGGTAGCCGCCTCCCTCGAGCGCGAGCCCCACCGTGCGCGTCGTATCCGGCTGTGCCATGCGACCATCTCCGTTCCTGCGTTTAAAACCGGAACAAGTATACCCGTCAACATATATCGTCTCAGTCGCATTTTCATCGAACATCGCATCGTCGCGCTACCGCCTGTCGAATAATAGCCGCCCACAGCATGTGCACCCATATATAATTCTGCACTGTTGTTTATACTACTCAGCAGTTATCAACAGCGAACATTAGCCGGTAAATTAACCCAACAACGCAGCAAGGCGGGGGCCTGGATACACGCAAAGCGCCAAACAACAACGCGTGTGCACAACGAGCTCGCCCGACGCAATCCGCCCGACCTCAGAAAGCCGCTTACGACATGGATACTGTCAGCAATTACACCGAAACGCTCGAAAAGACCGTCCGTGACCTTCTCGAGCGTCAGGATGATCTGATTAGGACCGCCTTTACCGACCAGCTTACCGGACTTGGCAACCGCGGCGGCTTTGCCCGCTCCCTCGAGGAGCTCTGGGGGCAGGACATCCCCGTTACCATGGCGTTCATCGACATCGACAATCTCAAGCACTGCAACGACGTCTTTGGGCATGACGAGGGCAACCGCTATATCTTGCAGGTAAGCCTCTATCTCAAACTGTATATGAAAGTGGACGAAGCGGCGTTTCGCATAGGCGGCGACGAGTTTGCCATCCTATCTACGATTGCGACCGAGGACGACCTCGCCGAACGTCTGGAACACTGCCGAACGGTCCTGCTCAAAAACAACGATTCCGAGATGCCCCGCTCGTTTAGCTATGGAGTGTCGTATGCTGACCCCGCCCTGGGCGAAGCCCCCAATCGCATGACGCTCGATGCCGACCATCGCATGTACGACTACAAGCTACGTCATGCCATGCACCTTGATCGACGCAATATCACGCAAGTCCACGCCGACGACTTCGAAATAAGCGATCGCATTTTCGATGCCTTTTCGATGCTCAACGAGGGCCGCTATTTCTTTATCGAGAACTTGGACAAACATCGCACCCTTTGGTCACAAGGCGCCTTGCGCGATCTTGGCCTTCCCTCGGAGCACATAGACAACTGTCGCGATTACTGGAAAACGCGCGTGCATCCCGATGACCTTGAGGCCTACATCAACGACATAGACCAGGTCTATAACGGCACCAAGCACCGTCGCGTCATGCAGTATCGTGTGCGCAACGCCACAGGCGACTACGTGCTCTGCCGTGCTCGCGGGTTTCGCATCGACGGCGACGAAAATGTCCCCTCGCTCTATGTCGGCGAGCTCGTCAACCACTCACTTGCCGAAACCGTCGACGCCGCGACAGGCCTCGGCACCCAGCGCATGCTGGTCAATGCCATCGACGCCTGTCGTTGCGACCGTTGCGAGACGGGCCTTATAGCGGTGCGCGTTCGTGGCACGACAAAACTCAACGAGCTCTACGGAGCCGAGGCTGTCGACAACATGCTCGCCGAATACGCAGGCCGCATGCTGTCGATCACCCGCGGCAGGAGCAGGGTCTACCGTTCACGTAGCGTCCAGTTCGTCGTGCTCAGCAACGACCTGGACCACGAGGCATTCGAGCAACTGACCCGCCACCTTAAAGAGGCCGTTTTCGCTCCTGTGCAAATCGCGGGCGACACCATTGCTCCCGTCTGTCTTGTCGTCCCGGCCTTTTACGAACGCCTGGACTCCCAAGCATCGACTGTTTTGGGCGAACTCGATCGTCGCCTTCGCACGGCCGGCGGACTTGTTCCCAACGACAGTCTGCCCATACCCGAGATGGAACGCAAAGGCGCCGTCGCCGAGCACCTCGACATGCTCACAGGCCTCTACCGCCCCAGCGAGTTTATGCGCCGTGCCAATGCCTTCATCAAGGCAAGGCGCGACGGCGCTTGGTGTATCGCCACCGTCGACATGGGCCACATGCGCCTATTTAACGAATGGTATGGACAGGCCGAAGGCGACCGTATGCTTGCCGATGTGGGCACGGTGCTCAAGGATATCGAGAACGCCGACATGGGTGTCGCGGGATACTGGGGACAAGACGACTTTTGTCTGCTCATACCCTTTGAGCACGATTTCGTTCACCGTGTCTATGCGCGCGTGCGCGAGGCTGTAGCCAAGCACAACGACGGCGTAGGTTTTTGGCCGTCCATGGGCGTTTACCCCATCGACTCCAATGAGGAGATCACCATCGATGCGCAGGCGAAGGCCATGTTTACCAATCGACGCGCAAAAAACGACTTTAAGGAGCGCATTGCCATTTTCTGCCCCGCGGAGTACGAGCGCGAAGTCACGTTTCACCACACGCTGACCGAATTCCAGTACGCGCTCTCAGATGGTCGTATTACCTACCACTTGCAGCCCCAGGTCGATATGGAAACCGGTGAGATTATTGGCGCCGAAGCACTCACCCGCTGGATTGACAAGGACGGCTCTCTCATTTCGCCCGCAACGTTTATCCCCGCACTCGAGGAAAGCGGCTTTGTGGTGACGCTCGACAAGTACATTTGGCAGGGTGTCGCCTCGTGGCTGCGCGAGCGTCTCGATCGCGGTCTTCGCGTGGTTCCGGTCTCGCTTAATGTGTCGCGCGTGGATATCCTTGCCTGCGACGTTGCCGAACATATGGGGGCGCTCGCCGCCCAATACAACCTACCGCCCGAGCTCATGCGTATCGAGATCACCGAGACGGCTTATACGGGAGAATCCGAAGCCGTGGACAAACTGACAGCCGACCTGCACACCCGCGGCTTCTCGACCTATATGGACGATTTTGGCACCGGCCAGTCCACGCTCGCGATGCTCAAGAACGTCAACGTCGACGTCATCAAGCTCGACCGCGCATTTGTGCCCACCGACCGCGATCAAGGTCGCAGCACGCAGATCATTTCATCGATGCTCGAAATGGCGCAGTCGCTCCATCTGCCCGTCGAGGTCGAAGGCGTCGAGACAAATGAGCAGGCGGACATGCTACGACAAACGGGCGCCCGCTACGCTCAGGGCTTCCTCTACTACCGCCCCATGCCGGCGAAGGATTTTGAGGCATTGCTCGATGGTGGCAATAACAACTGATACGCTCGCGCGCAAAACGCCACCGCCGAAGGGGGAATTTGCCTCCATTAGCTAACTTATATCCCCAATTCAAACCGAATTGGGGATATGATACAAACCATTGTTCCGCCCAAGGAGGTTATCCATCATGAACGAGTCGTACCGCATGGGCGAGCAATCGATTATTGTCTATCTTCAGCGACTTGCGAATGGCGTCTCGACCGCCGAGCTTGACGTTGCCGCCCTGCCCGTAGAGTTGCGCGGCATTGGCGAGCAGTTGAAAAAGACGCATGCCATCCTGCAGCAAGAGCGCCGGCTGCTTGAGAGCAACGCCTATATCGACCCGCTCACCAACTTGGGCAACCGCAACGGATTCGACCGTCACGTCGAGCAACTCTGGCACAAAGGCGACCCCTTCACCTGCGCCTATATTGACATCGACCATCTCAAACATTGCAATGATAGGTTTGGCCACGCCGAAGGCAATCGCTATATTCTGGGCACCTGCCGCACGCTCTCCGAAACCATGGAGCACGATGAGATGCTGTTCCGTATCGGTGGAGACGAGTTTGTGCTTATCTCGCTCTCCGCAAACGAGACTGAACTCGAGCAGCGCTTGGAGCAGGTACGTGCCGGGCTGATCGAGGCGAGCTCAGATGGCAAGGCGCCCATGATCGCCAGCTTTAGCTTTGGCAGCTCGCGCGTCGATCCACTTGCCGGCGACACGCGTCGCCAGATGACGATGGATGCCGATCGCAAGATGTATCGCTATAAGCTTATGCATCGTGTACAGCAACCGGGAAACAATGACGCGCCGCAACGCCCAATCGTCGATCAGCTTCCCTGCAACGACCGGGTGTTCCAAGCGATCTCCATGAGCTCCGAGACGCGCTATCCGTTCATCCTCAATCTCGATACTGGAGAATCGCAATGGTCGGTCAACGCCGTGCGCGATTTTGACCTGCCCTCCCAGCACCCTTTTAACTCGGTCGATATGTGGCTTGCCCGCGTTCATCCCGAGGACCGCGACAACGTACGCGCCGAGCTCGACATGGTGATAAACGGCACGTGGCACTTCCACTACATGCAGTATCGCGTAATGGATGCCACCGGAAAATACGTGCTTTGCGACTGCACGGGCTACCGCTTGGACGGCACCGATACCGAGCCCAGCATGTATGTGGGCATTATCATCAACCGAAGCCTAGCAGATACGACCGACTCGGTAACGGGCCTGGGCGATGTCCACGCGCTGGTCAATGCTATTGGAGAGATGCGCCGCGTGGCGCGCGAGGCAGGCTTTATTGCCATTAAGGTCGACGATATCGCCGAAGTCAATGCCCGCTTTGGATTCGATGCAGGCGACCGCGTGCTCGCCGAAAGCGCCGCCTGCCTCATGGATTGCTCGCGCGGCAAGGGTCGCCTGTTCCGCTCGACGGGGCCGACATTCGTGGCGCTTTTCGACGACTTTGATCCCGAAGAGACCGACTCGATCGCAGACGAAATCGAGCGGTTCCTGGGTTCCCCCGTGCTCATCGGCTCGCTTGAATATCAGCCACCCATTCGTGTGGCGACGCTTCATCTGGACGCTGTCGATCGACAGCCCGTTTCCATTTTGAACGAGCTCAAAGCGTTGCTTAAAGAGGCACCGCAAGTACCGGGCACCAAGTTGGACTAACGTCGTGGGGCGCGATGTGAAACACAAGCCGTTTCGCATCGCGCCCCACGCCATCTGCCCTCTCGTGCGATAATCCTCCGCAGAAGTCACCGACAGCAGAGGGAGTTTGTGATGAAGGTTCTTTTGGTCAATGGCAGTCCCAAGGCAAACGGCAACACCGCCCGTGCACTCGCCGAGATCGCCGAGCAGCTCAATGCCGAAGGCATTGATACCGAGGTGTTTCAGCTGGGCGCCAAGCCCATTCGCGATTGCATCGGTTGCGGCCAGTGCGGCAAGCTTGGCGGTCGCTGCACCTTTGACGACGACGTGGTGAACGAGCTCATCGCTGCCGCCGAGCAGGCAGATGGTTTTGTCTTTGGCTCACCCGTCTACTATGCGCACCCCAGCGGACGCATCCTTTCGGCCCTCGATCGCGCCTTCTATGCAGGCGGGCATGCCTTTGAGCACAAACCCGGCGCCGCGGTCGCCGTCGCCCGTCGCGGCGGCACGTCGACCACCTTCGATGTGCTCAACAAGTACTTCACCATTAAGCAAATGCCCGTGGTTGCCTCCACCTACTGGAACAACGTGTTTGGCCGCGTGCCCGGCGACGCCGATGGGGATGCCGAGGGCCTTGCCACCATGCGAAACATCGGCAAAAACATGGCTTGGCTCCTGCGCTGCATTGAGGCAGGACAGGCCGCCGGTATCAACGCACCCGAGGCAGATCGAGCAACGACCAACTTCATCAGGTAGAACGGCGGAGCATGAATATACAGATTTTTGGCACCAAAAAGTCCTTCGATACCAAGAAGGCCCAGCGCTATTTTAAGGAGCGCCGCATTAAGGCGCAGTTTATTGACCTTAAGGAAAAGGAGATGAGCAAGGGCGAGCTCACGAGCGTGATGCAGGCGGTCGGCGGCATCGACAAGCTGCTCAACCCCAAAGCCAAGGACGAGGAGACGCTCGCACTCATCCAGCACCTTACCCCCAGCCAGCGCTTTGACAAGCTGCTCGAGAACCAGCAGGTCTTGGCCGAGCCCATCGTGCGCAACGGCAAAAAGGCCACCGTCGGTTATTGTCCCGATGTATGGGGAGCCTGGGAGTAGCCTGTGTTATTTGCCGGCGCGTGGGTATAAGAGCAGGCGTTTGGCATAAGATTCAACTGTAAGCCATGTCTAACAAAGGAGGGCACATGCCCAACAAACCCGTGAAGATCATCATGCTTACCGGATACCTCGGTGCCGGCAAGACCACGTTGCTCAACCACATCCTCGCTAACGACGGCGGCATCCGCGCCGCCGTGATTGTCAACGATATCGGCGAGATCAATGTCGACGCCAGCCTTATCGCCGACGGCGGCCTTTCCGAGACCGACGACCTCATCCCGCTCACCAACGGCTGCATCTGCTGCACGCTTTCGGATGACCTGGCCAACCAGCTGCAGGGCATCGCCGATTCGGGCAACTTCGATTACATCATCATCGAGGCCTCGGGCATTTGCGAGCCTATCCCCATCGCCTACACCATCTCGAGCTTCTGCGACGAGGCCAAGGTGGGCGGCGAGCCCAAGCTCGCGCTCGACAACATCGTGGCCGTGGTCGACTGCGCCCGCATGTACGACGAGTTCAACGGCGGTCGCGACCTGCTGGCAGAGGATATCGACGAGGACGACATCGAGAGTCTGCTCATCCAGCAGATCGAGTTCTGCTCCACGCTGATCCTCAACAAGACCGATACCGTGAGCCCTGAGCAGATCGCCGAGCTTAAGGCCATCGTGCGCAGCCTGCAGAAAGACGCCGTGATCGTCGAGGCCCAAAACGGCGAGGTCCCCATGGAGGAGCTGCTCGACACCGACCGCTTCGACTTTATGCGCGCCTACAACTCCGCCGCCTGGATCGAGGCCATGGAGCATCCCGAGGAGCACGACGACCCCGAGGTGCTCGAGTACGACATCGAGACCTTTGTGTACTCGCGCCGCAAGCCGTTTGACCTGCAAAAGTTCACCGATTTTGTTGAGCAGGAGTGGCCCGACGAGGTCATTCGCGTCAAGGGCCCGCTGTGGCAAACCGGCGATCCGGACATGTGCTACATGTTCGAGCAGGCCGGCCACCAGATGCGCCTGATGGAGAACGGCCTGTTTGTCGACTCGGCGCCCGAGGGCGAGAAGCAGAAGATCATCGACGAGAACCCCGAGATCATGCAGATTTGGGACGACGAGACGGGCGACCGCATGACGAGCCTGTGCATCATCGGCCGTCACATGGACAAGGATGCGCTCATCGCCTCCCTCGATGCCTGCCTGACCGACTGGCACCGCGCCTAGGTTTATCCAAGCGGACTTTTTTCCGCTACGTAACCGCCAAACCACCACGAAGGTGCCTGTCCCCTTCGTGGTGGTTTTTCGTTCTGAGCCAAGGAGATTCATGTTCAACATTGTGCTGTATGCGCCCGAGATTCCGGCCAATACGGGCAATATCGGCCGCACCTGCGTGGTCACCGGCGCCCGCCTTCATCTGGTGGAGCCGCTGGGGTTTTCGCTCGACGACAAAACGGTGCGTCGCGCCGGCCTGGGGTACTGGCAAAACTTGGACGTGACCACCTATGCCAGCTGGGAGGATTTCCTTGCGCGCAATGGTCTCTCCCCTGCCGACGAACGCCTGCATCTGCTGACCAAAAAGGCACGCCGCACCTATGCGCAGAGCACCTACCGCGACGGCGACTACTTGGTCTTTGGCAGCGAGAGCTCGGGCATTCCCGAGCCACTGCTTGCCGCGGCGCCCGAGCGCTGCGAGCGCATCCCCATGCTGCGCGATTGCGACTCACTCGATAACGCCGAGGCTTGGGAAGCTCACGAGGAATCGCTGGGGCATACCGAGGACAGCCACGAGGCCATCCTTCAACAGGACATCTGCGGCAACTTCGTCAACCCTGACGACTACCGCATCAGCGCACTCAACCTCTCCAACAGCGCTGCCATCGTCCTCTACGAAGCTCTCCGCCAGACCGGCTTTGCCGGCATGTGACAAAGGGACAGTCCCTTTGTCACATTCGACCGCCATAGCGTTAAACGTAATTAATCACTTTTAATTTAAATTAACTAGAATAAAATGAAGTTAACCCGAGACGCTAAAGGAGGGCATTGTGGAATACCTCGAAAACCCGTTTACCCCCAGTTTTGGCGAGGTTCCTGCCCATCTCGCTGGCAGACAACAGATTATTCGGGATTTGGACCGCGCCTTCTTGAGCCAGCGTAGGCGCCCAGAATTGACCTCGATCTTCTCAGGCGCGCGTGGAACCGGTAAAACCGCTCTCATGTCGTCGCTCGCGACAAGGGCGGAATCCCACGGCTGGATTGCCGTAAAAACGACCGCGCTCCCGGGAATGCTTGAGGAAATCGAGTTCGGGGCGAAACGTGCTGCCGGCCATCTTATCGACCCGTCTAAGAACTTCGAAGTCACCGGCCTCGGAATTGCACCGCTCGGCAGCATCGAGGTCAATCGCGTTCACGATGCCTCAACCTGGCGTTATCGCATGAGCGACATCATCGACCAGCTCAACGAGGCAGGCACCGGTCTGCTCGTCACGGTTGACGAGGTGGACCCGACACTCGACGAGATGATTCAGCTCGCAGCGACGTATCAGCACTTTGTGACCGATGGGAAACGCGTCGCGCTGCTCATGGCGGGACTTCCCAACAACGTCTCGACGTTGCTGAACCACAAGACGGTCTCGTTCCTTCGCCGCGCCCAACAATATCATCTGGGTCGCATTGCCGACTATGACGTACGCGAGGCCTTGATTCGCACAATCCAGGAAAACGATCGCCTGGCAGATGCTGAGGGAATCGATAGGGCCGTTCGCTCGATCTCTGGTTTTCCCTTCCTATTGCAACTCGTAGGCTACCGTGCCTGGGATCTCACAAGCGATTCGAAGGAAATCTCGTCACGCGACTTTGACCTGGGAATCAAAATCGCGCGCGACGAGATGGACGACCGAATCCTCGCGGCAACCTATCGGGAACTCACTGCAGAGGACAAGCGATTCCTCATCGCCATGCTCGATGACGAGAAAGAGTCCACCACCGCCAACCTTATCGAGCGCCTTAAGCGTTCGCCGCAGCAGGTCTCCCGCTACCGACGCCGCATGATAGATGCCGGCATCATTGGAGAACGCGGGCGCGGAATCGTCGCTTTTGAATTGCCATTCTTCCGCGACTATCTCGCAGCTCAATGCGTGAAATAGAAGTCAATGTGACAAAGGAACTGTCCCTTTGTCACATTCGGTTATAGGTAGCGGCCGGTAATGCTTGCGGAGCAGGCAGCGATGTCGTCTGGCGTGCCGGCGCAGACGATTTGCCCGCCCGCATCGCCACCGCCCGGGCCCATGTCGATCACGTAATCGGCGTTACGGATGAGGTCGAGGTCGTGCTCGATCACGACAACTGTGGCGCCCTTGGCAACGAGGCCGTCAAACACGTTCAACAGCACCTGAACATCGAGCGGATGCAGGCCGATCGTGGGCTCGTCAAATACGAATACGGCATCGTCCTGCACGCGGCCCATCTCGCTCGCAAGCTTAAGACGCTGTGCCTCGCCGCCCGAGAGCGCCGGCGTGGGCTCACCGAGCGTGAGATAGCCCAAGCCCAAGTCGTGCAAGGTCTGCAAGCGCGCCTGAACCTTCTTGAGTCCCACCGTGGCGTCGAGGGCCTCGTCCACACTCATGTCCATGAGCTGCGGCAACGTAAGCAGACTCCCGTCCTTGCCCTCGCGATGGATATGCGAAGCCGCGTCTGCATAACGTGAGCCGCGACATGCCGGGCAGACGATCTCGACGTCGGGCAAAAACTGCACGTCGAGTGATATCGAGCCCGTGCCATCGCACGTAGGGCAGCGCAAGGCGCCGGTGTTGTAGCTAAAGGCACCCGCCTTGTAGCCGGCTGCCTTGGCCTCGGGCGTACGGGCGAAGGCGCGACGCAACTCATCATGGATGTCGGCATAGGTCGCTACCGTCGAGCGCACGTTGGCGCCGATGGGCGTGGCGTCAATCAGGTTGGCACGGGCGATACCCTCGGCGTCGACCCAACGCACATGTTTTGGCAGGCGCTCACTGGCTGCCTGCGCCTTGAGTGCCGGGATGAGCGTCTCGAGCACCAACGTCGTCTTGCCCGAACCCGAAACGCCCGTCACCGCGACAAGACGGCCGCGCGGAATATCGACTTCGAGCGACTTGACGGTATGGATGGCATCGGTTGCCATGCGGATATGCCCCTGGTCGAACATTTCGTCGTCATTCACCTGCGGACGCAAGCGCTTGGACTCTGCGCACAAAAACGGGGCGATGCGGCTGCCCTGCGATTGTTCGACCTCGTCCACCGTACCAGCGGCAATCACATTACCGCCGCCCGCTCCGGCAACGGGGCCCATCTCGACCAGATAATCAGCCTCCGCCAGCACGCGCGTATCGTGGTCGACAACGACCACGGTGTTGCCGTCGCCCACCAGATCGCGCATCACGCCTACCAAACCGTCGACATTGGCAGGATGCAAGCCGATCGAGGGCTCGTCCAGCACATAAAGCACGCCCGTCGATCGGTTGCGCACCACACGGGCGAGCTGCACACGCTGGCGCTCACCCGTGGAGAGCGTGGCACCGGCGCGGTCGAGTGAAAGGTAATCGAGACCCAGGTCGACCAGACGACGGGCCGTGCTCAAAAATGAATCGCAGATATCCGCTGCCATGGGCTGCATCTCGGCCGGCAAGGACATAGGCACCCCACGCACCCACTCAATCGCCTCGCCCAGCGTCATAGCCGCCGCCTGTGCCAGATTGATACCGCGCACCTGGGGCTGGCGCGCAGCCTCGGAAAGACGCGTGCCACCACAGTCACGGCATGGCCCCTCGCGCAAAAAGCGTGCAACGCGTTTGAGGCCCTTATCGTCCTTGACCTTGGCGAGCGCATTCTCAACGGTATAGACGGCGTTGTAATAGGTAAAGTCGAGCGGCGTGGCGCCCTCCCCGTTTTTGGGAACGTAGAGAATGTGCTTCTTAACCGCCGGGCCGTGGAACACGATGTCGCGCTCTTGAGGCGTGAGCTGGTTAAACGGCACGTCGGTACGCACGCCCATCTCGCCTGCCACCTGCTTCATCAGATCCCACATGAGCGTGCCCCAGGGAAGGACCGCGCCCTCGTTGATAGTCTTTGACTCGTCGGGTACCAGGCTCGCTTCGTCCACCTCGCGCATGACACCGGTGCCGCCGCAGGTGGGGCATGCACCGCCGCTGTTAAAGGCAAGGTCCTCGGCACTCGGCGCGTAGAACTCGCGGCCGCATGTCGGACACGTGAGCGACAGGCCCGCAGCCACGTTAAGGCTCGGCTCCACGCGTGCCCCGCAATGCGGGCACACGTGATGGGCGCAACGGCTAAAGAGCAGACGCAGGCTGTTGTTGAGCTCGGTCATGGTACCAAAGGTCGAACGCACGCCCGGCACGCTGGGGCGCTGATGCAATGCGAGCGCCGCCGGCACGTGCAACACCTCGTCCACCTGGGCGTGTTCGGCCTGCGTCAGGCGACGTCGAGTATAGGTGCTGAGTGCTTCCAAGTAGCGACGCGAGCCCTCGGCATAAAGAACCCCCAGCGCCAGCGAACTCTTGCCCGAACCCGACACGCCGGCAATACCCACGAGCTTTCCCAGCGGGATATCAATATCGATGTCCTTAAGGTTATGGACACGCGCGCCACGCACCTCGATAGCCTGCGGGCTCATCTTCTGTTCCGTCACCTTTATCACCCTACTCATGCCATAAAACTCGATCGCGAATGTACGCGCCCAGCATGGGCACGGTAAACCGGACGAGGCCGTATCCGGCAGCTTCGATGACGCGCTCGCGAATCAGGCTTGCGCGATATTTACTCGCCCAGCTCTGGGTGCGATCGCAACGCTCAATGATATCCGCCATACGCGTCGGTTTACCCTCGTCAACCGCCATAGCCTCGATAAAGAGGCGTTGCGGACTGCGCAATCCATAATACAGGGGCGCGTCGACTGCTTCATAGAACTCAGAGATGGCATCCGCGTGCCCAACCTCAACATCGCGTTCTTCAATGACCCGCGAGTCACGCCGGACAGCAGCCCGCCACATGTAATATCCCACCAGCTGGACCATATAGGGATGCCCCATGCTCCTGCGCGCCGCAAGGTCCGCCGTCCCCGCATCAACGCAAAGACCAGCGCCTTTGACCGTCTGGATATATGAATCGCGCACTTTGGGCAAAGAAATCGCCCCCAGCGTACGCTGCTGGGCGCGCCGCAAAAACGTCACGCTCGGCTCTTCGAGCAAGCCATCAACCATACTGGGCAAGCCGGCGAACACTAGCGCAAGACCGCGCTGATCGTTATCGGACAAGCCCGTGGCATTCTGATCTCCGAGCACTTGCTGATAGAGAACGGCAAGAGCCGCCAGCTCCTCGATAGACGCAGACTGCGCCTCGTCAATCGCAAACAGTATGCCCTTGCCCGGACCGAGCTTCTTGAGGCGCTCGTTGACCAGCCCTCGTAACGTCTCGCCCTTTGCTCGCGCCGCCTCGACCGACACCCGGCCAAACGACGGCCCGAACTCCATTGACGTCACAACGGGTTTATTCGAGCGAAGCGCGTCGGCTAAGCGGTCGCATAAGCCAAGCGAAGCGGAATCGGAGACAACCACCCATCCGCGCGCGCTGGCTAGACGTTGCAGCTCCCGCAGGAGAACCGTTTTGCCGCAGCCGCGGTTTCCCGTAATGAGCATGAGCCTACCCGGCGCTCCGGCGCCGTTATCGAGCCCTTCCTCGAAATCTTCGATGACCGACTCGCGACCGATGAGCATCGGAGGCCGCTTGCCTGCCGTTGGCTTAAAGGGATTTGGATTCATGTCGGCCTCCTCGGATTGGCAAACCCTGGTAATAGTTATACCAACTTATACCGAGTTATACCAATAGCATGTGACAAAGGAACTGTCCCTTTGTCACATGTGGCCGAAAAACTCGGCGTCTGCTGCTCGCCAGGGGCGGAAGGTGGAGGGGTCGATCTTTACGTGCGCCGCGGCGGGCACGTCGTACCATTTGACCGTGTAGCCGGCGCCGTGAAAGCAAAAGGCCGAGTCGGGCGTGTTGGGCAGATCGGCCTCGGGCTCATAGGCGGCCGCCTCGATGACGCGCTCGGCATCATGGCAAGCCGCATAGCCGGCGAACTCTAGATACAGATGCCCACGACCACTCGTGTAGGCAGCCACCTCCAGCGCATAATCCTGCACCTCGGATGCCGGTACGCGACCCACAAGCTTTGCCCGGTCGCCCGCCATCGTCGGTGGCTCGTACTCGGCACCCATGCGCGTGGCATCCGAGAGCGCCCGGCCCACGCACTCCCCCGGCACCTCAAGCTCAAAGTGGTACCACGGCTCCAGCAGCACCGCCGCGCCGGCCTCACGCGCCTGCATGAGCCCCTGGCGAATCGCGCGATACGTGGCCTGGCGAAAATCGCCGCCCTCGGTGTGCTTGGCATGCGCACGGCCGCCCGTGAGCGTAATGCGCACATCGGTGATGGGCGAGCCGGTCAGCACGCCCAAGTGGTCGCGCTCCATGGCGTTGGTGAGTGCCAAACGCTGCCAGTTAAGATCGAGCTCGTCGGTCGAGGTCACGGTGCCAAACTGTACGCCCAAACCCGCTGCCAACGGCTCCAGGCACAGATGCACCTCGGCATAGTGGCGCAGTGGCTCAAAGTGGCCCACGCCCTCGACCGGCTGCGAAATAGTCTCCTTATAGAGAATGCCGCCGGGCTCAAACTCGACCGCAAGGCCAAAACGATCGGCAAGCACGCGCTGCACGACTTCGAGCTGCACCGCTCCCATGAGCTGCAGATGTATTTGCTCGAGATGCGTATTCCAGCTTACGCCGAGCATAGGATCCTCGTCGGCCAGCTCAGTCAACGCTTTGAACACCGCATGGACATCGTGTTCGCCCGGAAGCACCGTATAGGTGAGGACCGGCGCAATGACGGGTGCATCGCACGCGGATTCCGCGCCCAAGGCGTCCCCTGGGCGAACGTGCGCAAGGCCCGTCACGGCACAAATGCCGCCAGCAGCGACTTCTTGGACAAGCTCATACTTTTCGCCGTTATAGATGCGCACCTGATCGACCTTCTGCTCCCATGCCTCGGCGCCGGAACGTCCGTTAATCAGCTGTTTGGCATGCAGCGTGCCGCCGGTCACTTTAACCCATGCCAAGCGCTCGCCGCGATCCCCGCGGCTCACACGGTAGACGCGCGCGGCAAACTCCGGGTGCCATGCCCTTTCACGCATCAGCGCGCACATGCCATCCAGCAGCTCGTCCACGCCTTGGTCCTTGAGCGCCGAGCCGGCAAAACAGGGAAACAACTTTCGCTCCGCGACCAGCCGCGAAAGCGTGGCAGTCGAAAGCTCCCCTGCGTCGAGAAACTCGTCGAGCGCTGCCTCATCCAGCGCCGCAGCGTCCTCCTGAACGGCGCCGCCCGTCAGCAGTTCGTTGGCATCCAGGCAACCTTCGGAAAGCCGCTGGCCGAGCTGTGCCAGCAGTACATCGCGACCAGGGTTCTCAAGATCGATCTTGTTGATAAAGATGAACGTCGGGATGTCATAGCGTGCAAGCAGGCGCCACAGGGTTTCAGTATGCCCCTGCACGCCATCGTTGGCGCCCACAACCAAAATCGCATAGTCGAGTGCGCGCAGCGTGCGCTCCGCCTCGGCAGAAAAATCGACATGCCCCGGCGCATCCACGAGCATGACGTGGGTATCGCCATGGTCGAGCACGGCCTGCGACGAGAAAATCGTGATGCCACGCTCGCGCTCGATCGCGTCAGTGTCCAGGTGCGAATCGCCATCGTCAACGCGGCCGCGCTTGCGAATACGACCTGCGTTGAACAGCATGGCCTCGGCCAACGTGGTCTTGCCGGCATCGACATGCGCCAAGATTCCAACGACCGCTTGCTTCGACATGGCTCTCCTCTTATATACAAGCCCATCACACGCGGCAACGGGCACTCACGCTCCACACTGGATGATACAATTTACGGGCCGGCGGGCGAAGCGGGCCCTATCCCCCGACCGAGCTCATCGTCCCGCGTTACCGCGCGGCGATTTTCGTAGGTTCGCGCCTTGCGAAAGCCGGCACCTCCCCTTTTTGTCTGCCCGGGCTCATCTGGGGCGATAACAACGCGAGCCCCACAACAACGCGTTTTACCAAAAATGGCCCCACTCGGGGCCATTTTCATTTCGGTGAAACGCTGGTATGCGACTCGGCCTTTATGCCTCGCGCAGCCAATCAAACGCGACGCGCGGCGTACCGTCCGACACATATACGATACCGGCGCGCTTAAACCCGGCCTTGGCGATGGCTCCCTGCATGGGCAGGTTGTCCTGATGCGTGTCGATGCGCAGGTGATCGGCACGCTCCTTGGCAAAGGCAAACATCGCAGCCGCGATACCGTGCACGGTGCCATCGGACGCCACGCGATGCAGCACGGCGTACGGAGCGTCGCTGCGCCATTGACCATCCTCAATGACGTCATAGCACTCGTCCGGGCCCGGCAAAAAGGCAAACGTCGCCACCACGCGGCCGTCGACTTCGCACACATAGCTGCCATCGGCGGCGATATCGGCAGCCAGCTGCTCGGCAGAAGGCGTGCCCTCGGGCCACTGCGTGGCGTTGCCATGTGCGCGCATAAAGGCGCGGGCTGCGTCATAGATGGCCATGACGGCGGGAATGTCGGTATCGAGGGTTTTTCTGATCATCACGCGGCGACCTCACGTTTATTGGTATCACTTTGGTTGAGCAATGATACCAGCGTTTGGAGAGAGGCGCTAAGCAGATGGGAAGCAAAAAGCGAGCCGCCTGGTCAAAGGCCAAAAGCGAGTTTTTGGGCGCTGCTACCGGCGGCGATATGAGCGACCTGTTTGCGCGCGAGGACGAGCGCCGCGACGCCCTGGACGCCGAGCGCGATGAGGCCTGGCGCTACAAATCGTGCGAGCGCAAAAACCGTTACGACACGCGCGCCGAGGCCGAGGCAGTTATGGCCGACTGCGAAAGCCGCGGGCGGCGCGGTTTGGCCTGCTACAAATGCGAATACTGCGGCGGCTGGCACCTGACATCGCACCCTTGGAAATAGGCACCGCATCGGCACGGCACCGACGGAGCGCCAACCATCGCACGCAAGCTACGGGCGCGGCGGCACCAAGACATCGTAACGAACGGCCTTGCCCGCAAGTTGATAGCTCGGCTTAACGCCGGCAAGCAGCGGGCCCTTTACCGGCCGCTTGATAACGACCTTGCGCGGATGCACAGCAAGCGCCGCCTCGACCAGCGATTCCTCGTCGGCGCATGGCTGCTCCAGATGATGTAGGAGCTGGAACTTCTTTTTGACCGCTGCACTCTTGGTGCGCTCGGGAAACATGGGATCCAGGTACACCACGTCGGGTGCTGCGAGCTCGCCCTGCTCGACCAGCTCGACGGTTTGACGAAGGCCCGCAATGCTGTCCTCGCCCGCATGTAAGCACATGCGTGCCACGGCAGCCGCAAGCGCCGGATCATCCGCCGCGCGATCCAAGGCGTCCTTGAGGAGTGCCGCGATTACGCAATCCTGTTCATACAGATCGACGGTAAAGCCCGCGGCCGCCAGCAGCAGCGAATCCTCACCAAAGCCCGCCGTGGCATCAATCGCCCATGGGCGCTCGATGCCTTTTGTGCGCGCAACCTTTACCAGCAGCTCTTGCTGCAGGCGGCCCTGCTTGAGTCGTGGCAGCATGCGGCCAAAATCGGCGCGCAGTTCCATCGCGCCGTCGGTGAGCGTGAGGCCCTCGGACTTCCCGGTCAGCTCAAGCCCCGCGGCCCGAGCAACAGAAAAGGGATCGACGACGCCCATGGACACTCCTTAGCAAACAAAACGAATACGTGAGCGCCACCTCAGTTGGCACCCAACCGTCCGTTATTGTCCCACATGCGACATGGTCCACAGCATCCCAATGCAAAGCACCGCCATCAATCCCGTGCACACGGCAGCGATCACGGAATCACCCATGCGCCTTCCCAACGACCGCGGTTCACGCACTTGCTCTGGTCCGTACATCATGGCTCCTCCTTAGACTCACTTCTTATCACGGCCTCATCATCGCAGCGCCGCACATGAGCTGCCATCGATTTGACTTACAGCTGGCTTTCCTTTTTGAAAGATTGCCCTGCACAGGCGAGAAGCGCTTTCTAACACACACGCCGTCACGTTGAACTACAATGTGCTTCACGATATGTGCAGCATATGGGACGCGCCAGACTGGCAGCGCCCGAATCGAAAGGACTACCTATGAGCGCCGCGCGCAAGACACTCAAAATCCTTGCCCTCATCTATTTTGTTTTGGGCATCGCCAGCCTCGTCATCGGTATCACCGGCATCGCAACCGGCAAATTTGAATCCGTCTACGGATCGAACGCCATGCTCGCCGCGGTCGTGCTTGTCGCCAAGGGCGTTATCGACCTTGCCGCAGGTGTTGCGGGCATCAAGGGCGCCAACAAGCCTTCGCAGGTGGATGGCGCGTTTAAGCTCGGCATCGTTGCCGCAATCGCCACGATTGCGCAGGCTGTGCTCACCCTACCCGCGCTCGGCGGCAGCGCCGTCAATATTGGAGCCTTTGTCATCGTGGTCTACGACCTGTTCTTTGTTCAGCAGGCACACGCCGTCAAGGCCGAGAACAAGGACCGCCTGTAAGCGCTCACTTCTCATAGCCTCTGCAGCCAAGTAACTAAAAGGGCCGATCGCGCATATCCGCGGTCGGCCCTTTACGTTTGCCCAGATAACACCTGCCAAAATAAACCTGTCCCTTTTTGGCAGGTTGTTAGCTGTGACGGTACTCGGCGATGATGAAGTCGATGTCGGTTTGAAGGGTGTCCAGGTTTGCCAGGCGCTCTTTATCGGCAGGGCGCGTGCGGTAGTAGTACGGCGTCATTTGGAACACCGCCTCGATGTCAGCCTGGGTCTGGAGCGTAATGTTCGCAAACACCCGCTGCGTTCCGACCAACTCGAGTTCAGTGGTCTTCGGCAGCTTCTCGTCATTGAGATATGGCGTGTCGTAGAGCACCTCTTTGAGGCCAAACAGATGCCGAGCACCCGGCACCACGGTATAGAGCGAGCCCTCTGGCGCCAGCACGCGGGCAAATTCGCGCTCGTTAAAGGGGGCAAAGAGCTCGGTCACCATATCGAAGGCGCCATCGGCCACGGGGATAGCCTTCATGTTGGCCACGAAGTAGGTCGCATCGCCGCGCTTGGCGGCCAGGCGCACCATCTCTTTGCCCAGGTCGAAACCGTAAGCATCTACGCCCGGCACCGCACCCATGGCGCTGGTGTAGTAGCCCTCGCCACAGCAAATATCGAGCAACGTCATGGGGCAGTTCGTTGACGCGGCACGACCAGACACCCGCTCGCGCACCAGCTCGACCATCGCATCGCGCAACGGCGCATAGTAACCGCGGTTCAGAAAGTCGCGACGGCTGCGTGCCTGCGACTTGGGATCGCCCATGGAGTCACCGCTCTTGGACGAGCGCAGCAGATAGAGATAGCCCTCGCGCGCACGGTCAAATCGGTGTCCGCCCGCGCATGCAGCACCGCGCTCGTCGTCCACCAACGGTTCATGGCAAACGGGACACAACAACATGGCAACTCCTTAGCGCGAACAACACAACGCCCACCATTGTCGCACGCCTTCCCCACCTAGTCATAGAAGAGACAAGGAGCGTCCCCAGCTGCCGGCAGAAAAGGAACGTCCCTAAGTGCCGGCTGGCTGCATTAGGAGTATCATCGTCTGCGCAAATAAGCACGAAAGAGCATATTAGAGATTGAGAGCGTATGGCAGACACCGCATCTAAGCACATTGACATGACCACCGGCTCGCTATGGCGCAATATTCCCCTGTTCGCCTTCCCCGTGGCCGCCACGAGCATCTTGGAGCAGCTTTCGAACCTCATCGCCACGGTCATCATCGGTAACTTCTCGGGCGACCAGGGAACCCTCGCCATGGCGGCGGTCGGCTCCAATGTTCCGCTTACCAGTCTTATGCTCAACCTTTTTATTGGCATGTCGCTTGGCTCCAACGTGGTTATCGCCAACGCTATCGGCCGCAACGATCAGAACATGGTCAAACGCGCCGTCCATACCTCGATTTTAATGGCACTCGTGGGCTTTGTCGTCATCGCACTGGGCGAGATCTTTGCCGAGCCCATGCTCGCTGCGCTCAACGTGCCTGCCGAGACCATGCCGCTCGCTTCGCTCTACCTACGCGTCTTTTTGCTCAGCATGCCCTCGATCTTGCTCTACAACTTTGAGGCCGCGATCTTCCGCTCCGTCGGCATCACCCGCATGCCGCTGCAGGCACTTGCCGTGTCCACCATCCTCAACATTGGCCTGGACCTCATCTTTGTCCCCGTACTCCACTGGGGCGTCGCGGGCGTCGCCATCGCCACCGCCATCGCCTACACCGTCAGCGCCGCTACGCTCTTTATCCGTCTGCTCAAGACCGACTCCGTCGTCCGCGTCACCCCACGCGACTTAGGCTTAGACCCCGTCGCCCTCAGGCGCATCGTCAAGATCGGCCTGCCCGCCGGCATCCAGAGCGCCGTCTTTGCCGTCGCCAACATCATCATCCAGTCCGCCATCAACAGCTTGGGCACCGAGGTCATGGCGGCATCGAGCGCCGCCATGAGCCTGGAGTACGTGTGCTACAACCTGCTCAACAGCTTTAGCCAGGCTTGCACCACCTTTGTGGGGCAAAACCACGGTGCCCGCCAGATCGACCGTTGCACCAAGACCCTTAAGGTCTGCCTGATCGAAGGCGGCATCGTTGCACTCACCACCATCGTCATCATCGTAGGCTTGGGACGCGAAATCCTGGCGCTGTTCAACAGCGACCCCAACATCGTCTCGATCGGCTATATCCGCGTGTGCTCGATCTTCCCTGCCTACGCCTTTAGCATGTTCTACGAAAACATGTCCGGCTACCTGCGCGGCTTTGGCATCTCGCTCATGCCCGCCCTCATCACCATGATCTGCGTCTGCGGTATTCGCTTCTATTGGGTATTCTACGTGTTCCCGCACTTCCGCACCTTTGCGAACATCATGATGGTCTACCCCATCAGTCTGGGCACCACGGCGTTCTTTATGGTCGTGGCGGTACTACTCTGCCACCCGGCACGCACCTATCGCGCCGCCCAAGCCAAAGCGACAGCCCGCTAAACACCGCACTCAACGCCATGCCAGTCATTAATTGACAATATGTGAGCTCATATAGTCGATAAAGTGCCTCGTGGCGATAGGCATGGTGTCCCAGCTGCGCCAGGCTGCCACTACGTCACGCGAGGGAGCGTGCACGATGGGACGCACGCGAATATCGGCCCTCATGCCCTCGACGGTACGGCGATACAGCATACTCACGCCTAGGCCCTCCTCCACCATCGCCATGATGGTGTAGTCGTCGGTCACCTCGCTCGTCACGTGCGGCGACAGCCCATGCGCCGCGAATGCATCGAGCACCAGGCTCTGTTCGCCCTCATCCAGCAGCACAAACGGCTCGGACGCCAGGTCGGCGAGCGTCACCTTTTCCTTTGCCGTCAGCGGATGCGCGGCCGGCAACAGTGCCACCAACTCATCGTGATAGACCACGCGCTTCTCGAGCCCAGCAGTAAATCCGCGTGCCGTAAAGCAAAAATCAACCACGCCATCGTGCACCCACTGGGCATTGCGCGTGTAATCGCCCTGTTTGAGCGTAAAGCGTACACCCGGATGCAGGGCACCAAAGTCGCGGATCACGCGCGGCAACACGGTGCGGCTCACGTTGGTAAACGTTGCGATACGAATATCAGTCGAGGAGAGTCCCAGCAATTCCTGGCGCTTGCCCTCAAGCTCGGCCTCGGCAGTTACAATCTGGCGCAGATACGGCAGGTACTGCTTGCCGTCGCGCGTAAGCGAAACGCCCTGCTTGCCGCGCTCGATAAGCGTGGTGCCCAGCTCGCGCTCGAGCGCCTTGACGGCCTGGCTCACCGCACTTTGCGTATAGCCTAGCTCGTCGGCCGCGCCCTTAAGACTGCCGCAATCGACCACCATACATACAATCTGATATCGCGATGCCATCGTGCCTCCACATCGGTGTAGCCGTAAAACGTTTTGCCAGGGCTTTTTCTACCTACATTAGTATTGCTTAATCATACTGAAGATACATTCGCTTTACTACATCAAAATCTGGGAGCAGAATCCTTTTTGCGAAACCGTTCTGTAACAAAAGGAGTCCCATGGATCGCAAAAAAGCAATCGCGCTCTCGTTTTCCGTTCCCGTCGCATGGGGCTTTTCGTACCCCCTCATGAAGATCGGCATGGACAGCATGAACGCCACGAGCATCGTTGCGCTGCGCTGCATCATCGCCTTTGTGGCCTGCCTGCTGCTCTTCCACAAGCACGCGCTGCGCATCAACCGCGACCTCATGGTTCGCGCCGCCATCATCGGCGCCATCATGGCAACCGAGCTCACCTGCATGTGCTTGGGCTCCAGCCTTACCTCCGCCTCCACCGCCGGCTTTTTGCAGAGCCTGACGGTCGTGATCGTGCCGTTTGCCAACGCCGCCCTGCTGCGCCGCGCCCCCGAGCGCAAAGTTCTCGTCGGCACCGCCATCGTCACCTGTGGCATGCTGCTGCTCTCGGGCGCCGACTTCACCAGCCTGAACCCGGGCGCGCTCATCATGTTGCTCTCGGCCTTTATCTATGCCGGCCATATCATTGTGGCGAAGCGCTTTGTCGAAGATGTCGACCCGCTGGCCCTGGGCGTTTGGCAGCTTGGCTTCGGCGGCTTATTCTCGGGTATCGCCGCATTCACCTTTGGCGGTTTCACGCTTCCCGGCACGCCGGGCGAGGTCGTGGTCGTCGTCGCACTCGCGCTCATCTGCTCTGCCTACGGCTTTATCACCCAAACGCTCGCGCAGCCCCACGTGCCCGCCGAGACCACAGGCTTTGCCTTCTCGCTCGAGCCGGTCTGCTCCGCTGTCTTCTCGTTCTTCCTGGTCGGCGAGGTCCTGAGCCCCATCGCCTTCTTTGGCGCCGCCCTCATCCTCACCGGCGTCATGGTGGCAACCGTCGAGCTCCCGCGTCTTCGTGCACACGGGCACGCTCGCATGGCAGGAGCGCCCGAGCGCGTCTCGTAGACCCCACTCCTTATACAGCCGCGGCATAAAGGCAACCGGTGCGCCTTTATAATAGATGCCAACAGAGCATCTGATGTAAAGGAGCCCCATGGACGCCGCGACCCGCGACCGCAACATAGCAACTTGGTTGGGCGATGCGCCGCAGCCGGTACGCGACACGACGAACCAGCTGCTCGAGCGCATCGCCCTTTTGCGTGCCGAGCAGACCATCTACCCGGCACAAGACGACATCCTCAATGCCCTCGCCTACACGCCGGCCGACCAGGTCAAGGTTGTCATCTTGGGTCAGGACCCCTATCACGGACCCAACCAGGCCATGGGGCTGTCGTTCTCGGTCCCCGCGTCGCAAACCAAGTTACCGCCGAGCCTGCGCAACATCTATAAGGAACTCAACGCCGATCTGGGCTGCCCCATTCCCGCCACGGGAGACCTAACCCCATGGGCACAGCAGGGCGTCTTGCTCCTCAACACTACGCTCACCGTGCGTGAGCATGCCGCGAATTCGCACGCCAAGCTGGGCTGGAGCACACTCACCGACTACGTTATCGAACGCTGCTGCCAGCTGCCCCAGCCGGTCGTCTTTTTGGCATGGGGACGCTTTGCCCAGCAAATGGTTGAGGGCAAGCTCGACGCGATCGGCGCGGGCAAGGCAACCGGCAAGTTCTGCCTGGCCTCTACGCACCCCTCGCCGCTTTCGGCCAACCGTGCCACGGCAGAACTCCCCGCCTTTATAGGGTTGCGCCCCTTCTCCGCTGCCAATCGGCTACTCGAACAGCACGGCTCGACCCCCGTCAACTGGACTTGCCTCGGCTAAAAACCGATACATCAAAAACGCGCCCGACGGCTTTCCATCGGGCGCGTTTCCTATTCGGGCCAAATAAATTGTGTGCGGCCGGCCTCGCCGCCATCGATCAGCAGGCTCCGCCCGGTCATAAACCGGTTGGTCACGCCCACAAAGTAGATCCACTCGGCGATCTCTTGGGCGGTGGCCCAGCGCTTAAGCGGCGTGAGCTCCATAATCTGGTTCCACAGGCGCTCGTCTTCCATCACGCAACGGTTGAGCGGCGTGATAACGCCGCCCGGGTCCACACTGTTGGCGATGGCCTGCGGTGCCAGGCGGTTTGCAAGGTTCTTGGTGTAGGCGATAACGCCGCCCTTGCTGGCAGCATAGACAGGAAACTCCGATCCCGTATGTCCGCTCGCCGATCCCACATTGACCACGGATTTGATAGCCGGCGCCGGCTTGGCGGCAAGCCCCTCCCCCACAAAGGCGTAGCGCTCAGTCACGTTGATGGTGCCACGCAGGTTGGCGGCAATGTCGTCGGCCGAATCCTGCGTACCGGCAACGTTCACGATTACCTGGGGTTCAAGGTCAACTGGAAACGAGTCCGGCTCGCGGACATCAACGATCAGATGGCGGTAGCGCTCGTGTTCGATCGCCGCCGGCAGCAGATCAAAGCCCACGACCTCGTGGCCCTCGTCCAAAAAGCGCTGCACGCACGCGGCTCCGATACCGCCCGAAGCGCCCGTGATCAAAACCCGCATGCTTGCTCCTTAGGCGGTTGCGTGACGCTCGAGGTACTCGGCACCCACATTCTCGCGCTCCCAGCCGCGCACGACCTTGTAGCCCACGGGGCTCAGGAAGACCTCGCACAGCAGCTCGGCAACAGCGCCGGTCAGCGAGCACATAAGAACCTGCACCCAGGTCCAACCAAAGAACGTGTGGCTCACCACAATGGCAAAGACCAGGTTGTCGACAAACTGGCCAACACCCGTGGACACATAGGAGCGGAAGGCGAAGCTCGCAAAGTTATTCTTTTTGAGCATACGGCCGAGCGACTGGTTGAGCGTGGAGTTAACCACGGCAGAAACGAGCATTGCCAGCGAAGAGCCCAGCACCACGTACCAGGTGCCGCCAATGGTGGCGTTAAGGGCGCTGTTGACCTCGATCATGCCCGTGTCGTAGTAGGCGCCCCACATGCCGGGCGTGAGCGAGCATGCCCAAAAGCACAGGCTCACGGCCAGGTTGACCAGCAGCGCGAGGATAGAGATTTTGATGGATGCCTTGGCGCCAAAGCGCTTGCAGATCATGTCCTGGCACAAAAACGAAACCCAGCTCACCACAAAGCCGCAATCGAGTGCCAGATACGGCAGGCTGATGAGCTCTTTGTTGGCCAGTAGGTTCATCATGATGACGCTCACGAAAAACAGCGAAACCGTTGCCGCGGGAATGCTCCGCAACAGGACCTTGTAGTCCTCCATGACCTTCTTGATCATTATGTACTCCTTTGGTTTTAGGTTTAACGAGCAGGATATCGGACCCGAACTGCTCGGACGCCCCGGTCTTGAGACGACGGTGGGTATGATAGCCGCTCATACGGCATCAGGCAAGTAAACGGCGCGGCAGCCCCGCAGGGCCACCGCGCCGATGCGCTAAAAGGCCACGTTGCCAAACTCCGACAGGATAAGGTCGGGGTTGTGGTCAGTTGCCCAATCCACGTTCCACGGGCTCGTGAACAGCAGCAGCTTACCGCCGCGCATGTCCTCGACGCGCAGGGTGTCGCGCGTGAGCGAAAGAGCCGGAATGTCAATGGTATCAGGGTCGTTCTGGATCCAGCGAATGTCCGTATAGGGCAGCGGCTGGCGACGAACCTCAACACGGTACTCGGCCTTAAGGCGGCGCTCGAGCACCTCAAACTGCAGTACGCCGACCACGCCCACGATGACGCTCTCCATGCCGGCACCCAGCTCGCGGAAGATCTGGATGGCGCCCTCCTGGGCAAGCTCCTCCATGCCCTTCACAAACTGCTTGCGCTTGAGCGTATCGACCTGCGTAATGCGGGCGAACATCTCGGGGGCAAACGTCGGGATCTGCGGATACTGCACATGGCGCTTGCCAGAGCACACGGTGTCACCGATGCTAAAGATACCCGGATCGAACAGGCCCACGATATCGCCCGCGTATGCCTCGTCCACGATGGCGCGGTCATCGGCCATCATCGACGTGCCCGTGGCAAGCTTGAGTTTACGGTTGCCCTGCACGTGGAAGGCGTCCATGCCACGCTCGAACTTGCCCGAGCAAATGCGCACAAAGGCGATGCGGTCTCGGTGGTTCTTGTCCATATTGGCCTGGATCTTAAACACAAAGCCGCTAAAGACGTCGCGGCAGGGATCGACCGGCTCGCTGGTGAGCGTATCGATATAGGCGCGCGGCGTCGGGGCCAGGCGCAGGAACTCCTTGAGGAAGGGCTCCACACCAAAGTTGGTGAGCGCCGAGCCAAAGAACGCCGGGCTCAGCTTGCCGCAGGCCACAGCATCCAAGTCGAGCTCGTCGCCGGCGCCATCGAGCAGCTCGATGTCGTCCATCAGGTTCTTGTGGTTCTCCTCGCCGATGAGCTCGTCCATGGAAGGATCGCCCAGCTCGGCCTCGACCTCGGCGACCTTCTTGGTGGCGTTGGCATGACCGTCGCCCTCAAAGGCAATGACGCGACGAGTCTGACGGTCGAACACGCCACGGAAGTTGCGACCACTGCCGATCGGCCAGTTCATGGGATACGTATTGATACCCAGGACGTTCTCGATCTCTTCCATGAGCTCAAACGGATCGCGAGCCTCGTGGTCGAGCTTATTCACAAAGGTGAAGATGGGAATGTGGCGCAGCGTACAGACCTTAAAGAGCTTTTTGGTCTGGGCCTCGACGCCCTTAGCGCCGTCGATGACCATGACTGCGGCGTCGGCGGCCATAAGGGTACGGTAGGTATCCTCCGAGAAGTCCTGGTGGCCGGGGGTATCGAGGATGTTGACGCAGGCGCCATTATAGGTGAACTGCAGCACCGAGGAGGTAACGGAAATGCCGCGCTCCTTCTCGATGTCCATCCAGTCCGAGACGGCGTGCTTGGCCGAGCTCTTGCCCTTGACCGAACCGGCAGTCTGGATGCTGCCGGTATAGAGCAGCAGCTTCTCGGTAAGCGTGGTCTTACCGGCGTCCGGGTGGCTGATGATCGCGAATGTGCGGCGCGACGAGATTTCATCCGACAGGCTTGCCATGCGGATCCTTTCTTGCATTGAGTGCATTACGTCGATGTAACCGCACTATTGTAGCCGCGAAATCCCGCTCTAGGGCGCCTATCAGGACAAATTCATCAGTTGGGGCCTGGGTAGCCGGCCCAATCCGAATTTGTCTCTTGCGTAACTGTACATAGTGTATATATACTGTGCTTACCGGTTATATACACGTGTAGCCCAACAGCTAAGGAGCCGCTGTGGACATCATCCTATCCAATTCGAGCGACAAGCCCATCTACGAGCAAATAGCCTCGCAAGTCAAAGCTCAGATCCTTTCGGGCGCGCTCGCTGCGGGAGCCAAACTCCCCAGCATCCGTGCACTCGCGAGCGATCTTGGCGTGAGTGTCATCACCACCAAGCGCGCTTACGCCGACCTGGAGCAACTCGGCTTTATCTACACCGTGCAGGGCAAGGGCTGTTTTGTCGCCGAGGGCAACCAGGAGCTCTTGCGCGAAAACCAGCTCTGCCATATCGAAGAGCTGCTTGCGAAAGCGGCGAACCAAGCCGAAGCCTTGGGCGTCACGCGCGACAAACTGCACGAGATGCTCGACCTGGTAGCCCCCGAAACCATGCAGTAGCCATCTGCAAGAAAGGCTATACCATGCAAAAGTTGCTAGAACTCAAAGGTGTATCGCGCCGCGTGAGCAACCACTTTTCACTGCGCGACGTCACACTCGCCGTGGAGCCCGGCCAGATCGTTGGCTTTGTGGGCGCAAATGGCGCCGGCAAGACGACGACCATTCGCGCCGCGCTTGGGCTTATAAAGCCCGATGCCGGCGAGGTGCATCTGCTTGGACAGCGCTGCGACGCCAACGCGCCCGACGAGACGCAGCGCCACCTGCGCTCCCGCATCGGGCTTGTCCTGGACACGTGTCCCTTCCCCTCCACGCTCAAGGTGGGCCAGGTCGAGAAGCTCGTAGGCCCGGCATACCCCACGTGGAGCTGCGAAACGTTCGCCGGATTCATCGACCGATTTGGCCTCGATCCCAAGACGAAGGTCAAGGACCTCTCCCGCGGCATGGGCATGAAGCTGCAGCTCGCCTGTGCGCTCAGCCACAATGCCAAGCTGCTCGTTTTGGACGAAGCCACCGCGGGCCTCGATCCCATGGCGCGCGAGGAACTGCTCGACGAGTTGCTTGCCTTTGTCGCCGACGGCCAGCACAGCGTGCTGCTCTCGAGCCACATTACATCCGACCTCGATCGCACTGCCGACCGCGTCATCTGCATCGATAACGGCTCGATTGTGTTTGACCTGCCGCGCGAGGAAATTACCGACCGAGCCGGCATCGCCCACTGCACCCAAGCACAGGCGTCCGAGCTCATGGCTTGCGTCGAAGGCGCCCGTGCCGCCCACCACGCCTATAGCGTGGACGTGCTCGTGCCCAACCGTCGCGATACGCTCGAGGCCTTTCCCGAGATTCCCTGCGATCGGGCAACCATTGATGACTATCTGCGCCTCATGCTGAAAGGGGCTTCGAAATGAAACGCGCCTTTATGTCCGATCTCGCCATCGTCCGCACGCTTGTCCCGAGCATCGCGGGCGTCGGCCTGTTCATATTCGTCGTATTGACCCTTGCCAACGCGACAGACGGCGATTCCGGCATGAGCGCCGGCGCCTGTGCGGCCAGCGCAATGTCGCCCATCATAATCAGGAACTCGCTAGCTGGCTACGATAACCAAAACGGCTGGGAGCGTTATCGAGCAACGTTGCCCTTCTCGCGCAAAGACATTATTTGCGCACGCTACCTGTGCATCGTTATCTTCTCGGTCGTCATGGCGTGCGCGGCTACGCTTCTGAACATCCTCGCCCTTCCGCTCTTCGACCCCATGGGCATCCCTTCGACATGCCAGACGATCTTTGAAATCGCAACCGCCTCGGCGGCATCGATGCTCATCTCCCTCATGATGGTATTCTTGACACAGCCGCTGTTCTTCCGATTTGGACACATGGAGGCGCTGCGCCTATCCCTTGGCCTGTTTGCCCTGTTTGGCTGCGGCACCATGGCAATGCTGAGTTCCTCCAACCCCATCAGCAACTGGCTCATGTCGATTGCCGGAGCGAATCCCGATCCCGCCGTTCTTGGCTGTCTGTGTGCAGGAATTGCCGTACTGGCGCTCGCGCTATGTGCAATCAGCTGCACCGTCAGCACCAAGGTTTATCGAGTACGCGATTTGTAGCCATACGAAACTTGACCCACGTAGGCCACAATCGGTCGCAATCGCCCATCCGCAAATCCATGGCAAACGGCATGTCCCCGGCGTGCGCCACCGTACTACTTGCGCAGCGGTTTGGGCAGCGGAATGCCTGCCGCAATGACGGCGGCGATGATCATGCAGACGATACCCTTGAGCGGGAAGCACATGAGCAGCAGGCCCACGACCATGACGGGCTGACGCATGACGGCGCCCATCGTCGAGGCGGTGCAGACGGCGACGCAAAAGACCGGATCTGCGCCGGTGAGGATGGCAAGGCCATAGCCCAGGCTCACACCCGAGAAGATAACCGGGAAGAAGTGGCCGCCGCGCCAACCAAGGTTGATGAGGGCGGGTGTCAGCATGGCCTTAACAAGACCGGTCGCGATAAGCACGCCAGCGGGAATGGTCAGATAGGTTTCCATGAGCACATCGGCCTGGGTCTCGCCGGCAAACATGGTGTAGGGCAGGACCGTGCCACAGATGGCGAGCGCCAGGCCGGCCAGCATGGCCTTGACGACCGGGCGCTCCCCTATTGCATGGGACAGTGTCTCGCTTGCATGCTCAGAGACAAAGTACAGCCAACCGCATACGGTGCCGACCAACGCCAGCGGAATGAGCCAGACAAGTTCCAGGTTACCCACCTGGGCGGCCTCGAACCTGGGCATGCCCATGCCGCCGCCCATAAGCTGGCCGAGCAGCAGATAGGTGCCCAGACCGCCGGCAATCGCGATGCCGTAGACCACGGTCTTTTGCGCCTTGGGCAGCTTGATGGTGATCTCATCGGACGCGGAGTCCTCGCCAGCGCCCTGGCCGTCGGCGCTACCGGCGAGCGGCGCCACAAAGCCAAACACGGGCGCGGTAAAGAGCGCCGTCAGGGCAGCCTGGGTGCCCAGCAGCGTGAGCTCCCTAAACTCGGCGCCAAAGCGACGCATGCGGTCGCCGACCCAGCTGCACAGACCCGCGATAACTCCGGTCAGGCCGGCCTCCGGTCCAATACTTCCGCCAAACAGCAGCGGCAGCAATGCCGCAAGCGAAAGCTTGCCGAGGTTGTCGTACGGGTAGCGACCGTCTTGTTTAACCTTGGCCATCACCTGGTTGAGGTCATCGGTCTTGGTGCCCGTAATCTTTTCGTACAGACCGATCAGCAGGCCGCCCAGCAAGCAGACAAAAAACGGGTACGGCAGAAAACCGAACGGGCCGCTCGCGAGTTCAGGCGAAGCGACGCCCAGCGCGTGCGGAATCTCGGTCCATAGATAGTCGACACCGTGCTCCATCGCAAAAAAGAACAGCCAGACCGCGGCGCCTGCGAACGCACCGGTCACGGCAACGCTAACTAAAAACAGCGCACGGTTTTTGGGTTTTGCAAGACTATCCATCGGGACCTCCCGTGGTCAAATTCGGCAAAGATACGTTTTATTGTAGAGCGAGCGTTACCCGAACGAGCCAACCGTCTGCGCCGCAAACGGCACCATTGGGAGTCATAGTGGGGCAGGCTCAAGACTTATCCGTTGATAATCGAGGCAATCTCGCGCAAATCGTCGGCAAAGTAGATGCCGTGCTGGCGCCTCGGGCTCGAAAGCCCTTTATCAATCATGTGCTCGAGCAACGCCTTAAGATCGTTGTAGTAGCCCCCAAGGTTGTACAGAATGCACGGCGCATCGAGATGCCCCAACGACACGGCGGACATGACCTCGGCAATCTCCTCGAGCGTACCCGTCCCACCGGGAAAGGCGATGAACGCGTCACCGAGCTCAATCATCTTGGCCTTGCGTTCGGCCATGTCACTCGTCACGATGAGGTCGTCGATACCGTCATGTTGAAACTCGGCCTCGATAAAAAAGCTCGGTTCAACACCCGTCACGTATCCACCTGCCTCGAGTACGCTATCGGCGAGCGCACCCATCAGACCCGACTTGGACCCGCCGTATACCAACGCGTGTCCGTTAGCGCCAATCCAGTCGCCCAGCTCCTGCACCGCGGGCAGAAACGCCGGGTCATTGCCGACGCTGGCACCCAGGTATACCGTGATATTCATATTCAGTCCCCCTCGTCGTGACGCGCGGCGCCCGTTCTAGCGTTGGCGTCGGCGATATTCGCGCACACGGCGCGATAGGTCGGCAAGCTCGTCACGATCGAGCTCTTCCAAATGCTCCAGATCATCCATAAAGCGCGCCATGGTGTCCTTTTGGCGCATCTTGATGAGCGTGTTGCAGTAGTTCACCGCCACGCCCGTGAGCATGGCGATGTAGAAGATGCTGATGACGCTCAAAACGACGGTGATAGCGCGGGCAACCGGCGTCTCGGCCGGGATATCACCGAAGCCGATCGTCGATACGGTCTCAAAGCTAAACCAGAGGCCGTCGCCAAACGTAAGGGTCGTGGGCTCGGACAGCCAGACGGCCGTCGAGCACAGCAGATAGAAGACGAGAAACAGGCCCGTGATGCGCGCAAAGCCAGCCTGGCGCAACACGTCGGCAAGCGTCCTCAACTTGTTCATCGCGACCCCTTTTCCCAGACGCCCAATCACATTCGCTCGGTATTGTCCCACGCCTCCCCCGCAAACGGAACTAGTCATTGGGGACGTTCTTAAACGACTAGTCAGTTAAGAACGTCCCCAATGACTACCTAACCGTTTAGCGGTGCGGCGGCTGAATGGGCAGGCTGAGCTGGTATCCTTATGCGAAACTGTCTCAACTCGATAGGATTTCATGTGAAACCTTCCGCTGTCTTTCGCTTGGCTCTATATCGCACCCTGGCCGTCGCGCTTGCCGCGCTCGCCATACTGAGCGCCGTCATGCCCGCCCCCGCCTTTGCCGCCGACTCCGACCAGCAGGTCAAGACGGTCCGCGTTGGCTGGCTCGTCAACAACAAAGGCTTCCAGGAAGGCATGCCGGGCGAGCGACTCTCGGGGTGGGGCTACGAGTACCTCCAGACCCTCTCGTATTACACAAAGGGCTGGCAATACGAATACGTTAGCGGCACCTTCTCCGAGCTTATGGACATGCTCGCAGCAGGCGAAATCGACCTCATGCCCAACATCTCGTATTCGGCAGAACGCGAGCAGAAGCTGCTCTTTTCCTCGAACCCCGAGGGCACCGAGCGCTACTACATCTACGCCAGGCCCGACCGCGACGATCTGGCCAAGGGTGACCCCCAGGCGCTCCAAGGCCTCACCATCGGCTGCAACTCTGGCGTTATGCAAACTATCGTCGGCCAGCAGTGGCTCGCCGACGAAGGCGTCACCTGCACCTATAAAGAAATCGACACCGGCAGTGCCCTCTTTGAGGCGCTTGCAGACGGCGAGGTCGACGCCGTCATCATGAACGATACCATTTCGTCGCCCGATGCGTCACCCATGTTCTACGTAGGCTCGAGCGACTACTATTTTGCCGTTCCCAAAAGCCGCCCCGATCTGATGAACGACATCAACGCCGCCATGACGACCATCGCCCGCGATAACCCGCGCTATAACGAGGAAGTCAAATCGAGTTACTCGACCCAAAACAGTGGCTCGTCATCGCTCACCGGCCCCGAGACCACCTGACTCAAAGCAAACGGCAATACCATCACGCTCGGCTATCTTAAAAACCAACTTCCCTACTGCACGCAAAATGACGACGGCGAGATGGAAGGATCGCTCGCCTCGCTTGCAACGACGTTGCACGACAAGTTTGGTATTACGGTCAAAACAATCGCACTCTCGAACAACAGGCAAATGATCAAAGCCCTTTCCAACGGAACCATCGATGTCGCCCTGCCATTGTTTCGCGACTACTGGCTCGCCGAGCAGACAGGGGTCATCCAGTCAAACTCGATGGGAACGGTTTCGCTGACCGCCATTCACAGTGGCAAAAACCTGAACAGCGACCTTAAGAACATCGCTTGTACAAAGAGCACAATCGTTAACCGTTTTGAGCTCGAAAGTCTCTTCCCGAACGCAACAGTAACCGAGTACTCGAATGACGGCGAGGTGCTCAAAGCCCTCAATGAGGGGAAGGCACGTTGCATCATTGTCCCCAGCACGCGCCTGGAAACTCTCCGCGACACCTACGACATCGAGGATTTCGAAACACAGGAACTCACCAACACGGCGCAGCTATCGTGTTTAATTTCGCGCGGCAAGCCCGAGCTGCTGGGAATCATCAATAAGGGCATCGTCAATGCAGGTGAATCGCTCTCTGCAAACAGCTATTTCCCCACATCGTACTCGGCGCAAGAATCGGACACGTTCCAGTTTTTCTATCGCAACCGCACCGCCATTGCGACTGTTATCATCTGCATCTTGCTCACCAGCATCGCCATCCTTGTCTGGTCGCTTTACCGCGCACAGGAGGAACGGCAGAAAGCTGATGCCGCCAACACCGCCAAAACCGCTTTCCTCACGCGCATGAGCCACGACATCCGCACGCCGCTCAACGGCATCCTGGGCCTTATCGAAATTGAGGAATTGAGAGAAGGCGACATGCAGGTCGCCCGCGAAAGCCGCGCCAAGGCGCGCGTTGCCGCCAATCACCTGCTGTCACTGATTAACGACATCCTCGAGATGGGCAGGATCGAGGAGTGCAAAGTGACGCTCGAGCACGAATCATTCAACCTTAAAGAGCTGTGCGACAATGCGCTCGTACTGTGCAAGCTCCGCGCATCGGACCGCGGCATAACCATGCTCGACACCAGCGAGCCCTACGCTGTCGATCAATATATGATCGGCAGCCCCACCCATATTCGGCAGATCCTTGTCAACCTGCTCGACAACAGCATCAAGTACAACAAGCACGGAGGCACCGTCACGTTCTCATCGACCATCAAACCGGTCGACGACGAGCACGCCGTGTTTTGCTTTAGCGTCTCGGATACCGGCATTGGTATGACGCCCGAGTTTTTGACGCACATTTACGAGCCGTTTGCCCAGGAAGGCGACGATGCGCGCAGCAAGTTCCAAGGAACCGGCATTGGCATGTCTATCGTCAAATCGCTCATCGATATGATGGGCGGCACGATTGAGATTTCGAGTGAGGTTGGCGCGGGAAGCACGTTCAACGTCCAGATACCGCTCGATATCGACAAGAACCCTCAGGCGAAAGAACGTGCGTCCAAGCAAGCATACAGTTGCTCGCTTGCCGGCATGAACGTCCTTTTGGCAGAAGACAACGAGCTCAATGCCGAAATTGCCCAGGCTCTACTCGAAAGCGAAGGCATCGTCGTAACGCGCGCCGCCGACGGCAACAAAGCAGTCGACCTATACGTTAGTCGTCCCGCCGGCAGCTTCGATGCGATCCTGATGGACATCATGATGCCGGGCATGGATGGCTACGAGGCAACCCGCGCGATTCGTCTGAGCGAAAAGGCCGATGCAGCCGACATCCCCATCATCGCGCTCACTGCCAACGCCTTCAACGAGGACGCCAAGGCGGCACACGATGCCGGTATGAACGCCCATCTGCCCAAACCGCTCGACTTTAACAAGCTCAAAAACATACTCGCCCGCATCAAGAAATACGGATCCGTTTCGCTATAGTTTGTGCTCAACCACCATGCACAGCCAGAAAGGAAGCCAACGATGTTTAGGCCCTTACGTCGAAAGAAACGCGCCATCACTGACGAGGAAGCGCGCGAGTTGCTCGCCACCTGTAAGCGCGGCGTCTTTGCCGTCAACGGCGATGATGGCTACCCCTATGCCATTCCCGTCAACTACTTCTTTGACGCCGAGCACGACAAGATTTATTTCCATGGCGCCAAGGCCGGCCACAAGGTCGATTCGCTCAGGCGTGACGATAAAGTCTGCTTTACCGTTTACGGCAACGAGTGGTACAAGGACGGCGACTGGGCTCCTTACGTCATGAGCACCGTGGTCTTTGGCCGTTGCCGCCTGGTAGATGAAGCGCCTGCGTTTATCGAGGACAAAGTCCGCCAGCTCGCGCTTAAGTACTACCCTTCTGCCGAAGAAGTCGAGGAGGAAATCGCCAAAGACATCAAGGGCGTCCAACTCTACGAGATTTCAATTGAGCATCTTTGCGGCAAGCAGATTCAGGAAAAGTAGCGAATGCGAAAAACGCGCTCGCTACCCTCTGCGCCCCATGCGCCCACGCATTTTGACGGCGTGGGCGCATGGGGCAGCGCTCGAATCGAGCGCCCCCTATACCCCAAAAACGTAGCGGTCCAGGCGGTCGCACGCCTCCCTTACGCGCGAAAGCGGCAGCGCCAGATTCACGCGAATGTGGCAGGGCCCGTGGAACGGGCGGCCGTCCTGATACCCCACGCCCACGCGCGCCCCCTCGTCGAGCAGCCACTGAATATCGCGGCCATGCTCGCGGCACCACTCGGTGCAGTCCAGAAACACCATGTAGGTGCCCTGCGGACGCGAATAGGACACGCCCGCAAAATGCTTGTCCACGTAATTGCAGAAGTAGTCGACGTTGCCCTCGATGACCTCATTGAGCTCATCGAGCCACTCGTAGCCCTGCTGCTGGTAGGCACCGATAAGCGCATGCATGGAGATGACGTTCATCTCGTTGTAGTGGGTCTTGTCGGACACGGCGCACACGCGGTCGCGCAGCGTCTCGTTATAGATGATGTGGTAGCTGCCGACCAGGCCCGCCAGGTTAAACGTCTTGCTGGGCGCGTAGAGGGCAACCGTGCGCATGTGGGCGTCCTCGCTCACCGACTGCGTCGGGATATGCTTGTGGCCCGGCAGGATGATATCGGACCAAATCTCATCCGAGATCACCACGCAATCGTGCTGACGATAGATGTCCATGGCACGTTCGATCTCGTCGCGCTCCCATACGCGGCCGCAGGGATTGTGCGGCGAGCAGAACACGGCGGCATGGATATGGTTTTGTGCGAGCTTGCGCTCCATGTCCTCAAAGTCCATGCGCCACACGCCCTGGTCGTCGAGTTTAAGCGGGCTGTGGACAATGCGATAGCCCGCGGCCTCGATGGACTTGGTAAAGCCGATGTAGGTGGGACTGTGGACCAGCACCGCATCGCCCGGCTGGACATATGCGCGCAACGTCGACACGACACCGCCCAGTACGCCGTTTTCGTAGCCGATCTGCTCAGGGAGCAGGCCTTCGACGCCATTACGGCGGGTCTGCCATTCGATGATGCGGTCGAAGTACTCGTCACGCGGATTGAAATAGCCAAACATGGGATGCTGGGCGCGCTGAATGATGTGTTCCTGAACCGTGGGCACCGTGGCAAAATTCATATCCGCCACCCACATGGGGATGCGGTCGAAGCCCTCGTCGGGTGCGTTCGGAGCCATGCCGGGGATCTCGCCCCAGGAGTCAACGGCGATGGCGTCCATACCGTGGCGGTCGATAAGCGAGGTAAAGTCGTATTTCATGCTGAGCTCCCGTGCAAAGCGGATTGTTTCGGTAGGCGTTATTGTCCACCAGCGTGGGCGGTTTTGGGGCGGAGTTTGGCGCTTAATTTGACGGGTGCGGACGAATGGCTGGTTAGTCTCGCGCGTCGTTGATGGCGGTTATCGTCAACCTGGTTCCGTCGACCGTAAACGATATGTCAAGCCCAGCGTAAGCCAAATGGTAAACGCGGTTTGGCTCGTGTTTGCTGCCCGCACGGCGCGGATCTTGGCGGAGCACCTCGATCAAGCCGGGGAGCTTTGTGTCCGGGACCATGTCCCGCAGCGCTTGCGGGAGCTCGACATCGAGCTCTTGCCATGGCGCGTCCTCAATCCAGCCGCCCGTCGCATCCGGGTGACAGTCCGCAAACGGAATGTAAGGCTTAATGTCGTAGATGGGCGTACCGTCGCGCAGGTCGGCCCCCAGCACATGGATGATGGGACCATCGTCGGTGAGCTCGACACGATCAAGCTTGACGCAGGTGAGCCCGATGGGATTAGGGCGAAACGGACTGCGCGTGGCAAACACGCCCACGCGTTCGGCTCCACCCAGACGCGGCGGGCGCACGGTTTTCGACCATTTTGCGTTGGTGCCGGACCTGTCCTGCGTTTTGGCATCGGCGGCTATGTCTTTAGCCGTGCCGCCGGGCGTTCCGTTTTCGAAGCACCACAGCAGCCATAGGTGAGAGAAGGAGTCCAGACCCTCAACTGCAGCGTTGGAGGCAAATTCCGGCTCAAAGACGATGCGTCCCTGCAGATGGGGCGCCAAAAAGCTGTTGCGTGGGATGCCGAACTTCTGCGGCAGGTCGGTATGTATGTGTGCAATAGGTTCCATGCCGGTCATTGTACGGCATGGAGGCGTGGGGTGTTGCGCGCAATTCTTCGCCGCGGTCCCCGTCGCGCAACCAACGGTTGCTTGGAAGGGTGCCGGCCGCCGCGTATGCTTAAAGCAACAAACAGCAGAAAGGAGCCGTCATGGCCTTTGCAGAAAAGCTCATCGCCATCCGCCGCGACAACAATCTCACCCAAGAGCAACTCGCCGCCAAGCTCTTCGTCACACGCCAAGCCGTCAGCCGTTGGGAACGCGGCGAAGTCACGCCGGGCATCGACATGATGAAGCTCATTGCCGCCATAACCGGAGAGCCGCTGTCCCACCTGCTCGAAATGCCCGAGCACTATTGCCAGAGCTGCGGCATGATACTCACGCCCGACGACTGCGGCACCGATGCTCACGGCGCAACGACCGATCATTACTGCAAGTGGTGCTACGACCACGGCAAGTACACCTACGAGACCACGATGGAGGCCATGATTGAGGATTGCGCCCCGCGCCTGGCACAAAACACCGGTATGTCGCTCGACGAAGCCGTCTCGCTCATGGGCGCCGTGCTGCCGCAATTGGAGCGCTGGCGCACCGTGCAGGAAAACGAGGAGCGCTACGGTGCCGAGGCGCGGGCGCGCTATGGCGACGAGGCCGTCGATGCAGCAAACGAGGCACTGCTGGACATGGACCCCGAGACATGGAACGACATGAAGGAACTTGAACGCGCTATTCTGGGCCAGCTCTCGATCGCCATGGGCGACGGCGAACCGGATGGAAGCGAGGCGCGCAAGCTTGTCGCAATGCACCGTCGATGGATTGGCCTTAACTGGGGACACGAACCCCAAGACGAAGCATACCTGGGCCTCGCCCACGGCTATCTTGCCGATCAGCGCTTTATCGACTACTACGACAAGCCCTGCGGCACCGGAGCCACGGCGTTTCTGGTCCATGCCATCGAGTCATCAATGGATCGCGCATAGACTGCGGCGGCTTTGGGTATCTCAACCGAAACCTCAACCGATTGGAGACACCATGGCTACTGATCATGAACTCGCGCTCTACGTTATGACTGGCTGCCCGTATTGCATAAAGGTCAAGCGCTTTTTGGCCGATAACGACGTGACCATTCCCGAGCGCAATATCTCGACCGATTCCGATGCCGAACAGACACTCATCGCCGTCGGCGGAAAACGCCAGGTTCCCTGCCTGTTCATCGACGGCAAACCACTCTACGAATCGAGCGACATCATCGCGTGGGTGCAGGAAAACCTGCTCTAGTACGCACGCTCTGTCCGTCCAGGGCCCCAACCCATACGACCCAAACATGTACACCAGCATCCAAAGTCGACATTTTTCGACATCTTTGGATGCTGGCGTACAGCTTTTTGGTAGTCATGGACGCTCTTGGCCGGCTAATTGTTTGAGGAGACCTTTGGATTATGGCTGTTTGACGCCTCTGGAAAGGTTTCCGAGAGGGCTGTGGTCAAAAAAGGGCAAATATGAGTACTGCTACCTGTTTAGTAGCAGCGATTTTGATCACTTCAGGAACTATTCAACGTTCCACTCGTCCGCAGACGACGTTATTTCTCCTCATATGTTCAATAAAAGTAGCTCTTAATGGGAACAAATCTCATCAGGAGCTACAATTTATAGCAAATAAATGCAACCATAATGGCAACAGTACTCATATTTGCCCTTTTTTGACCACGACCCTCCAGAATAGTCGCTGAGAGCGACACTAAATGACAAAATCCGACACTTGAACGTTCTTATATGAGTAGCCATTGAAGGACACCTAACGACTACTCCCATTCGCGACACACTGTGTCGCGAATTAAGCTGGCCCCATTACCGAAGACCAGTGAGAGCTCCTGCCCAGAATCTCAATAGCTTAATAAAGGGCTCCCCTCCGGAAGTTCAATGAGCATCCAAATTCCAAGCTGAAAAGCAAAGGAGTATCGAAGCCGTCAATGCTCATTTCCTATCGAACAGGCAGGTCAAAACAAGCTAATTAGCCCGATGAACTGCTTGTATTTTTGTCTACAAAATTGTATACAAAAAGAGAATCCGAGAACCGGCGCTCGACATTATGTCGATCGATAGGAGGCGCCATGGATGCTAAGCAGCTCGAAAAGATGATGGGGTTTGCTCCCGGAGAGTTGAAGAAAGCCGCGGAAGCCTACGAAAAAGATGAGTGGCCGAAAGGTCACACCATCAAGTTGGGAAGGCCACCAATCTCCGATGAGCCGAGCGTCGTTATATCAGCACGTGTGGGCGAATCGATTCTTGAGGCGTTTGACGAAAAAACCAAACGCCATGGGCAAACACGCACGGAGCGGCTCAGAGAGCTCATTACACTTGATGCACTGATTGCCTAGGCCCGCTCCCCCGTCGGACCCAAACATGTACGCCAGCATCCAAAGTCGACATTTTTCGACATCTTTGGATGCTGGTGTACAGCTTTTTGCTACATAGTCGTTGGGGACGTCCTTAAATGACCAGTCGTTAAAGAACGCCCCCGATGACTAGTTAGCCGTGGAAGCGAGCTGTGGGTGCAAGCGGCTGTTCGCGAAAGACGCGCTCGACGGCAGCGCGGTATTCGTCGACCTTTTTGGTCTTGCGTACGATCTTGTGGACGGTAGCGGGATCGGCGAAGGCGCATTTGGCGTAGAACCACCACTCCTTCATGCGAAAGACCGCGTTACCGCCAATCTCTTCTGCATATGCCGCAAACAGCGTGTCATGGAAACGATGCAGTTCGGCTGCCGTGGCAGCAGGGCCGCCCTTGACCATGCGAGCCAGCGCGGGGTTCGCAAGCAAGCCACGCCCCAGCATCACATGGCGTGTGCCGGGATAGGCCTCCACCAGCGCATCCATATCCTCAAGATCAAAAATATCGCCGTTATAGGCAACCGGGAACGGCGCACGCTCCAGCGTCTCGCCATAGAACTCCTTGCGCGGCGAGCCCGTATAGCGGTCCTTTTGCACACGCGGATGCACGATTAGCTCTGCCAGCGGCATGCGGCAATACAGATCGAGCACGCGCTCATACTCGTCGTCGTCCTCGAGCCCCAGCCTAGTTTTGACCGATACCGGCAACGGCGACCGCTCGCACACATCGCTTAAGAACGCCTCGAGCTCGTCGAGATTGCGCAAGAAACCCGAGCCCTTGCCCTTGGCGACAACCGTTCCCGAAGGGCAACCCAAGTTGAGATTGACCTCGCGGTAGCCCATGTCGGCGAGCACCTGTGCCGCCCACACAAACTCGTCCGCGTTCTTGGACATCAGCTGAGGCACTACGTTGAGCCCCTGGTTATTGGCAGGATCGATCTCCTTAAACGCCTTGCCGCCAAAGCGGTTTCCCACCCGCGGCGGCGGCAAAAACGGCGTGTAATAACAATCGAGCGCGCCGAAGCACTCCGCATGCACGCGACGGAACACATGCCCGGTAATCCCCTCCATGGGGGCCAACGATAGAATCATCTACTCTTCTCTCATATCAACACAACAAAGGGGCCGTCCCTTTGTCACATGCATTATGCCTTGCGCTTCAGGCGATTCACAAGGAAGAGGTAGCTACTGAACGATGACCACCCTCCAGCCGCACCCCATACAACGAGGTCTAATACTTTTCCCGAGAAGTGAACGAGTGAAAACGGGCCCCGAAGCATCTGCACTTTCGAGATGCAATTTCCTGCGGTTTTGCCAGCCAAATCCTGCGGGTTTGACGTCTAAAAATGTCGATGCTTCGGAGGCCCAAGTATGGCCGTTCACTTCTCGGAAAAGTATTAGACCTCGATTTACATGCCACTCAATGTGACAAAGTGGCTGCTCCTTTGTCGCATTCGATGAAAAAGGGCACCGATGTTAGTCGATGCCCCAAAGCGGCTGCAGGTTAAGCCCTACAGCGTATGTCTAAGACGAATCGAACTATTCGTCCCAGGAGAGGTTCTTACCAGTCTTTTTTGCCAGCAGCAAGAACAGGCCGATAATAACGTTGCATGCGATGCAGAAGATGAAGACGCCCTGGAAGGAGCCGACAAGCTCATAGACCTTCATCATAACGGGCATGCCAAAGGCGCCGACGATATAGCCCACGGAGCAGATCAGCGCGAAGATGCGACCGAAATCGCGGGAGCCAAAGACATCCATAACCAAAACGGTCAGGGCAGTGCCAGCGATGACGTACATTACGTCGTTCACGCCTGCTGCGAGGATGCTGAGCGTCGAGTTGCCGCTGCTCATCATGAGCATGACAAAGGAGAGGATGGAGACAGCGAGCCAGCCCAGAATGGCCTTCGTGCTGCCGAACCTATCGCAAGTGGTGCCGACGATCGGATTGAGGAACAGATCGAAGAGCGATGCAGCGGATACCATGAAGCCGCCCACCATGGGGCTAAAACCAACCTCGGAAGCATACGTCGGGAAGAGCTGGTTCATGCAGCAAGTGAGCTGAACGAGGCAGAGGAAGCCGATGCAGAAGAAGAAGGCAGGCGACTTAATGGCGCGCGCATAGCTAACGCCACGCGTGCTATCCTCGGTCGTCTCCTCGGTCTCGGTGACCGTCTCGCCCTCGACGTAGCCATAGGGCAGCATGCCCTTGTCCTGAGGCTTGTAGCGAATGATCAGAATGGAAGCTGGGAGAATGAGCACTGCGGAAACACCGGCGAGCACCAGATAACCAGTTCTCCAGCCAGCGGCCTCGATGACAGAGGTGATGACGGGACTCATGATGAGCATGTAAATCGAGTTCACTGCCCAAGCGAGACCGATTGCCAGGCCACCAGATTTTTTGAACCACTGGTCAATAACGTCGGACATAGCGACGCCGGTGGTGAAGGCGAAGCAAACGCCAATCAGGGCGCCAGCGGCGATGAACATCCAGACTTCGGTATAGAAGGCCATGCCTGCGCCGGCAGCGAGCAAAATAAGCTCGACAACGGGGAGCCAAACCTTGCCAACGACCTTGGGAATGAGTTTTCCGACAAACGGAAGAGCTGCCGCAAGACCAATGAGCGTTGCGGTGAAGTAATACGAGAAGATGGAATAGTCAAACCCGAACTCCTCGCACACGGGTGCGACGAAGGAGCCCGCGATGACGCTATAGGATCCGGTCGTGCCGGCAGACATAAGGCCGAGCGCGATTACGAGAACCCATGCGTAAACCTTGCTGCTCTTTAACTTTGCATTTTCCATTGACGCAGCTCCTAGAGACCCAGAAGGGCACACATAACGGCCTTGATGGTGTGCTGACGGTTCTCTGCCTCACGGAAGATGACCGAAGCGTTGGCCTCAAAGCACTCGTCGGCAATCTCGAAACCCTCGGTGATGATCTCGCGATGAAGGTCGTTCTTGCACTGGTCGAGGAGCATCTTGCCAACACGGTGATCCGCGTTGTGGACAGAGGGAAGCTCATGCATGCAGAAGATGTCGGGATTGTTGGTGCGCTTGCACAGCTCGCTGGTGACGCGATAGGGGTACAGAGACTCGGCATCGCCCAACCAGGAGTTGTAGTCGTCGGGATCCAGAACCTCTTCTCCGCACTCGGGGTTGATGTAGCGCCACTCCTCGGTAACGATAACGTCAACGCCATCCAGGGCATCGAGGTCAGAGGTGATGGTAAAGGTCCTATTGGGAGCGTACTTGGCGTAGCAGGCCTCCACCTCTTCGATCATTTCCTTGCACATCTGATGACGGAGGTCGTCGGGGCCGATGGCGAGGAAGTCCATGTCGAGCATAGCGCACAGACGGCCATACCACACTGGGGCGCCGGCGCAGTTGCCAACGAAAGCCATCTTCTTGCCGCGGCTCGTACGCAGACCGCCCCATTGCTCTTCCATCGTAAGAGCGTCAGCGAGCATCTGAGTCGGGTGATCGCCGAGAGTAAGGGCATTGATGACCGGGATGTCAACCAGGTCGGCGACGTCATAGAGGAACTGCTCGTCCTTCTGTGCGCGGTAGACGATGAGATCGTACATGCCGTTAAAGACGCGCATGGCATCCTTGACGGTCTCGCAGTCACCCATGTGGGAGTTGGTCAGATAAGTGAAGCCCATGCCCAAATCATTGCAGGAGGTCTCGAATGCGCAACGAGTACGGGTCGAGCCCCACTCAAAGTTGGCGAGGACGTTTTTGCCGGGGAAGTAGCGCTGGTCGACACCAGACTTCTTCTGAGCCTTAAGGTTCCAGGCAAGATCGATGAGATAGCGGAAATCCTCGGAGGAGAGATCATGGATGTTGATGTAGTCGCGACCGCGGAGGCTGTTGTTCATGCCTATTTCCTTTCGAATTATTATCAAAATTATTGTTGAATGTGTCCCCGAGGAAAACACGGATATCCCTCGGGGAGCGGTACATGTGGCGCCTAAGCCAAAGAGCGCAGGCTCTAAGGCTCACTAACGACTGGCCGCCACGTCCTTAGTCCAGCAGTGCACGCCGCCGCCGGACAGGTTAAGCGCGAGGGAATCAATCATGATGACCTTGCGATCGGGGAAGCAGCTCTCAAGAACTGCCTTGGCCTGCTCATCCTTCTCTTTCACGACCTCGCTCATGCCCTCGTGGTAATAACGCTGGCCAAGAACGACGCCGTTGCAAATCAGGAAGTTGCAGTAGCTCGCTGCGGCGTAGAAGTGGACGGGGCCCTCGGGCCAGGGGGTGCCATCCATAAACTTGCCGCCCATTTCGTCGATGAAGCCCTTATAGAGCTCGTAATCTTCATCGCCAGGGGCGATAACGACTTCAATAGGCTCGGCGGTGGGCATACGAACGATCTCGAAGGGCTTGCCCTCCCAGTCCGTTTCGTTGCTCAGGATCTCGTAGGCTGCCTCAATGCGGCGACGAGACTCTGCTCCAGCCTTGCTCGAGGCTGCCTCTTCATCGGACACCTCGGCAAGAAGAATCTTGTTCGGAGTGATAAAGCGACACATCTCATCAATGTGAGCTGCAAAGCTCATGCCAAAGACGGGAGTTCCGTCTTCCTTCTCGTCGAGGATGCCCAGTCGATAGTCGTCGTCCTCGAGCATAGGCTGCGGAAGCCAGATAACCTTGTTGAGGTTGTAGATGCGCTTATACTCGGCCTCTATTTCCTCTTTCGTGAACTCGGGATTACGCTTGCGGCATTCCGTGTCCTCGATGGCGATCAGAGTGCCGTGACCGTCAAACTCGCGGTCGCCGCCCTCCGAAACCATTTCGGAATTGACGATATCGAAGCAACCGAGCGCAACCGCCATGTGAACGGCTGCCTTACGTGCGGACTGGCACTCCGGGGAGTTCTTGTCCCACACGCCGTAATAGGTCCAAGCGGGGTTGACCATATAAGAATGGCCCTTGTCGTCGACCATGATGCTGGGACCGTTGTCGCGGACATAGAAGTTGGAGTCTTCGAACTGCGTGATCTCGATGCGATCGAGATCAACCCCCTCCTCCTTCAGGCGCGAGCAAGCCTCCTCATAGGAGCCGGGGGTGCCGCAATTGAGGTTGACCGTAACGTCGCCATACTCGAGCAGAGCCTTGATCACGTCAACGCAGGGCTGGCGGTTATCGTAGCCCTCTGCACGGATGTAATCGGGAAGCCATGTCACATAGACGTTGGAGCGCTTCTCGAACTCGCCCGGCATACGATAGTTCTCGTACATGGTTGGTCCTTCCGTCGGGTTTCCCGCGATGCTGTCCGGCCGCGACAATAGCGGGGTTTCACCTGCTATAGTACTACTATACCTACCGTTCGGTAGATAATTTTGAATAATTGCCGCTCGCCTACTGATACATACCGTTCGCCGTATATAGTGGTCATGTTTGGACACGAATTGATGTTCCGTTGCCATCCTTAATAATGTTGGTAGTGCGGAAGTGATTTGCAATGGAGAAATGCAGCGTGAGCACAAGAAAAAAAATATTGGACGCAATGTACGATCTTGTGGCAGAAGTCGGTTATGACAAAGCGTCTATCGGAAAGATTTGCGACTTTGTCGGTATATCCAAGCCGTCGGTGTACTACTACTTTCCCTCAAAAGAGGAGATTTTCACTACGCTCTTGGACAGCATGTTTCCGACCATTGACTATCAGCGCGACTACTCGCTAATAGTCGATAGGGACGGGTTCAAGGCCGCGCTTATCGAGCTCGGCAATTCAGTTATAGGTGGCTATCGAAGCGATGAAAAGCGCCGGCGCGTGCTGGCCGAGGTTAGCGTTCAAGCAAATCGAATTCCTGCAGTTCAGGAACGTCAAGCGACGGCGACCAAACGAACCATGGATGCGCTTAAAGACATCCTTCTTCATGGTGTAGAGATTGGCGCGTTTTCCGATAGCGCCGACGTAATGCTCTACGTACAAATTCTTTATACCGTTCTGGAGGGAGCAAGCAATACGGTCGCTCAAGGTGAGGATATTGATGAGAAAGCGGTTTGGGCGGGAATAGTCGAGCTTATGTTCAAATAAACCAGCCAAGCTGAAGCGCATGTTGGCACCCATGGTGCCTGCGGGCAACCTTTAAAACGAAAACAGGGGTCGACTCCAGTCTGGCTTGGAGTCGACCCCTGTTGCATGGCAATCTATGCCGATGCAAATCGGCGCTTATTACTTTTCAGCAGCCTTATTGAGAAAGCCGGAAACGATAGCAAACGCAGCAATCATAAGGTTGCAGGCAATGCAGAAGATAAATACTCCCTGGAATGACCCTGCCATGCCGTAAACCTTCATCATGACCGGCATTCCAAAAGCACCGACGACATAGCCCGCTGAGCAAACGATCGAATAGATCCTTCCAAAATCGCGTGATCCAAAGAGCGAGAGGAGAAGCATCGGCATTGCGGTTCCAACGATGGCGAACATGACATCGTTTACACCAGCTGCAATGATGGAAACGGTCTCATTGCTTCCGCCAATGATAAGAAGCAGGAATGAAAGAATGCTGACACCTGTCCATGCGACCGTTGCTTTAATAGCGCCAAGCTTGTCGCATGTTTTGCCCACGAAGGGATTTAGGAAGATATCGGAGAGTGAAGCTGCCGAGACCATTAAGCTTCCTACGATAGGATTGAAACCGACCTCGCTTGCATAGGTTGGAAACAGCTGGTTCATGCAGCAGGTGAGCTGCGCCACGCAAAGCAAGAGGACACAGAGAATAAAAGACGGCGTTTTCGCGGCATCGCGGAGTGCCATGCCCGAAAGGACATCTTCCTGCTCATCGGCGCTGCAGCTCTCATGGGTTTCGGAGGCGGTCTCTCCGTACGGAAGCATATTGCGATCAGAGGGGTTAAGGCGAATGATAAATGCGCTTGCAGGCAAAATCATAGCTGCAGAAACGGCCGCAAGCACGATGTATCCCGTACGCCAGCCTTGCTGCTCGATGACCAGTGTAATGACAGGACTCAATAACAGCGTGCAGAGAGAATTAACGCCCCAAGCGAGGCCGATGGCGAGACCGGACGATTTGCTGAACCATTGGTCAATGACATCGGACATGCAGACGCCCGTTGTAAACGAAAAGCAGATGCCGATCACTGCGGCGGAGACGGTGAACATCCAGACCTCGGTGTAGAACGCCATTGCGGCGCCGGCGGCAATAAGGACGAGTTCAATGCAAATATGCCATGGTTTGCCGATTACTTTTGGAATGAAGCGACTCAAAAGCGGAAGCCCAAGCGCAAGGCCAAGAAGAATCGCGGTGAAATAGAAAGAAAAAGAAGTGTAGTCAAAGCCCAGATCTTCACATACTGGAGCAACGAATGAGCCGGCAATAATGCTATATGTGCCAGTTGTTCCGGCGGACATTAAGCCGAGCGCAATAACGACGACCCAAGCAAATGCGCCGCTTTCACGGAGACAATCTTTTTTGGCTGGTGTGGTGAGAGTCATGGTTGCTCCATTTCTATCGGCAATACATCCTATATGCCTACCGATAGGTATATAAACCAGAGGACTCTTCGTCAAGCATTAAGCGGGGAGAGGGAGTTCTTAACCTGCCGAACGGTAATTAGACCCCGTTTTCGCAAGGGTCTCAATGTGACAAAGGGACTGTCCCTTTGTCACATTATTCGGAGCGCAAGGCTTCCACGGGGTCTTTTTTGGATGCGCTGCGGGCCGGCAGCAGGCCAGCGACAACCGTCAGCAGCACCGAAATTGCAATGAGCACCAGCGCATCCTGCACGGGCAGGCTCATCAGGTTGGGGACCTGTTTGGCCGTAAGCGCCCAAGCATTGACCGGGAAGCTCACGGCCACCACGACGACAACAGCAAAGACGCCGGCAATGAGGCCCTCGATAAAGGTCTCGGCGTTGAACACGTTTGCCACGTTACGCTTCGACGCGCCAATCGCACGCAGAATGCCAATCTCCTTTTTGCGCTCCAGCACGCTGATGTACGTGATGATGCCGATCATGATGGAGCTCACCACCAGGCTGATGCTTACGAATGCGATGAGCACCAAGCTGATGGTGTTCACGATGTCGGTCACCGAACCCATGATGATGCCCATGTAGTCGGTGTACGAAATTGCCCGATCATCGTGGCCAGCGGCTTTGACCTGCTTGCTGTACGCATCGATGTGATCGAGTACGCGCTCCTTGGCCTCAAAGTCGCGCGGGAAAATCTTGACCGAGATGGGGTCCGCCTCGTCCGCATAACCCAACGTGGTCAGATTGTTGTCGTAGGTGAGCTTCGAAGCCTTGGCATAGCTCATCATGAGCGAACTCAGGTCCTCGGCGTCCATGTTGAAATGGATGGCACGAGCAAAGGCGCTCGCATCCACGTGCATGGCGCTCGCCAGGTTGGCAAAACTCGAAGACATCTGCGTCGCCATCTGGTCCATAAGCCCCGCTGTGCCCGCCTTGAGCTGGGACGATACCGTCGACGCTATCTGCTCGCTGATTACCTTCATCACCTGATCCATAGCCTGCTGCAGATACGGAGCCAGCTGCTTTTGCACATAGTCGGTCATCGCCTGTTGCAGGCGCTCGGCCAGGGCATCGCCGCCGAGCGCCTTCAATTGAGCCAGGCATTGCTGGGCTGCGGCATCATTCTCAAGATACGTCGAGAATGCGGCAGCGAGCTTTGACGCGTCTTTAAGATCTTCGGGCGACAGCGCCTTAAACTGATCAGACTGCAAAAAGCCCTCAAACAGTTGGTTGGCAAGTATTCCCACCTGCTGCATTTGCTCGGGCGTGAGCTCCAGACCGTCAAAGATGCCCGAGAAATCTGGAGCCGGCGCTTTTGCCATGATGTCGCTGAAGTCGATGTCCTTGCCAACGTCCGAGAGGTCAATGTCCAACCCGGATAAGTCGATACCAGAAAGGTCCATACCGCCGGCCGCACCCGAAAGTGCAGACGCATCAAACGAGAACGCGCTCTTGAGCGCCGCCTCGTCCACGCTGAACATGCTGCTCAGATCCACGCCTTGTTTGGCCTCGCCTTGCAGTTCGTCGAAGGTTTTGCCCGTAAAGACATCCGTCTCGGGGTGAGCAAGCTGCTCCTGCACAATCTGCGAATTTGCGGCGCGTTCCATAAGCTGACAAGTCAGTGCATGCGTATAGGCAATGCCCGGGGTCAATGCGCTCGCGTTGGCCGTCTCGTTAGGTCGCACCACGCCCACAATGCGCACGTCAATACCGGCGGCAACCTTGGCCGTCATAAAGTCGGCATCGTCAGACATGTCAGTCCACATGCCGGTCTCTTCGTTTTTGCGATACGCATCGGCCGGCGACAGCACCTTAAACGTGGTAGACAGCGCATCGTCGTAGGTAAAGTCGGTGCCGGTCTCGGGCGTTTCGACCCCACCGTCAGCCGTCATAGCGCTGTTTACCAGATCGTTGAGCTCATCGATATCCAGCGCGCCGATGCTGTAGAGCGTGTAATCGCCCACCGTGCCACGACTCGAAAGCACCATCACGGCTTCGTTAGCAGACGTAGGCCAATGACCGGCGACGACATCGTACTGGCTGTCGAGCAGGCTCTGGTCGTCGATCATCTCGTTAAAGACCGAGGTTCCCATGGATTCCATGCTCACCGTTGCCGCCGAGCTCGCGCCTCCGCTCATGGCCTCGGTCATGGCGTTGGGAACAAGCCGAACGGGCTTCTTGTCGCCCTTACCCGCACGATAGACAACCGGCGATACACCGTAGCCGTACTGAATGGCGTTGACCTCTTTATCGATGCCGTCGCCACCGGCATCGAGCCATGCCTTAAAGCTCGTCATGTCATTGGACTTAACGCTCGCAAACATATCCTTTACGGCCGTGACCACAGGAATCTTATCGGTTCCCTTAGCCTTGCCGCCGGCACTGTCGTCGGACGAATCCACGCTTTCAGACGAGCCGTCATCCGTGGCCCCCTCTCCGCCCATCATGGACGACAGGTCGTAATCCTGCTTGGAAATGGTGAGTGGGTAGCTCGAGAGCGTGTCCTCCTCGACCTTTTTGATGTAGCCGTTTACGCCATTGGAGAGTGCCAGGATCGCCGCGATACCGATAATGCCAATCGAGCCCGCAAAGGCAGTCATGGCCGTACGGCCCTTTTTGGTCATAAGGTTTCGGGCAGAAAGCCCCAGCGCCGTCACAAAGCTCATCGAGGTTTTGCGCGTAGGCTTGGCCTCGCGGCGCGCGGCCTTGACAACATCAAAGGGGTCGGAATCGTCGGTGATCTTTCCATCTGCCAGGTTGACGATGCGCGTGGCGTACTGGTACGCCAGCTCGGGATTGTGCGTGACCATGATGACCAGACGGTCGCGCGCGACTTCCTTGAGCAAGTCCATGACCTGCACGGACGTCGTAGAGTCCAAGGCGCCGGTCGGCTCGTCTGCCAGCACAATCTCGGGATCGTTGATTAGGGCGCGGGCGATGGCCACGCGCTGCATCTGTCCACCCGAAAGCTGGCTCGGGCGCTTGTTAACGTGCTCGCCCAGGCCGACTTTCTCCAACGCCTCGCGCGCACGCTGGCGGCGCTCGGCATGGCCCACACCCGTGAGCGTAAGCGCCAGCTCCACGTTTTCCAAAATGGTCTGATGCGGAATGAGGTTATAGCTCTGGAACACAAAGCCGATGCGGTTATTGCGATAGGCATCCCAATCGCGATCGTGAAAATCCTTGGTCGAAATACCGTCGATCAGCAGGTCGCCGGAATCGAAATGATCGAGCCCGCCGATAACGTTGAGCATCGTAGTTTTGCCCGAGCCCGAGGGGCCCAGAATGGCCACGAACTCGTTATCGCGAAAAGACAGGCTCACGCTGTCGAGCGCCACCTGCGTAAACGACTGCGTGACGTACCTTTTGCAAATTCCTTTGAGCTCCAGCATGGACGGCAACCTCTCCCGCGCAGGCACCCTGCCCGCTCTCCCCCGCCGTTCGTATTCGACGCGTTTGTCCTACTCTATCCCCATTTTTTGCCGGAGCCAGTGAGGAATGTAGGGAACCGCATCAAAAAACGAACGGGACGGCGCCCAAAAGAAGAGGTCCCGAGCGGGACCTCTATATGGTGGAGATTATCTTGAAAGGCAGCGGACTACTCCGCACAGCGGCGCGCGATCCTCGCCATGCTTTACGCGTTTTCTACTGCTCGCTCTTAGCAAGCGCCTGATCGATCAGCTTGTTGAGCGCCTCTCGCTGCTCGGCGGAGTTGATGCCGCCCATGATTGGCTCTCCCACGATGTTGCCGTTCTGGTCGATCACGTAGGTGGTCGGGAACGAGTACAAGTTGGAGGTGAACTTGCCGGCCTCGCTATCCGACTTGAACCAGATGTTCTTGTACGTCACGCCCTTCTTGGAAAGTACGTCCTTGGCGTCTGCCACCTCGTCTTTGTTGCCATCGAGCGTAAAGGAATTAACGCCCACGACCTGGCCGCCCTTCTCGGCAAGCTCCTTGTTGAGCTTCTCCAGATCGCCCAGCTCTCCCACGCACGGCTTGCAGGTGGTAAACCAGAAGTTCATGACGGTGACCTTGTTCTTGGAGAACAGCTCGTCGCTGTTTACATCGTTGCCGTCCAGATCCTTGCCCTTAAAGCTGGGGAACTTCGTCTCCCCGCTCTCGTCGTTGGTCATGCCTGCGGTCGAGGCATCGACGCTCTCCCCCTCGCCGGGCGTGCTGCCGCATCCGGGAAACTCCTTCTCCAGCGCCATGAGCTTATCCTCGATCTCCTTGATCTGCTGTGCACCGGCCTTGAGTGTCTTAAGCTCATCCGCCGTGAACTCATCCTTGGCGCCGTCGATGGTCTTGAGCAGGAAATCGCCGTAATTGCTGCCGTCCTCAATCATTGCCGAGTCTTTATTTGCCGCATTGAATACCTTTTCCCACAGCGCGTTATCACTCGAAAAGATCTCGTTCTCCTTCTGCATGAGCTTCGCATACAGCTCGGCGGCCTCGTCGGCATTGGCCGGCTTCTGCGCAGTGAGTTCTGCGATCTTAGGATCGGAGCTCGCAGATTCGCTCACATTGCCACCGGGCGCCGAACATGCCACAAGGCACAAGGCCAATACCGGCACCATAAACAGGGCCGCAATCTTAGAAAGCTTCATAGTCATTCCTCCGTTTTGTCGAAGCTTGTTTACTTTTTATCGGCGGTCAAGGGAAGTTTTTCCGCCGACACATCCAGGCCATAGCGATAGCTGATGGCATCGACGGGACAGGCCCCGATGCACTTTCCGCACCGGATACATTCGGCATGATTGGGCGCGCGGACCACATCAACGTCCATCTGACAAACCCTTGAACACTTGCCACACGAGACGCATTTGCACGTGTCAACCTGAATCCCCAGTAGGGATACCTTATTCATGAGCGCGTAGAATGCGCCGAGGGGGCAGATCCATTTGCAGAAGGGGCGGTAGAACAACACGCTCAGCACCGCAACCGCAATGAGAATCGCGAGCTTCCAGGTAAAGAGCTTTCCCAGCGCGGAGCGGATTCCCGTATTCATGATGGACAGCGGAATCGCACCCTCGAGCACGCCCTGTGGGCAGATGTACTTGCAAAAGAACGGGTCGCCCATGCCCACATCGTTGACCACCAAGACAGGCAGCAGCACCACGGCAAACAGCAGCACGGCATACTTGATGTACGTGAGCGGCTTGAGCTTTTTCGTTGATAGCTTTTTGCCGGGAATCTTGTGTAGAAGTTCCTGCAGCCATCCAAACGGGCACAAAAAGCCGCATACAAAACGCCCCAACAGCACACCGATCAGAATGAGCGTTCCGGTGACGTAGTAGGAGAAGTTGAACTTGGATGAACCTACCACCGACTGGAACGACCCAATGGGACACGCACCTGATGCCGCGGGGCACGAATAGCAATTAAGCCCAGGTACGCAGACTGTTTTTCCCGCGCCCTGATAGATGCCGCCTTTGGCAAAGTTTGGCAGGTGAATATTGGTGACCAGCGTCGCCGCCGCCTGAATGAATCCGCGAAATCGGGCCAAAACATGCGACGCAGTGTTTTCTCTTTTATCCAATTCCGATACACTCCAAGCACAGCCTAATTGCTTTGGCCAGCACGGCATCCGCCTCGCCACGCATAACACCAAAGCACACCATGGTAATTCCGACGATCAACAAAGCGACCTGTACCACGGGTTTTACCGCTTTGAACAACACGACCACTCCTTTCGTCACGCGACCATTGGACCATATCGGCTATAAAATCCGTGTTAAGCGCGATATGGAATGTGCAAGGAGACTGTTATGCGTATTTTGATCGTCGAAGACGAGCGAGCACTGTGCGATGCAATCGCGCGCAGCTTGCGAAACTTGGCGTACAGCGTCGACTGCTGTCACGATGGACAGGAGGCGCTCGACCTGCTGGGCGTCGAAGTCTTTGACCTCGTGGTGCTCGACCTCAATCTCCCCCGTATCGACGGCATGACCGTGCTCAGGGAACTTAGGAAAACCGACTGCGAGACCAAGGTACTGATTCTGTCCGCACGTGGCGAAGTATCCGATAAAGTCGCCGGACTCGATGCCGGCGCCAACGATTACCTTACCAAGCCGTTTCATCTGGACGAACTTGCGGCAAGGATCCGCAGCCTTACCCTCAGGCGCTTCGCACAAAGCGACATAGTATTAACCTGCGGAAAGCTCAACTTTGACACCAAGGCGCGCATCGCTTCCGTGAACAGTGAGGCTCTATCTCTTACACGCAAGGAAACGGGAATCTTGGAATACCTGATGCTTAATCAGGGGCGACCGGTAAGCCAAGAGGAGCTTATAGAGCACGTTTGGGATAGCACCGTGAACAGCTTTAGCAACGCAACCCGCGTTCACATCTCGTCGCTCCGAAAAAAGTTGCGCGGCGCTTTGGGATACGACCCGATTCGCAATCGGATTGGAGAGGGCTACGTTATGGAGGATGGAGAATGAAAGGGCTTTCGCTGCAATGGCGCATAACGATTATGACGGCACTGCTCACGTGTGCGGCATGCGTGCTGACGAACTGCCTGGTCGGCTATACGGGCATGCGCTACATGGATGCCATCGGCAGCGACATCTCGGCCTTTAACGCAACCGGCGAAGATTCGCTCCAGGCGTTCGACCCAACGAAAGCGGCCCTCGATGACAAGGTCACAATCGTCGTAAATGACGCACAGGAGTCTTTTGGCACGACAGCCTGGTACATCACGGCTGGAGTCACACTCCTTGGCGGCGCGCTGGCATACTTTGTGAGCGGCCGTGCACTCAAACCGCTACGGGCTTTTGCAGCTCAGGTTGAGCGTGTGCAGCCTGACAACCTAAGCGAAATCAGACTCAATGAAGATGTGCCCACCGAGCTACAACGATGCAGCGCCTCTTTCAACGACATGATCGCTCGTCTTGGCGAAGGGTTCTCTGCACAGCGTCAGTTTACCGGCAACGCCGCACACGAGCTGCGCACCCCGCTCGCCCTTATGCAAGCACAGATTGAACTATTCATCTCCGAGCACTCCGGTTTGCAACCCGAAACAGCCGAGCTGCTCGGCCTGCTACAAGAACAAACTGAGCGGATGTCGCGGATGACCAAGGTGTTGCTCGAGATGAGTGAGCTCCGCAGCGTTCCTTGCGAGGACGATGTTGAACTTGGTCCCTTGTCCGAAGAGGTCCTCACCGACCTTGCGCCACTTGCCGAAAATAAGGGCATAGCCCTCAATTGTGCTGGAGACGCTTTAGTAATCGGGAGCGACACGCTCCTCTATCGGCTGGTGTTTAACCTGGTCGAAAATGCCATCCGTTACAGCCGCCCCGGCTCGACTGTCAACGTCTCCATCTGCGACAACAACAGCCGCGTGTTCCTGCGAGTCGAGGACCAGGGCCCGGGAATACCCAAGCAGTACCGCGAGAGCATCTTCCAACCGTTCTTTCGCCTGGATAAATCCCGCTGCAGGGCATACGGCGGCGCAGGACTCGGGCTAGCGCTTGTTTGGGAAATTGCAGCGCTTCACGGTGGCACGGTAGAGGTCGAAACAAGTTCCGAGAACGGGACCACTATGCTCGCAAGCCTTCCAAAACGATCCGCAGCATTAACCGAACAGTAAAACGAAAGGGGTCCCGCACACGTTTGCGCGGGACCCCTCTCCGTCAATGCAATTCGCCCAAAAGAGTAGAAGTTTACTCCCACTCGACCGTGCCGACAGGCTTAGGCGTGAGGTCGTAGCACACGCGGCAGATGCCGGGAACCTCGGCGGTGACGCGAGCGGTAATACGCTTGAGTAGCGCCCAATCGAGCTCGGGTACCTCGGCGGTCATGACGTCGACGGTGTTGATGCAGCGAATGATGCAGGGCCAGTCGTAGGCGCGCTTGCCCTCGCGCACGCCGGTGGCGCGGAAGTCGGGCACGACGGCAAAATACTGCCAGATGGTCAGACCGGCCTTGTCGATCTCCTCGCGCACGATGGCGTCGGCTTCGCGCAGCGCCTCAAGACGGTCGCGGGTGATGGCACCAAGGCAGCGAACGCCCAGGCCGGGACCGGGGAACGGCTGGCGCTCAACCATGTTCTCGGGCAGGCCGAGCTCGCGACCCACGACGCGGACCTCGTCCTTGTACAGCAGTTTGACGGGCTCGCAGAGCTCAAACTGCAGATCCTCGGGCAGACCGCCCACGTTGTGGTGAGCCTTCACGCCGTCTTGGGACTCCAGGATGTCGGGATAGATGGTGCCCTGGGCGAGGAAGCTGACCTCATCGCCAACCTTGCGGGCCTCCTCCTCGAACACGCGAATGAACTCGGCGCCGATAATCTTACGCTTGGCCTCGGGCTCCTCGACGTCCACGAGCTTGTCCAGGAAGCGATCTGTGGCGTCAACGTAAACCAGGTTGGCATCCATCTGATTCTTGAAGACGTCGACGACCTGCTCGCTCTCGCCCTTGCGCATCAGGCCGTGGTTAACATGCACGCAAATGAGCTGCTTGCCGATGGCCTTGATGAGCAGGGCCGCGACAACCGAACTGTCGACACCACCGGAAAGAGCCAGCAGGACCTTTTTGTCGCCGATCTGCTCGCGGATTGCAGCGACCTGCTCTTCGATGAACGCCTGGGCAAGTTCGGGAGTGGTGATACGTACCATGTCGTCGGGACGCTTGTTGGGATCCATGCAGAGCTCCTTCTCGGTTCGATGGAAATGCGCCGCGCGTATGCAGACGCACCGTCATATGACCTCATTATATGCAGAACGAGATACGTTTCCCATCGCTGCGACAGAGCTTTTTGCAGGGGCGGCAGTTTTTCTATATCCCAAGGTCAGCTAGACTTCGGTAGCCACCTTGGGAGCATCGCCAATAGACTCTTCCTTTATACGTTCGGCACAATCGTAGGCGATACCCACAAATTCCAGTCCCGAGCAACAAGAGTACAATTGCTGCTAGTGTTGCCAGCTGTTGGGAGATGGAAGATGGACTGCGATGGCTACCCATGCGTTCCCATGCCGTTGATGTGCACCGCCTTTGTGCCGGGGCAGATTGACGCTGCGGTTGCAGGCATTTCCGACCCCGATTCACGCGCCATCGCCACGGCAGAAGCGCTGTACTTTCGCGGACAGGCCGCACTCGCCGCCAAGACAGCACGCCCCTATCTTGACGCCACCGACCCCGCACTGCGCTATTCCGCATGCTTTATCTGCGGATATGCCAGTCTGTCGCTCAACCGTATCGCCGATGCCCGCCGTTGCCTTGCTGGCATCCTCGATACGCCGGCCGACGAGGAATCACCCGCCGTCCACGCCACGCATATCCTGTTCGCCTCGGCCGCGAGCGTCCTGCTGCAGTTGCCTTCCCCGTATTCTGCCGAAGAGTTTTATCCGCTTGCGGCGCATCTGCCCGAAGGCCTGCGCCTGTTCGCCAGCTACGTGATGGCGCATGCCCTGTACCTGCGCGGCGAATATGGCCGCAGTCTGGGCATGGCGGAAAACGCCCTGATCATGAAACAGGGAAGCTATCCCATCTCGGAACTGTTCCTGCACCTGGCAGCTTCCATGGCCTGCATGAGTCTCAAAGACGTCGACGCCGCAAGAACGCATTTCGGAGCTGCTTGGAACATTGCGCGTCCCGACGGCCTTATCGAGCTCATCGGCGAGCACCACGGCCTTTTACAGGGGCTCATCGAGGCGTGCCTAAAAACGCAATACCCCGACGACTTCGCACGCATCATCGAGATCACGTACCGCTTCAGCTACGGCTGGCGGCGCATCCACAACCCCGATTCGGGCGAGGACGTTGCCGACGATTTAACGACCACAGAGTTCACCATGGCCATGCTCGCCTGCCGCGGATGGACCAACGCTGAAATCGCACGCCATATGGGAGTATCGCCGGGCACCGTCAAAAACCGCCTATCCGGCGTATACGCAAAGCTTGGCATCGGCACACGCGCCGAGCTGGTCGCGCACATGTTGCGTTAGCGACCGGGCTGCCAAGCGCATCGAACGCGTTCCGGAACCCGGCGCTTCGCTCGATCAATTTGGACATTTTGACCCTTGAACGGCACTACCGCCATGAAGCGTCTTCTCGCAAAATTGGATTATTTCCACCGATATTTGCGGGATGGGAGCCCAAGATGCTTGATCGCCGTTCGTTACTTGTTGCTGGAGCGTCCTCGCTGGCGAGCATTATGTTGCCTCGCGTGCCGGGAAGCGAAAATGCCTTCCTGCTGCCGTTCGCGCCCACCGCGGCCTATGCCGACGAAGAAGACCCCTTCAAGGTGCTCGTTCTCTCGCGCACCATGTTTGGTGTGGTCGTGGTCGACGTCGCCAACAAGAATACGCCCATCGCAGGTGCCCAGGTCACGCTCACATCGCGCTATGCCGTAGGCAAGCAGCTAACCGCCACGACCGATGACGAAGGCACGGCCATCTTTGAGGTCGCCCCTCTTTCGGAAGGCTACGTGGACGAGGCAACGCTCCTTGACGCGTACGACTTTAACGGCGGCATCTCCATTAGCATGGCGGGCTACCGTGATGTCGAGATTCCCCTTGCGCGTATCCAGGGCGGCACCGCCATAACCGCACCCACACGTCCGCTTTCCGACGGCGAGCCGTACTTCCGCCAGCTCACGTTCGACGAATGGGACATCCAGTACGCCGACGCCACGTTTATGGCAATGCCAGCGGACGAAGCAGCAAACGACCAGCCCGACACGCACGCTTTTACCGTGCAGGCTCATCTGCCGCAGGGCGGGCAGGCAACATTGCATATCAATAAAGTGATGCCCGCTGCGGGCAGCTCAACCGAAACCGTCACGCAGATTGGTCAGATCAAGGCCAGCACATCGGGCGCGGATAGTCTGGCGACGTTCACACTCGAAGACAAGTTCCTCGATGCAGCGTCGAGCCTTCTGGAAGAAGGATGCAAGCTGCGCTTTGTCCTCGACTACCAGGGCAAAACCTACACGCTCTCCTCCCCCATGGCCGTTGTTACCGCGCCGGCGGCAAAGGCGGAATCCGGATCGCCCACTATCGTCCCCACCACTATGGACCAAGAGATCACTCCGTTTGATTTCCCCGCATCGTTTCCCGGCATCGGTGGTAATAAGTTCACGTGCTGGATGCCCACATTTCCGATCCTCTTCGATTTCTCGTTTGCTGGATACGTGCTGTTTGGCGGAGGATACAAACCAGCCAGCTATATGAACGATTCGGGCAATCCGGATCCGGAGTACTGGAAGAAGTCACCGCGCGAGTCGGGCGCCAAGCAGGCAAACCGCTACCTCGACGAAATGGAGGGGAAGTGGAATCAGTACAAGAGTATGAGTGCCGGTTCGGGCACCGATCCAAGAAACACCAAGCTCCTTCGCCACCATTGCACGCCGCTGTTCACGATGGATATCGCCACACAGCTGTACGGCTCGCTTGCCTACGATTGGGTGGGCAAAACCTGGGGTAACAACAACGACCCCGCATACGGCAATATTAAGGCCCTCTTCCAGGTAAGAACCGACCTCAATTGGACCGAGCAGTTTACCCTAGGACCGGTGCCATTTTTCCTAAACGTCAACCCTTGGGTGCTGGCGAAGCTGGCGCTCGCTGTGGGTGCCCACACGCACGGCAGCGGCGCGGCGTTTTTTAAAAACATTTCGCTCGACTATTCAAACACGTCGGGCTCGTTCACCATCCAGATCGGGCTTGCCGTCACCTTTGGCGCCGGCGTTGCAGGCGTCGCTTCGTCTGCCGTGCGCGGTGCTGCATCCCTCACGCTGTTCATTGGGTACGAGAAGGCAGATGGACACCAGCTTCCGCGGCTGCGCGTAGGTGCAGACGTCGATGTCGATGTGATACTCCAGTTCGTAATGTTCAAGTGGACCACCAAGGCTTGGTCGGGGTCGTGGCCCACACTCATCGATTCGTGGAATATGTCGGCGAACAATGGCGACCAGTATGTACTCCAGCGCTCTGAGCTGGCATTGGGTGGAAATACGCCTTATACGTTGGATGCCTGCTTCGGCACGCCCGGCAACGCCGAGGCAGGTGGTGTGCCGCAATTTATCGCATCGGCCACCATCGTCACCAACGCCGAGCTGCTCACACGCGCCGAGGTTAAGGCTACTGCCGCAAACGTCGCGCCTACCGTACGCGATTGGAACCGGGCGGTCACGCGCATTGAGCTCGAGGCGGATGCAGAAAGCGACGACACGGGACAGATCGAGCATTTCGTCCATGCACTGATAGAGGACGACGACAACGCCGCGCCGATGTATAAGTACGCCTATATCGGGCAGCCGACGAACGCCGTTGCGGACCCCAACGCCAATTCTGCCGGTGTATCGGAGGACGAGCGTGGCGGCATCAAGCCCTCGAGCGACAACGTGCTGTTTACTGGCGTGCTCAGCGAAGCTCACATGAAGCTGGCAATGATTGCCGGCGCAGAATGCCTATTCCGTATCGCCTCGGTGCGCTACGGCGAGAATGGCCGCTCGCGCCTAGTGGTGCACACAAAGGCAAACGGCACGTGGTCCGCTCCCGCGCCCGTGGACTTTCCCCTTGGGTTTGGCGAGGGCGACGTGGAGCGCGACGGCATATACGATTACGACTTCGACGTAGTGGAATATACGGACGGAAGAGGAAACCAAGACGCCTACGTGTTGCTGGTCTCGGGCGAGCGCCGCGACGGCGACAACACCCCTTTCGATGCGGCGAGCACATCCGGCATACTGTCCGTTGTGCGCCTGCACATAAGCAACGACGGAGTTCGCGTGATATCGCACACGTCGTGGCGCAGCATCTCGCGCGGCCGCCTTCAGGAGGATGGCTACCATTGCCTGCAGTGCCCGCGCATCACGGTAGGCAAGACGCTGGTCGACGGACGCCTGTCGGGTGCCTACCTCCACCGCCGCGGAACCACCGCAGAAAAGGCGCTCGGCAGCGAGGCCGAGGTTGCGCTAGAATGCTTTACCCTGTGGTCGGATGATTTGGGCGACAGCCTGACGTTCCGCCAAGTTCTTCGCTTTCCGCAGGCACCGTCGAGTATCGAGCTGAGCGAGCCCGAGAATATCAACGGCAAAATGGTGGTGCCCGTTGCGTACGAGACCGCAGACGGTTGCGGCTGCGCATCGTACGCCGTGATCGGCCAGTCCATTGCGGGCTGGGGCGTTATGCCACCAGACGCCACGGTACCCCATGCGGTGCCGTGGCCGCAACATTCGGGCTTTTTGGCCACCGTCAACGAGCAGCTGCAGCATATTACTTGGACGCGAGGCGCATCGGCATTTGCAACGCAGCCCGTGGGTGCCGCAGGCTGTGGCCCGGCGTCGTTTAGCGTAAGCAACAACGGCAGGTGCGTGCTCTATGTAGAGAACACCGATGGCAAGGTGGGACAAACCTACGACGAAGAAGGCAACCCGGTAGCAGTGATGGGCAAGCACTTCCGCATCTTCGCCAGCACCTTGGCAGGCGATCTGTTCACGGAGCCGTTCGTGATGTGCGAGCTGGACCATCCCGTCGATCAGATAACGACATTTTTGACGTCGGGAGGCATGCTCTCCGCGCTCGCCACGCACATTGTGAGCGCGGAGAAGAGCGAGGCAGAGCTGCACAGCATCGAAGTGCCCTTGGTGGCGTGTGCCACTCCGACGGGCGCGGTCGCTACCTCAGGCGCGGTGGTGCCCGGAGCAGCAGGCGAATCCTTCATGGTCACGGTGCGAAACGACGGCAACACTTTGCTGACCGCCGGCACGATCGATCTGTACCGAGAGGGCTCCAGCCAGCCGTTCTCCAGCGCATCCATCGGATTCGGAGCGAACGCACGCATGGCTTCGATCTACGATCCAGAGCTTGCCGAAGATACTTCGGCCAACGACATGGCACACGTAAAGTACGCGCTCGAGACGCTGGGCGCGCGTTTTGCAACGCACCCGCTGGTAGCCGACAACGGCAACGCCGTGCTGGCACCGGGTTGCACGGCACAGTTCCGCATGAGCTTCGCCATCCCCGAGAGTTGGAGCGACGAAGTGGGCAAACGCGTAACGCTGTATGCGAAGGCACGTAATCTGGTGGCGCTCGATCCCGTGACGCTCGAGGAAATCCGACCCGGCGCAAACTCGACGCTGGGTGCCGTACTGCACGAGCTTCATATGCCCGACGCGGCATGCGAACGCTCAGAAGTGCAGGTCGGCGTATGCGACAGCGCGGATACGACAGGACTTCACGACGCCCCGATGACAGTAGACGGCGATGGTGGCTCGAGTGGAGGTGGTTCCGACGGAAGCAGCTCCGGTGGCGGCAGTGGCTCTGGCAGCGGCAAGGATCACGGCAATAACAAGCGCTCCGGAAAAGCGGGCGCGCTCGCCGGCACGGGCGACAGCAACGTCCCCCTAACCGCAGCCGCAGCAGCACTCGCCGCAGCTGGTGCCGGCCTTGTCGCCTACAGCGCCCGCCGCACGGCGCTCGAAAAAGACACCGCCAATGAGGTCAATTCGGATAGGCCTCGCTAGCTCCTAGTTACTTTTGTGAGAGACGCTGAATCGGCTCATCGAACATCAAAATGGGCTGGTTCTGGATACCCAGAGCCAGCCCATTGCACATTAAATGTCGTCTGAGGAGTCGAGTTCTGCCTCGAGCTTGGCACGGCGTCTTTTCGCCGTGAAAAACGTTGCGCACAGGACAGCAAACGTGGCCGCGAAAATCGTCGCACCGCAGAACACGCCCGTGGCCAGGTTCGCCAACCAAAAGACGCTTTCGAGCGGTACGATCTGCGCCTCAGCGACACAGCGCATTGCGGCAATAACAAGCGCGAACGCGGTGCCGCAAAGACCGCTGACAAGCAGGAAATATCCAACAGGAAGATGCTCGGTTTGCCCAAAACGATTGGTATCGACATAGCCCTTCCGCGTTTGCAGTCCTGCACAAATCAACATCACGAGAACGAGCCACAAATACATGGCCGCCTCGAACGGCGTTGCAAAGCCATGCGGCATTTCACTGGCGTCGCTGTGAACCCACGCAACCTGTCGAGCTATAAACTGGTAGAAAAAGATCATCAACATGCCAAACGAAAGCAGCACGAAACCAATCTTGTAGATCTTCGCGTTCTCAGCCTCCAGGCGTTCATCCTTTGGGTCGGCATATTCACGCCACTTTTGCACGATTTTCAGATCTTCATATTTCATAGTGAACTCCTAAAGAGTATTAGGGTCGGCGTCGGTTTCGTCTTCCCAAAACAGATCGTTCAACGTCACGTGCAGCGCTTTGCAGATGGCCACGCACAAGTTGAGCGTGGGGTTGTAGCCGCCCGCCTCGATAAGGCCGATGGTTTGGCGCGTAACGCCCACGGCTTGGGCTAAATCGGCTTGCGAAAGGCCAGCCGCCGCGCGCGCCGCCTTCATGCGGAGGTTCTTTTTGCCCGGCATGGAACTCCTTTCGTAGTAATGGACAAATATCCGTTGCAACATGACGGAAATATATTGCATCAATCAAAAGATATCAACTATATCTGTCATTATGGAAATCATGTTCGCCATCGCCATGTGGACATAACAATTTCGATTCGCTATTCAAACTTACTCGGAGAAAACCGACTCGGTTTTGTCCGAGTAAACGCGAGCGTAAACTATCACTGTCCGCTATTCGACATCCGGCCCCTCCCCCATCAGCCATCGGGCGATGTCGACCACCTTAATCCCCTCATAATCAACAGCCTCGTGCTTTGTTCGCGCAATGACCATTTTGGGATACGCATCACGTATCGCAAGCAGGGGTGCCACTTCGCGTTCAAAAGTCTCCTGACGCGAAATGTCATCGCTAACTTGGATATACACTCGCTCATCGCGACGAATTGCCACGAAGTCGATTTCCTTCTTATAAAGCACTCCGACATAGATTTCCCAACCGCGTCTTAGGAGCTCTATGGCGACCATATTTTCATATACATGCCCGAAGTCGAGCTTTTTAGTGCCCAGTTTTGCGTATCTGATTGCATGATCCGATAAATAGTATTTATCACCCGAAGTGAGGTACTTTTTACCGCCTACGTCATAGCGGCGCACTCGATAGAACGCAAAGGCCTGGCATAAATATCCGAGGTACTGGGCGAGCGTTGCCACGGAAACGCGTGTTCCGGCAGCATCCAGCGCAGCCACAATCCCGCTAACAGAAGATATGTTACCGATATTGTCCATTAGGAAATCGCATGCACGTTCTAGTTGCACCTTGTTACGAACCCCATGCTTTTCTTCCACATCACGCAAAACCAAGACATCTAGCACGTTCGCAATATATCGATAGCGAGCTCGCTCGCTAGGATACAAATATGAGCCAGGCATTCCGCCCTCTCTCAAATATCGGTCAAGCGCTTCGTCCGGGTTATGAATTTCGTGATATGTCGAAAACTCAAGCAAGGAAAACGGAAATACTTCAACCTCATATGTCCGCCCGCGAAAAAGCGTCGCCAAATCACTCGAAAGCAAGAAAGCGTTGGAGCCAGTAACGTAGATATCGTATTTTCCCGATGTATGAAGACTATTGACCGCCTTTTCGAACCCAACGCAGGTTTGCACTTCATCGATCATCACAATGTTATCGAGACCCTCGCAATAGCCTTCCTCAACGTAGCGATGCAGTGCTCGATAATCCGTTAGTTCCTCGAATTCGAGGAGATTGAAATTGATGTGGATAATATTGGCATCGGGGTCGGCCTCACGAAAGCGATCAGCAAGAGCTTCCAGTAGAACAGATTTGCCGCACCTACGAATGCCGGTAATAACCTTGATGTCCGGCGTTCCCTTAGCGCCAAGAAGCGCTTCCATATATTGAGGACGTTCGATAATCTTCATATCTTCACCGTTCTATTAAATAAAAGCTCTCTTGATTCGTTTTCGTTTAATATATATCTTATTCTACTAAATGAAATCAAATAACTCTTGATTTTATTCAGCTATTTCTCCCAATAGCGTAACATCAGTCAATATATCACGAACGATTGTTCGATGGATTTCGTGTTGGGTGGAATCGCCCAAGGGCTGGGCTATGCTACCTTGACTATCTATATGACTAAAACGCAGCAAAGGAGCATCGAGAGAGCGAGCATGGCAAAAAACACCGCAAACTATGGTAACGACAGTATCCGCCAGCTCAAGGACGAGGAGCGCGTACGCCTGCGCCCCGCCGTCATCTTTGGCTCGGACGGACTCGACGGCTGCGCGCATGCCGCCTTCGAGATCCTGTCCAACGCCGTTGACGAGGCGCGCCAGGGCTACGGCAAGCTCATCACCCTTACCGCCTTTCGCGATGGCTCTATCCAGGTAGAGGACAACGGCCGCGGCTGCCCGCTCGACTGGAACCCCTCCGAGAAGCGCTTCAACTGGGAACTCGTCTTCTGCGAGCTCTACGCCGGCGGCAAGTATAACAACAACCAGGGCGGCGACTACGACTTCTCGCTCGGCACCAACGGCTTGGGCTCCTGCGCGACTCAGTACGCTTCCGAGTATATGGACGTCACTGTCTGGCGTGACGGCAACAAGTACTCCTTACACTTTAAGAAGGGCAAGGTCGTCGGCGCCAAAAAGAAGGCACTCGAGATTGAGCCCAGCGACGAAGACCGTACCGGCACCACCATCAAGTGGCGCCCCGATCTTGAGGTCTTTACCTCGATTAGTATCCCCCACGATTGGTATCGCGAAACCATGCGCCGTCAGGCCGTGGTCAACGCCAACGTGACCTTCCGCCTGCGCATCGAGGGCGACGACGGCGAATTTACCGAAGAGGACTTTTGCTACCCCAAGGGCATCGAAGACTACGTGCTCGAGAAGGTCGGTACCGACTACCTCACCGACCCCTTCTTTATCGAGGCCGACCGTCGCGGTCGCGATCGTGAGGACCTGCCCGACTACAACGTCAAGATTACCGCGTGCATGTGCTTCTCGCGCACCTTCATGATGCAGGAGTACTACCACAACTCGTCATGGCTCGAGAACGGCGGTTCGCCCGAGAAGGCGGCCCGTAGCGCTCTGACCAGCGCCATCGATGCTTACATTAAGCAACAGGGTAAATACAACAAAAACGAGAGCGGCATTAAGTGGCAGGACGTCCAGGACTGTCTGGTGCTGGTGACCAACTGCTTCTCAACCCAGACGTCCTACGAGAACCAGACTAAGAAGGCCATCAACAACCGCTTTATCCAGCAGGCTATGACGGCCTTCTTTAAAGAGCGCCTCTCGACCTACTTGATCGAGAACAAGGACGCCGCCAACAAGATCATGGAGCAGGTACTCATCAACAAGCGCTCGCGCGAGAATGCCGAGAAGACGCGCCAGAGCATCAAAACCAACCTGCAGCAGAAGACCGACATGGCCAACCGCGTGCAGAAGTTCATCGACTGCCGCTCCAAAGATAAGAACCGTCGCGAGATCTACATCGTAGAGGGCGACTCGGCAGCAGGCGCCATCCGTACGTCGCGCGATGCCGAGTTCCAGGGCGTTATGCCCGTCCGCGGCAAGATCCTCAACTGCCTGAAGGAGGATTATCCGCGTATCTTTAAGTCCGACATCATCATGGACCTCATGCGCGTGCTGGGCTGCGGCGTGGAGATCAAAGACAAGCGCATCAAGAACCTTGGCGCCTTTGACCTGGACAACCTCAACTGGAACAAGGTCATTATCTGTACGGACGCCGACGTCGACGGTTACCACATCCGCACGCTTGTGCTCACCATGCTCTATCGCCTGGTGCCCACGCTCATCGAAGAGGGTTACGTGTATATCGCCGAGTCGCCGCTCTACGAGATCAATTGCAAAGAAAAGACCTACTTTGCCTACACCGAGCTCGAAAAGAACGGCATCCTTAAGGAGATTGGCGACCAAAAGTGCTCCATCAACCGCTCCAAGGGTCTTGGTGAGAACGATCCGGACATGATGTGGCTCACCACCATGAACCCCGAGACGCGTCGCCTGATCAAGGTGGAGCCCGAGGACGTCACCAGGATGGAGACCATGTTCAACCTGTTGCTGGGCAACGACGAGGCAGGCCGCAAGCGCCATATCTCCGAGCACGGCAAGGAATACCTGGACCAGCTGGACCTGCAATAGCAGCAAATCGATAACGACGGCCCATAAGAAGTTCAAGAGGAAATCGTGGCAAAGAAGAAGACGAAGAACCAGCCAAAGAAAAAGCAGGTTAACGCCGAGAACGTCATCGGCCTGCACTCCGAGGTCACCGATCAGCCGATCACCCAGACGCTCGAGGTCAACTACATGCCCTACGCTATGAGCGTCAACGTTTCGCGTGCGTTCCCCGAGATCGACGGCTTTAAGCCCTCGCACCGCAAGCTGCTCTACACCATGTACAAGATGGGTCTGCTCAAGGGCGAGCGCCAGAAGAGCGCCAACATCGTGGGCCAGACCATGAAGCTCAACCCGCATGGCGACGCCGCAATCTATGAAACGATGGTGCGCCTGGCCACCGGCAACGAGGCGCTGCTCGCGCCGTTCGTTGAGTCGAAAGGCAACTTTGGCAAATACTATTCGGGCGACCTGAGCTACGCCGCCTCGCGCTATACCGAGGCCAAGCTCTCCCCCATCAGCGCCGAGATCTTCAAGGACATCGACAAGGACCCGGTCGACTTCGTCGACAGCTACGACGGCGCCATGAAGGAACCGCGCCTGCTGCCCACCACGTTCCCCAACATCCTCGTCTCGGCCAACAAGGGCATCGGCGTCGCCATGGCGTCCGATATCTGCGGCTTCAACCTCAACGAGGTCTGCACCGCCACCATGCACTACCTGCAGGATCCCGACTGCGACCTGCTTGAGTACATGCCCATGCCCGACTTCTCGACCGGCGGCGAAATTATCTACCGCCGCGAGGAGATGGAAAAGATTATCGAGACCGGCCTTGGCAGCTTCCAGATCCGCTCCCGTTGGCGTTGGATTCCCGAAGAACGCATCATCGAGGTCTACGAGATCCCCTACACCACCAAGACCGATGTCATCATCGAGCGCATCGTCAAGCTCTCCAAAGAGGGCAAGGTCAAGGAGATCGCCGACATCCGCGACGAGACCGACCTCTCGGGTCTGCGCATCGCTATCGACCTTAAGCGCGGCGTCGACCCCGACAAGCTCATGGCCAAGCTTTATCGCTCGACCACGCTGCAGGATTCGTTCTCGTGCAACTTCAATGTGCTCGTCGACGGCTATCCCCGTGTTATGGGCGTGCGCCAGATCCTGCACGAGTGGGTCAAGTGGCGTATTGAGTCCACGCGCCGCCGCATTAACTTTGACCTGGGCAAAAAGTCCGAGCGCCTGCACCTGCTGCACGGCCTTGAGGCAATTCTGCTCGATATCGACAAGGCCATCGCCATCATCCGCGGAACCAAACTCGAGGCCGAGGTCGTGCCCAACCTTATGAAGGGCTTCGACATCGACGAGACCCAGGCCGAGTTTGTTGCCGAGCTCAAGCTCCGTAACATCAACGAGGAGTATATTCTCAACCGCACCAAGGACATCGCCAAGCTCGAGGGCGAGATTGCCGAGCTTGAGGAGATCCTCTCCAGCGAGGAGAACATCAAGAAGGTCATCAGCGACGAGCTGGCCGCGGTCAACAAGAAGTACGTAATGCCGCGCCGCACGGGCAGAATCGAGCCCCATGAGGTTATCGAGGTGAGTCTGGAGCCCGAGGTCGAGGAGTACCCGGTGACCATCATGCTCTCGCGCGATGGCTACCTTAAGAAGATGACGGACCGCGTGCTCAAAAAGGCCGCCACGCTCAAGTACAAGGACGGCGATAAGCCCTTTATTGAGTTCCCGTCGTCCAACACGCACGAGCTTTTGGTGTTTACCAATAAGAGCCAGGTATACAAGTGCAAGGTCGCCGCGTTCGAGGATACCAAATCGGCCCAGCTGGGCTCGTACCTGCCGACCGACCTCGAGATGGAACCCGACGAGAGCGTGATCTGGGTCATTGACCCCGAGGACTACAAGGCCGACGCGCTGTTTGTCTTTGAGAATGGCCGCGTGGTGCGCGTCGCACTTGCCGGATACGTCACCAAGACCAACCGCAAGCGCCTCAAGAACGCCATCTACGGCGGCAGCAAACTGCTGTATGCGCAAGTGCTCAAGGAAGATCGCGACATCGCGCTAGTCTCGAGCGACTATCGTCTGATGAACTTCAACACGTCGCTGCTCAAGACCAAGACGACCACCAACACGCAGGGCGTCCAGGCCTTTACAGCCAAGAAGGGTCGCTCGGTCACCACCGTCGGCACGACCGAGGAGATCCTTGGCGCCGGCGTCTCGGCCGAGAAGTTCACCGCGCAGAGCCTCCCCTCTGCCGGCGCCCTCATGAAAGAAAACGACATGCCGAGCCTGTTTGACTAAAGCAACGGCGACCGAACCGTCATGAGCTCGCAAAACGACGAGGCCCGGAACGCAGTAGCACTGCGTCCGGGCCTCGTCGTTTCTCATCGCGGGCATTTTTCCGCGTTTAAAGTTAGCAGCAACCGGCCCTCGCCTGCCCTTAGGCAAGCCTACGAGCAAGCTCGCGCACCTCTTCCAGCTTGGGTGACGAGGCCATGCTGTCGCGCTCGGTCATGCCGCTGATAGTGACGATGCCCTGGTCGTCCCACTTGCAGTAAGCGCAAGTGGCCTTGTACATAGCAATCGCCGCGTCATAGACCCCATCGCTATGGCTGTCGAGGAGCAGAGCCGTCTTGGCAAACGGAAATCCCGTAGCACCGAAGGCATACAGGCGATCGATGGCGATCTTCTCCTGCGCGGTGATGTCAAACCAGTAGATGGGCGAGGCGAAAACGACCATGTCGGCCTCTTTGAGCGACTCGATCACACCGGCCATCCCGTCCTTCTGCACGCATTCACCCTTATGGGCAAAGCAGTACTGGCACCCCAGGCAGCCGCCGATCTTCTTGCTGGCAACACGAATGACTTCCACCGTATGACCGCTCTCACGCGCAGTCTCTGCAAATGCGTCGACCATGGTGTCGGTATTGGCACCTTTGCGAGGGCTGCCGCTCAGTACAACGATATTCATAGCCTTCTCCCTCCTTCGTACCGCAGGCGCGCGGCACGCAGCTTGTTTTAACCAAAACAGATGGAGCTATTCAATCGCTTGCGAATCAAATATTTTGTTCAAGCGTTCCAGGCACAATCTCATTGGCCGATTGCTCCTCCGCCGGCTTGATTCAAATTTACGTGATCACATCCGAAAAAACCAATCCGCATTTGCGCGGCCAAGCAGCCCGCCTAGATTTCCATGCCCATTCGTCGCGCCTGCTCCAGTGCAGGGTGCCCGGCGATTTCGCCCACGCCGCTCACGCCGCCGGCGAAAACCGTTCCGGCGAGCGCGCGACGGGGGAAACAGTCAACCCAGCCTCGTACGGCTTTCTCCGTTCCCTCGAAGGTCGAGCGCCCGCCCTCCGCCGCCGCTGCCAATAGATACACCTCGGTAAATGCATAATCGGAGCCAAAGAGCGGGTTGGCGCGGTCCAGCATGGTCTTGAGCTGCCCGCAGACGCTGTAGTAGACGGGCGTTGCGACACCAGAACATCGGCGTCGTGCATCTTGGCGGCAATTTCCACGGCATCGTCTTGGATGACGCAGCGCCCCAGCTTTAGGCAGGCAAGGCAGCCCCTGCCGAAGCCCAGCTGCTTTTCGCGCAGGAGCACGGTCTCCACGCTGTGGCCCGCCTCCCGCGCGCCGTTGGCGAAGGCGTCCGCCAGCGTCTCGGAATTGCCATTCTTTCGCGGACTCGAAGAAACCACCAAAACCTTTTTGCCCATGACGGAGCACCCCTTGCACTCCCTATTTGCATTGACGAAAATGACGGTATTACCTAAACCTGACTTTAGGTCAAGCTTCAACTTGAAAATGAATGGAGGATGCGCGTGTACACAATCGGACAGGTGGCGGAGATGTTCGGTTTGCCCACCTCAACACTGCGGTATTACGACAAACAGGGGCTGTTCCCGGAATTGAAGCGGACGTCCGGTATTCGCCAATTCGGCGATACGGAACTCGAGGCGCTTCGGGTCATCGAATGCCTGAAGAAGGCGGGGATGGAGATCAAGGACATCCGGCTGTTCATGGAATGGTGCGCGGAGGGCCCATCGACTTATCCCAAACGCAAGGCCATGTTCGAGGAGCGGAAGGCCCACATGGAGTCGGAGATCGCGAACATGAACCGCGCACTGGATATGCTGAAGTTCAAATGCTGGTACTACGAGCAGCTGAATCAGGGCAACGACGAGGCTGAGCTGAAGCCGCTCATTCCCGACGGCTTGCCAGAAGAAATCAAAGAGGCCTACGAAAACGCACACGCTTGATAATGCCGCTCGAGGTCCAGCAGGTCGATGTAGACGTTGTTGGAGGACGAGTCCTTCCGCGCAACGGAGGCGGAGAACGCCTTCATGAGCTCGGACTTGCCGGAGCGGCGCATCCCCGTGATCACCTTGATGTCCCGGGTGCCCTCAATCGCCCAAAGCCGCTACAGGTACGTGTTGCGGTCTACCCAGGCCATCATCCGCTCCTTCCGGTTTCGAAACTCGAATTCTTTTAAAGTTTCGAAACCGGGAAGGCAATATCTCGGTGACCAGCACGACTTTGCCCTGCTTGAGCAGTTTGTCGATGGTCTGCTCGATTTCCCTGGCTATATACACAACGCCTCCCGTCTTTCCGATGGGAGGCGTTATTTCACTTGCTTTTATTGTGGTCAAATTTAGGAATGCAATTCCTAAATTTCTCTATTCCTACTCAATAGGCAAATACGCACGCACGTACCTATGGTAACCGGCCGAATCGAACGTTCGCGCCAGCAGCAAGCCATGAAGGGGCCCTGCTATCGTGTAGCCATCATCTACAGCGCATTTCACGAAGCCGGAAAAGAGGTCGGCCCCAAACCCGCCGCGGTCACCGGCGTCGAGCACCGTCGAGAGCGTCCGCGACGGCGCAAGCTCCACAACGCCCTCGCGCCCGCATTCCTCACCCAGTTCCCTATACGCCTCGAGCCGCATGGCCGACCCCCAAAAATACCGCCGTTCGCCGGCCACGGGAAACCAGAAGTAGGGCTTCATAAGCGCGGCGTTTCGGTTTGCGAAGGCGACGGCGTCGGTGCATATATCCGCAGGCAAACGATGCTCCTCGCGCTCTACGACGTAGATGCAGCCCGCAAAGTCGCGCTCCTCCACAACGCCCAGGTCGCTCTCGCTGGAACGCAGTTCCTCCATAAAGCGGCTGTGCTCGCTCAGGGCGAGCTCACGCCGACGCAGGTCGTGGCGCATCTCTTCCTCGCGTCGGGCAAGCTGGCTCTCGATATCCCCCGGCGTGCGCGCCGTGAGCAGCTCCTGCACCTCCGCTAGCGAGAAACCCATGGCCTGATAGTACTTGCAGTCCCACAGCAGGTTCATCTGCCAGTCGTCGTAGTAGCGGTACCCATTGCCTGGATCGATCTCGGGCTGGATGATCCCGCGTTTCTCATACAGGCGCAGCGCGTCGCGGGTGAAGCCCAGCTTTTGGCGAATGTCTTTTTGCGTGTACCGCATGGATTATCTCCCCCAAACCGCTTGACCTGGGTGTTGCCCCCACCTTGACCATTAAACACATAGTACATGGGCGCAGTATGCGCGCGCCACGATTTCTTGGAGGTAGTAATGAAGCTCGACACTCTGTTCTCTCCCATGAAAATCGGATCTTGCGAGATCCCGAACAGGCTTGTCGTCCCCGCCATGGTCACCAACTACTGCAACCTCGAGGGCACCATCACCGAGCGTTACCTTCGCTACATGGAGGAGAAGGCCCGCGGAGGCTGGGGCCTGCTCATCACCGAGGACTACTGCGTCCAGGAGAACCGTAAGGGCTACACGCGCATCCCCGGCCTGTGGAACGACGGCCAGATCGAGGGCAACAAGGACCTGACCGCCGCCGTTCACGCCCACGGCTCCAAGATCTTCTGCCAGATGTACCACCCCGGTCGCCAGGTCATGCCCCAGTCGACCTTTGGCCTCGACCTCGTCGCGCCCAGCGCCACCACCTGCCCCGCATGCCAGGGCCCCGCTCGCGACATGACCATCGACGAGATCGCCACCCTCGTGGACGACTTCGGCTCGGCCGCCGGCCGCGCCAAGGAAGCCGGCTTCGACGGCATCGAGCTGCACTGCGCCCACGGCTACTTGCTGGCCGAGTTCCTCTCCCCCGCCATCAACCGTCGCGTCGACCAATACGGCGGCTGTTTTGCGAACCGCGTGCGCATCGTGGACGAGATCATCGTTTCTATGCGCGAGCGCGTGGGGGAGGACTTCCCCATCATCGTCCGCGTCTCCAGCGATGACCTCGTTCCCGGCGGCCGCACCATCGCCGAGACCCTGCAGCTGTGCCGTCATCTGGAGGAGGTCGGCTTCGACGGCATCAACTGCTCTAACGGCATGTACGCCAGCAAGCCCACCGACCAGGTCATCGCCCCCATGTTCACCCCGCACGCCGTCAACATGGACCGCTGCGCCCTCATCAAGCAGGTCGTGAACATCCCCGTCATCCTCTCCAACCGCGTTAACGACCCCGAGATGGCCGACACCCTGCTCGCCATGGGCACCGCCGACTTCGTCGCCATGGGCCGCGGATCGCTCGCCGACCCCCACATGCCCAACAAGGCAAAGGCTGGCAAGACCTGCACCATCAGGCAGTGCATCGGCTGTCTGCAGGGCTGCGAGTTCCCGCTCTACATCGACTCCGAGGTAACCTGCTTGGTCAACCCCCGCGTCGGTCGTGAGTACGAGGACGCCATGGACAAGGTCGAGACCGCCAAGAAGGTCATGGTCATCGGCGCCGGCCCCGCGGGCCTTCAGGCTGCCGAGGCTGCGGCAAAGCGCGGCCACGACGTTACCGTGTACGAGGCCCAGGATCAGCTGGGCGGTCAGTTCCGCTCCGCAGCCTTCCCCGTCGGCAAGGGCGAGCTGTCCATGTACATCAGCAGCCTGCGCGCCAGCCTTGAGGAGCTCGATGTCAACGTCAACCTTGGCCAGGAGGTAGATGAGGACCTCATCGCCGCCAATAAACCCGACGCCATCGTGATCGCCACCGGCGCCAAGCCCCTCACCCCTCCCATCCCCGGCATCGAGAACGCCGTTTTCGCCGAGGACGTCCTGCTTGGCAAGGCAATCGTCAACCCCGGCCCCGTCGTCGTATGCGGCGGCGGCGAGGTAGGCGCCGAGACGGCCGACTTCATCGCCCAGTACCGCGACGACGTCACCGTGATCGAGATGCGCGGCGAGCTGTGCCTGGACATGATGCCCATCACCAAGGGCGCGTTCATGGAAATGATGGCCCGTTCTGGCGTCAAGTCTCACGTCAACGCAACCGTCAAGTGCATCGAGAGCGGTGTAGAGGTCAACACCGACATCGCAAGTTGGAGCGGCGAGGCGGGCGCCGGTAGCCAGAACGCAACGGGCTTCGCCGTCGTCTATACCGATGCCCAGGGCGTCGAGCACAAGCTCCCCGCGGCGACGGTCGTCTCGGCATTCGGCTACAAGGCTTACAACCCGCTCGAGGAAATCGCCCGCAAGCACTGCGACAACGTGCAGGTAGTCGGCTGCGCCGTCAAGGCCGGTAACGCCGTCGTCGCCTCGCGCGAGGGTTACGAGGCGGGCCTGGCCATTTAGGGCCCAGATCCATTAACTTAGGTCCCCACTTCCTTACGGGAAGCAAGAACAACAAGGGAGGCAATCGTGCACACGATTGTCTCCCTTTCGTTTTTGGTGTCCGTAACTAACGTATGCACACCACCCGCAAACCTTTACAGCCCGCACTCAACCACCTGCGGCTGACCGGGAATACGGGAATAATTGAGCCGTTATCCCGGGTGGGAATGGGCTCGCTAATCAACCACGACGCTGCCGTTCTGCGTCACCGTCACGGTCATGCCGTCAGCTACGTAGCTCAAAAACTCCTCGCCCAGGCAGTCGATCACCGGCATGGGCGTGGCGTCGCCCAGCCACACGTCTTGCAGGATGGCGCCAGCAGCGGCCAGCGAGTCTATCTCCTCGCTAAACAGCAGGCACGCGGGCTGCCTGTCCATGGCCACGGCGCAGTACAGTACCAGGCCACCGGTGGTCGAACCTATGGTCGCGGGCAGGCACAGTGCCTTGCCGCGCATCTTCTTGCCGTACAGGTCGGGGTTGTTCTGGTCGCCACAGGTCGACTCCTTGTCGCCAAACTGCAACGCTTTCTGAAACGACGCGAGCGTGTTGAGCCCGCCGTAGCTCACGAGTGCCGTCGCGCTTACGGTCCCGGGCACCACCACACGCCCCGTAAACGTCTTTGTCATCATCGCGCTCCCTTCGTGAGGATGTCCAGAATCTCGTCGTCGGTGTAATAGCGCGCGCTCGAATACGTGCGCAGCTTGTTTGAGTTCGTGATCACGGGCATCTTCGCGCTCAGCGGGTTGTTCATATACATGAGCGGGCAGATGCTCGACACCACCACGCCCGCCGCATCCAGCACGCGCGCAGCCGGCGTGGTCGCAAAGCGCTTCGCCACCGCGGGTGCCGCCGTAAACACACACGGCACGCTCACGCGCGTGCGGCCGGCCTCGGCCAGTCCCTGCGCTATGCGCTCGCTCCACTGCTCGAGCTGCTCCATACTCATATGCGGGCACCCCATAAAGCACAGTTTGGGTTTGGCGTCCGCGTTCTTCCACACCACCGGGTAGCTCGCGCGCACGCGCTCAAGCTCGGCGTCGTCGATCACATACACCTGCGCACCCTCGCGCACGAGCGTGCGGCCCTGCTCTCGCGCCTCAGGCGTCAGCCCCTCCACGTGGTACAGGCCCACCGAGCCGTTCGACGCGCACGCCGCACCCATGTCCTTCAGGTACGCCTTCGCGCTGCCATCGAGCTCATCGCCCAGCCACGCGTCCAGCCCTGTGATGTAAGGCACGTCGGCCATCACGCGCATGCCGATGGCCGAACCCAAAAGCTGCGCCTCGGGCCTTCGCTCGCAGCGCACCTCGACCACCCAGTCGGCGCGTCTGCCGTCGTCGGTCAGCAGCCCAAACCGTGGCACGAACCCGCACACCGACCCCATCAAATCGATGATGCCCGAGTTGCGGTTGCATCGCGCGCCCAGCACCGAGTTCGCATACACCACGGCAGACGACTCCGACCAGCTCAGCACATCGCCCATCGCGGGCACGTTGCCCACCTCGTCCATGTAGCACGTGCATGTGAACGCGTCGTCGCCCATCAGCCCCAACTCGCGCAACTGCCCCTCGTAAAAATCCTGCTTGCTGTACATGAAGTGCTTAAAGATGATCTTCTGCAAAAAGCTCGCCGGCACGTTGTCATCCAACGGCCTGGGGTCTACCGAGAAACCCATCTGGCTCACGGCCCCTTCGTCTATGAGCTTGCCCATCAGCTCGTACACCGGCCCCAGCGCCTTGAGCCCAAAGCTCGTCACAAGGTGGTTGTACTTGCTCGTCACGCTCACCATCTCGTCGGCACCGTACAGGTCGCCGTAGCGCACGAGCGTCTCGAGCACCTTCGCCATCGTCTCGCCGCGCTCGCCGGCGAGCATCGCCTCTTGTTCGGCGGTCAGTTTCATAGCTTTCCCCCTTCTTCTTACAGCGTCATCGCCACGTCGTACGCGCGCCAGATCACGCTGCGCAGATTGCCCACGCCGTTGCAGTCGCCCACCAGGCGAACGCCACGGCCCGATCTCGCAAGCGGCGCAGGCGTGTACCCCGTGGCCGTCACCACGGCGTCGGCTTCGATGTCAAACGTCGTACCGTCCGCGTGCCTGCAGCTCACGCGCAGGCCAGCGTCCCCGGTGCGCGCGATGCCGACAAGCGTGGTCTCAAGATGCACAGGCACCTGCTTCCAGGCGAACCACTCGCGCAGGTACGAGCTGTTGGCCAGGCATACGCCCTTCTGCGCCACCAGGTCGTCGGCCATCTCGACAATCTCGACGTCGCGCCCCTCGAGCGCGGCGTCGTAGGCCACCTCACAGCCGGTCAGGCCGCCGCCCACCACCACAACGCGCTGCGCCGCGGGCGGATTCTCCAGGTAGTCGCACGCCTCGCGCGCCAGCTCTATGCCGGGGACGGGCAGCGTGCGCGGGGTCGAGCCCGTCGCAACCACCACAGGGCCGTCGAGCTCGGTAATGTCGCGCACCTCGTCACCCAGGCGCACGTCCACGTTAAGCTGTACCATCTGCCGCTCATACCAGGCAAGCAAGTCACGCATCTTATCCTTGTAGCTTGCCCGCGCGGCAGCGACGAACACGCCGCCCAGGCGCTCGCCGCGCTCGTGAATCACCGGACGATGGCCTCGCAACGCCAGCACACGGGCGCACTCCATGCCGCCGATGCCGCCGCCCACGATGTGGATCGTCTTGGGCGACGAGGTCGGCTTGATGTAGTGGCGCGACGCCTGCATGGTCTCGGCGTTCACGGCACAACGCGCCAGATGCAAAGAATCCATAAGGTCCTGGTCGTTGGCCACACCCTTGTAGTGGCACATGTTAAAGCAGCCGTTATGGCACAGGATGCACGGGCGGATATCGGCCTCTCGACCCGCTTTAAGCTTCGACACCCAAGCAGGATCGGCCAAGAACGGCCGAGCGAAGCCTGCGGCGTCGATACGTTTCTCGGCGATGGCCGCGGCGGCGTCGGCGGGCTCCATGCGTCCGGCGCATACGACGGGCACGTCGATGTGCCGGCGCAGCTCGGCCACGTCGTCTAGGTTGCAGTTCTTGGGCATGTAGATAGGCGGGTGGGCCCAGTACCAGGCGTCATAGGTACCGTTATCGCAGTTGAACATGTCGCAGCCTGCGTCGGCCAGGTAGCGCGCAGCCTCGATGGACTCGGCCATGTCGCGGCCGGCCTCTACGAACTGCTCGCCAGGAAGTGCGCCTTGACGCAGCCCCTTCGTCTTGGATTCGACGCTGTAGCGGATGGACACGGGAAAGTCGTCGCCGCAGGCACGCTTGATGGCACGTACGATCTCGGCCGCGAAACGATACCGGTTCTCCAGGCTGCCGCCGTACTCATCGGTGCGCTTGTTCACGTATTTCAGGGCGAACTGGTCGAGCAGATAGCCCTCATGGACGGCGTGCACCTCGACACCGTCGACACCTGCCTCCTTGAGCAGACGCGACGACTCGGCGAACGACTCGATGATCTGGTCGATCTCGGGCTTGGTGATCTCACGCGACGGCACCTTGTCCGACCAGCGGTTGGGCGAGGCGCTCGGCGCGGCGCAGATGCGCTCGAGGTCCATGACGGGCTTGGCAGCGGCGCGCAGGACCGGGTTCGTGTAGAGCGCCTCCATGAGCGGACTGATGGTGAACGATCGGCCGAAGCCTGCCGTGAGCTGCACGAACAGCTTGGCGCCGGTTGCATGGAACACAGGCATCCACACCGCTAGGTCGCGGTACATCTTCTTGTTCTTGTGTAACCATTGGCCGAACATCGGGTTGTACACCGGCTGGCATCCGGGCAGCACCAGGCCGGCATCGTGCTTGGCCACCTCGAGGAGGAACTCGGCTCCTGCACGGTCGAAATGGTTCTTTTCCATCCAACCGAACAGGTCGGTGCCACCCATCGACGTCATGACGATGCGGTTCTTGATAGCGAGAGAACCTATGGTCCAAGGCTCAAAGAGAGGCGCGAGGGTATCGTTCACGGGTGCTCCTTACAGCTTGTAGGTGATCCAGGCGCTTGCGTCGTCAAAGTTCTCGTTGGGGACCCAGTACATCACGCGGTCGGTGAGGTTGTACACGACGCTGTGAACGGTGATGGTGTTGGCGTCGTCGTTGTTCCAGCTACGACGACCCACGGCGGCGAGCACATCCATAGCCGCAGACTCGTCGGCCACGATGCCGTCGGTCGCGGACAGGCGCGTGTAGAGTTCGTTGTAGCGGTCGAGGCCTTTCTTGGCATCGTCGGAGGCGTAGTAGTTGGGCTCGAGCACGAAGTTCGTGACCCACTGGTAGTCCGCCGCAGCCTCGACCTCGCCGAACGCGGCATCGTCGTCGTTGTAGGTCACACGCAGCTCACGGGCGGAACCGTCGGTGTCGGTGTCGTCGTCTGCGGCAACCCACTCGAAGATGGCGCTGCGGCCGGATGCGTCGGCCACCATGTAGTGGTAGCTCGTGCCTGCCGAGTCATGCATGTCGTAAGACTGGGCGATCTCGACGGCCTCGTCCAGATCGTCGGCGTAATCGAGCACGAGACGAAGGAAGGTGGTGGTGGTCATGTCGGGTTTATCGGTATCTTGGTTCGTGGCCGTGACCTCGCCCTCGGGACCCTGGTAGGTCATGTAGACGCCACAGCTCACGCCGGCGTCGTTCATGCCGTCGAGCGGCGCGTAGACGGCAGCCAGGCAGGTGAGGCGGTCCTTGAGGCCGTCAACCTCGGACTCGGCGTCCATGCCCAGCAGGCCCAGGTCGACCGTGGAGACCGTGGCGTGGCGGTCGCCCGAGGCGGAAGTGTGCACGATGGCGGCGTGCGTGGTGTGCATATCGTAGTTGCGGGCGAACAGCGCGTCGCCGGCGGCCGTGGAGGCGGTGAACGACGAGCAGCCGATCTGGGGCGTGGGCATGGAGATGTCGACGACACCCTTCGTGATGTTGCCGATGACGAAGTCGATGAGCTCGGCGTCGCTCGAAACGCCGCCCTGCTCGACGAACTTGTCGATGTAGTAGTCGCCGGCCATGGTCATCTCGTAGACGTTAGCATCACCGTGGCTTGCGTTGCGCTCGCGGATCTTGTGGAAGCTGGCCACGGAGGCGATCTCGTCTTTCCAGGTGAAGCCGATGGTGCCCACGAGGGCCACAATGACAAGCACCAGGACGATGACGATTTTCTTTACGGTCTTCTTCATGTACACGTTCTCCTTTCATTCAGCACACTGTGTGCTGAGATGGGCAAAAGAAGCGGCGATAGGTATGGGACCTACCGCCGAAAAGATGGTGGCAAACGGGTGCGCCGGGTGCAGCCCTTAAGCCCTCATGCCCGAAAGCATGAGGTCGAAGCCGTAGCGGAAGCGCGCCAGCGCCTCGTTCTCGGGAATGCCGCGGCCGAGCGCATCGGCGTTGAACCCGCGGATAAAGCACCAGATGGCATACGAGGACTGCGCCTCGTCTAGGTCGGCACGCACCACGCCGAGCTGTTTGCCCTGCGTGATAAGCGCACGAATCTCGCGATCCCACCAGGCGAAGTTTTCTTCCCCCGCCGAGTCGGCCTCGAACACGAACTGGTTGAAGTTCTGCTTGGCGACGTAGGACAGGTGCAGCGTGCGCGCAGCGATGTGATGCACGTGTTCGAAGAAGTCACCCTCGCCGTCATACGGTGCGCACAGGCTTTCGCGCACCTTGCCGGCGATGTCGCGATACACGATATCGAGCACCTCGTCGATATTGGCGAAGCGGTTGTAGAACACGCGGTTCGTGATGTGCAGGTCCTTGAGGACATCGCGCACGGTAAGACTCGCGTAGCCGCGCTCGCACGCGAGGCGTCGCACGCTCGCGACGATCTCATCCGACGTGCCGTCCACGATGCGTGTGGGTTTATTGGCGTCCATGACCCTCCTCACGAAGTCACCTATCAATCGTTCAGCACACAGTGTGCTGGGTCATAATGACTGGATAGCGCAACCGTGTCAACGCGCTTCGCATGATGCACAAAACCTGTTGCAATAACCGCCCGCGCAAAAGGGTCGATCTATCACTCAGCTGAAAAATATTCAATGTGGCGCATCCGCGCTGGCAGACAGCGTCGATTGGCTCCAAAGGAGCATGTCGTTCAAGATCGGGGCGAAGCCTTGGCCGGCCTCGGTGAGCGTGTACTCCACCTTCGGCGGGATCTCCCTGTATATTTCGCGATGTACAAGGCCGTCGGCCTCCAGCTCGCGCAGCTGCTTGGTGAGCGTTGACTGGGATATCCCGTCGAGCCTGCGCATGAGCTCGCCGAAGCGCTGCACCTCGCAGGCGTGGATGTACCAGAGGATGAGTATCTTCCACTTCCCGCCGATGACCGACTGAAGGCGCGCCATCGACTCGCAGCGCGCGACCTGGCGTTCGTCCATGAACTTGTTGCGTGCCATATGCTCTCCAAAGTGCTGCTTACGCCCAATAGTGCAGTTTATGTTACTACTCCCAAATTAATATCGTACTTACATTTCGCGCACGGGCGCGCCATCCTTATCTCCGATACCCAGGAGACAAGGAGACGCCATGCACTACACGGGAACGATATGGAGACCGCCCTACGAGGCCGACTCGCTCCTCTTGGAGGCGACAGCCGGGTGCACGCACGGTAAATGCAAGTTCTGCACGCTCTACGACGATCTGCCGTTCAAGTTCAGGCCGGCGGCGCAGGAGACGATCGAGGCCGACCTATTGGAAGCCCAGACGTGGCTTCACGACCCCCTGCGGAAGGCCGAGCAGAGACTGTTCCGCCTTCCGAGCCCCAAGCGGTGCCGCGTGTTCCTGACGGGCGCTAACCCCTTTGGGCTGCGAGCCAAGCACCTTCTCGGCATTTCCGAGCTCGTTAAAAAGTACTTCCCGTCATGCGAGAGCATAGGCTGCTTCGCCCGCGTGACGGATGTTGCGCGCAAGGCAGATGACGAGCTTGCCGCGCTCGCCGATGCTGGGTACGACGGGCTCACGATCGGCGTCGAGACCGGCGACGACGATGCGCTTTCGTTCATGTGCAAGGGGTACGCGGCAGCCGACGTAGTGGAGCAGTGTGCCCGGCTTGACGCAGCGGGCATAGGCTACGCCTTCTTCTATCTCGTCGGGGTGAGCGGAAAGGGCCGAGGCGTCATTGGCGCGAAGAAATCCGCCGCGATCTTCAACAAGACGAACCCGTGGCTTGTCGCGGCGAACATGCTCACGGTGTTCCCCAACTCGGAGCTCTACGGCGAGATCGAGCGCGGAAACTGGGCCGAGGAATCCGAGACCGAGAAGTACGAGGAGGTCATGGCGCTCGTCGAGGGCTTGGCGATTCCCACCGAGTTCGCTATGCTCGGCGCATCGAACCCCGTCATGCTGCAAGGTAATCTACCGGTTCAGCGTCAAGCCATACTCGGTGCGCTCGGCAGAATCATCTCGGAGATTGGGGAAGAGGAATTGCGCCGTTACCGCAAGACGCTTCGCCATCTGTAGCTTAGCGCGAAACCCGCAACACAACTTTGCGAAATAAATGAAAACCCCAGGTAAACTGGTGTTTTCTTCACTCGATTCTGTCTTTTGGGGTTATTCCCACTCGATGGCTCCGGTTCTGTCGTCCCGTCACTCCAGTTGCACCCAGTTTTCGATGCCGTCTCGAGCCGAGTGCCGCCAAGCATCACCATGTCGTGTTTCATCAGCTTTGGGGACAAAGGCTGGGACAACTTCAAAACTCTTTTTAAACTCAGGGGGTTGAGTTTTAGTTTTTGTCTCAAAGGGCGCGGCGAGCCGTCTTTGGAAGCTCGAGAGCGCCGAAAACGCCTGTTTTGAAATTCAACCGACCTTTAGCGCGCAAGCTGCCAGCTGCAATCACAAGCGAATCAGCGCAGGTGGCTTTCGAGCAGTTTGCAAAACCGCAGGTCAAACTACTTACCCTTGTCGAAATAAGGGAATAGTTGCAGGCGGTTGCGCCATGAACCGACGAACGGTCTTCGCGGTAACGCGAGAACACGCTGGTAGAACGACCCATGCAGGTTGGCGACAGGAAGCCGATGATGGCAGACGCCCAAAGCAGAAAGCCCATCCCCACGGGAGAGCAGCAAATCGAGCACCTCAAACAGAAGGGTGCCTTCTTCGTGCTGTACACCGAAATGGAAGCCGCGCGCATCCGAGATCCCGAGTTTTTAATCCAACTCAACCCTCAACCCGCAGCCCCTCTCGAGGTCACGCGGTGCGCCTGCGGTAACCGCTCGTGCTACAATGCGGACATCAGAGATGAAAACACAGTCCCCGTCGGGTAGTCGTGGGCGTGCGGGAGTCCGCATCAGTAACCTGCCTCCTTGGTTGTCCCTTCTCTGCATGGTCATCTACATAAAGGAGGAATCAACCATGCAGATCAGCGTGTCGTCCACTCTGACCGTATTTCATGACGGTCATTTTTGGGTCGGGCTGGCGGAACATGTCGAGGACGGAAGGTACGGCGTCGCTCGCATAGTCTTCGGCGCGGAGCCGTCCGATGAGGAAATCCTGCAATTCGTTAGAAGCAAATGGGCGAAGCTCGCGTTCTTCGGTGACGGTCCCGCCGAGGGAAGCAAGCCTGCGAAAAACCCCAAGCGCCGCGCCCGCGAGGTGTCGAAGGCCCTTAAGCAGCCGGCGATGAGGACCAAGGCGCAGCAGGCGCTCGCGAGTCAGCGGGAGACAATGAAACGGGAGTCGGTCCGAGCAAGAAGTCAACGCCGCGCGGACGAGGCGGAGGCGCGCTTCGAGCAGCGGAAGCTGAGGCGCAAGCAGAAGCATCGCGGGCATTGATCGCCATCTGTGGCAACCCTTAAGCCCTTATACAGAAGCGGTGTCAGCTTCACTTGAAACCGCCACCGCTGTCTATTGCGCCGCCCGTCGACAGCCAATCTCTATCCCGCTCAGAAGGTCCTCCCTTCCTGCATGAACTCGGGGATGTTGGCATGGATGATGCCGTCCCTTTGCTGAATGGGATCGCTTCGCGTCAACAGGTACTTGGGGTAGTTGTCTCTGATCTGCTTGAACGGGCGGTATTCGCGCTCCTCGGTGGACCGGTCGGCCATGATGGTCATTGCGACCTGAACGTATGCATAGCCCATCTCTAGGTTTCTGAGGATGAAGTCACATTCTTCGGGTTCACGGGCAGCCCCGAGAAGCGCTTCATCTGGCAATATTTGGTCACGGGGTATTGGGCGTGACGGACGGCAGCAAAAGTCACAGATGAGCTGGATATTTTCCCCGGCGCTTCTATGAGCTTTCGCGCAGAAATAGCTTTTGGGTCTTTGGCGTGCTGAAGGGCCTCGCTCATGAGGCAAGCCATCTCCCCCTCGTCGTCCCGTTTTGCGTTGGCTGCAATCAGGGCGAAGGCGCGGTTGCCTGATTCCTATATCGCCCAAACGGGCACGGCCTCCACGTTTTCGGCCAGCAGATACGGCTCCTTGGTCTGGCAGACGACGTGCCCGAAGCCCATCTCGTAGTCGGTCATGCCCTCCAGGCAACCGAAGTTCTTGATCGCATCCTTCTTGACCAGCGCATTCGTCTTGATTTCAACGGGATGTAAGATTCGCCCGTCTTGGATGACCAGGTCGATTTCGCGTTTCTTGGAGTCGCGGTAGAACCACACGTCGCGCAGGTTCGCCCCGGCGTTCATATGGCTCTTGAGTACCTCGGAGACGACGAAAGTCTCGAACACGTGGCCCGCCATCGCGCCCACGCGTAGCTGCTCGGGGGTCGTCCATCGGGTGAGGTGGCACACCAGGCCCGTGTCCATGAAGAAGATCTTCGGCGTTTTGGTGAGGCGCTTCTCGATGTTCGGGAAGAACGGCTCGACGATGCGGACGATGCCCGAGGCCTGAAGAATCGAGAGCCAGGCCTTGACCGTCTTGTGGTCGGCGTCGATGGCGTTGCCGATGTCCGAGGCGTTGAACAGCTGGCCGGTGCGGGCGGCGCAGGCCACCATGAAGCCGTAGAACTTCGCCTCGTCCTTCACGTTAACGAGATCGCGCACGTCGCGCTCGAGGTAGGCGCGCTCGTAGTCGGTGTAGAACAGGTCCCAGTCGACGTCGGGGTCCTGCAGCTCCGGCATGCTGCCGCGGTGGATATGCCGCCAGAGGTCGAAGCCGTCAGGCGCTGACACGTCATGCGGCTTGAGCATAGAAGGTACGTATCTGCAGGGGTTGTCACTCTTTCCTGCGAGCTCGCGCAGCGACAGGGCGGGCATCTCTATGATCCTGATGCGACCTGCGAGCGACTCGCTCACGCCCTTCATGAGGTGGTAGGTCTGGGATCCCGTGAGCACGATGCGCCCCTTCTCCGCCGACTGGTCGACCAGCCACTTCACCGGCGAGAACAGCTCGGGCACTCGTTGGATTTCATCGACGATGAGCGGCAGGGAATGCATCTCGAAAAAAAGAACTGCGTCGGATTTGGCCTGCACATACGCCGCGGGATCCTCCATGGTGACGTAATCGAACGTGCTCCCTAAGTGCTCTCTGAGGACGGTGGTCTTGCCTACCTGGCGTGCACCGGTGACCAGCACGACTTTGCCCTGTTTGAGCATCCTGTCGATGGTCCCTTCGATTTCCCTGGCTATATACATAATGCCTCCCATCTTCCGATAGGAGGCATTATTTCATTTGCTTGTACTGTGGTCAAATTTGGGAATTCAGTTCCCAAATTTCTCTATTCCCACTCGATAACGGGTGCCGCAGGTAAATGAGGCGCTCGTTTTGCCTCAGTCCGTTCTATCAGGCATTCTCCCATCGCCGTTTGATACTCATTTGGTCCTCACGCCGGCTAATCTGACCACAATTAGGGCAGGGCATACCCCTTCTTAAATCGCTCGTCAAAGGGACAGAAATCGCTATAGACATAGCCGTCAATAAACGATGAACCGTTCGGTTGGCGTATCTCATGCTGCCGGAACTTCTCGACATAGCCATCGGACTTATCGTGCTCGAAATAGTCGAACTGATCAAGCCATTCGTCGTATTCATCGGCCCGCTTCACGCGCGTTTCATACCTCTTCGCCCATTCAAAAAGAAAAGAGTCGGGAACAGGCGCTCTCGCTAGAAGCGCCGGCCCCTCTTCCAGCTGAACCGGAATCAATCCATATGAAGCCGAGAGCTGAAATAGCGCATGAGCAGCTTGAACAGGACTACCGAAATCGGTAAATACAAGCGCTCCCCTCTTCACCTCAAGAGCGCTGGACAGTTTTTGAAGCGCCGCATATTTCGGCACCCTAGCCCCCTGCTCATACGAACGTAGCGTTGCGAGGGAGAGATCGGCCTCTCGGGCCAAATCCAGCTGGGTCTTTGCAGGGGTACACCGCGCCCTTAGCTCTGGCAGCTTCTTGGACTGCATCCTATTTTGCCAGGGCGTAATCGGCACCCAGGACTCTCGCGGATCATATTCATATCGAAGGGGAAACTGGGACGGATCAAAGTCTGCTGCGTAGTTGTCCTTCCATCTTTCATAGTCGTCTCGGTCGGAGTCGCTCTCGATCTGAGCATACTGAGCGGCCCACTTTTTTAGAAACGCCTTCATGAAGGGCGAGGTCGGCTTGAGCGCAGAATAGCGCTCGTTTGCAACAGGCTCGAATCCGTATGTCGCGGCGAATTGGAAAAAAGCCTGAGCAATCAGATCCGTATCACTGAAGTCGTAATAGTGCAGCGACTCGGCCCGTATTCCGAAAGCATTCGCAAGTCTATCCAAATGCTCCTCCTTCGGGGCGGACTTCATCAGCTCGTAATTTCTTAAGGCCGATTCCGGGATTCCCGCTGCCTGCGCGGCCACCTTTCGAGTCCATTTTCGCGTCGAACGAAGACGAAGCAGCTTCTGAGACAGCTGCTGCCTTCCCCAGCGTTTACTCGTCTGTTCCCATTCCCTATCGACCACATATGACGACAAAGCTTCCGAAATTGCACCGACGCAGTCGACGGCAGTCATCCAAATACACCTCCAACAAATAGTTGCCTCAAGTGTACACGTGAAACCTTATGTGTGCAGAAAATGTATTAGATGCGACTTTCGCAGCAAGATTGAAGCCAATTTCTAATTTTTGTCGCACTTAATGCTTTTTTTGGACATAATCAGGACAAGGGGGCAACCGGTGCCCCACCCTGGAAAGGAGACTACATATGACACGTCAGCTTATCGGCGCGGAGGAGGTTGCCGAGATCACGGGCATGAGCAAGTCCTATTCGTTCAAGCTGATCAAGACTTTGAATGCAGAGCTTGCAGCTCAGGGGATCATGACCATCCCCGGGAAGGTCCAGCGCTCGTATTTCGAGGCACGCCTTCTCTCCGCCCCTTCTAAGCAGAAGGTGGCGATGACTAATGTCAGTTAGCCGCGACAAGAAGCGCGGGACCTGGACAGTCGAGGCTTGGTATCGCAACTCTATGGGCGAGCGTCATAAGAAGACGAAGCGCGGGTTCGCCTCCAAGAAGGAGGCTGTGGCTTGGGAGCGCGACTTCCTTGCCTCCTGCGACGAGCGTGTCGAGGTCACCGTCGAGGCCTTCGTCAAAACCATGTACGCACGTGACATCTACCCTCGACTGCGAGTCGGCACCAGGCTCACCAAGGATGCCATTATCGACAAGTACATCCTGCCCGTTTTTGGCCCCATGCGCCTTTGTGACGTCAAGGCTGCGGACGTGGTGCGTTGGGAGAATTGGCTCCTTGAGCAGAACCTGTCGCAGAGCTATCTCCACACCATCTGCAACCAGTTCTCAGCCATCTTCAACCACGCCGTCCGATTCTACCGCCTGCCCCAGAATCCCATGTTGGCGGCGGGAAAGGTCGGCTCCAAGCGCCCCGAGAAGGAGATGCTCTACTGGACCCCTGCCGAGTTCAAGCGCTTCTCCCAGGCCATCGAGGACAAGCCGCTCATCTACCTTGCATTCCTCACGCTCTACCTCTCGGGCTGTCGCGAGGGCGAGCTCCTCGCCCTCCGTCCGGAAGACATCGACTTCAATCTCAACGTTATCCGTATCCGTCATTCCTACGCCCGCATCAAGGGCGAGGACGTTATCGGTCCACCCAAGACGCGCGCCTCGAAGCGGGACATCGTCATGCCGAGCCTCCTTCGTGAGGAGCTGCGTGATTATCTGTCGACACATCCCGAGATCGCCCCTACCGACCGGCTCTTCCCCGTCACGAAGCACGCGTTGTCGCATGAGATGAAGAGGGGTTGCGAGCTCTCGGGCGTGAAGCGCATCCGCATCCACGACATCCGCCACTCGCACGTCAGTGCGCTCATCAACAGCGGCTACTCGCCCACGGCAATCGCCGACCGCATGGGTCACGAGACCGCCGAGGTCACGGAGATGTATTCGCATCTCTTCCCCTCGACCCAGCACGACCTCGTGGAGGCGCTGGACGAGGTGATGTCGGATGTCTAGGCCGATTGTGGACGCCAAGGGACGCCGTCGCTGCAAGACCATCGCCTTCCGCATGTCGCCCGCAGAGGCGGACCAGCTCGACCTCCGCGTCGCTTTGAGCGGTCTGTCGAAGCAGGACTTCATCGCGAGAAGCCTGCTGGAAGGCACTTTTACTGTGGTCGCAACCACCCGCATGCGCAAGGCGGTTAAGGAGCGCATGGGACCTGTCGTAGCGGAACTCCGGCGTATCCGGCGCGCAGGAGACATGAACGACGAGCTCGTCGAGTCGCTCGAGACGCTCGCCGCCTTTGCCGGATCGTTCGCGCCCGAGCGCTCCCCTGTGGAGCTTGAAGACGCCCTAATCGCAAACCTGGGTCTGGACGACGGCCTCCCCTACCAAAGCTCGGCCGTCGCCCAAAAACATGAGCCCACACGTAAGGAGGACTCTGTCGATGAATCTTAGCATGATGAATTCCGCCCGACGCCGCGCCGTCTTGCGCGACTACCGCCTCGACCACCCCTTGTCGGAGGAAGAGCTGGTCGAGCGCCTTATCGACACGGAGCTTCGCCTCCGCCGGCTCGAAGCACTCGCCTCCGCCAAGAACCACCCCATCAATGGCCCTCGCCGTCACCATTCTTGTGAGGCGATCTGATGGGCACGCAGAAACACGACGACGCCCCCGAGCCGCAGTCCCCGGAGCGCCGCTCCCCGCCGACGGTCAACGAGATCGTCGAGGAGCTCAAGTCTCTTCCCCTGAACGTCGGCTACAACCGTCTCGCGAACGAGCTCTTCAAGACTGGGCCCCTGCCCTGGGATGCAGATTCGCAGGAACGCCGGTGGCGCGATAGCGACGACGCACGGCTCTTCGCCCTCCTCCAGCAGATCATCTCTCTCCAGAAGGAGAAGTTCATGCTGCTCGCGCTGACCATCGTCGGCGAGGACAACGCCTATGACCCGCTCGTTGCCATGCTCGATGCCCTCACCTGGGACGGCATCCCGCGCGTAGGGACGCTCCTCAATGTCTACCTTGGCGCGGAGAGGAACGCATACGTCTCGGAGGTCGAGCGCATCTTGTTCTGCGAGGGCATCGCCCGCGTCTACAGCCCGGGCTGCAAGGCCGATTACATGCCCATCCTGTGCGGTGCCGGAGGCATCGGCAAGTCCTCCTTCGCGAGGGGCCTCGCCATGCGCGACGAGTATTTCAGCGACTCCGTGATCAACCTCGGCGACGTCAAGCTCACGGGCGAGCAGAACCGGGGCAAGTGGATCATTGAGATTCCCGAGCTCAACGGCATGTCCGAGCGCTCTATCGAGAGCGTGAAGGCTGGGGTCACCCGTCAGGTCGATGAATTCCGAGGGGCCTATTGCCGCAGGACGGAGGCGTTTCCCCGGCGCGTGGTCTTCGTCGGCACCACGAACGAGGCCGACTTCATCCGCGAGCGGACGAGCGGCGCAAGGCGCTTCCTCCCGGTGCTCTGTGGCATCGAGCGCACGGAGAAGTCCGTCTTCGACGAGGGCTTTCCTACCGCCATCCGGCAGGCATGGGCAGAGGCCCGCACGTGGATGAAGACGGGCGACCCCCGTTTCTCGACCGTCCTCACGCCCGAGATGGAGGTCGAGGCGGCCGCACAGCGCGGACGTTTTGTCGAGGAGGACCCCTGCGTGCAGAAGGTCCTCGCGTATCTCCCCGGCAACACCGACCGTCCCATGTGCACGTTCGAAATCCTCGACAAGGCCCTCCACCTTGAGAAGACCAAGGCCAACTGCAAGATGGTCAGCCGGATCCTCTCGTCGCAGTGCCCCGGATGGGTTCCGGGCAACAAGCGCCTCTGCCCTCCATACGGCAAGCAGCGCTGTTGGGTGTTCCGGGAAACGGATTAGGGCCAATTGGGTGCCGCAGCATGTCGCAGTGGCACCCTGTCCACCGCCCTTCACCTGCAAGACTCGGCAGACGGTGCCGAAGGTGCCATGGGTTCCAAAACTCTTGGCCGCTCCTCGGCACCTTCGGCACCACGCAGTCTCTCCGCAGCTAGAACCATCGCTAACCAAGACATTCAAGCGAGTTGCCGGCACCCGTGCGGCACCGGCAGAAAGGAAACACACGATGAAACTGATCGAGAAAATGAAATCGCGCCTCGCCGACCTCCTCGGGACAATCCCCGAGCACAAGGGCGACGCCGTCGACTCCGTACTCTCCCATCTGCTGGAATCCGGTCCCGGCCTGAACTTCACGCGAGCAGCGCGGGTCAACGAGCGTCCGGGTTTCACGCGCGTCGTTCGCGCCGGAATCGCCTACTACGCGAAGCCGGAGTGCAAGGTCTTGAACCCGTTCAAGGAAGGCGGGAACGGCGTCTACTTCGTCAAGGGCTGCAACGACGACCCGACCGGCCTCTACTTCACCGACGCCTACCAAGTCGACGATGCGGAATACGTCGATGCCATCGCGGCCTATCTCTTCGCCTACGGAATCCCCCGCGACGATCTCGTCATGGTACCCATCACCTTCTGGCCCAAGACCTACGAGCGCACGCCCGAGAACATCGCCGCCCTCCGTGCCGTCGGCGCACCCCTCCCGAACGAAGGGATCTAAGATGACCACCGGCAAAGACAAGTCGAAAGTCATGAGCCTTCGCCTCCCCGACAAGACCTATCGCCGCCTCCACGCCTACGGGGTTTCCAAGGGGCTCAGCGGCAGCGCAGCCGCCCGCGAGCTCATCGCCGCTGGGCTCGCCTCCGACGGCCTGGCGCTCTACTCCACCGAGCTCGGAACCTATCTGCGCGGCGTCATGCAGCCGCTACTCGAGCAGCTCGACCACACGCTCGACGAACGCAACGCCGAGCAGGAGGACCGCATCGCGCGCGTCGTGCACCGTGCTACGCGCGCCTCTATCGTCGCGGCAATCGCGGCAGTCGAGGTCGAAAAGGGCACGTTCGAGGGCTTGGATGGCGTGAGCGCCTCGGACATCTACGCCGCTTACGACAAGCAAGCCGGCCTCATGCAGCGCGGCATGACGCTCTCTGAGGCGAGGGGGCGCCTTTCTGATGGCAAGTCGTAGCAGCCTCGTCGTGAACGCCCGCGTGCACCTCCCCGGGTCGCGCGGGCGTTCCGCCGTCATCACTAACAACATCGAATACGTCGCCACGCGCGAGGGAGCCGACAAGTCAGCCACCGTCGACGACCTCAGGCGCTCCGAGCTCGCTGAGAAGATGGGGCTCGTCGGCTACTACGCCGAGAGGCCCGGATCGACCGCGCTCTTCGACCAGAACGGGGCCGTCCCGCTCCGCACGGCCCGCAGGGAGCTCGAAAAGGCTGACGGCGCGATTGCTACCGTTGTGCTCAGCGTCCGCAGGGACGAGGCATGCGAGCTCGACCTCGCGTGCAAGGAGGACTGGCAGCGCTTCTGCCGCCGAAACCTCGCGCCGGCGCTTGCCGAGGCAATGGGCATCCCCGAGTCCAGCGTCCGTTGGGTAGCCGCCGAGCACGAGAACCACCCGAATTCCAAGCACGTGCACGTTATTGCGTGGTCGTCCGATGGCTCGTTCGATTCACTCATGGCCCGCAACAGGCTCGACCGGGCAAGAAACGCGCTCACCGACGCGGCCCTGGCCCCGGCGCTCGCGGCCGAGTATGAGGCCCGCGACCTCGCGAGGTCGCGGGCGGTCGACGCCGTCCGCCATATCCCCGCCGACGAGATTGGCGTCGCTCTGCCTGCGGACGGCCGAATCTCCTACGCGCACCTCCGCCGCTGGCACCCAGATGTCGCCAAGGCTGTCGATGTCGCAATCGCGGAAGTAGGATCGAGGCATCCTGAAATCAAAGGGGCGAGCGCCGCCTACAGCAAGTCCGTGGAGCGCTGCGCCGACCTCAAGGGTCTTGAAGGCGTTGCGCGGGACCGCTACGTGAACGACGCCATGCGCGAGCTACGCGCGCGCCAGGGCAACGCCCTGCTGAGGGTCATCGCACCCGACCGAGCGACGGCCCCCGAAAGGGAACTGATGAGGTCCGCAAGGCCGGACGACGGGCCCGCGGCGGAGCGCAAGCGAATGAAGCCGCTCGTCGGCGAGGTCCGCGCCTGCGTCGTCGGTAAAGACCTGGAGAGAGCACGTGAAGCCGTGCGCAAGCGCAGGCCTATCCCAGAGAGGTGCCTCCGATCATGCCCGTCCTACGCGCTTTCTATGGCAAAAGCCCCGGTTGCCGCGAGCAGAGCCATTACCAAAGCGCTCGCGTTCGCAACGGAGAACCCCAGAAGAAAGAAGGACCTGTCAGATGAGGTCGGCCAGAAAGCCGAGCGCGTGCTCGCAAGGGCGCTCGCAGCCGCTGTATCGGCCGCGATCAGGGGCGATGCGGCGGGCATCGTGCTCGACTCAGCGAAAACAATAGTGAAGGGAATGATTCTATGAGCAAGCAGAAGAGCTTCAACGTCGACGAGGGCGCGCATTTCAAGCGCTGTGTCGCTGCCGGCACGGCCGTTGGGACCGCGATCGCGCTCGCCCTGCTGCCGGCGGTATGGCGCTGGCTGAAAGCACGGGTCATCGGCATCGCCGCAACGCTCACAAGCTTCGGGACGGCCGCAGCGCCCGAACCCCCCGGTACCATGTTCCAAAACCCGCTCGAAGCCCTGCCGGAGCTGATCCAGGACGATACTTTCCTCGTGGGATGCGCGGCAACCCTCACTGTCTCAATGGCTGCCGGCATCTGGAGCCACCTCGACTGGTCGCGCTGGCTCCACGACGGGACCTGGGTCGGTGGGCGCCGCGCGCCCGGCGCGCCCATCCACGGCGACGCGAGGCTCATCTCGGCGCACGGCGAGCTTAAGTGCCAGAGCGAGTCGTGGCAGGAGGGCGGCAAGCCCTCGGGCGGCACTTTGGTCGTGGGCGAGATCGGGAGGAGCGTCAGGCTCATCGACTCGGTCCACGCCTGCATCCTCGCCGAAAGCGGCGAGGGCAAGAGCCGCCGCGTCGCCATTTTATCAGCCATGGCTAACTTCGAGCAAGGCCGTTCCCTCATCATCAACGACATCAAGGGCGAGCTCAGAGCCTTCCTTGAGCCTGCGTTCGAGAAGGCGGGCACTCACCGCATCGTCGACGTGATGTTCGACGCGCCCGCATCCTCGGTTCGGTTCGATCCGCTCGAGAGGGCAAAGGAGGCCTTTAGGGCGGAGAGGGCCGGCGGCTGCGCGCGAGAACTGCGCGAGCTCGCGCGCTGCATCGTGCCCGCGCCGTCGAAAGGCCAGCCGTTCTTCTACGACGGCGCTCGGAACCTCTTCGTCGGTATCTCCCTCGCCCTCATCGAGGACGCGTCCATCCCGGAAGACGAGAAGACCGTCATGTCCGTCGCGGCCGCAATCTCGCCGTCGGGCGATCAAGGCCCGCTTGACCGCATCGCCGCCCTGGCGGCGTCTTTGCCCGCCGGAGACCCCGCCCTCCCCTTCCTCGGCGGACTCAACGGTGAGCACGGAGGCGGGCCCGGCATCGTCTCGACTCTGAGCAACTGCCTCACCGAATACGTCGACGGCAACGTTGCCCGGATGCTTCACGACGACGAGTGCGGCCTCGGGGACATCGGCGAGGAGCCCACAGCGGTCTTCATCTCATCGTCCTCGGCAACGGGCAACTACAAGAGACTCGTCCAGACGTTCGTTTCCCAAGCGCTCTCGGCGCTGCGCTCCTGCGCTGCGGGCCATGCCGGGCGCTGCCCCGTCGAGACCGTCCTCCTCCTCGATGAGGCGGCATCCCTCGGCCGCAACGAGAGGATTGTCCAGGACCTGGGAGAGATGCGCTCGGAAGGCGGCCATGTTCTCTGGTTCTGTCAGTCGCTCCTCCAGCTCCAGTCCGTCTCCGGCTACAGCCGAGAAGAAGCCGAGACGATACTCGACCTCCTCAAGGACAAGGTCGTTCTCTCCTGCTCCAACCTCGACACGGCGCGCAAGCTCTCGGAATCGATGGGCTCCTACACCGCGATCGCGCAGTCCACGAGTAGAACGAAGGGAACGAACACCGGGTCAACCGGCATGAGCGAGGGGCTCGTCCGCAGGCCGCTCATCACGCCCGACGAGCTCCAGCGTTGGACTGGCCGCGAGACGGGAGCCCTCGTGATCCACGACGGCGTACCTATGGCCTTCCCCAGCAGGGACGTCACCGAGACCTTCGTCGGGCCCATGCTCGGGATGACGTCCCCCGAGGCCGAACGGGCACTTATGGAGCAATCGACCGCTCGCCGCGAGATCAGGAACGAGACGGTACCGAAGATTTGGCAGGGCCCGACCGACCCCGGCGGCGCGGCGATAGCACCAACGAAGCCGAAAACGGTGGCAGGATACGTTCCCGAGGGCTTCTAGCCGCGTAATCGCCCATATCCAGCGGAAACGCCTCGATCAACTACGCGCCCGCACCCGCGTACTACACGCGGGTGCGGGTGTTTTTCGTTTTAGGTGCAGGCATCTACCTGCGCTTTCGAACTCGGCGCGCCGAGTTGCGCCGTTTGCCTCCGGCGAAACGTAGTGGAGCCTTATCCTGCACCGCCGCTTCGTGGCGGAAAACCGAATCCAAAATGACGCGTAGCATTCGAACCACAGCGCCGAAAAAATGACGTCAGAAGCCGGCAGCCGAACTATCCATCGAACAGGTCTGAATCGAAAAACTCTCTCAGGGAAACGCCGAGCCCGCCTGCGATGCGCTCGATATTCTCGATTGAGACGTTGCGCTTGCCGGTCTCGACTTCGGCGAAGTAGGTGCGCGACATCTCGATGGAGTACGCGAAGGCCTCCTGGCTCAGGCCGAGCCCGGCCCTTAGCTCCTTGATGCGGAGCCCCACGCGCATCTTGGGGTCCAGCTGAGTCATCGACACCTCCCATCCTTCGGTGTCAATGATTCAAGCCAACCCTATATAAGTCACACCTATATAAGTGACAATTTGAAATACAATGCAAATATTGAAGTATCGCAATCAGGAAGGAGCCATGGTGGTTACGGAGATTCCGAAGGTGACGGACGATATGGTCTCCGGGGATGCAGTGGAAAAGGAAGAGGGGAAACCTTTCGTGCTCTTCGGGCGCGAGTTCTCCCGTAAGCAGGTCTGCGTGGCTGGTGCGGGAATCCTCTGTGCGGCGCTTCTCATCGGCGGCGGGGCTTACGCCATCTCACAGGCCAGTTGGACGGGAGATTCCAATGCTCCTGCGGTGTCCCAGTCAAAGGACGATGAGAAGCAGGACATGGTACTTACCCTTGAGGTAAAGGCTGACGGCTGGGATGCGGACACTTCCACGCCCGTTATCGCCCATATAGAGGATGCGAACGGGAAGGTGGACTTCTACACCGCCATCGCCGCGAACAAGCAGGTGACCGTGAAGGTCGGCAAGTCCGGCACCTACACCGTCACCCTCATCCCGCCGGTGAACGCGGACGGCTCCACCTATAAGGCAGCGTCCAGTAAGGTCAAGGCCGGGAAAGATGACAAGAAAACGAACGGTACCGTCATCACGCTCGAAAAGGTGGATGCGGGCAAGGTGACGAAGGATGACCTGACCGCCATCGCCAAGGACGTTGCAGCAGCCGTGAAGAAGGGTGATTCCACCCTGACCGGAGACAAGGGCGCGGCGGTCGCGAAGAAGTTCGAGGACAACATCAAGAAGAACCCGAACGCCGATGCCGATGCCGTCGAGAAGGAGAGCGAAAAGGCACAGGAGACGGCCAAGGAGGACAAGTCCGATGCGAAGACACCGGAGACCTCCGACAACAAAAAGAACGATTCCGGTTCCAAGAACGACAGCGGAAACAACGGCTATGGAAATAAGTCGGACAGCAAGCCGAGCGGAGGTAGCGGAAACTCCGGCTCCGGTTCCAGTTCGGGCGGCTCATCAAAGAAGGATGACACCACGGCGCACCAGCACAACTGGGTTGCCCAGACCAAGACCGTCCATCACGACGCGCAATACAAGACCGTCCACCACGATGCGGTGACCCATCAGGTGTGGCATGACGCAGTGACAGAGGAACACTACATCTGCAATCAGTGCGGCGCAGACATTACATCTGACCCTTGGGGTCATCTCGATGCGTATGACCATGGCGGTTACCATTCTTCCTATGTAACCGTGAAGCAGGGCTATTATGAGACCGTGACCGACAAAGCAGCCTATGACGAGCAGGTGCAGGTGAGTGCGGCATGGGACGAGACCGTGACCACTGGGTACAAGTGCTCGGGCTGCGGAGCCACGAAATAGCGTCCGTAGCCGGATTCCGGGTCAGAGCGTGTATATGCCAGACAGGAGTCCATCGACGACAAACGCATAAATCCCAAAACTCGTCACGCACCCTCGAGTTTCCTTAAGCAAGGTTCCAAGGGGCAGCAGCCCCTTGGCGCGCAGGGGTGCGGGGATGGCGCGAGGCATCCCCGGAATAGCTGGCGCGGTCACGCCGATGGCATGCCCGCGCTCTCTGGATGCGCCTCACCCCTCTCCGGCGACGTACATGGTCCGCCCACTCTCGCAGTCGATGCTTTCCACGTCGCCGCGCCCGATGCGGACGGCGGCCCATCCGCCCTCATCCCCCACCAGGGCATCGGCCTCGCCGCACGCCTCCGAGACGAGACGCTCGAGCCCGGGCGACCCTTCCGGCGCGACACCCACCTCATACGCCCCTCCCTCGAGGTCCGTCTCGTACTCAACGACGACCGTCAACTCGTTTGCCTCGCCCGAAACCTCGCTAGGGCAACCTACGACACCGTACTCGAACATCCCCATGGAGCTACCTCCTCCTGACGGCGCTGAGCGGCTTCGGGGAGAAGTGCTCGTCGCGCTCGACGGCGGCGAACCCCATCTGGCGGTTCAGCTCGGCCATCTCCTTGATGCTGAAGTAGCCGAGCTCGTCGTCGTAGCCCTCGACGAGGCCGAACGCCTCGTCCGTGCCGTCGAACTCGAGCAGCCACCAGTCCCATCCGCTCACGCACGAGAAGTAATGAACGTAGACGATGGGGTCTTCCGCGCCGTCTTGCTCATAGAGCCTCGGCAGCCCCTCCGCAATCTCCCTCGTCATCAGCTCCTGCATGTCTTCCTCCGTTTCCGGGCACGCTGCCCTGAACATCTCGCCCTTGCGGGCAAAGCCGAATGGCGACGCCGCGCGTCGTCGTCGGCTTTGCTCCCTGCAAAGCCGCACCGGAGCGAAGACGGGTCAAGGGAGTCCATGACGACCTCCACCAACCGGAGCGGAGCGGAGGTTTGTGCGGGGTCTCATGGGCCCCTTGACGCGGCGTAGCGGAGGTGCCACCCACGTAACGGATACGAGTTCATGACAGGCGAATGCCACCGAAACACTGGAAATCATGAGTCAAGACTGAAGAGGGGCGGCCGCCCCTAACGGACGGCCACCTTAGCGAGCCTTGCTAATTCGGTTCTGGTATATGATCCGAGACGCCCGCCGGGCAAATCCTGACAATCCTAGTGATAGTCGTTTGCGAAGGAGCCGTAGAAGAGCGCCTTACAGTCGACATCGCTGTAGCCCATCACGGCATCCTGCACATCGGATCGCAAGAGGTTGAGCACCTTGTACACGCCCTCGCCCATATCCCCGACGAAGAGTACCTGCTTGAACACATCGGGATAATCGCGCAGATAGGCCACATAGCCCCTAAGCTTTGCTAACGTGTCGCCAAGGAACTCGCCATGAGGGTCAACGATGGACGGCCTGATGACGCCCTCTGCATCCTTCACGAAGAAGAGGAAGTCTGGATGCAGGGCCTTGCGTCCCACGGAAGACATGTACGGAATCGAAAACGCCTTAGCAGACATGCTGCCCGACGGATTGCGATAGAAGGCAACCGTACGATTCTTTGCCAATTCGTTCCTAACGATATAGTCTTCCGCCGGGTTCAGGTCGAGCGGGCAGAGGCCGTCCTCTTTCTGCACAATATGGCACGGATACTTAGCGAAGTCGTCCGACGTACTGGCAGACGTGGGCCACTCTATCTTTGTTAGGCGCTTGCCTTCGGTTTCACGGGCCAGTTCGTCGTAACGCTGCTTTGCCGCGTCGTTAAGGTAGTCATAATCGCCAGATCCATCGACCTTATCGAAGTATTCCTTTCGGCATTGAGCCGCCCAGCCCTCGAGCGCATCGACGATGGCCCGTGTGCGTACCGCTGCGGCAAGGCGCAGGTCGCACTCGGGGCGCCCCAGCTCTTTGAAGTTGGCACGACGATACGCCTGCGCGAGCTCCTTCGTGAAGCAGATATCAGCATCGCGGGCGGCCTTCCTGAGGCCCTCTGCGTCCGTGCGGGCCTCCTCCTGCTCCTGGTCCTCGGTCTCGTTGAGCTTGTCGAGCGTGATCTTGACGGTCTCGGCTACCTCTACGTCGTGTTTGGCCTCGTTGTACTCGTCCTCGTTGGCAACGATGAAGCCGGAGAGCTTCTGGACGAACCGTCTGTTCACGTCTGCCGCGGCCCCAGTGTCGAGGCCGGTCTCCACGAGCAGGGTCGCCGTCTTAACCAGGCTCCGGAATTCGTTCCTGGCCTTCTTTGGAATGCGCTGCACGGGGATGGAGTCGAAGGCCGTGCGGATGCCCTGCCACTCCTGGTGCGTGAAAGACCGCTCGCGCTTGGTGGGCGGCTTGGGCCTTGCCATGGGCACGGGTTTTACGACCGAGGCGGGCTGGGCCGGCTCGGGCTGTGTGGAACCTGGCTCAGATGTCGCAGGTTGCTGCGGGGCAGGCGCTGCAACGTAGTTGCCCGTTGCGGGCTGAGGCGCCAGCTCCGCTTCTGGCGCCGGGACGTCGACGGGCCTGACCGCCGAGGCAAGCGAGGGCTGCGTTCCCTGCATGTCCAACGGCTCCTGAATCGCGATGCCGGCAAGCGGCGCCTGGTAGCCGGGTTGTGTCTGACGCGCCGCCTCGATGGCCTTCTCGTTCTCCTCGTACGCCTTGAGCTCCTGTTGGTAGTCGGCTTCGGACTTGGGCGCAGCCGCCGTGATGGTCACGGGGTTGAGGACGATGCTCTGCCTGCCGATGGAGCTCTCGCCCATGTCGTCCTTGCGGCCCATGAGGTAGTCAACCACGTCCTGAGTGCTCTCGGGATTGAACTGGGGCAGGTAGCAGGCGACGGAATTCAAAAGATCATCGGATTCGATGCGCCGCGCAAGTGGGGTGCGTACCATACGCCCCACGAGCTGTGCGATATAGGTCGAGTCCGAACGCCTGCGCTGCGAGAAGATGACCTCCGCTCGTGGGCAGTCCCATCCGTTGGAGACGGCCTCCTTGGCAAAAAGTACGCGGACGCTTGAGGTGTCCTGAACGAACTCGGGCTCTACATAGCGGATAAGGTATTTTCCCGCCGCGATGTCCTTGTGCTCGCCGAAGACATTGGCAAACGACATCGCCTCAGAAAGGCCGGGGACTAAGCCCATGATCTGGTCGCACATCTCGACCAAGGCCGAGCCACTCACGTTGTCAGCGGCCTGGATGAGCAGCAGGGGGTTGATGTAGCTCTCGCCCTCGCGGGCGCAGTACTCACCCCACTCGTTGCAAGCCAGGGCATAGCGCTCGCACGCCATAGTAAGGTATTGGTGCTCGACTGGATCGTCCTTCTCGGGCACGCGCAGCTCGATAATATCTTTAAGCAGGCCCGATTCCTGGACCTCGCGAGGGGTCACAGCAACCTTCGGCATACGCACGCGATCAGCGCGCTGGTCCATAGCCGCCTCGAACCTCTGCGGCGTGGCAGAGACCCCAACGACGATGGGCATTGCCGCACGGCCGTCTAGACCATCAATGAGGTTGGCGTAGATCGTCGCCGTGCCGCGCTCGCTCGAGACATTGGCCCCCAGGCCGCGGTGGGCCTCGTCTATGAACAGATAGAGGTTACGCTCCGGGTCCCTGATAGTGCGGTCAAGGATATCCCAGAACACGCGGCCGGAGTTGGCCTCACCACCCTTGGTGAGCAGTCCATTCTTGCTAAGCAGGTCCTTGCTGAGGAAATAGACATGGCGCGGTTCGAGAATGTCGTGCGCGGCTCCGAAGTCGTTGGTAATCGTGACCAGATGGCGCCTGTCAAGGATGCTGTCTGCAAGCTTGTCCGCCACGTTGGAGAAACGCACGCTCGTCTGCTCGTTCAGGCTCGGGGAATCCGAGAGCCAAAGAACAACGGCATTCTCGTCGGGTATAAGGCCCAGATCATCGTCTCCGAAGAAGAGCGCTTCAATCGTCGCCGCGCACATGACCGTCTTGCCCGAGCCCGTGGGAGATGCGAGGCACACCGAAGACAGTTCGCCGTCCTGCTCATAGCGTCGGCGCATCGACTGCAACTTGTTTGCCAGGGTCGCGACCGCACCGGCTTGGAAATCCTTAAGTTCGACTCTCATGTTTACCTCACCGCATCCTCGGCGGCAATCTTGAACGATTGCAGGTAGTTCTCGTACAGGCGGACGACGTCGAGCCCAGGCAGTTGTGCCTTGACGGAGGCGTATCGAGCCGTGTCGTCCGTGATCACATAAGCGCACCCTATGCTGGCATTCTGCTTGACGGCGTCTATGAAAGCGCCGACCGAAGCAAAGTCGAAGAGGACGGCGTAGGCGTCGGCCATGGCAAAGCCCGGCTGCTCGTGCTTGATGATGCTGCCACGCGAACCAGCGCGCAGCCAGAGCAGGGGCGCGATCTCCTCGAAGGCCACGCCCAGCTCGACGGCGTCCGGGTCTTCGTAGGTGAGGTCAAAGAAGACGGCGTTTTCCTCGAAGCCGTCGGCCATGGGGAACTCGTCGGTGAACTTGTAGTCACCCTTGATGGAATCGCCCTCGGGCGTCTTGCCCGTGATGGCCGCCGTGACGCGTGGTTTGGTAACGTACTGGCAGATGCCCAGCGCCTCCCATTCGGGGTCGCCCTGGCGAAGACCGCGCTTGGTGAGCTTTTTGGATTCGTCCTCGGAGACCTCGTTATTCGTTACGCTGATGGAGCGCCTGCGCCCGCCGTCCTGATGGTTCAAGCGCATGACGGCATGTGCCGTGGTGCCCGATCCTGAGAAGAAATCGACTACAAGGGCGTCGGGCTTGTCGGCAACAACGGAAGCGATTGAGAGCTCGGTCGCATAAAGGGACTTTGGAAATGTGAAGCGCCTATCGCCGATGAACTTTTTGATATATCGGCTCCCGTATTCACCGGCAGAGAACTGCGTGCCACTCCAAACAGTTGTTGGAATGGCAGAGCGCTCTCCCTGCTCTTCGAGAAGCAAGGACCCATCCTCAGCCTTGCCGATGAGTTTAATTTCTCCATTCTTGAGACGCTCCTCTTGGGAATCTCCTAGGTAAAGGAGGGAGTACCGATCACTCTTTTTGTTGTACTCACCTACTTTTGCGCACCCACGATCAAGCTTGGCCTGTAGAGCATTCTGGGAGATCCTCCAAGTCGCCTCTCGGCCATCGGTCCTAATAGGCCAAACTGCCCTGAGACCCGTTTTTGTCGGTATCTTTGTCCAGTCTTGTTGAAGGGGGAGAGAAGCGCCGAGCTCCTTAATTGTCGCGGTCTCCTCATCGATATAGATGGGATAGAAGAGGTTCGGCCTTGCGGTGCGAGCGGCATTGGGACCGCCCCTCAGCAGCCGCTCCCAACGTACTTTACGTTGGGAGCGGCTGCTCGACGCGTCATCAGCCACTTTTTCCTCAAGTTCTCCGAACTCAACGGAATAGAGTCTGCGGTCCACTTGGCACGGCGCGGCGGTGCCAAAAAAGCAAAAGACAGCGTACTCGTCAGCTCTCTTGAACTGGTTGCCGCGGGCAACCCCGTTCTTGTTTATGGTGATTGAAACCGTCTGGATACCGGTCGCGTTGGGAAAAACGCTCTCTAAAAGAAGCTCAAGCCTTGCGTACTCCTTCTCGTCGATCGTCACGATGAGTACGGAATCGTTGGGGTTGAGCAGCTGCTTGGCGAGCTTGAGGCGGCGCTCCATGAAGGCAAGCCACTTGGAGTGGCGATAGGCGTCGGAGCCGTCGACGTAATCGTTGTTGTATTTCCAGTCGCGGGCGCCAGTGTTATAGGGTGGGTCAATATATATGCAGTCCACTTTGCCTGCATAGGCAAAGGCCAAGGTTTCAAGAGCATGGTAGTTTTCGCCGTTAATGACTACTTGATAGGGCTTATCGCCAGCGCGCTCGACACGCCCAGTCTCTTTGAGGCCAGCATAAATCGGCTGGTCATATTCAGCAACAGGCACGACATCGTCGACAGCAACGGAGCGGGGCTCACAATCGTTTTCGTCATATGAGGGCGATTGATATGGCTTTAGATCAGCAACCCCCCCCCGAACGGCATTTACCAACCATAGCAGTTGGGAGCTAGAGTCCTCTTTTTTACCACGCTCGGGAAGCACCTGTACGACATCGCCCTCCATGATAGGCTTGCCATAAAGGCGAAGTCGCTCTGGACGGTTGTGTTCAAATACAAGCCCAAACTGGCGCTGCGCAGCAAAGGCGCGGATGTCGGCAGCGAGCTGACGATCGCCCAGCTTGACAGCGCGATCAACAAGGTTCTGAACGACCGCTTGCGCCGTCTGAGACATCACTTCTCCCCCTTGCACTTCTCGTCAATCCATTCGCGCAGGACTTTAGCCACCGTCTTATCCTGGCGCGCGGCATAGGACTTAAGAGCCCGCTTATCCTCGCGGGTTATCGAGAGCGTGAACTTATCTAGCTCCTTTTCGGCATGAACAGCCTGATCTTCCTCCATGATCGCCCCTCCGAATTGACCTGTTCTACGTTCCTTAATTGACCGAAATCATTTTACTTCAGAATACGTAATTACGTAATTACGTATGCAAATTTGAGCCATGCATCACTCAATCACTAATCAGTATTCGTTGACGAATCGTTGGGGATAACGAATATATCGAGGTAGACAGTCGTTTTTACCGTCTGCGAGTACCAGCAAATCGATACTCAAAACGTCGTGAGTACATTTTGAGTACCAGTCCGAGCGGCCTCTTGCGGGCGGGCGCGATCTGCCGGTCAGCATTAATTGAAATAAATTGATGGCGTTGCTTCGGTAATTGAAAACACTTTAAAAAATACCAGCAAACAATAATCCCAGCTAAACAGCTTGAGAGATTGCGTGGCTGGTTTGCATGTACCACATACACCACAATGCACAAGCATCCATGGCACGCAAATAAAAAAACGAGGGAGGCCGCATCCGACCTCCCTCGCAAAGGGCTATTTACTATTCCCACTCGATGGTCGCGGGCGGCTTGGACGTGATGTCGTAGCACACGCGGTTGGCACCGGGAACCTCGGCAACGATGCGGCCGGAGATGCGGGCCAGCACGTCGTAGGGCAGCTTGGCCCAGTCGGCGGTCATGGCATCGCTGGACTCGACGGCACGCAGGATGATCGGGCGCTGATAGGTGCGCTCGTCGCCCATAACGCCGACGGACTTGATGTCGGGTAGGACCGCGAAATACTGCCAGCAGCTATGCTCGGAGTTGCGCTCGCCGGTCTGCTCAAACAGACGCTGATTGTAGGCATCGAGCTCCTCGCGCACGATAGCGTCGGCGTTCTTGAGGATCTCGAGCTTCTCCCTGTCGACCGCACCGATGATGCGGATGGCAAGACCCGGGCCCGGGAAAGGCTGGCGGAACACGATGTGACCCGGCAGACCCAGTGCCAGACCAAGCGCGCGGACCTCGTCCTTAAAGAAGTGATCGAGCGGCTCAATGAGGTCGAAGTGCACGCCCTCGGGGAACGGGATCAGGTTGTGATGGCTCTTGATGGTGGCCGTCTTGCCGCCCGTCTTGCGAGCGCCAGACTCGATGATATCGGGGTAGATGGTGCCCTGAGCCAGGTACTTGACCGGCTTGCCATCGGTCTCGAGCTGCTGCGCCACAGCGAAGAACTCTTTCCAGAACTGCGTGCCGATGATACGGCGCTTCTCCTCGGGCTCGGTCACGCCGGCCAGAAGCTCGGCATAGCGGTCCTCGGCGTGGACGTGGATAAAGTCGACGTCAAACTGCTTGGTGAAGACCTCCTCAACCTGCTCGGGCTCGCCCTTGCGCAGCAGGCCGTGGTTGATGAACACGCAGGTCATCTGCTTGCCCACGGCGCGGGCGCCCAGCGCAGCCACGACGGAGGAGTCGACGCCACCGGACAGGGCCAGAATCACGCGGTCGTCGCCGACCTTCTCGCGGAACTCGGCCGTCATGGTCTCGACCAGGTTGTCCATGCTCCAATTGGGCTCCAGGCCGCAGATCTCAAACAGGAAGTTGCTCAGCAGCTGCTGACCGTACTCGGAGTGCTTGACCTCGGGGTGGAACTGCGTGGTGAAAATCTTGCGCTCGACGCACTCCATGGCGGCAACCGGGCACACGTCGGTGCTGGCGGTAACGGTAAAGCCCTCGGGCACCTCGGAAACGGCGTCGCGATGGCTCATCCACACGGTCTGCTCCATAGGCGTGGAGTTAAAGAGCTTGGCGCCGGCCGTACGCGTGATGGTGGCGCGGCCGTACTCGCCCACCTCGGAGTGACCGACCTTGCCGCCGAGCGTCACGGCCGTGATCTGATGGCCGTAGCAGAAGCCCAGGACGGGAAGGCCCAGGTCAAAGATGGCGGGATCGATGGACGGAGCGTCCTCGGCGTACACGGAGGCCGGGCCGCCAGAAAGGATGAGCGCAGAGGCGTTCATCTCGCGAATCTCATCGGCCGAGATGTCGCAGGGGACAATCTCGGAATACACGTTGAGGTCGCGGACGCGACGGGCAATGAGCTGACCGTACTGCGCACCAAAGTCGAGTACGAGGACCTTTGCGGAAGCCTTTTGATCCATGGTTTCCCCCTCTTGTTGGCGGGGAGCCGGTGCCCACCCGCGCGAATAAACGAAAACAGCTTTCATAGTGTACACGTTATATGGGGTTTCTCGTCCCTCGCAGCCATCAGCGCACGGCAAACGCACGACCTAGGCCCCTATTTGACAACAATTGAAGTGTTACCAAACGTTACAGATGATGTAATACGTTTGAACATTGGACGCCCTGTGCCACAATACTGCCGAACGACTCCGCCTCTGCGGCGGCAAATACGATAGGAATACCAGCATGAAGCGCATCCTTCTCATCGCCACGGGCGGCACCATCGCATCGGCCGAGGACGGCAACGGCCTCTCCCCCGCCCTGACCGGTGAGGAGCTCGCCCAGAGCGTCCCCGAGATCTCGGGCCTCTGCGAGCTCGACGTCGTGCAGCCCATGAACATCGACAGCACCAATATGCGCCCCAGTGACTGGATGCGTATCCGCGACGTCATCGTCGAGGGTTATGCCGACCACGACGGCTTCGTGATTCTGCACGGCACCGACACCATGAGCTACACCGCGGCGGCGCTTTCCTATCTGATTCAGGACAGCCCCAAGCCTATCGTACTCACCGGCTCGCAAAAGCCCATGGGCAATCCCTTTACCGATGCCAAGCTCAACCTGTACCAGAGTCTGCTCTATGCGCTCGACGAGCACTCGCACGACGTCTCAATCGTGTTTGGCGGCGTAGCCATTGCCGGCACGCGTGCCCGCAAACAGCGCACCATGAGCTTTAACGCGTTCATTAGCGTCAACTATCCGCCCATCGCCTATATCCGCAACGACCGCATCGTTCGCAACGGACTCCACGGCACTCACCAGAACGAGAACCCGGTTCGTTTCTACGACAGCATCGACCCGCGCGTATTTGTACTCAAGCTTACGCCCGGCGTAAACCCGGGCATCCTGGACGCCCTTGCCGATAGCTACGACGCCGTGATTCTGGAGACCTTTGGCATTGGCGGTATCCCCGAGTTTGGTGAGTCGGGCGAGTCGTTCCAAGAGGCAATTTTCCGCTGGGTCGATTCGGGTCGTACCGTCGTTATGACCACGCAGGTCCCCGAGGAGGGCCTCGATCTGGGTGTTTATGAGGTCGGCCGAGCTTACGCCGATCATCCGGGTATTTTGCGCGGCGATGACATGACCACCGAGGCGCTCGTGGCCAAGACCATGTGGGCACTCGGCCAGTCACGCGATGCCGCCGAAATCCAGAGCCTGTTCTACAGCCAAGTCAACCACGACCGCGCCCCGATGGCGTAATCCCTAAGGCAGCTCCACTTATCGCAGCCTTAAACGACAGGTGGTCCCCCTCGGGCCGTGCAAAAATCGGAGTATTCTGCAATTTCTCCTCCGGAGGCATAGAATCGGCCGATTGTTAGACGTACTTTTAGGACAAAGGGGCCGTCTAGTAAATATTTATTCCTCATTTTTATTTAGCGTGTGGATTATCTACTGTCAAAAAGGCAAAGCCAGCCGCTCGAGCTACCATCTACGGCCGAACTAGTGCTGAATACTCGCGTTTTGCACATCGCAACCAAGGGGACCCGCCCAAAGAGCGTCAAATACAGCGGGGGAACGCCCTATCCGATACCCTCGAGAAGCTCTGACACCGTCATGCCGAGTGCGGGCGCGATCTTAAATAGAACCTTGAGCGTGAAATTTGCCGTCCCATCTTCGATTCGGTCGAGGTAGGGTCGGCTGATTCCTGTCGCCACACAAAAATCAACCTTGGAGATACCAAGGTCCCTGCGTGTCTCTTCGACCCGCCTGCCAAGAATCTGTTTCGCACGTTCGTCCATGCAGCCGAGTTTGAAATGGAGCCGAACATAAACGTAAACTATAGTTTACGTTTTGCCGAATACACAGGAGTTTTCTATGTCGGGTTCTTCGGTCCGCATGTACCGAGCCACGCTTCGCACAAACAGCGCACCGCCCAAGCTCGTCGTCGTTGAAGCAGAATGCCTTTCGCCCGATGAGCGCACAGCATTTGCATTGCTATCAAGTCGCGTCGTCGCCGTTCTGGTCCCTTGCCCGGCGCAAGGTGAACTTGCCATTCAATGCCAAGCGCACAGCTGCTCGCTCAATCAGGCTGCCGTAATCGCAACCAGTCAGCGCGGCCTGCCGCTCCTTTTAGAAGCCGGTATCGCACTCGCCCTTCGCGGCACCGGATACGAAAACGAAGCCGCCGCCGACATGGTCTTTAAACCACGATCGAGCGGCGGCCTCGCAGCAGCCATTGAATATGTGTGCAGGCTCGTTGCCTAAAAGAACAAGCTAGAAACCAAGGCCAAAGCCCGTTCCGGTAATCGCCGAGTACATAAAGTAAACGTTGATCACGTTGAGGAACACACCCGTGATGCAACCGTTGCGCAGGTAGCGCTCGCACACGATGCGCGCCATGGCGGCGGAGTCATCATTGTTTTTAGCCTGGCGTCCTGCCGTAAAGTACGTCGCCACGCTCAGCAGCAGGTTGAGCACCGGCAGTGCCAGCAACTCGTAGCTCTTGCCCCAGCGCGTCGCCTCGCCGGCGGCATTAAACTTTGTTGCCACCTCGGGACCAATGTTGGGGATAACACACGCTGCGACCACCAGCGGAATCACCGCAAGCACGAGCAGCGCAATACCCATATAGCCGGCTTTTTTGCCATATTTAAACATGTGCGTCGTCCTTACACGTTAAAGCGGAAGTGCACAACGTCGCCATCGGCCATGACATAGTCCTTGCCCTCAATACGCAGCTTGCCGGCGGCCTTGGCGCCCTGCTCGCCGCCGAGCTCGATGTAGTCGTCATAGCCAATGACCTCGGCCTTAATAAAGCCGCGCTCAAAGTCGGTGTGGATGACGCCGGCAGCCTGCGGGGCGGTCGCACCCTGACGCACCGTCCAGGCCTTGACCTCCATCTCGCCGGCCGTAAAGAACGACTGCAGGCCGAGCAGCTTGTAGGCTGCCTGCGCGAGCACGTCCAGGCCGGGCTGCTCCAAGCCCAGGCTCTCCAGGTAGTCGGCGGCGTCCTCGGGATCGAGCTCGGAAAGCTCAGCCTCGATCTTGGCGCAGATGGGCAGCGGCTTAACACCATCGATGGGCACCAGATCGTCGTTGAGCATATCCTCGTCCACGTTGGCCACATACAGGATGGGCTTCATGGTGAGCAGGAACAGGCCCTTGGCGGCAGCACGCTCCTCGTCGGTCATCTCCATAGACGCAGCGCGCTTGCCCTCGTTGAGCCAGGCAAGCAGGCGCTTGGCGACCTCGAACTTGGGCATGAGCTCCTTGTCGCGCTTGGCCTCCTTCTCGAGCTTGGGCAGCTGCTTCTCGAGCGTGCTCATGTCGGCCAGGATAAGCTCAGTCATGATGGTGTCGGCATCGCCGGCAGGATCGACGAACTCGCCCGTGCGGCCCACCTCACGCATGACGTTGGGGTCTTTAAAGTAGCGCACGACCTCGCAGATGGCGTCGGTCTCGCGAATGTTGGCCAGGAACTGGTTGCCCAGGCCCTCGCCCTCGTTGGCGCCCTTCACCAGACCTGCGATGTCGACGAACTCGACCGTTGCCGGCACGATGCGACCCGGGTTGACGATGTCGGCGAGCTTTTGCAGACGGCTATCGGGCACGTCGACGATACCCACGTTGGGGTCGATCGTGGCGAACGGGTAGTTGGCGGCAAGACCGGTCTTTTTGGTAAGCGCGGTGAACAGCGTCGACTTGCCTACGTTGGGCAGGCCCACGATACCGATGGAAAGGGACACGACAGCTCCTTTTGGTACAAGCATTTCAATCTGCATAAGTATAGCGCCGCCGCAGCATCTGGGCGAACCCGGACGCCACGGCGGCACGAATGAAGCAGAGATAGGGGTCGTTGGCTAGTCCGCGAGCTTCTCCACCTGGTCGAGCATCTTGTCGAGCTTGGCCTTTGCCTCGGCCTTGACCTTCTGGGCTTCTTCGTGGGCCTTCGCCTTCTGGGCGGCCTTTTCCTCGGCCTCGGGATCGACGACGACCAGGTTGGATGCATCATGCTCAACCAACTTAAGCGCATGCTCGGGGCACACCTTGACGCAGGCTCCGCAGCCTAGGCAATACGTGGACTCCAGTGCAAAGCGGCCGCTTCCCACCAGATCGCAGGCAAACGTGGGACACACGTTGACGCACTCGCCACACGACGTGCACTTGTCAAAATCGCACTCCGGCGTGCTCACCTGCATGTTCTGGGCAAGCTCGGGATGGTTTTGCAGCGTCGAGAGTACCAGCTGGCGACCGTGCGTAAGCGTACGGCGACGTTTGGCCGTCGTGGTGCCGCACATGGTGTTGAGCGTGCGCTCCAGCTGGGTAATCTGATGGCGATGGGCCTTGAGCTTTTGCGTCACCGAGGCCAGCGCCGCCGTCGCCGGATTGAGCTTGGTCACCGTCAGGCCCGTGGTGCGGGCGATCTTTTCCATGTACTCCTTGCGCTCGTACTCGCGGCGCTTATGACATTTGAGGCTCTTGGGATCGACCTCCAGACCCATGCCCGTGCCGGCCCACTCCTCGGCCTTCGCAATCGCCTCGCCCAGGATGTCCTCACCGCCGGTGTTGCGGCACTTATCACACACGCCCAACGGCAGGTACACACTCACGTTGGGATAGTCGGCCAGCACCGAGAACCAGGTCTCGGCCGTAATATCGCCCACGCAGGCGACGACGACCTCGTTCTCGCGCGGCATGCGCTTGAGGGCGCGCGTGCAGGTGACGTAGGCGGTCTCGTGGCTCGTAGCTGCAGAGACGATATCGTCATACAGGTTTTTGGGCGCCAGACGCGGCGAGATAATCGCCTCGGTCGGACAGGCAGCGGCGCACAGGCCGCACTTGCGACAGGAGTCGAGGATCTCGATGGCGTCTTCCTCGACCTCGATAGCGTTGACCGGGCACACGTCCATGCACGCGGTGCAGCCGCTCTTTTCGTTTTTGCAGGTCAGGCACGGAATCGTGTTGCCGCGCGGACGCTCCTTGTAGTCGGCAGGATTCCACTGCGGCGCCGATGGATCGAGTGCATCGGTCACGCCGCCAAGCGGGTTTTTAAGAAAGTCGAAACCCTTGCTGATCTCGATAATGTCATCAAACAGATCGTGTTCCTGCGCCATGCGCGGCCCCTCCCTGAGCAGTGCAAACAAGCAAGAAATAATGATACGCCATCGGCCCGTGCCTCGAGCAAATTACACGCGGAGCACCTTTGGGACAAATAGCCTATGGCCTATCGCCGCCTCGATTGCACAAGGTCGATCAAGCGCCAAGCTATGCCTCGCACATGAGCTGCACGAGCTTTTGTTTGGTCACCTTGGCCTGCTCGTTGGCCATATTACGCTCGTTTCTAAAGACCGCATTTGCAACACTCTGCAGGTCGGCATCGGAAATCTCGCCGAGGCCTAGCTCCTCGAGCATCGTCGGCAGACCAACGCGCTGACAAAACTCGAGCACCTGATTAAGCTCGGGCGCACGCTCCAGACGAAGCTGAACCACCAGGCCAAATGCCACGGCCTCACCATGCATGGCCTTGCACTCGGGCAGAATCGTCAGACCGTTGGCGATGGCATGTGCCAACGCCAGGCCGCCACTCTCGAAGCCAACACCCGAAAGCAGAATATTGCACTCGATCAGGCGCTCAACCGCCGGCGATGTACGCCCCTTTTTGAGATCGCGCTTGGCAGCGACACCACACTCCATGAGCGTGTCATAACAGGCACGAGCCGCAACCAGGGCCAAGTGACCCGGCGTGCCACCGTGCTCGTTGGCGCCGTGCGCCGCGGCGCACGAACGCGCCTCGAAGTACGTTGCCAGCGCATCGCCCATACCAGCGACCGTCATACGCAGCGGGGCCGCCGCGACCACGTTGGTATCGACCACGACCAGGTCTGGATTCTTCTCGAGCATCAGGTAGCGGTCGAACGACCCATCCTCGTGATACAGCACCGAAATCGCGCTGCACGGACCGTCCATCGAAGCCGCCGTGGGGCATACGCACAACGGCAGCTCGGCATAAAACGCAACAGCTTTTGCGATATCGAGCATCTTGCCGCCGCCAATACCCACCACCATGTCGCAATACTCAGCCCGGGCTTCCTTAGCCATTTCGACAACGGCCTCTTCCGTACACGGACCGTTGTAAATCTTAAAGAACGGCTCGCTTAGATCTTCATCCAGAAATCCATCGACAATCTGCCTGCACAGCCGATCCTCGGTGCCCTGGTCAAACAAGACATAGGCAGCGCAGCCCAACCATGACAAATACCTGCCCTGACGCGAAAGTTCGCCCGGCCCCTGAACATACCGGCCGGGACCGCCATAAACCATAGGAAGCGCCATACGAGAATCCGCCCTTCATCAAACAACGATTGGTGCAAAGTCACCTGACCCCTTTGCACCATAGCAAAAGGGGCAAAGCCATCTGTTGACTTTGCCCCTTCCTTAGCTTGATTTACTCATCCATGAGATAGTAGTGGCCCAGCGCGTCGGCACCCAGGATGGCGTTTGCGACCATCTCGGGCGTCACCTCAAACGGCATGTTGCACATGGTGTCCTCGGGCGCGCAAGCAGCCTCGGCAACGACCATGGCCTGCTCGCGCGTAACCTCGGCAACGCCAAGCTCCTTCATCGTGACCGGCAGGCCCAGCTCAATGCAGAAGCCCAAGACTTCCTCGAGTTTCTCAGTCGGAGCATCCTCGAGTACCAGCTGGACGATGGTGCCAAAGGCGACCTTCTCGCCGTGATACATGCCGTGGCACTCGGGCAGCATCGTCAGGCCATTGTGGATGGCATGAGCAGCAGCAAGGCCCGAGCTCTCAAAGCCAATGCCCGAAAGTAGCGTATTGGCCTCGATGATATGCTCGACTGCAGGCGTGAGCGCACCCTTCTCCAGCGCGACCTTGGCCTTGACGCCATCGGCCATAAGCGTCTCGTAGCAGAGCTTGGCGAGCGCCAGGCCGGCCATACCGCCCTTGCCGCCGGCGCAAGTGCCACCGTCGGCATCGTGCGTTGCCTGGGCCTCAAAGTAGGTTGCGAGCGCATCGCCCATACCGGAAACCGTCAGGCGCACCGGGCTCGCCGCGATAACCGTCGTATCCATAAGGACGATATTGGGGTTTGCCTTAAGGAAGAGGTACTTGTCGAACTGGCCGTCATCGGTGTAGAGCACCGAAAGTGCCGAGCACGGCGCATCGGTCGAAGCGATGGTGGGGCAAATGATAACCGGGGACTCCAGGTAGTAGGCAACGGCCTTGGCGGTATCGAGGATCTTGCCGCCACCGACGCCGACGATGATGTCGCAACCGTTGTCGCGGGCGAGTGCAACCAGGCGATCGACCTCGCCCTTGGAGCACTCGCCGTTAAAGTCCTCAAACAGCAGCTCGGCCTTAGCCTCGGCAAAACCGCCCTCGATCTTGGCACCGACGCGCTTCTTGCCCGAAGGCGTCACGATGACGAGGGCCTTAGCGCCGAGCGGCTCGACATAGGAGCCGAGCTTGGCGAGCTCGTCCGGACCCTGGATGTACTTGCTGGGGCTATTGAAAATTGCAGCCATAACTATCCCATTCTCTAAAAAAGAAAGGGGCTCCGTACGGATACGTGCGGAGCCCCTCGTTACGATAACAAGAGTCGATTAGAAATCGATGTCGGTGTCGTAGTAGCAGGCCTTGAGGATCTTCTCGAAGTCGGCAGCCTTGGTCTCACGCGGGTTCTCGGGCGTGCAGGCGTCCTGCTCGGCGTTCGCGGCGATCTCGGGCAGCTTGGCGAGGAACTCCTCCTCGGAAACCATCTGCGGGTTCTCGGCGTCGACCTTCACGCCACCATTCGCGTAATCCTTGATGGACTGCGGAATGTTGAGCTGGTCGTTGAGGTCGCGAATCTTCTGGACGAGTGCAGCGATGAGCTCCTCGTTGGTCTCGCCGGGAAGGTGCAGGATCTCCTTGGCCACGTAAGCGTAACGCTCGGCAGCACGGGGATCCTTGGAGTTCCACTGGATGACCTTGCCCAGGTACATGGCGTTAGCAGCACCGTGGATGATGTGGCCGTTCTCGAAGGCAGCACCGGTCTTGTGAGCCATGGAGTGAACGATGCCGAGCAGGCCCGAGGAGAAGGCGATACCGGCGATGCACTGAGCCTCGTGCATGTGCTGACGGGCCTCATGGTCGCCAGCATAGGACTTGGGCAGCCACTCGACGATCTCGCGGATGCCGTGCAGAGCGTTGGCATCGGTGAACATAGAGGCGCAGGTGGAAACGTAGGCCTCCATGCAGTGGGTCAGAGCGTCCATGCCGGTGTGAGCGCACAGCTTGGCGGGCATGGTGTAGGTGAGCTCGGGGTCGACGATGGCGACATCAGGGGTGATGTTGAAGTCGGCCAGCGGGTACTTGATGCCCTTGGCGTAGTCGGTGATGACGGAGAAGGCAGTGACCTCGGTAGCGGTACCGGAGGTAGAGGAGATGGCGCAGAAGTGAGCCTTCTGACGCAGCTCGGGGAAGCTGAACGGCTGGATGATGTTATCGAAGGACTCCTCGGGATACTCGTAGAAGACCCACATGGCCTTAGCGGCATCGATGGGCGAGCCGCCGCCAATGGCGATAATCCAGTCGGGCTCGAACTCGCGCATGGCCTCGGCGCCCTTCATGACCGTCTCGATGGACGGGTCGGACTCGACGCCCTCGAACAGCTTGACCTCGAAACCGCCCTCTTTGAGGTCGGCCTCAACGTCCTGCAGGAACCCGCCGCGGCGCATAGAGCTGCCGCCAGAAACGATGATGGCCTTCTTGCCCTTGAGGTTCTTCACCTCGTGGCGAGCGCCCTCACCAAAGTACAGATCGCGAGGATTGGTAAAACGTCCCATACTGTGCCTCCTAAACAAGCCCCTCTTAGACTTGCGTATATAACGGAGCACCCGATTGGCTCCGTTAGGACCATTTTGTGCGTCGCCGGCGATAGCGACGCAATGTCTAAACGTCTCAACGCTCAGACAAACACTATTTTACCGTTCTGGTTGGTCAGTTATTCACCTAAAGCCAACAATGATGAAACGTTTTTTCTATCCCTGAAGACCCTTGTGGGGCATTCATACTCCCAAGCTGGGCAAACGTTTTATCAGGGTTGACCACATATCCCGGGTAGGACTGTGCCCCTCCAAAATGTGCCCCGTTCGCCGCCAAAAATCGACCGTTTACGGCACTGTGATACCACCCGCGCAACCGAGGTGCCGACATTTGTGCGACATCCGTCTTCGTGGTGCAAAGGTGCAAGTCCAAGTGCGGCACCCCCGGTGTGCCACATGCGGGTAAACTAGACCTTTATATAGAGACATTTGAACCCTAACCGCAGCAAAGGAGGCCCCATGGCATTCGATCCCATTCAAGAGGATTGCCATCGCCTCGTTCTTGAGGCCTTGCGCCGCGACAATATCCCGCTCACCGACGGTGCCGCCGTAGAGCGTCTGATGGAACAATTCACCCGTAACCCCGCGCCGCTCATCGTGCGCGACCGCGACCGCGCCGGGCATCTCATTGCCAAGGTGGTCGAGGCTGTCGACTACCGCATCCCCTTTATCCCCGACGACGCCCAGGCAGAGCAAGAAGAGGCCGGTGCCGAGAACATGCTCCGCGAGGCAGCCGCGCTCGACCCGAGCAACTGGGATGCCCAGCGCATGCTGACGGCGCTCACCGCCGAATCCAACGAGGAATACGTGCAGTATCTGGTGTCCAAGTGCGACGAGGTGGAGCACGATCTGGCGCTCAAGATCGCCTCGGCACAGGACCCCTACGAGCGTGAGGCCGCAGGCGACCTGACCCGCCGTCCCTACCTGCGCTGGCTTGCCGCCTTGGCATCGCGCGCGCTCATTAGCGGCCGCTACCGCATGTCGCTGGATGCCGCGAATCGCAGCCTGGACTTTGCGCCCAACGACCCCGCCGGCGTCCGCCATACCGCGATGCTTGCCATGGCAAAGCTCGAATACCCTGCCGAGGAGCTCAAGCGTTTTCGCTCCGCCCACTCCGTGCCTTATCTTGCCAACACGCCGCTGCGCCGCCGTCCCAAGGACGCAGAGCGCGACTTGGACCCGTGGACGCTCATCGCACTGATGAGCGCAGCCTGGCGCGAGCTGGATTACGAGGGCGCCGAGCACTACCTGCGCATCCTGGTGCGCTCATGCCCGCACGCAGCCGAGGCGCTCTACTTCCAAACCGAGTTCCCCGACGGCGTCTATGCCCGCGTCAACGTGGGCGCCGGTTCCACCGACGAGCTGGTCCTTGCCCTGTCCGAGGCAACGCCGGTGCTGCAGGAGGGCCTGGGCGCCCCCGACAACGCCAGCTTTGCCGCCTGGGTCGCCACCAACGACATCGTGCGCTCCCAGATTGACGAGCGCATCCTGCGCGCGGCCGAGCAGGGCCTGCCGTTTAAGGGAGGGGACCTCTAATGGATCCGAGCGTCTACATCCCCGCCTACCTGGAGCGCACCTACCTGGCGTCGCACCCCGAACTCACCGATGCAGCACGCGAGCTAGTCCACAACGATATAAGCGCAAATCCTCAAAAGTATGCGCAGACCGAGCATGCCCAGGCGCTGCTATCCTATGCCGGCGTTCATCGTCATTTGCTCGATGAGCTTCACCGCATCGAGGACATGGGCAGCGACGAGGAGTTTGAGCAGACGCGCAACCGCCTGTTCGACGACATGCGCGATGAGTTGCTCAAGATTGTTCGTGTCGATGCGCTGGCCGTCGATGCCCAGTTGCTCGCCATCATCCTGGCCGATACGCCCGTCGATGCCTGCCTGGGCGACCTGATGAAGCTCGAAGCGAGCACGGCCGATTACCTGCAGCAAAGCGTACCCGGGTTTGACATGGAGGCACCGCATTACTGGGCCAACAACATGTTGGCAGACGGCATCACGGCAGCCGATCTCACCGTGAGCGAACCGGCCCTTATCGGGTGGCTCCACACGCTCGAGGCCATCTCGCAGCTGTGCATGGCAAGCGCCCGCTACCGTGCCGCCGCCAACTATTCCCGTCGCGTCCTTAAGGCGGAGGGCTATCCCACCCGCGCCGCCGGCACCGTGCTGCTTGCCCTCGCCCGTCTGGAAGACCAGGACGGCTTTTTTGCCCTGGCCCACCAGCTCGAGGAGCAGATCGGGGCCGATGCACTCGAGAACTCTCCTTGGTATCTGCTCGCTCGCACGATCCTGCTGTTCAAAACGAACAAGATGCGTCCGGCGACGCGCGCGCTGCGCGAGTTTGCCAACCGTTGCGAGGGCGGCGCGTTCTTCTTGCTGAACCCCATGTACCAGACGCCGTACCTTCCCTGCCGACCCGAGCCGCGCGATCCTTGGGACCTTTCGCATCAGGCGGTTTGGGAAGCCGACGGCATCATCTCGGACACCCCCGACTTTGCCCCCTGGGCCAATGCCTGCGAAGACGTGTCGCAGCTTGCCCAGGAATTTGCGCGCCGCTACGGCTTTTAGCGACGCGATCGCCCCGACCATGTCATTAACGTTAGGAACGGCTTCATGAACCTCCGCTCATCTCTCGCCTGCACCTCGAGCGATATCGCCCGATGGGGACTGCGCTCCGTCCTCAAACGCCAGGGCGGCGTGCTTCCCGGCCGCATCGCCATGAAAATCGATCCCGAGCTGCTGAGCAACCTCGCAGGCCTGGTCGATCGCAGCGTGGTGATCACCGGCACCAACGGCAAGACCACGACCTCCAACCTGATCGCCGACGCCGTTGCCGCCAGCGGCGCCACCGTGGTGTGTAACCGCGCCGGCAACAATATGGAGCCGGGCGTGGTGGGTGCGCTGCTCGAAGCCCGTGGCGGACTTAAGCGCGCCGGCAGCGGCAAGCGCGTGGGCGTCTTTGAGTGCGACGAGCTCTACACGGTGCGCGTTCTGCCCAAACTCAAGCCGACGTACTTTGTGCTGCTCAACCTGTTCCGCGACCAGCTAGACCGCTACGGCGAGATCGACCATACCCAAGACGTCATCGCCCATGCGTTGGAGCTCTCTCCGACAACGACGCTCATCTACAACGCCGACGACCCGCTGTGCGCCTCGATTGCCGCGCGTGTTCCCAACGCAAGCATTGCCTTTGGCATCGACGGCGCCACCAACACCGAGTCCGACCGTATTAGCGACTCGCGTTTTTGCTCGCAGTGCAACGCGCCGCTGGAGTACGACTATGTGCAGTACGGACAGCTTGGCGCATACCATTGTCCCTCGTGCGGCTGGGCCCGCCCCGGGCTTGTCCGTCGCGTGACGGGCGTGGAGCTCGGCTGCGATGGCTACGGCTTTGACCTGGCCTTTGAATCTGCGCCCGCCGCAGCTGCCGTACATATCGCCACACGCTACAACGGCCTGTATATGGTCTACAACGTTGCCGCCGCCTTCTTTGCCGCGCACGAACTGGGCGTCGATACGGCGCACTTGCAGCCCACGCTCGATGCCTACGTGCCCGCGGGTGGCCGTATGGGTCGCTGGGATATTGCCGGACGCACCGTCGAGGCCAACCTGGCCAAAAATCCCGTGGGCTTCGATCGCCAGATCCAGTCCATTAAAACGGCCGGCGGCAGGCTCTGTGCTTTCTTCCTTAACGACAACGATGCCGACGGTCACGACGTCTCGTGGATCTACGACGTCGACTTTGAGCGCATCGCCGACACACCGGGGCTTGTCGCCTTTGCCGGCGGCACGCGCGCACACGACATGCAGGTGCGCTTGAAGTACGCCGGCATCGATGCCGCGATTATCTCGAATGTCGAGCAGGCGATTGGTGCCGTTGCGGATGAAGCCGCCGGCGACACCTTCTACGCCGTCGCCAACTACACGGCCTTTCCGCCGCTGGTCAAGGAGCTCGACGAGCTCAAAGGCAGCGATGCAGCTACGGTTGCTGCCCACGCCGCAACGCGCGCCGATGGTAGCGCCGTCCCCGCCGACGATGCGCCGGTCGAGCTTTCGCGCCCCCTGCGCATCGTCTACCTGTATCCCGATGCCCTCAATCTGTACGGCGACGGCGGCAATGTCATCGCCCTCGAGCGCCGCTGCGCCTGGCGCGGCATCCCCGTTCGCGTGGACGAGGTCCGCATGGGCGAGTCGCTCGATCTGCATGATGCCGATATCGTCATGATGGGCGGCGGCTCTGATCGCGACCAGCTGGCCGTGGCGCACGAGCTGCTCGCTCAAAAAGACAAGGTTGCGGCCTATGTTGAGGACGGCGGCTCGTTGCTTGCTATCTGCGGCAGCTATCAGCTGCTCGGCCGTTCATACTACATGGGTGAAGATCGCATCGAGGGTTTGGGCGTCATTGCCGCCGAAACTGTACGCGGCTCCGACCGCCTGATCGGCAATGTCGCCGTCAAGACCGACCTGGCACCTGAGCCCTTTGTGGGATTCGAGAACCACGGCGGCCGCACCCTGCTCGATACAGAGGCCACGCCGCTCGGAACGTCCGTCGTCGCGGGCACCGGCAACAACGGCGACGATGGCTTTGAGGGTCTGATCTACAAGGGAGTCATCGGCACGTACCTGCACGGACCAGCGCTACCCAAGAACCCCGAACTCACCGACTGGCTCATTACCCACGCCCTCGAGCGCCGCGGCGACGCACAGGCCACAGCCCTGCTGCCGCTCAAGCCCCTCGACGAAACCTACGAGCACACCGCCCACGACGCCGCCATGAAGCTCCTCCCCTAACGCCCCGCCACTACAAAGGGACAGGCACCTTTGTGGTGGTTTTCCAGTTTGCCAACGATATACGCGCCGGCAAAAAAGTCTGCTATACTCTTTCCCGCTGTCCCCATCGTCTAGCGGCCAAGGACGCCACCCTTTCAAGGTGGATATCGCGGGTTCGAATCCCGCTGGGGGCACCATTTGAAATCTGAAGCCCGTTACCAATTCGGTGACGGGCTTTTTCTTCCCCAACGCCGGGATTCGAACCCGACAGGGTGCGAATCCCGGCAAATCGGCGGCAAAACGGACTCCAAAGCGTCCTTCTCAAACAAAAAGCCGGGGCCCGCACGATGCGGACCCCGGCTCAATACCGTGACGATATGTCAGTTACGTTTTACACGTAGAACAGGATGTCGTCGTAGGTCGGGACCGGCCAGTAGTCGGCGGCCACGATCTCCTCCATGGCATCCACGGCGGCGCGCAGCGTATCCATGGCGGGAACGACCTCGTGTGCATACACGTTGGCCTGCTCCTGGCCATCGAGGGCCTCGGCCTTCTGATGCACGGCGTCGAGCGCCTTGATGGAGTCGTTAATGGCGGTGATGCCGTTGCAGAGCTTGTTGAGCGTGTTCTGCTCGCACTGCATGGCGGCCTCGGCACCGGCGGCACGAATAGTCTCAAGGCCCTTCGCGACCTTGGTGGCGTAGGCGGTAATGACCGGGCGATAGGTACGACGCGCCTCGCGAACCATCGTGGTAGCCTCGATGTTCATGAGCTTGTTGTACTTCTCGAGCTTGCAGTCGTAACGGCACTGGGCCTCGGCCTTGGTCAGGACGCCCGTCTCCTCAAAGAGCGCGATAGCCTTATCGGAAACAAAGGCGGGAAGAGCGTCAGCCGTGGTCTTATTGTTGGCAAGGCCGCGCTTCTCGGCCTCGATGGGCCACTCGTCGGAGTAACCGTCGCCGGAGAACAGGATGCGCTGGTGGTCGGTCAGGACCTTCTTGCAGTACTCGAGCGCGGCGTCCTGGAACTTATCCTCGGGCGTACCCTCGAGTGCGTCGGCGAAGGACTTGAGCGACTTGGCCACGGCGGCATCGAGCACCAGGTTGGAGTCGGAGACGTTCTGCTCGGAGCCGCAGGCACGGAACTCGAACTTGTTGCCGGTGAAGGCGAACGGGGAGGTGCGGTTGCGGTCGGTGTTGTCCTGCATCAGCTTGGGCAGGGTATCGGCGCCCAGGTCAAGCACGCCGCGCGTGGCATGGACGGAAGCCTTGCCATCGATGATCTTCTCGACGACCTCGGTAAGCTGGTCGCCCAGGAAGATGGACATAATCGCCGGAGGAGCCTCGTTGGCGCCCAGACGATGGTCGTTGCCGGCCGAGGCAACGGAGGCACGCAGGAGCTCCTGATAGTTATCGACGGCCTCGATCACCGCGGTGAGGAAGACGATGAACTGCAGGTTGTCGAGCGGGGTGTCGCCCGGGTCGAGCAGGTTCTCGGACTCGGTGCCAAGCGACCAGTTGTTGTGCTTGCCCGAACCGTTGATGCCCTCGAAGGGCTTCTCGTGCAGCAGGCAGACCAAGTCGTGACGGGAGGCGATGAGCTTCATCTTCTCCATCATGACCAGGTTCTGGTCGATGGCCTCGTTGACCTCGCCATAGACAGGGGCGAGCTCATGCTGGCAGGGAGCGACCTCGTTGTGCTTGGTCTTGGCGGGAATGCCAAGCGCCCACAGTTCATCGTCCAGGTCCTTCATATAGGCCGAGACGGTAGGGCGGATAGCGCCAAAGTAGTGCTCCTCGAGCTCCTGGCCCTTGCAGGGGGCAGCGCCAAAGAGGGTGCGGCCGGTGATGACCAGGTCCCTGCGCTTGCGGTAAGCGTCCTTCTTGATCAGGAAGTACTCCTGCTCATCGCCCACGGAAGGAACGACCTTCTTGGGGGTCTTACCAAACAGCGCCAAAACGCGCTTGGACTCACGCGAGAGCGCGGTCATGGAGCGCAGCAGCGGGGTCTTCTTGTCCAGGGCCTCGCCCGTGTAGGAGCAGAAGGCCGTGGGGATGCACAGGACATCGTCCTTAATGAAGGCGGGGCTGGTAGGATCCCAAGCGGTGTAGCCACGAGCCTCGAAGGTGGCGCGCAGGCCGCCGTTGGGGAAGCTGGAGGCATCCGGCTCGCCCTGGATGAGGTTCTTGCCCGTAAACTTGGTAATGGCGGTGCCGTCGTGGTTGGGCTCGAGGAAGCTGTCGTGCTTCTCGGAAGTAATGCCCGAAAGCGGCTGGAACCAGTGCGCGTAGTGCGTCGCGCCCTTGGAGATGGCCCAGACCTTCATGGCGTGGGCAACGGCGTTGGCCACATCCAGGTCGAGCGGCTCACCGTCCTCGAGGGTTGCAGCAAGGCGCTTCCAAATGTCCTTGGGGAGGTAGTCCTTCATGACTTCCTCAGAGAACACCATGGTCCCGAAGCGGTCAGTAAGATCGGCCATACGGAACTCCCTTCGTATCGGCACCGCGTGAGAAGCGGTGTTGATTACTAACGAACGAGTCATAGCTTAGGCTCGCCGTGTTTCCGCGACATTACCGTTATGTTGCTGTCGCGAAACCAATCAATGAGGTTACCGCATCACAGCGGCGCTGCCGCCCTTAATGGCCAATCAACTGTATAAATTGCAGACCTCTCCCCATAGTTTAAGGGTAGTCAATTTGGGATGGGGCTCTATTAACTGGTATTTCGCATCAAATACCATTCAATATAGCCCCATCCTAGATTGACCGCTCTGTTATAGGAAATGCCGATAGCAAAGCATTTTCGATTGGTATCCCCAAATAGCGAGTGAAACTCCACCGTGACACAGTGGTGCTGTAGAATCCTTAAAACACATCACACTATTGCGTATCTAAAGGAGCACGATATGCGCGTCGACGAGGTTTTTAAGCAGGCAGCATCCCAGGGCACCGCACCCGTTTCGTTTGAGATGTTCCCGCCCAAGGGCGAGCTTTCCCTCGACACGGCTCGCGAGGTGGCAGGCAATCTGTGCAAGCTTTCGCCGAGCTTTGTCTCGGTCACCTGCTCTGCCGGCGGCTCGGGCAACGGCGCCACCACCGCCCCCATCGCACATATGATTACGAGCGAATTCGATACACCCTCGGTGGCACACCTTACCTGTGTGGGCCGCTCGCACGCCGATATCGCCGCCAAGATCGACGAGTATCGCACCGCCGGCGTTGAAAACATCCTGGCCCTGCGTGGTGATCTTCCCGCTGGCGCGACCGAGGACGACAAACCCGCCTCGGACTACGCCTACGCCCGCGACCTCATCCCCGAGCTCGTCGACGCCGGCTTTTGCGTGGGCGCCGCAGCCTACCCCGAAGGCCACATTGCCTGCGAGGATCTCAACCTCTCGGTCGAGCATCTCAAGCAAAAGCAAGACGCCGGCGCGAGCTTCTTTGTGACACAGCTCTTCTTTGATAACGAGTGCTTCTACCGTTTTCGCGAGCTTGCCGACAAGGCCGGCATCGCCGTGCCCATTACCGCTGGCATCATGCCGTTTATGGGCAAGTCACAGATCAGCCGCATGGTCTTTATGTGCGGCGCGTCGCTGCCCTCCCCCGTCATCAAGATCCTCGCCAAGTACGAGAACGACCCCGAGAGCCTGCAGGCAGCCGGTGTAGATTATGCTGCTCGTCAGCTTTGCGACCTTAAGGAGCACGGTGCCGACGGTCTGCACCTGTACACTATGAACCGTCCTGCAATCGCCGCGACCATTATGGAGCGCCTGGGGTAATGGAAAAACCGCACGTCGATACAACCGTTGTTGAAGTGCCGGCCGACCTTGCGTCGCCGGCGCTTTACCGTGTCGATGCCGCGCACCATCCCCGTGTCGACCGTGCCGAGATGCTGCGGTATCTGGGTTACGGCGGCCAGCAGATTGAGCCCGAGCTGTCACGACGTATTGAGCTTGTAGTCGAGCGCCTGGAACTGGACATTGAGCCCCGTGGCGTGCGCCGCGTGTTTGCCGTCGATGCCACGGGCGTGGACGAACAAAGTGAGCCTTGCATTCGCTTGGTCGGCACCAACGTTGAGCTGCGTGGTCGCGATATCTATCGCCATCTCAAAGACGCCCGCTTTGCCGCGCTCATGGCATGCACCCTCGGCATGGACGCCGAGCGTCGCCTGCGCACCACGGGAGCCCAGCAGCCCCTGGAGGGAGCCGTGCTCGACGCCGCATGCTCTGCCTATGTAGAAGCCGCCGTCGAGCAGATGGACCAGCAGGTCAAGGCTGCGGCCGCCGCACACGGACTCGCCGGTAACTGGCGCTTCAGTCCCGGCTACGGCGACTGCCCGCTTACGGCACAGCGCTCAATCGTGGACGCGCTCAACGCCACGCGGCTCATCGGGCTTACCGTCACGCCCACCAGCCTGCTCATGCCCACCAAGAGCGTGACCGCGGTGATCGGTCTGTTCGACGGCGAGGTCCACGACGCCCAGAGCCGCCCCACCTGCAATATCTGCCGCATGCGCGAGCACTGTCGCTTCCGCGCCGCCCACACCACCTGCTATTCCAGCCATTAGGAGCCCTCGATGTTTACTCCGCTTATCACTCATGATTCTGACGGCACTGCATTGGCGGCACCCGTTGATGCCGCACGTCGCAACGGTGCCACGTACAAGACGCGCACGATCGACGATCTGCGCATTAAGGACGATCGCCTGCGTGCGGCCATCGAGGGCACGGGGCATCTGCTGTTCGACGGCGGCATGGGCACCATGCTGCAGGCAGCTGGCATGAAGGCCGGCGCCCTACCCGAGCTGCTCAACTTTGAGGAGCCCCAGGTCATCACCGACATCCAGCGTCAGTACGTCGAGGCCGGATGCGACGTGATCACCGCCAACACCTTTGGCGCCAACGCGCACAAGCTCGATGGCGCCGCCACCGTGGCAGATGTCTTTGCCGCCGCGGTCTCTTGCGCCCGCGCGGCCGGTGCCCATTACGTCGCCGGCGACATCGGCCCCATCGGTGCACTGCTTCGCCCCTTGGGTACCCTCAGCTTTGACGAGGCCTACGACCTCTTTGCCGAGGAAGTGCGCGCAGGCGTCGCCGCGGGCGTGGACCTCTTTATTATCGAGACTATGACCGACCTGGCCGAGATCAAGGCGGCGGTCCTCGCCTGCCGCGAGAACTCCGACCTGCCCGTCTTTGCCACCATGACCTTCGAGGAAGACGGCCGCACCTTCCTGGGAACGAGTCCCGAGGTCGCCGCCATCACGCTCGATGCCATCGGCGCCGACGTTTTGGGCATCAACTGCAGCCAAGGACCGGCCGAGCTACGAGGACTCGCCGCACGTATGCTCACCGTTACCGACAAGCCTGTTATGGTGCAGGCCAATGCAGGACTCCCCCATGTGGACGACGACGGCAACACCGTCTTTGATATCCAAGCCCCCGAATACGCCGAGGCCGTCGCCGGCATGATCGCCGACGGTGTGAGCGTCGTGGGCGGTTGCTGCGGCACCACGCCGGCGCACATGGCGGCCTTGCGCACGCTTATCGATAACCACACGCCCAGCCCGCGCCACCGCAAGCCCAGTATGTCGGTCACGAGCGCCCAAACGGTCGTGGACCTTCCCTGCGACGGCCACAAGATCGCTGTCATCGGCGAGCGTATCAACCCCACCGGCAAAAAACGCCTGCAGCAGGCCCTGCGCGACGGCGACCTGGACTACGTCGTGAGCCAGGGCATCAGCCAGCAAGAGCAGGGCGCCGACATCTTGGACGTCAACGTGGGCCTGCCCGAGATCGACGAGGTCAAGATCATCCAGCAGGCAACCGAGCAGCTCCAGGGCTCCACGCTTCTGCCCCTGCAGATCGACTCCACCGACCCCGCCGCCGTCGAAGCCGCCGTGCGCCGCTACGCCGGCAAGCCCATCATCAACTCGGTCAACGGCAAGCAGCAGATCATGGACGAGATCTTCCCGCTGGTCGCCCACTATGGCACCAACGTCGTAGGCCTCACGCTCGACGAGGGCGGCATCCCCGATACCGCCGAGGCCCGTTTTGCCATCGCCGAGCGCATCGTGGCCGAGGCCGCTCGCTACGGCATCGGCCCGGACCGCATCCTCATCGACTGCCTGGTCATGACCGCCTCGACCAACCAGCGTCAGGCCGAGCAGATCCTGCGCGCCATGACTATGTGCAAGGAGCGCCTGGGCGTCAAATGCGCGCTCGGCGTGTCGAACATCAGCTTTGGTCTGCCTGCCCGTCCGCTGCTGGGCTCGGTCTTTTTGGCCGCCGCCTTTGGCGCAGGTCTGGACGCCCCCATCATGAACCCGGGCTCCAAGCGCTTTATGGACACCGTCTACAGCTATCGCGTGTTGAGCGTCGAGGATGAGGGCTCGACCGGATACATCGAGCGCTACGCCGGCTGGACCGACCCGTACAAGATCGCTGCCAACCCGGCGGCCGCTCAGGCAGCAACGAGCGAGGCCGCGCCCACAGCGGGCGCCGCGGACACCACCGACGATCCCATCCGCCACATGGTCGTCTCGGGCCGTAAGGGCGAGATCGCGGCCGAGACCGAGCGCCTGTTGGCCGACCACGACGCCATGGACCTCATCAACAACCACTTTATTCCTGCCCTCGACGAGGTCGGTGTCCTCTTTGACCAGGGCAAGTTCTTCTTGCCGCAGCTCATGGCCTCAGCCGAGGCAGCCCGCGTGGGCTTCGATACCATCAAGCGTCTGATGCCCGCCGGCGAGATTGCCGACAAGGGCAAGATCTGCGTGGCCACCGTCAAGGGCGACATCCACGATATTGGCAAGAATATCGTCAAGATGCTGCTCGATAACTACGGCTACACCGTCTTTGACCTGGGCCGCGATGTCGATCCGCAAGAGGTGCTCAAGACCGTAAAGGAACGCGACATTAAGCTCGTCGGTCTCTCGGCGCTTATGACCACCACCGTCGTCGCCATGGAGGAGACCATCAAGTTGCTCCATGCCGAGGTTCCGGGCGTCAAGATCATCGTGGGCGGCGCCGTGCTCACCCCCGAATACGCCAAGCAGATCGGCGCGGACTACTACGCCAAGGACGCCGCCGAGAGCGCGCGTATCGCCGAAGAGGTCTTTGGCCGGTAACATAACGGAAACAACCCCACACCAAAACGTGCCGCATGTGCCACTTGGCGCGTGCGGCACGTTAGAATAGATGGGACTATGCTCGTTTTGGCAGATAGGAGCGCAAGGATGGCGATCACGCCTGCAGAAATCGCGGAAACCCGCGGCATGGTTGAGGAGCAGAACCTCGACATCAGAACTATTACCATGGGTGTTTCGCTCATGGGTTGCGGTGACGAGAACCTCGACCGCATGTGCACGAAGATCTACGACCACGTGACGCACACGGCTGAGCACTTGGTCGAGACCGCCGAGAACCTCGAGCGCGAGTACGGTATCCCCATCGTCAACAAGCGTGTTTCCGTCACCCCGGTGGCGCAGATCGCCGCCTGCTGCAAGGATGAGGACCTCACCCCCATCGCGCATGCCCTCGACCGTGCAGCCGAGACCCTCGGCATCGACTACCTGGGCGGCTTCTCCGCGCTCGTCCAGAAGGGCATCGGCGACGCCGACCGCCGCGTTATCCAGTCCATTCCGCGGGCGCTCGCCACCACGAGCCGCGTCTGCTCCAGCGTCAACGTCGCCAGCCTGCGCGCCGGCATCAACATGGACGCCGTGCTCATGGCCGCGCAGACCATCATCGACGCTGCCAAGCTCACGGCCGACCAGGACTCCGTTGGCGCTTCCAAGTTCGTCTGCTTTGCCAATATGGTCGAGGACTCCCCGTTTATGGCGGGTGCCGTCCACGGCGGCGGCGAGGCCGACGCCGTCATCAACGTTGGTGTCTCGGGCCCTGGCGTTATGGCCGCAGCCCTGGAGACGCTCCCCGACTCCGCCTCGATGATGGAGGTCGCCGAGAAGATCAAGCAGACCGCCTTTAAGATTACCCGTGCCGGCGAGCTCATGAGCCGCGAGGCCGCCCATCGCCTGGGCGTCGAGAAGGGCATCGTCGACCTGTCGCTGGCCCCCACGCCTGCCATCGGCGACTCTGTTGCCCGCATCCTCGAGATCATCGGCGTTGGCACCTGCGGTGGCCCGGGCACGACCTGCGCGCTCGCCATGCTCAACGATGCCGTCAAGAAGGGCGGCGTCATGGCCAGCTCCAGCGTGGGCGGTCTCTCGGGCGCCTTCATTCCCGTGTCCGAGGACGCCGGCATGATCGCCGCCGTCGAGGCCGGCGCGCTTTCGCTCGAGAAGCTCGAGGCCATGACCTGTGTGTGCTCCGTCGGCCTTGACATGATCGCCATCCCCGGCGACACCCCGGTCGAGACTATCGCCGGCATCATCGCCGACGAGATGGCCATCGGCGTCATCAACAACAAGACCACGGCCGTGCGCGTGATTCCCGCCATCGGCAAGGGCGTGGGCGACTGCGTCGAGTACGGCGGTCTGTTCGGCCGAGCACCCATCATGCCGGTGAACCCCAACGCCGGCACCGTGCTTGCCCACCGCGGTGGACGCTTCCCGGCGCCGCTGAACTCGCTGAAGAACTAGCCTAGGGATTTGGGCGAGGAGCCCCGCTGCCCGACGGCAGGCATATAAGGTCGCCTGCTCGGACAGTCCTGGCTCTCACGGAGAGCACATTAAGTGCTCTCCGGCTCGTGCGGAACTCGCGATCGACCTTATATGCCTGCCGCCGGGCAGCGGGGCTCCCGCACAACGGGACCTCGGTTGGGTTCTGTCCCTTTGGCAGTCGCTTCGCTTCTGCCCATCCTGGCTGATGCCGGTGGTTTGGCGTTGGAACGGTTCTTTCTGATATATGCTGGTTGCGGCTCTTCTTTTTGGGAGGGGCCGATTTTTTGTTGTGAGGGGGATGGCCCGTGGCTGATGATTTGGTTCGTTCTGAGCTGCTTTCCGTGGATTGGAATGATGAATGGATGCGCCTGCAGGCTGCTCGGCATCGGGCTGATGACTCTTTTGAGTGGGACAAAAGGGCTCGGCATTTTCGGCCGCTTGAGACTGCTCCATATGCACAGGATTTTATGAGGCTGCTGGCGCTCCAGCCTGGTGAGTCGGTGCTTGATATGGGGTGTGGGGCTGGGTCGATTGCTATTCCGCTTGCGCAGGCCGGGCATCCTGTGATTGCTGCTGACTTCTCGCCTGCTATGTTGGGCACGCTTGATGCTGGTATTGAGTACTATGGGCTCGAGGGTCGCATTACGCCGCTTGAGCTTGCTTGGGATGATGATTGGGACTTGGTTGGGCCGATCGCAAAAGCGGTTGATGTTGCCTTTGCCAGTCGTTCGGTCACGACGACCAACCTAAAAGGTGCGCTTGCCAAGCTCGACCGTACAGCTCGTCGGCGTTGTGCTGTCACGATGGTCGCTAACTCCAGCCCGCGCTATGACCTGCACTTGATGAATGCCATCGGTGCCTCGGTTACCTGCAGTAATGGCTTTGTGTATGCCTTTAATATCCTCATTCAGATGGGCGCCCTGCCACAGGTCACGTACTTTGAATCGCCTCGTCGCGATACCTTCGACAGCCTTGAGGCGGGCGTGGCTGACTTCTCCCGCATGCTCGAGCACGGTAACGAGGATAAGATCGACCGTCTGCGCGACTATATCGCCCAGCACATGATTGAGAATCCCCATGCTGGCGAGCCGGGATCAAAAGGCGTGCCGCAGGGTCGCTACATGCTCGACCATATCCGCAAGGTCCGCTGGGCGTTTATTGCCTGGGAGCCGGTCTCTGCGAACCGTCCGTAGACCGCTTGCGTCCTCATCACGCGTCCGCCTGCAACCCGCGCCGGCGGCTCGCTCGGCATCCGCATTCTTTTTGAACTGGGCAAACGCGCTCCACACCACGCCGTTCCTGCGCTATCGTGGGACAGCTCACGTAGATTAAGGCCCCATCGCGGGGCGCCCCATAACATAGAAAGCGAGAACCCATGGCACTGACAGGAGCCCAGGTCAAGCAGCTTCGCAGCATGGCCCATCACCTCAACCCCGCCATCATCATCGGCAAGTCCGACATCAACGAGGGCACCGTCGAGCAGACGGTCGCCTACCTGGAGAAGCACGAGCTCGTTAAGTGCTCCGTACTCGATGGTTCCAGCCTTTCCGCCCGCGAGGCCGCCGAAGAGCTCGCCGATCGCTGCCATGCCGAGGTCGTCCAGGTTATCGGCCGCAAGTTCTCGCTGTATCGCGAGTCCTCGCGCAAGGACATCGAGAAGATTAAGCTCGTCTAAGAGCCAACGATCCGGCGAGCCAATATACATCAAGCTTGCGAGCGTCCGAGCAATTCGGACGCTCATTTTTTATCGCTCGACGAGCACGCGGTTAAGCCTGCCCTCCACCAAGCGCTCGTACAGACGCCGCGTCTCGGGCTCGGGCACGCCATTGACCTGCTCCCTCAGGTGATGCATATGCCCACTGTACAGCTCGACGATATCGCGTCGTCGCCCCGCCGCACCGTAGACGCGCATAGCGCAACGCACCATGTCCTCGCGCGCCGTCTCTTGCCGCAGCCCCGACTCCACCAGCCATACCGCCGACTGCAGGTCGTTTTCTTCTAGGGCGGCATTCGCGCCCCGAATCATGCAGTCGATATACTTAGATTCCATAATGCGCCTCATACGCAAAAAGTAGGTGGGATTACAGCCATTGGGAACATACAACGGGCCGGCGTAAAGCTGCTCAATCTTAAGGCACAGCTCAATCAGATGGGGTCCGCGCGCACCCGTGCGATTTCCCAAAACTTCGCGGCTTATCTGATCAAACAACCGCACGTCGGTCTTGACGTAATCGCCGTTAAGCCCAATGCACTCGTTTTGGATCAGCACACACGACTTGCCGTCCGGTGTCGGCCCCAAGGCCGAACGCAAGCGCGATATCGTCGAGTACAGGTTGTTGCGGGCGCTATTGAACTCGGCATGGGGCCACAGCTCCATGGCCAGCGTCTCGCGGTCGACCAGTGCATCCATACCCAGCGCAAGCCGCTCGGCAAGCGTCGCCGCTTTCTTGCGGCGCCACATCTTATCCGTGATGGGAAACCCGTCGCGCTCGGCGCGAAACGCCCCAAACATGCGGATCTCGATATGGCCAATCACATCGACACCCTCGGCATCGCCGGCCTGGAACAGACGCTCGCCTTCGCCCTCAAAGTCATCACGCAGCGAATATCGCGACAGCTCGCGCACCGGGAGCTTCTTTCGAATTCTAGCAGCCGGCTCACCCAGACAATGCATCGCAAGACGCGCAAACAGCCGATACGACGGATCTAAAATCCCCGGGCGGTTCATGGACATCCAGGCTGCAAGGTCGCTATCGCGGCCCGCGGAGGCCAAATGCAACGCCACCATCCAAGCCTCGGCACCACCGACCTGCGTCCGACTCAAATCGAGCAGCTCTGCCTCTTCGCGCACCGATACCATCGATGTATTGCGTAAGTACGCCGCGCGCTCTAGCAACAGTGCGTTGTCGCGTATGTATCCAATAGATTCCTCGGCAAGCCTGAGCACCTGCACCGCACGGAATTTGGCATTGACCGGACGCCCCTCAGCCAACGACTGCCAGCCTTCCAGTATCAAGCCAAACAACTGGACTTGATTGTCACGCACACGCACGGCAAAACGGTCGAGCTCATTGAATGCCTGCTCGTCGGTCACCGGCATGCCGGCAAACAGGCGCCGCGCCGATAATACCATGCGCACCCAGATGGCGAGTGCTCGGATGTCACGCGCTTCGAGTGCCTCGAGCGTCAGGGCCATCTCGTCATCACGCTCGTCAGTCCCTGCATACGACCCATCAAATAGCTCCGTCAACATGCGGTCCGCCCGCACAAACGTCCCCGCGATATCGAGCTCACAATCGTAGACCTTATCCGTTTTGAGCCCTGCGAGGATCTCACCACCCTTCGCCCGCTCGGTCAGCCCATGTTTTATCTCGATATGTGCGGACAGCATGTCGAGTGCGGCACAAGACGCCTCACTTCCCAGCGCTGTATGGCTTGCCGGAAGCCCCAGACCACTATCTCCATAACAGGCGGCCGTAAACGCGTGCGCTACCTTCCACGACACGGGATCGAGCTCGCAAATCGCTTGCTCGCCCGCATGCTCGATAATTGAGGCCATATACCGCGCGAGTTTTGTATTGGAGACGCTCACCGCCGCTAGATAGATGCCGAGTGCCTCGCCAGGCGTCGGCTCCGATACCCGGCCATCTGCTTCGGTCTTTCCCAGTGCCGCGCGGCAGACATCCCCTCCATGCCCCGTCAGGGCCAGATCGACCCCATACTGCCCGGCAAGCTCCAACACCGCACTGCGGTCCAAAAACGCGTCGGCAAGGTCCATCGCGGTATCGCAGCGCCCCGCTTTAATCAATATACGCGCCGCCCGCACAACGAGTTCGGGGCGAATTTCGGCGACCAGCTTGCGCAATCGCAGACGTGCGTTATCCTCGGTACCCAAGCAGGTAAAGCTCCGGTCTGCCGGATCAACGCCAAATATGGGATAATCGCGGACAAGATAGGACTGGTCAATCGCCGAAAGCCTAACACCGCAAGCCTCGAGCTCCGAAATATTGCCCTCACCCATTAGGACCATCAAGCATGCCACACTAAACAGGGCGTTGTTCTCGAGCGATGCCAGATCAACAAGTGCCGCACCGTAGATATTAACGATCTCGTTTTCGAGCATCTGGGCAACGTCTCCCTGCCCGTAGAGTCCCGACTGCATAGCCGAGACGAGCTCGGGCACGCCCTGCGTAAGCTGGTAGAAGTCGAGCGATGTGCTGATCGAGAACGCCGATGCCCACGCCGAATACTCATAGGCATGCACCTTGAGCATCTGCGCGTTGACTTTAATCGAATCGCCCAGTCCATGAATCAGCTGGCGATTCGAAGGACGGCAGCTCAAAAAGACCCCAACCCCCATAGCACGCAGGCTTCGGATCCGGTCGATCAGCTCCTCGGTCTCGCTCTGGCTGAGATTAGGCACGTTATCGATTGCAATCAGGGAGTGCGGCTTGTCCTTAAGCTCATCGGTAACGACCTCGAGCTGCATAAACACCTCGCGCCCAATAGCACGGTCTGCCTCGATGATCCGCACGGGACCTCGCGTCGGATCGCTTTTAACCTCTTGGGTATACTGCAGCAGCACCGAGGTTTTCCCAAAGCCATCAGGCGCGTAGAGGACTACGATGCCGGCCTTTCGGCCCTTGGCGATAAGTTCGTTCATCAAGCGATCGCGCCGCACCGTATAACTACTGCCCAGCGGCATAAGCTCGAGGTCGTCCGTATTGCCCAAATCGTTAACCATGCCCGCTCCTCAACTCGACCACATGGACACCGTAACGCTAGACCATATGTATCGCTAGATGAATAGAGCGATGCTACGGTTTAGGATGTTTGTTGGTACGCAAATGGCAAGTTTTTGTTCAGCGTGGTCCGATTGAAACTTATCCCCCAACCAATCAGTCTTTGCGCAGGTCAATGCGCTTGCCAGCTTGTCCCATCCTTTGGCAGTGTACCTCAAATGAGCGCTGTTCAATTGTGTTGCGCAACTCACCTAACGCTAGCTACCGTCTGCGACCTTTTCATAGCATTTATGCATAGTATCTGTTATGGAATGAATCATGCTGCACCAGACGCACCCGTCAAGTTCGCTGCAAGATTTTCGTCAAGCACACGGCGCGCGCTCAGCAAAAAGGCCCCCGCAAAGCGGAGGCCTTCGGCAAAGCTATGTCGAGGTGATAGGCTTTCGCTACTTGCAGAGCGAAAGGGCGGCCTCGTCGGCAACGACAACGCAGTTGGTGTGCAGTTGCAGGATCGAGGCAGGGCACTCGGGGGTAACCGGACCATAGCACATGTCATGCACGGCCTGTGCCTTGGCCTCGCCGTTGGCGACAACCAGGATCATGCGGGCATACATGATGGTCTGGGTACCCATGGTGTAGGCCTGACGGGGCACGTCGTCGATGCTGTCGAACAGGCGGCTGTTGGCCTGAATGGTGCTCTCGGTGAGGTCGACGCAGTGCGTACCCTTGGAGAAGTGGTCATCGGGCTCGTTGAAGCCAATGTGACCGTTGTTACCGATGCCGAGCAGCTGCAGATCGGGATAACCGGCAGCAGCGACGATCTTGTCGTACTCAGAGCAGGCAGCGGCAGCGTCGGGATTGGAGCCATCGGGCACATGCGTGTTGTTCAGGTCGATGTTGATGTGATCGAAGAAGTTCTCACGCATAAAGTAGTGGTAGCTCTGGGGATCGTCGTGCGAAAGACCACGATACTCGTCGAGGTTGTAGGTGCTGACCTCGGCAAAGTCGACGTCACCCTTCTCGTACCAAGCGGCGAGCTGCTTGTAGGCGCCAATCGGGGTGGAGCCGGTGGCAAGACCCAGCACGCAATCGGGTTTGAGGATAACCTGGGCCGAGATGATATTGGCGGCCTTGCGGCTCATATCCTCGTAGTCTTTAGCTTTAATGATCTTCATTACGCGTCCTTTCTCGTACAAGAGAGGCAAGGCTCCCTTACAAGCACTTGCCCGCGGCCCGCGTCGGCCGCAACCAACGTGTGCGGCCACCAGGGCGAGGTCGCGTAATGTATGTGTCTCGTGTCTAGCCGCGTCGAGGCCCCTGCCCGTCCACGGTGACCCAAAGCTGTTTAGCTTCGGACAAATCCCATCTTGCCACGGAGGGCGCCCTCTTTCAAGGGCGCCCTCCGTAAACGTGTTTGAATTGTAGGCTAAAGGCCGAGCGCGCTCACTAGCGCTCGCGAGCGACGATGAGTTGGTCCATCTCCTCGACATGCTCGCCAATGGAGCCTTTGATACTCGAGAACTCAACAGAGTTGCATACCAAAATGGGAACCGTCACATCGTAGCCCTCTGCCGCGATGGCCTCGCGCTCAAATTCGATGAGCACATCGCCCTTATGGACGATATCGCCCACCTGCGCGTGCACGGCAAAGTGCTTACCCTCGAGCTGAACGGTATCGAGTCCAACGTGGATGAGCACGTCCAAACCATCGACCGTGTTAAGCGCAACGGCATGACCCGTGGGAAAAATAGCCTCGACCTTGGCATCCGCCGGCGCAATCACACGCGTGCCGGTGGGCTGAATCGCCACGCCCTGACCCAAAAGGCCGGTGGCAAACGTCTGATCGTTTACCTCGGAAAGCGGAATGACATCGCCCGAGATGGGAGCATCCAGCGTAAGGACTCGACCACGCATACCAAAAGACCTTAGGACTTTAGTGAACATGCTCCCCCTCGGACATACCAATCAATCAAAATAACTTTAACAGTTTACCACTTGGCACCCGTTTTTGACCATTAGGGAAGTTCGCGCTTGACAACCTCGACGATGTCGTCGACGACGCGCTGGGTCAGCTCGTGCGTCTCGGCCTCGGCCATAACGCGAACCAGCGGCTCGGTGCCACTCGGACGCACCAGAATGCGGCCACGGCCGTCAAGCTCCTTCTCGGCGGCAGCGACGGCATCCCAGATGGGCTGGCAGTCGTCCAGGCCGGCCTTATTGTCGGAGTGCACGTTGACGAGCACCTGCGGATACTTCTTCATGATGCCAGCAAGATCGGTAAGCGTGCGACCGGTGCGCTTGAGCACGGCAAGCAGCTGCAACGCCGTCACCAGACCGTCGCCGGTGGTGTTGTGCTCAAGGAAGATGATGTGGCCGGACTGCTCGCCGCCGATAACGGCGCCGTCCGCGAGCATGCGCTCAAGAACATAGCGGTCGCCCACGGCGGTCTGGACCATCTCGAAGCCTTGCTCCTTCATAGCGATGGAGAAGCCCAGGTTGCACATGACGGTCGAGACGATCTCGGAGTTGGCGAGCTTACCGCGAGCAGCGAGGTCGGAGCCACAGATGGCCAGGATGTAGTCGCCGTCGATCTCGTTGCCCTCGCTGTCCACAAAGAGCACGCGGTCGGCGTCGCCATCGTGGGCCAGACCGATGTCGGCGTGGGTGCGCAGCACGAGCTCGCGCAGAGGCTCAAGGTGGGTGGAGCCGCACTCGACGTTGATGTCGGTGCCGCAGTAGTCGGTGTTGATGGCGTGGACCGTGGCACCCAGGCGCTGGAGCGCGGCAGGCGTGGTCTGGCACGAAGCGCCGTGGCCACAGTCGACGGCAACGACCAGGCCATCGAGCTTAAGGCCGTCGAGCGTGCTGATGGCATGATCGACATATGCCTTGCGGGCGTCCTTCATCTTGATGATGTGGCCCACGCCGGCACCGGTCGGCAGCGTATCGGCAGCCATGGCTTCCTCGGACATGACCCAGGCGCTGATCTCTTCCTCGACAGCATCGGGAAGCTTCATGCCCTTGCGGCTAAAGAACTTGATGCCGTTGAACTCCGGCGGATTATGCGAAGCGGAGATGACGATGCCGCCATCGAGCTCGTTCTGAACAGTGAGCAGCGCCACGGCAGGCGTGGGGATAACGCCGCAGCAATGCGGGCGGCCGCCCTCGGCCATAATGCCGGCGGTCAGAGCGCTCTCGAGCATGGTGCCCGAAAGACGCGTGTCACGGCCGACGCAGATATCCGGACCAAGAAACTTGGTCGCCGCGCGGCCCAGGCGAAACGCGAGGTCGCACGAAAGATCGGCGTTGGCGACGCCACGGACGCCATCGGTACCGAAGATGTTCTGGGGCATAGGATCGCTCCTTCCCTAGCAGGCGATATGCAACCGCCCACCCTAGTCGAAAAAGAAAAGCGGGACCCGCCGAGGAATCGGCAGGCCCCGCTTGTACATTGTATCTCGAAAGGAGATAAAACCTTAGCGCTTGGAGAACTGGGGAGCGCGGCGGGCCTTCTTGAGGCCGTACTTCTTGCGCTCGACCACGCGAGCATCGCGCGTAAGGAAACCGGCCTTCTTGAGGTCAGCACGGTAGTCGCCAGCGTTCAGAAGAGCGCGAGCGATGCCCAGGCGCAGAGCGCCAGACTGACCGGAGATGCCGCCGCCATCGCACAGAGCGATAACGTCGAACTGACCGGCGGTGTCGGTCACCTTGAAGGGAGCAAGGGCGTTCTCAACGAGCTGATGACGGCCGAAATACTGCTCGGCGTCACGCTTGTTGATGGTCACCTTGCCGGTGCCGGGGACGAGACGGACGCGGGCGACGGCGTTCTTACGACGGCCGGTACCCTGGTAGACAACGGTGTTCTCAGCCATCTTTAAGCCTCCAGCTCAATCTTCGTGGGGTTCTGGGCAGCATGCGGATGCTCGGTGCCAGCGTAGACCTTAAGCTTGGTCATCTGGGCACGGCCGAGGGTGGTCTTGGGCAGCATACCGCGAACGGCGCGCTCGATGACCTTCTCCGGGTGCTTCTCCATAGCCTGGCGGAAGCTCTCAGCCTTGAGGCCGCCGTTGTAGCCGCTGTGGCGATAATAGGTCTTCGTGTCGGCCTTGTTACCGGTAAGCTGGACCTTATCGGCGTTGATGACGACAACGAAGTCGCCGCAGTCGCTGTTGGGCGTGAACTGGGGCTTGTTCTTACCGCGCAGGATCATTGCGATCTGGGTGGCAAGACGGCCCAGGACAGCACCATCGGCGTCGACGAGAACCCAGTTGCGCTGGACCTCGCCCTGCTTGGCGTAGTGAGTCGATTTCGAAATCACTTAGACTCCTCCATGTACAGTACGTGTTGTTACAGAGATTCACGGGGCTCTGCAAGTAACCCGTCCATATTACCCCGCTCGTCGTACGAGTCAACAGGTATTTTGGCTCCGACCAGAGTTTCTGCACATGTCATCCACGAGCCGTGATTTTCCAGCTCTTTAGCTGTTGCCATTTTTTGAGGGTTCGCCGTCGTTAGCGCTCGACGAACTCTTGGATTTCCGCGAGCAGGCGCTTTGCCTCCTGACGGCCCTGGATATACAGGTCGAGGAGCTTTGCCGAATCGTGCTCGACATGGCCGACCTCGACCGGCTTTTGCGGAGCGACGACCAGCGCACGGCCCTCGCGCTCATACTTCCACAGGTGCATGCGCTGGATGTTGTAACGGTCGTGGCGTGTCTCGATAGCCTCGAGCAGATAGGGGTAGTCGGCATAACGCGCACGCGCGGCCGGCAAAAACTCGTAGGGCTTTTTCTCATACGAACGGTCCTGCGTGACGATGACGACCGCACGGTCGAAGCCCGCCTCCTCCAGCACGTGCTCGATGGGGACCGAATCGGCCACGCCGCCGTCGACGTATTTGTGCCCGTCAATCTCGACCGGCGGCGTCACCAGCGGCAGCGACGTCGAGGCGCGCACGGCATCGAGGTCAAGCACGGCGCTTTTGACCGGCAGGTACGTGGCGGTTCCAAACAACATGTCCGTCGCAACGGCGTACATCTCGATGGGGCTGGCGTCGAACGTCTCGTTGTCAAAGGGATCCAGGCGGTCCTGGACATCGTTGAAGATAAAGTCGTAACCCACAATAGAGCCCGTAGACGCAAACGATGCGGCGCCCATGAAGCGGCTGTCATTGCAGAAAGCCAGGTTGATGCGGTTGGCACGGCCGATCTGGTGCGACTTGTAGTTCACGCCGTTGAGGGCGCCGGCCGATACGCCATATACCGCCGGAATCTCGACGCCAGCCTCCATGAGGACGTCGAGCACGCCGGCGGTAAATTGCCCGCGGAAGCTGCCGCCCTCCAGGACGAGCGCGACCTTGCCGGCGTTCTTTGCCTTATCTTCTGCAGTCATATTGACCTCCTGCGATTGCGTTTTGGCTTTCTTCTACCCAGTTTTGGAATGGAGGGCGCATAGGTTTTGGAGTTGAGGAGATGGGACAGAAAGTGCGTCCCAGTTTGAGGCGGGATTCCGGGATGAACTTTCCGCTAGCCATTCATTTGGAAATTGCATCCCATTCCGAATGAGAATTCCGGGACGCAGTTTCCGCTTGATGTGTCATCCGGAAACTACGTCCCAGTCTGAGTGCGGATTCCGGGACGCGCTTTCCGCCTGGGCCGCCATTGGGAAGCGCGTCCCACCCTGCGTTGCCGTAGCGTTTTCCTAACGCTCGCGCCCTGCACAGAGTTCGATTCTCCGCGGTACGGGGCTTGCGTTGAAGTGGGGCATGGGCAGCCGGAGCTCAATCGGCATCGTATCTATATGTGGTCGAGGCTTTGCGCGGAGAATCCGCGTATTTGCTTCGCAAATCCGCACCGGCTTCGGCCGCCTGCCGGCGTCCTCGCCCGCTCGCTACAAACGCTCCGCGTTTGCTTAACGCTCGCGCCCTGCACAGAGTTCGATTCTCCGCGGTACGGACAAGAAATAAAAAGGCAGGTAGATATGAGTATCTACCTGCCTGTTGCTTATGGTGGAGGCGCGGAGAATCGAACTCCGGTCCACGAAAGCCCCCTGATTGGCATCTCCAAGCTCAGTCGCTGGTTTAGTCTCGGACGCTTTGCGCGCAGCGACACGCTCGCGGCATCCCAACCGGTTCGGTCTTAGCCCGCGCCATACCGATTACGTGCGCAGGAGCATTCCCCTAACATGACGTCGCGCCGGTGTCGGGGAAATCACCGGGTTGACGCGCCGCTATAAATTAAGCAGCGAGAGCCATAGGCTCAAAAGAAGAGTTGTTGTCAATTCAATTTGACGGTACCCCTGTTTAACGAGGCGAGGAGACCTCGGCTTGCTTCCTCTCTCAGAGCTATCGTGTCGAAACCAGTCGCCCCCGGATGTCGGGAAAGTCTGGATGGTATCGGGCCTGCAAACACCCGATAACCGTCGACTTTTCAAGGAACACGCGGGGTGAACCCCGCTCGTGGATAGCTATCTTACCACGTTCTAAAGGCAGACAGCTGTTCTATGCACGAGCTGTGAAGACCCCAATGTGCGCCGCACTTCGCACTTTTGCTACCGATTGCGTCACGTATATTTTCGCCAAGCAAAATTGACCCGTCGAAAGGACCGTTATGGATACCAAGCAGCAACTCGTCAATGCCCTCGCAGGCCTGGGCTCAACCATTACCGAAGCTATGGATGTCATCGAAGGCTTTGTCCCCTGCGGACATCCCGCCCTCACGGTATCGAACGCACTCGTCGCGCTGGACGCTGACGATGATGCTGCTCTCGCCCAGCAGCTTGAGACCGTCGAGGGCTTTATCGACCACGTGAGTGAGAACCGCGGCGTGGCCGCCCACCACGGCATCGAGGTCGAGCTCGCGGATCCCAAAGCCGATCTGTTCGCAGCAATCCGCGAGGTAGGCGCCCTTATGCAGACCGCAGGCGTCAAGAACACCCAGGTCAACGAGTGGGTCTACCGCAGTCTGGCAGCACTCGACAGCTCCGACGAAAAGGCAGCCGAGCAGCTCGCAGAAAGTCCCGCCATTAAGGCCGAGCTTTTGTAAATAGCAGACGCGGGCCCCTTGGCGCATCGTCGTCCAAGAGGCCCGCAAGCAGTTCGCGTCAACCGATAGCCGCGCCGCCGCGTTCGGCCAAAGCAAGAATCGGCATCATTTGACGAGGTGTTTTTGCTGCAAGATCGGCATGTTCGAGCAGCTTGCGATCGTTGGTCACCAAGTAATCGACCTGCGCGCGTTTGCACGCGGCGAGCACCAAGTTGTCCTCGTAATCGCGATGGAGTGCTAAGTATTTGTCGGCCAGCCACAGATCGGATGCATCAGCGCCCACGGCCATAGCGTTTTCGGTCATGTTCCGAACAAACGCCAGCGCCGCATCGCCAATCGCGCGGGCAGACGCCTCGTCGAGCGCTCCCCCGCTGGCAAGAACGCTACGCTTCAGCTCGTGTTGGACAACGTACAGCACGTCCTTGGCGATATGCACCGGAAAGAACAGCAATGCCCCCGCCTCCGTCGCCTGCCCAATAAACGCACGTGCGGCAAGCGACTCGGCATGGTCGGCGCAAAACGAATCAACCCATACGTTGGCATCCACCATTATTTTGAGGGGAGCCCCGCTCACAGGATCATCCCCTTTTGGCGATAGCGCTCGTCCATGGCTTCGGAATAGATTGTGTCCCAATCGCGATCGTCGGATGTAGACGATGTATCGACACCCAGGTTCGCGTAAAGCTGATCCGCCGCCGCCCATGATGCGGCGAACGGAGTATCGGGCGCGACGGTCTGCCGCCGGTCGTCGACGGCCGCAAGCACTTCCTCGCACTGCCCGCCACCCTGCGCGACCTTGGCCACCACCTTTTTGATGAGCTCGGGCAGTGACCCGCCCGAAAGCCGCAGCACCTCCTCGGCACGATTCTTGACCTGGCGATCTACGCGAACATTCACCTGCGCCATGCCGCTAACAGCACCCACGTCGATCCCGCTCCCTTCAATTGCTAGCTCTGCTAGCCACACTATATAGAGAAGCTAGCACATGGTCAAACGCAAAAGGCCTGCGTCCGGACGACACCGATGCCGTCTGGGCGCAGGCCAGATAACGTGGGTGAACACGTCTGTTAACGCAGGTACGCCTTTGCGTTGCCCAGGCTGTAGGCAATCGTCGAGCCGTTGTGCAGCAGTGACGACGCCTGCGGGGTAATCGCGCCGGTAATGCCCAGTGCCAAGAGCGCTGAGTTGGTGAGCATCACCTTAGAATAGGAGCTCGTCAGTCGGTCAATGAGGCCCTGGCTCATGCGGCGCAAACGCACGATCGCGGCAAGATCCGTATCGGTCAGGATGATATCGGCGACCTCCTTGGCAATGTCGCTTCCGCCACCCATCGCCAAGCCCACGTCGGCCAAACCGAGCGCCGGCGAATCGTTGACGCCGTCGCCCACCATGGCAACATGGCGCCCCTCGCTCTTAATGCGCTCCACATAGGCGTACTTGTCCTCGGGCAGCAGTTCGGCCTTAAACTCGTCGACACCCGCCTCGCGCGCAATGCGCTCGGCCGTGCGCTCCGAATCGCCCGTGAGCATAACGACATGCTTGACGCCCAGCGCATGCAGGTCGGCGATTGCCTCGCGGACCCCGGGCTTGAGCGGGTCCTCGATACCGAGCACGCCGACGACCTTTCCATCGACCGCCAGATACAGCGGCGACAGGCCCTGCATCTGGGACTCGATTTGCTCCTTAATGTCGGCCTCGAGCTGCGCGCTCTCGTCCTCAAACACAAAGTGTGCCGAGCCGATAATCGCGCGACGCCCTTCGATGGACGAAGCGATGCCGTGCGCCACAATATACTCGACCGCAGCGTGACGCTCGCGGTGCTCGAGCCCGCGCTCGCGGGCGGCGTTGACCACGGCACGCGCCACCGGATGCGGAAAATGCTCCTCCAAGCAAGCGGAAAGGCGCAGGACCTCGTCCTCGCTCCAGCCGTCGGTCGTGAGCACGCAAGCTAGGCGCGGCTGGGCCTCGGTCAGCGTACCGGTCTTGTCAAAGACAATGGTATCGGCCTTGGCAAACGACTCAAAGTACTTCGCGCCCTTGACCATAACGCCCATCTTGGCAGCATCGCTCATGGCAGTCATGACGGCAACGGAACCCGTGAGCTTGAGTGCGCACGAGTAGTCGACCATCAGTGCCGCCGAGGTCTTGATGAGGCTGCGGGTAGTAAGCGCAACCAGGCCCGCGAGCAGGAAGTTCCACGGGACGATCTTGTTGGCAAGGTCCTCCATATGCGACTGGCCCTCGGACTTGAGCGAGTCGGCCGTCTGCACGAGCGAGACGATTGAGCGCAGTTTGGTTTGCGCCGTATTGGCGCGCACGCGCACCAAGATGCCGCCGTCTTCCACGACGGTACCGGCGAACACGTCGTCGCCCACGCTGCGCTCGACGGCCAGCGGCTCGCCGGTCAGGGTCGCCTGGTTGACCATAGCGCTCCCCTGCTCGACAACACCGTCGATGCAGATGGACATGCCGGTACGCACGGCGACCAAGTCGCCGGGCTCGAGCTCGGTGGCGGCAACGCTTACCTCGGTGTCGCCGACGACCTTTTGCGCCTTGTCGGGCACATCGAGCAGCGAGTTGATGAGCTCGTTTTCGCTCATGGCGCGGGTGTAGTCCTCGAGCAGCTCGCCCACGTTGAGCAGGAACATCGTCTGGCCCGCGGTGTCGACATCACGTTTGACAAACGAGATACCGATGGCCGAAGCGTCGAGCACGGGAACGGTCAGGCGCGGCTGCGCGAGCTCATGAAGGGCAGCGCGCAAAAATGCCATGTAACCGGCCACGACAAACACCGCACGCAGAGGCGTCGGCAAGAACCAGCGACGTGCGTAATGGGCACCGACGAGTGTCGCCAGGTCCATGACGAGCTTGTGTTTACGTGGCTCAAGCTGCATCACGTAACCCGTCTTTGCGTCGGCAATGGCCTGGGCATCGAGCGCACCGACGGCGGCCAGCACGGCATCGCGGCGCGGCTCATCGTATTCGAGCGCCATCTGGCCGATGCGGCCGTAGACGCGCACCTTGTGCACGCCGTCGATGTCGCCGCCAAGCTTAAGAAGTGCATCGAGATCGCTCTCTGGCACAGGACCCGCCAATTGAAGACGGGTCCTGCCGGGGATCTCGCTAATAATCGAGAATCTCATAGTTTGTGCCTGGGAGCGTTACTCGGCTGCCTCGTCAGCAGCGGCCTCGCTCTGGGTGATGTAAGCAGCCTCGGCAACCATGTCGTCGACATTAGCCTTGGCCTGCTCGACCATGTCCTGGTAGCCGTTCTTGATGCGCATGCCGCACGCGATACCCTGCACGCAGGCATTCTTGACCGGAGCGCTGGTAAGCAGCTTGATGCCGGCCGTGCCAAGCAGAAAACCGCCACCAACAAGCAGGGTGTTAAACGTCGACTTTTTCATGTTGCTTCTCCCTTTTGCCGCATTGGACGCGGCATGGTGCTTCAGCACCCGAGTAAACAAGTTTGCTCGAGCACGCTTTTGAAATATCTCAATTTTATCTAACTATCTAGGTCAGCCATGGCTAACCTATTGAAAATTAACGATGCGGAGTAACCGATTGTCAATGTGAGAAAGGGACTGTCCCTTTGCCCCTTCTTACAACTGCCAGGTAGCTGCTTCCTTTTGCAGCGCCACCATGCGGGCGAATTCTCCACCTGCCGCCTTGAGCTGCGCCGGAGTGCCCTGCTCGGCAACCACACCATCCTTGAGTACAACGATTTTGTCGGCATTTTCCACCGTACGCATACGGTGGGCAATAACGATAACCGTCTTACCCGCAAGCAGACGGGAGAGCGCCTGCTGAACCACGGTCTCGTTCTCCACATCCAAGCTCGCCGTCGCCTCGTCCAACAGCACGATAGGCGCGTCTTTGAGCAGCGCACGGGCGATAGAGATGCGCTGGCGCTCACCGCCGGACAGCTTGGAGCCGTTCTCGCCGATCATGGTGTCATAGCCCTGCGGCATGCGGCTCACAAACTCGTCGCAGTTGGCGGCACGCGCGGCAGCAAGCACTTCCTCATCGGTGGCATCGCGACGACCAAGACGGATGTTTCCCATCACCGTGTCGTCAAAGAGCAGCACGTCTTGGAACACAATGGCGTAGTCGCGCAGCAGCACCTCGGGATCCACGCTCGCAACATCCACGCCGCCCACGGTGACCGTGCCCGCAGTGGCATCCCAAAAGCGCGCGGCCAGGCGGCTCACCGTGGACTTACCGGAGCCCGAAGGACCGACCAGTGCCGTGACCTCGCCTTCCTTGGCGGTAAAGCTCACATCGGTAAGAACTTTCTCGCCGGCGCGGCCGTCCTCGCCCGCACCATAGCCAAATGCCACGTGATCGAACACCACATCGTGGCCTACGGGCTCAAACTGCTCGCTGCCCCGCGCCACGGGCTCTTCCATGATGGAACGCATGCGCTTGGCCGACGACTCGGCGGCAAACAGCTCGGACATCAGCATCAGCGCCTGATCAAAGGGCGCATAGATGCGGCTCACCATAAGCAGGAAGGCAAACATCACCAAAAAGTCGACCTGCCCGGAGGCGACCATCGCAGCGCCCGTGACCAACGTGGTGGCAATCCCCAGGCGCAGGATGGCAAAGGCGGAGTTGACCAAAAGCCCATTGGCGAGCTCGCCCTTGGTGGTCTCGCGCTCCTCGGCATCGATCACGGCGTTGAGCCCCTCAAGATAATGAGCCTCCTGGTTGGTGGCGCGGATCTCGCGCACGCAGTCGAGCGTCTCCTGGATCGCCTCGGTAACCTTGACCTTCTCGGCACGCACATGGTCGAACACCGGGGTCATGGGGCCGCGTGTCAGATACAGCACGGCAAAGGCCACGGGCACGCTCCAAAACGCCGCGATCGCCAGCTGCCAGCAAAAGAACAGCGACGCCACGAACACAATGGCGCTTGCGATGATGGCACCCCAAAGCTCTCCCAGCACGTGGCTGTAGGCGTGCTCCATGGCCTGGACGTCGCCCATGATGGTCTCGGTTAAATCGGCCAGATCACGACGGCCAAAAAACGACAGCGGCAGCTTGCGCAAGCGCTCGGCAATCTCCATACGCTGCTTGCCGCACTCCTCGTAAAAGATGCAGTAGGTGTAGTAATACTGCTGCCAGTTAGAGGCAAAGAGCAACACGAAAAAGACCAGGAGGCCGCCCACAATCGGCAGGGCATCCGGCAGGTCGGCACCGGTGGCGAGATGTTCGACAAAACCGGCCATGACCAGGAACAATAAGCCCATGCCGGCCATGGTAATGAGATTGGTGAGCGCGGTCCAGAAAATGCCGCGTTTTACGCCGGCGACGCCTTTATCGGATAGGAAATACTTCTTTTGGAATGAGGCGAACATTTAGGCCTCGCCTCCCTTCGTGACGGCGGCATCCGCGGCAGCAGTGATCTTCCAGCTCGCGGCCTGTTCGTATTCGGCCCACATCTTGGCGTATAGACCGTTTTGGGACAGCAGCTCGGCATGGGTGCCAGTCTCCTGCACGCTACCTTGGTTGAGCACCACGATCTTGTCGGCCCCCACCACGGTCGAAAGCCGGTGCGCGATCATAATGACTGTGCGACCCGCCGCCAGCTTGCTAAAGGCACGCTGGATGAGCGCCTCGTTCTCGGGGTCGGCAAACGCCGTGGCCTCATCGAGCACCACGATAGGCGCGTCTTTAAGGATCGCGCGGGCGAGTGCTACGCGCTGCACCTCGCCGCCCGAAAGATATGCTCCGCCGGCACCGAGCATGGTATTGATACCCTGCGGGAGCTTGGCCACAATGTCGTCGCACTGAGCTGCGGAGAGGGCCGCACGCACTTCGTCGTCAGTGGCCGTGGGCTTGGAGGCACGCACGTTATCGGCAAGTGTTTGCCGGAACAGCTGGTTGGTCTGGAACACGAAGGCAACCTGGTCCATAAGCTCGTGCGGGTCCATGTCGCGAACGTCCACACCGCCTACGAGCACTCGACCCGAAGAAACATCCCAAAAACGCGGGATCAGGCTGGCGCAGGTTGACTTACCGCCGCCCGAGGGACCCACCAGGGCGAGGGTGCTACCCGCGGAAACGCTAAAGCTCACATGATCGACGGCAGGCGCTTCGGCACCCTCGTAGGTAAAGCTTACATCCTCAAAGCGCACATCGCTGCCGATAGGGTGCTTGGGCTGGGCAGGCACGGAGAGCTGCTTGGAATCCATAACGCTTCGGATGCGCGCCAGCGAATCGGCACTCATCTGAGACGCCTCGCCCACAAACATGAGCTTGGTCATGGCCGTCGGCACCACGGCCGAAAAGATCGCGTAAAACGTGAAGTTGACCATAAAGTGCGCGAAGTCCGTCTCGCCCGGCGCCAACAGCAACGCCACGGGCAAAAGAAATGCCACGAGGCCATTGAGCGCGGTAAGGTTGAGCACTTGCGGGCCTCGGCAGAACGTGCCCGCATAGCTTTGCGCCATGTCGGCGTATTCGGCGATCGCATCGTGAAACGCCTTAAAGGAGTAGACCGTCTGCTGGAAGACCTTGACCACGGGGATGCCGCGTACGTATTCGGTGCCGGTCTTGTTCATCTTGACCAGCGCGCCCATGTAAGCCTTCATAAACTCGGCGCCCTTGCCGCTCATCATGGTGGCCATGGCGCAAAACGAAACGACGACCGAGATTAGGCATGCCGCACCCAAACGCCAATCGAGGGCGAAAAGCAGCACGAGCAGGCCCACGACCATGGCGGTGGCGCCGGCGATATCGGGCAGCATGTGTGCGAGCAGCGTCTCGGTGGAGGCAGCGCATCCGTCTACGATACGGCGCAGCTCACCGGTGGCGTGCGTGTCAAAGTAGCCGAGCGGCAACTTGAGCAGATGCTCACTCGTGGTCTTGCGGATATTGGATGCGCAGCGAAACGCGGACAGGTGCGTGCACATGAGTCCCACAAAATAGACCACAATGCTCGCCAGGGCAAAGCCCACAGCCCACCAACCATACATCGCGATATTGGCGGCCTCGCTCCAGTTGGGCGCCACGGCGATAAGATCTCGCGCAACAAGCCAGATGCACACGTACGGGCCAAAGCTCAGCAGCTGCGAGAGCGCCGAGAGGGCCATGCCCAAATACGTTAGGAATTTACGTTCACCGGCATATGCAAGCAGCTCGCCGATGCCGCCACCTTCCTTTTTTGATCCCTTTGCCATGAGATTCCTTTCTAACGGCTTGAGAGTTAACCGTAAGAAACTTATCATGGGCGTGTTAGCCAAGGCACACAATTGGGCCAGACGTGGACGTTTTCGCAAATGAAGGGGACGCTTTTGAAAATGCGGCGGGCGGCAACCGATATAACCGAGCTCTACGCACCGCAGTTTGAGCAGTTTGGCTTGGAGTTCTCCGGCAAGGGCGCCGTCTTTACCGGTGAGGTGGCAAACGATCGGGCGCACGGACGCGCATGGATCATGCCCCTCTCCCCCACCTGCATCGTCATGGAGCATTTCATTACCCCGATGCACAACATGCACCTAGCCGAATACACGCCCGAACCGTACGCGTGCGTGAGCGAGGTCAGCGCGCCCACGCTCATGTGTATGCCCGAAGCCGGCATAACGCCTGCGAACCTCAAGCCGCTGCGCGGGCCGTGGCCGAACAGCGCAGTCTGCAGCTTTATCCAAGATAGCTGCGGCGAGGAGCTAAGCCCGCTGTTTGCAGGGCAACTCTATCACTCACGCTCGGTGCTCTTTTTGCCCGGGTATTTTGACGAGCTGGAGCATTGCTATCCTGCCGAGTTCGCGGGGGTCTTTGAGGCGTTTGCCGAGTCATGGCACGAGGAGGCAGCGTCTGCCATCTGCCACACACTACGCCGAATCAACGAGGACCGCGCTCGCGCCGTAGGCGGGCATGTCTATATGCGGGGCATTGTAGAGGCTATGGTCGCGGAGCTCGCCTGTTCGCGCGCGGCCCACAAGCAGGCGCGGCAGGCGGCAGACACACGCGTCAGCATAACCATTGCCGAAGAAGCAACGGCGATGATTGAGCGCGCGCTCGACAAAGGCAGGCGTGTGGGTATCAACGAGGTGGCCGAGGGGCTCTACACAAGCCGCTCCAAGCTATGCGCCACCTTTAAGGCCCAAACTGGCGAGTCCCTGGGCGCCTACATTCGCAGACGCCGTATGGAGCGAGCACAGGACCTTTTGGCCGATAGCTCGCTCACGATAGCGCAGGTCGCAGAGCGTCTAGGCTACCCTCAGCAGGCCGCCTTCGCCCAAGCCTTCAAGCAACACACCGGCACCACCCCCACCGCTTGGCGCTCCCAACATATATAAAGAATGAGGGCGCCAACGGCGCCCTCATTCACCAAATTCCATTCAGCCCCACCTGACCCGAACGGCCGAGTCGTAGCAGAACCCGGGAGCCCCGGCTGGGCGGGTGCTTCCTCAAAATGAGTTCCCTTCAAAACAATGGGCGCGCCAACGGCGCGCCCATTCACTCTATTCAATTCAGCCCGCCTGACCCGAACGGCCGAGTCGTCACGGAACCGAGGGGCCGGGCGCGGGGCCTTGCCTCTCAATGAGTTCCGCACGAACAGGAGGCGCCAGTGGCGCCTCCGTCGTGAGTCAGGACTGTCCGAAATTGAGAGGCAAGGCCCCGCGCCCGGCCCCTCGGTTCCCGCTTACGAGAGCGACGTTCTCAGCAACTCGTTGAAGAGCTTCGGGTTGCCCTTGCCGCGGCTCGCCTTCATGCACTGGCCCACCAAAAAGCCGATGACCTTCTGGTTGCCGTCACGATACTGCTGCGCCTGATCGGCACAGTTTGCCAGCACCTCGTCCACGATCGGCTGCAGCGCGCCGGCATCGCTCACCTGACGCATGCCGCGCTCGTCGACGATCTTGTTGGGATCGTCACCGGTCTGGGCCATGGCCTCAAAGACCTCGTGCGCCTGGTTGGAGCTGATGGCATCGGTCGCCAGCAGCTTGGCCAGCGCCGCCACCTGAGCCGGCGCAATGCCGGACTCGGCGAGCGACACGCCCGCGCCCTTAAGGTAGGCGATCATCTCGTTCACCAGCAGGTTTGCGACCGTCTGGGCCTCCTTGCCAGCCATACCGGCAGCGGCGGCCTCAAAGAACTCGGCAAACTCGGGGTCGCCGGCAATCTGCTCGGCGTCGGCCGCCTTAATGCCAAAGTCGGCCTCAAAGCGAACGCGCTTGGCATCGGGCAGCTCGGGGATCTCGCCGCGGCAGCGGTCGATGAACTCGTCGTCCAGATCGAACGGCGCCAGATCGGGATCGGGGAACAGACGATAGTCGTCGGCCGTCTCCTTGACACGCATGACCACGGTGCGCTTGCGGCTGGGCTCCCAGTGGCGGGTCTCCTGATAGATGATGCCGCCCTCCTCGAGCACCTCGGCCTGACGGCAAATCTCGTAGGCAAGGCCGTCATGCAGGCTCTTAAACGAGTTGAGGTTCTTGAGCTCGGTCTTGGTGCCCAGCTTGGTCTCGCCGCGGCGGCGCAGCGACACGTTGCCGTCGCAGCGCATGGAGCCCTTCTCCATGGAGCAGTCCGAAATGCCCAGCGTCACAAAGATGCGACGGAGCTTCTCCATAAACAGACGAGCCTCCTCGGGCGTGCGCAGGTCGGGCTCGGTGACGAGCTCAATCAGCGGCGTGCCGCAACGGTTGTAGTCGACGAGCGACTCGGCCGCGGCGGTAATGCGGCCCTCGGCGCCACCCACGTGCACCATCTTGGCGGCGTCCTCCTCCATGTGGATGCGCAAGATGCGGATGGGCACCGTGTAGGAACCGTCCTCGCGACGCTCGGGCATCTGCAGGTTGGACGCATCATAGCTGGCCAGATGGCCGGCGCGCTGGTTGCCTTCGCGCATGGTCGACGTCATGGACGTGGACAGGCCCTCGGCGTTGGCCGAAGCGCTCGCCAGGCTCTGAGCCTCGGCCTCGCCAAACGCGCAGTCGGGGCGCTCGGCGGCACCGCGACCGGTCACATCCAGATCCAGGTGACCGTACATGGCAAAGGCGACCGGACCCTGCGTAGTCTGGAAGTTCTTGGCCATGTCGGGATAGAAGTAGTGCTTGCGGTAGAACATCGAGTGGCGCTGGATCTCGCAGTTGGTGGCGAGACCGGCCTTGACGATGCTCTCGATGGCGCGCTTGTTGGGCACCGGCAGGGCGCCGGGCAGGCCCAGGCACACCGGACACACGTTGGCGTTGGGCTCGTCATCGTGGCTGAGCTTGCAGTTGCAGAACATCTTGGTATCGAGTGCAGTGAGCTCGGTATGGATCTCCAGGCCGATCACGGCCTCCCAATCCTGCAGGACCTCGGAAAGCTCCTTCATTACAGCTCGCCTCCCTTCCCGGCAAAATCGGGCGCGACGGAAAGCGCGGGCGCACCCGTGGCGGCATCGGCAAAGCCGCGCTCCAGAGCGCGGGCAAACGTGAGCAGCTGACGGTCCTTAAAGGCAGGTCCCACCAGCTGGGCAGAAACGGGCAGCTTGCTGTCCTCGCCCAGGCCCAGCGGCACCGAGATACCACCGTTGCCGCAAATGTTGAGCGAAATGGTGTACAGGTCGGACAGATACATCTGCGTGGGGTCGCTGATCTCGCCAAACTTAAAGGCCGTGCGCGGCGAGGCGGGCATGAGGATGGTGTCCACCTTGGCATACGCGGCGTCGTAGTCCTGCGTGATAAGCGTGCGGGCCTTCTGCGCGGCGTAGTAGTACTTGTCGTACACGCCCGAGCTCAGCAGGTAGGCGCCGAGCATCTGACGACGCTTGGCCTCGGCACCAAAGCCGTGGGCGCGCGAGAGCGAGCTCTGGTCGGACAGGTTGGCGCAGCCCTCCTCCTGGTACCCGTAGCGAATGCCGTCGAAGCGAGCCAGGTTGGAGAACGCCTCGGCCGGGCCGATGACGTAGTAGGCGGCAATGGCGGCATCCAGGTGCGGCAGGTCGACCTCGACCAGCTCGGCACCCTGGTTCTGCAGCTCCTGAGCGGCGCGCTGAACAGCGGCCTTGACCTCGGGCGTTAGGCCCTCGGCCTCCATAAACGCGGGGATGATGCCCACGCGCTTGCCCTCGATGCTGTCGTTGAGGTGCTCGGTAAAGTCGACGGCGCAGTCCTGGCTGGTGCAGTCGTACGGATCGTGGCCCGCGCCGGTAAGCGCGTTCATAGCCAGCGCGACGTCCTCGACCGTACGGCCGAAGGGGCCAACCTGGTCGAGCGACGAGCCAAAGGCCACCACGCCGTAACGGCTCACGGCGCCATACGTGGGCTTAAAGCCCACCACGCCGCACAGCGACGCCGGCTGGCGAATGGAGCCGCCAGTGTCCGAGCCCAGCGAGAGCGCGACCTCGCCCGCGGCGACGGCGGCAGCGGAGCCGCCCGAAGAGCCGCCGGGCACGCGCTCGGTATCCCAGGGGTTGTTGGTGCGGTGGAACGCCGAACTCTCGGTGGAGCTGCCAAAGGCAAACTCGTCCATGTTGGCCTTGCCCATGGGCAGGCAGCCGGCATCGAGCATGCGCTGGACGCAGGTGGCGGTGTAGACGCTCTGGTAGTCCTCGAGCATGCGGGAAGCGCAGGTGGTGCGCGTGCCCACAAGGTTCATGTTGTCCTTGATGGCCAGCGGCACGCCCGCGAGCGGGGGCAGCGGCTTGCCGGCGGCACGGTCGGCATCCACGCGCGCGGCGGCCTCGAGCGCGAGCTCGGGCGCCACCTGCAGGAATGCCTGGACCCCGCCCTCGCGCGCCTCGATGGCGGCAAGGGAGGCCTGGGCCACCTCGGTAGCGGTAAAGTCGCCGGTGGCAACGCCCGCGGCGATCTGGGCGGCGGTAAGGGAATCGATGCTCTGTGCCATTACTCGCTCTCCCCCTCTCCCAAAATGGACGGCACGCGGAAGTAGCGGTCGCGCGCGCTGCCGGCGTTTTCCAGCGCAACGTCGAGCGGCAGGTCGCGCTCGGGCTCGCGCAGGTCGTCGCCCATCACGTTGGACAGGCTTCCGATGGGATGGAACGTGGGCTCCACGTCGGGCAAGTCATATTGCAAGACGGGCTCGAGCATCTGGACGGCGTCGTTCATGTAGGACGTCATCTGGGTGAGCTCGTCATCGGTCAGTGCGATCTTTGCGTACTCGGCGATGCCGCGCACATCTTTCTCGCTGAGTGCCATAGGCGCTCCCTTCCGCATAACAGTTAAACCGCTCTAGTATACAAGGCAACGCCACTTGGAGCAGGTGCTTTACCCAAATGCAGCGAAAACGTAACGAGGACGACGGCTGGAAGGGCGCGACCCGGCGGACCTGCGGCGAAACCGCACCGTCCATAGCGAAAACCGTCCCGCCCACAACAAAAACCGTCCCAACATTCGACGTTTTTCGGCAAAATCGCGATTTTCGTCGAATGTTGGGACGGTTTGGAAGCCCTGACCACCACAAAGGTGCCTGTCCCCATTGTGGTGGTTCTGAACAATTGCTATGCCGAGGCCTTGGCCTTGCGGCGTTTTCGGATCGCGTGGATCACAATGTCCAGCAGCAACAGCAGGATGGCCACGACCACGATGAGCACGGCGAACTCGCGCTTGCCCCAGTGGCGGCCGGCGAGCGACTTTTGCTTGTCGACGTCCTTCTTGTTGTACTTGGTGCGCACGCAATGCACCAGCAGGCGATGGTCGTTCACGCCATAGGGCGTGCAGGTGACGAGCGTCACCTTGTCGGCGCCGGGCTCAATGGTCAGCGACTCCATCTCCTCGGGCAGCACGACCTCGGAGTCGACCATCTTGTAGGCGAGCGTCTTGTTCATGGTGTGCAGCAGTACCAGGTCGCCGGGCTCCAGCGAATGGATGTCGTCGAACATGCTCAGGTTGCGCATGCCCGAGTGCGCGGTGAGCACGCAATGCGTCGAGGTGCCGCCCACCGGCAGGCTCGTGCCCTCCAGGTGGCCGACGCCCGCCATAAGGACTTCCTCGCTTGTGCCGTGGTAGATGGGCATGCTCACGTCGATAGAGGGGATCTCGACCCAGCTCATCATGGGGTCGCGGTCAAAAATTAGCTGCTGAGCGTAGGGCTCGATCTGGTCGGCGGGAAGCTCGGTGGCCTCGCCGGCAAGTTGCTCGTTAAAGGAGCGAGCCTGCAACAGGATGCGCTCGCGCTCCTCTTCCGAAAGCGCGTCCACGGTACTGGACACGGTGCTGATCTGGTTGAACACGCCCGAGGCCTCGAGCCGGTCCAAGATCCACGGCCAGGTCATAAGGCCCACGCCAATAAGAATGATGACGATAGTGATGAGCCGGTCAGCCCAGCGCGGTAGCCGTTTGCGACGACGCTTAGGCTTTGGTCGAGGTTTGGGCTGGGGGCTTGAGCCACCGTTTGCCGCGGTGTTATTGCTCTTCATATGTTTGGCGCCCTGCACCATCGCCGGTCACTCCTCTAAAGCTCAGGTTGTCTAAACAAATAATAGCCGATTAACAGGCTTCTAAACCGGATAACGCTGCCAGACTGCATTATCCGGTCGGGCATAGACTCATATTTGAGTTTTCAAAATATCTCGAATCAACTGAGCGATTCGGGATACAATGTCTATAGAAAACGACGCACCCCGCGTAAGTGTTGAGAGCGCGGGCGGCCTAGTTTTCAGCTTTTGTTAAATGCCCGGGCCTCTAACCCCGGGCATTCTTATTTGCGCTTGTTGTGGCGCAAATGCCTTCTACCGTCCGCACCGCGCGTGCGCCTACGGACCTTAAACCGAACCTCATACGAGTCAAAAAACGCGATGACGAACGAGCCCACCGCCGCAAGGGCGGCGAGCACGTTAAGGAATTTCAGCATTTGGGGACCTCCGATCGAGTCGTCGGCCGCCCGCGCACGGAATGCGTCGCAAAGCCATTTTACCGCGAGTACTCGCACTTACAGCTGGTATACGCGATTTTGACAAACATTTGTTCGATAGTCATACGCTCGATCCTTCGGACAGTGAAGCCCAACCGCATTGTCCGGCATATTTGCGTTTTCAAAACAGCCCGGATTGGCGGGGCGATCCGGGATACAATCGTTTCAGGAAACGACGCCCCGCGTAAGCGTTCGAAAGCGCGGGCGACCAGTTTCCGGTGTTGTTAAATGCCCGGACTCCGAACCACGGGCATTCTAATCTTGCACGCGCGGCGCAAATGCCTTCCACCGTCCGCACCGCGCGTGCGCCTACGGACCTTAAACCGAACCTCATACGAGTCAAAAA
>CABRHW010000004.1 GCA_902470765.1 uncultured Collinsella sp.
GCGGTCGGCGGGGCCATTGTGGCTCTTGACAGCGGATTGGGTCATATGAGCGAAAGCCCGCCAGAGCGAGCAAGGTGCCTTGAAAAACGAGATTGCAACAGAAATGAGGCTGCCGATGACCAGGCAAAAACAGCGAGACGGCGTCAGCTGAGTCGATTTGGCCCGAAAAAGGAGGGAGCACGCCTTATGGCGGCGACCGACGAATGAGCGCCAAATCGGCCAGCTGACGCCGTCGCAGCGTCAACATAGTTGCCGAGTGGGCCTATAAGCCGGGTTCTGTCGTGAACGGTCATTTATCTTGTCTGCACGTTACCATGCAGCTCCACGCACGCTACCCGAACGCGGACCGGGCCGGCCCATAGCGTTCCTATTCGCGCTTGCTCCGGATGGGGCTTGCCAAGCCGCCGTGTTACCACGACGCTGGTGGTCTCTTACACCACCGTTTCAGCTTTTCCCTTTACGCCTTGCGGCGCAGGTGGGAGTCTTCTTTTCTGCGGCGCTTTCCGTCGGATCACTCCGCCCGGCCGTTAGCCGGCATCCCGCCCTCTGGAGCCCGGACTTTCCTCACGCGTGCTGCAAGCAGCACATCGCGCGACCGTCTGGCCCACTCAGCAGTGTAAGAGTGTAGCACACCGTTGCCGCAGGCAATGGCACAACACAAGCGTTCGACACGATAAACCAAGAACCGCGCTATGCAGTACAATAGGGGTGTCGATGGGCAACGTCGCCAGTCGAGACGCGACCGCGCTCCGCACCCCTCCGTCTACTCGGTGCGTTCCCGCCTCCTCCCCGAGGCGGGATGTCGGCATTTTTCATGCACCGACAACCCAATAGTCTGCGAACAGCCAGGGCAGCATTGCGCACGAGCAGCATCGCGTACCTCAGCAACAAATGCAAAAAAGGGACCCGTCCATTGCGGACGGATCCCTTAAAACAAGTGATCGTCAAACCGATTTACTCGGCGTCGGTCTCCTCGTCCTTCTTCTCGGAAGGCAGCGGGGTAACCTCGATCTCGACGCCCAGAGTCTCAGCAGCGGACTTCATGGACAGGGAGATACGACGACGGTCGAGGTCGATCTCCATGACCTTGACCTGAACCTTGTCGCCCACGTGGGTGACCTGAGAAGGCTGATCGACGTGCTTGTTGGCCATCTCGGAGATGTGCACCAGGCCCTCGATGCCCTCGCCCAGGTCGACGAAAGCGCCGAACGGGACAAGCTTGGTCACAGTGCCCTCGACGATAGCGCCGACGGGGTACTTCTTGACCAGTGCGCGCCACGGATCCTCGGTGGTCTGCTTGAGACCCAGGGAGATGCGCTCGCGGTTGAGATCGACGTCGAGAACCTCGACCTCGACCTCCTGGCCGACCTTGACAACCTCGGAAGGATGGTTGACGTGGTTCCAGGAGAGCTCGGAGATGTGGATGAGGCCGTCGATACCGCCGAGGTCGACGAAGGCGCCGAAGTCGACGATGGAGGAAACGGTGCCCTGGAGACGCATGCCGGACTTGAGCTTGGACAGGATCTCGGAGCGCTCGGCCTTACGGGACTCCTCGAGCACGACGCGACGGGAGAGGACGACGTTGTTGCGGTTGCGGTCCATCTCGATGACGCGGGCCTCGATGCGGGTGCCCATGTAGGAGGTGAGGTCCTTGACACGACGGAGGTCGACGAGGGAAGCAGGCAGGAAGCCACGCAGGCCGATGTCGAGGATCAGGCCGCCCTTGACAACCTCGATAACCTCGCCCTCGACGTTCTCGCCGGAGTTGAACTTCTCCTCGATGCGGTTCCAAGCACGCTCGTACTCGGCACGCTTCTTGGACAGGACCAGACGACCGTCCTTGTCCTCCTTCTGAAGGACCAGAGCCTCGATGGGATCACCAAGTGCAACGATGTCTGCAGGGTTAGCGTCCTTACGGATGGACAGCTCGCGGACCGGGATAACGCCCTCGGACTTGAATCCGATGTCAACGAGCACCTCGTCATGCTCGATCTTAACGACAGTGCCGTTAACGAGATCGCCCTCATCAAAGTCGGTAATCGTACCGTCGATGAGGTTGTTCATCTCCTCCTCGTTGACATCGTCAAGAGAGAAAATGGACGAGTTCTGAATCTCACTCAAAGGTGGACCCCTTTCGAACTACGGGGCCCCGATTGCTAGGACCTACAGAAGGGTGCGACAAGCACACAACGTTTAGGAACACTCGGGAGCCGACAGATACTAATGTGACGCTTATGCAATCACGTTCGTATAGGTTACGGGGAAATGGGTTCGATTTCAAGCGTGAACTGCGTTTTTTTACTCGTATGGAGACTTTTTCGTAATCTTATGGACAGCCGTCTCCACAACTTGACGATAAGCAGTTTGCCCATACGCCTTTGAGGTAAAGTATCCGGAGCCAACGATTCTGGAACGATTTATCGAGAAAGGTGCCCGCGTGCTCAAAGCAGTCGTTTTCGATATGGACGAGACGCTTCTTAGCATTAACCTCAACGCATTCATCCTTCGGTATTTTAAGGATGTCTCGTCGATGCTCGCGGACATCGGGCGACGCAGCCGCGGTGGCACGATGGCACGCCTCGGCACCATCTTGGTCGACCTCAACGCCAACCGCCGCAGCGGCACGGACAATCGCACCAATCTTGAGTTCTACCAAGAAGAGGTTGAGCGCCGGTGCGGCATTTGCCTCTCGGACCCACTCATCTACGAGGCGTTTACCTACTACGACCGCAAAGTCCTGCCGTACAAGAACGACGATGTCATCAACGCCCACGCCATGCCGGGCGCGCACGCCGCGCTCCAGGCCGTACAGGACGCAGGACTGCGTTGCGCGCTCTTTACCAACCCCAGCTTTCCGCAGGGGGCCATCGAGTGCCGCATGGGTTGGGGCGACCTGGCCGACGCCCCCTTTGAGCTCGTCACGCACATGGGAAACACCACCCGCTGCAAGCCCGATGCCACCTACTATCTAGAGCAGCTTCAGGTGATGGGGCTCGAGCCGCATGAGGTCCTCATGGTGGGCAACGACCCCAAGCGCGACTTCCCCAGCCCCGCCTGCGGCATTCAAACCGCCTATGTCGGCCAGGGAAAACCCAGCCGAGCCACCTGGCGCGGAACCATGGAAGACTTCGCCCGCGACTTCAACGCCGTAGTAGAAGCCTTCTACGAACACCAAGTAGCCAACGAACTGTCCTAACAAACCTGGGTTTTGCCGATCATGATGTTTAGGATCTCGATGTCGGTGTCCTTCATGCCCACACGACCCACATAGCCCATGCTGGCGATCGTCTGCTCGACGGTATCCTGAATCAGGCCCTCGCCGGCACGGAAGCCACGGCCCTGCATAGCCATATCGTGGCCCAGAATCGCAGCGTCCACGGCTGCCGAAATCTTAGCCGCGCAACTCGCCTTGGCGCCATCGCACACGATGCCGCCCACGTTGCCGAGCGTGTTCGAGACCGTCGCGCCAATCTGCTCACGCGTGCCACCGCACAGCCAGGTAATCGCGGCACCGGCACCGCATGCGGCGCAAATAGCACCGCAAAACGCCGAGAGCGCACCAATATAGCTCTTGATATGCACGGCGATCAGATCAGACAGCATCACGGCGCGCACCAGGCGATCATGGTCGCAGCGCAAATACTCGGCATACTCCATAACGGGCAAGGCACAGGTAATGCCCTGATTGCCCGAGCCGCACACGATGGCGACCGGCAGCGCGCAGCCGTTCATGCGGGCATCGGACCCGGCGGCCGCACGGGCACGGGCACGGCAGGCGACGTCATCGGCACGAGCGCCCAGCAGCGTACGGCCCACCTCGGCGCCCCAAGCGTGCGCCAGGCCCTCGGCACTGATCGCACCGTTCAGCTCAATCTGACGCTCAACGGCAGCGCGGGCGTCCTCAATGTCACCGTCCTCGATAAAGTCGATGATGGACTCAATGCTCATAGGGGTATCGGCGTTATCTGCCGCACGCTCGGCCACGACGCGCTCGGCGCAGGCGGCACACTCCCCCGCCGACTTGCCGCATACCGGAATACCGTCGAGCGTATGACACGTAACATTGGTGTGGTGGTCGGTAATCTCGACGACCGCGGCATGGCCCCCGGCCGTTGCGGTCACCTTGATGTAGAGGTTGGGCACACCCTCGACAAGCGACACATCGCAGTAACCGGCATCGGCGAGAAGCTCGGACACGCGAGCACGGTCTTCGTCGTTAACGCTCTCGAGCACCTCGAGCGCGCTCTTGGCGTCACCGCCCACGGCACCCAGCACGGCCGCCGCTTCAATACCGTGCATGCCGCCCGAGTTGGGCACGGTCACGCTCTTAACGTTCTTGATGATGTTGCCCGAGCAGGCAACGTCCATATGATCGGGTTCGCAACCGAGCGTCTGGCTCGCCAGCGCCGCTGCATAGGCAACGGCAATGGGCTCGGTGCAGCCGAGCGCACAGACAAGTTCGCGGTTTAAAACATCGCAAAACGCGGTATCACGAAGGGAATCGGCAGGCATAGGTATCTCCTACTTGTATAAAGGGCTGGGCTCTCGATAATAGTTAGCTCTTTTATTTGATAACAATGCATCAAAAACCGCAACCCAAGTTCCGGCGGACGGCGTTCAAGCGCAAACTGACAGCATTAATACATGAAAAACTAGTCTTGTTGCATGCTAAAGCGTTTGACCAAAAAACGCCCGAGCGTTTACACAAAAGTCGCGCTATCATGCAGTCGAACGCGGTAAAACCTTTAGCAATTCCGCCGCACGGACCAGAGAGGAACCACTCATGAAGATTGGTATCGGTAACGACCACGCCGCCGTCGAGCTCAAGAACATCATCTCCGAGCACCTGAAGGAGCGCGGCTGCGAGGTCGTGAACTTTGGCACCGACACCTCCGAGAGCTTCGATTACCCCATCGCCGGCTACAAGGTGGGTAAGGCCGTGGCCAACGGTGACGTCGACCTGGGTATCCTGATCTGCGGTACCGGCGTCGGCATCAGCCTGGCCGCCAACAAGGTCGAAGGTGTTCGCGCCGTTGTATGCTCCGAGCCCTTCAGCGCCAAGCTCTCCCGTATGCACAACAACACCAACGTGCTCGCCTTTGGCGCCCGCGTCGTGGGCTCCGAGCTCGCCAAGATGATTGTCGACGAGTGGCTCGACGCCGAGTTTGAGGGCGGTCGTCACGAGCGTCGCGTTAACCTCCTCAACGAGATCGACCACACGCGCGGCCTCAAGGTCGTCGACGAGGCCTAAACTACTCAGTGCCACAAGCTAACAGCAGGGGCCCGCTCGGAACTCATGTCCGAGCGGGCCCCTTCATAGATTTTGGAATAAAAAGGGCGCCGCGGATGGAATTCCGCAGCGCCCAAGCCACACGCTAACAGCTTTAAGGAGTCAAAGCTGGTTTAGCCAAAAAAGCGCTTGATCTCGATCTCGGCGTTCTCCAGGCAGTCGGAGCCGTGGATCACGTTGGCGTTGACATCGACAGCAAAGTCGCCGCGAATGGTGCCGGGGGCAGCATCAAGCGGGTTAGTAGCGCCCATAAGGGTGCGCATCTTGGAGACAGCGGAGAGACCGGAAACGACCATCTTGACGACCGGACCGCTCGTCATAAAGTCGCAGAGACTGCCAAAGAAGGGCTTGTCGGCCAGATGGGCGTAGTGCTCCTCGACGGTAGCGCGCTCGAGCGTGGTCATCTCCATGCGCTCGATGACAAGGCCGCTGCGCTCAATGCGAGCAACGATCTCGCCGATTTTGCGGTCGCGCACGGCGTCGGGCTTAATCATGATGAAGGTCTTCTCGATAGCCATAAAAGTAGCCTTTCAAGTAGGTTCGCGCGTGCCCAAGTCCCATTCCGGCACCCGCCTGGACTGCATCGTAACAGAGTTTTAGCTGCAGTTAAACAAAAAGCTGTTTATTGAAACGCTGCAATTTATTAAAGCGCTCCATATGTGTCACTTCTGTTTCGAAGCCCGATTAGAGTACCATCCGACCGCCTATCAACCGCACCGAACAGAGCAGACGGTCGATTGCCACCCGCGAACATACCCCCTTCACAACCTGCCCAAAGGTCCTACAGAAGTTCTCGACAAACCCCTCCCCCATAGCAACAAAATACGGGCGCCCACATCAGCAGGCGCCCGCAAAGCGAAAACGATTTATCAATAAATGGACAATACGTCTTCAGCCAAACCTCTACTTTGCCCCGTGGCCCATCTCGACGACCTTGGTCAGCGATCCAAAAACGCCCTCGTCGGTCACGAGCTGTGACTCGGCACGCTGCAGCTGCACGGCAACGGCGGCAGGAGCGGTGCCGCCCTCGGTCGTGCGCGCGGCGACAATCGACGGGATGTCGAGCGCCTCGGTAATGTCGCGCTCAAAGAGCGGGCTTGCCTCCTGGAACACCTCAAACGGCAGGTCCTCAAGATTGCAGCCGCGCTTCTCACACATCAGGACCAGATGGCCCACCACGGCATGTGCCTCACGGAACGGCAGACCACGCTTGGCCAGGTAATCGGCAACATCGGTAGCGGCAAGGTGCCCCACGCCGCACTCGCGCGCCATGGCATCCTCGTTGACGGTCCAAGTCGAAATCATTCCGGCCATAACGGACAGGCACTGCATGAGCGTATGAGCGGTATCGAGCGCGCCCTCCTTGTCCTCCTGCAAGTCCTTGTTATAAGCAAGCGGCAGGCCCTTCATGGTCACGAGCAACTGCACCAGGTTGCCGTACACGCGACCGCTCTTGCCGCGGATAAGCTCGGCAAAGTCGGGGTTCTTCTTCTGCGGCATGATAGACGAGCCGGTGGAGTAAGAGTCTGAAAGCGTGATAAAGCCAAATTCGGAGCTCGACCACAGCACGATCTCCTCGGAAAGACGCGACAGGTGCATGGCCATGACGGAGCCGGCGTAATGCAGGTCGAGCAGGAAATCACGGTCGGAAACCGCATCGAGCGAGTTGGGAATCACGCCCGCAAAGCCAAGTTCGGCAGCCGTCATCTGGCGATCGAGCGGATAGCTCGTACCGGCAAGCGCGGCAGCACCTAGTGGACAGTTGTCGGCGGCATCAAAGGCGGCCTTCAGGCGCGTAAAGTCACGCGCGAACATCCAGGAATATGCCAGCAGATGATGCGACAGCAGCACGGGCTGAGCGTGCTGCATATGCGTGTAGCCCGGCAGAATCACCTTGTCGTACTTCTTGGCCGCATCCACCAGCACATGGCGCAGCTCAAGATTGGCCTCCATGAGCTCCTTGGCAAGCGCCTTGACGCCCAGGCGCGTATCGGTCGCCACCTGGTCGTTGCGCGAACGCCCGGTATGCAAGCGCTTACCGGCCTCACCGATGCGACGCGTCAGCTCGCTCTCGATGGACATATGGATGTCCTCGTCGTTGATATCGAAGGTAAAGTTGCCGGCATCGATATCCTGCTCGATTCCGGTCAGGCCCTCGGCAATCGCCTGCTCGTCCTCGGCACTGATGATGCCCTGGGCGGCCAGCATCTTGGCATGTGCCTTAGAGCCGGCGATATCCTGCTTATAGAGATGCTTGTCGACCGGCAACGACGCGCCAAACTCCTGCGTGACCTCGGCCACGCCCGCCTCAAAACGACCGCCCCAAAGAGCCATGGAACCGTCTCCTTTCTCCAAATACCAAAACAAGCGCCCAAAGCAATGCGCCATATCGCTAAAGCGATTTACCAACCGCTAGTTTTACACATTCCCCACTGCGCGCGGGGCCATGTAGCTAATTTGCAAAGAAGTGACGCACCATGCACTTGGCACCCAACGTCTCCCTCCGGATGTTGCCCTGCGAACCGTCAATCCAAGCCTTCAGGCTCATGGGGACCTCCTCGACCTTTGCAGCATCGAGCTCGGGCGCGAGGGCAAGTAAAGCATGCACGACAGCATTGAACATAATGGATACTCCTCATATATATAGGCGCAGAGCCGCCAAATTGATAGAAGGAGCCCCGCCGGACAACCCCGGCGGGGCTCGGACTCAGCCGCAGTCGCGGCGTCATATATGCGGGCGGAACGTAGGGGCCACCGATGTTAAGAAGTGTCAGCAAGCATAACGAAAGGTAGGGACCCCATGCGCCCGTTATGTATCACGCGGATGGGCCGCGCGGATACCAAGGGAAGGAAGACTTAAGCCTGAGCGGCAGCAGAGCTGGGACCCTGGACCTTGGCCCACGTCTTGAGCGACAGTGTGTCGATCTCGATAAAGCCGGCGCTGGCCTTCTCATCAAACGTGGTGTCGCGGTCGTAGGTAGCCAGACCGTAGTCATACAGGCTAAACGGGCTCTTGCGACCGACGACATGGCAGTTGCCCTTAAAGAACTTCAGGCGGACGGTGCCGGTCACGAACTTCTGGGTGTCGGCCATAAAGGCGTCGAGCGCGTTCTTGAGCGGGCTGTACCACTGGCCGTTGTACACGGCGGTCGCCCAATCCTGCTCGAGCTTAATCTTGGTCTTGAGCAGGTCGCCCTCGACGCAGATGTCCTCGAGTGCCTTGTGGGCGGTGATGAGCGTCAGGGCGCCGGGAACCTCGTAGCACTCGCGGCTCTTGAGGCCCACCAGACGATCCTCGACCAGGTCCAGGCGACCAAAGCCGTTGTCGCCCGAAATCTTGTTGAGGGCAATGACGATCTCGGAGAGTTTCATCTTCTTGCCATCGACGGCGACGGGCTTGCCGGCCTCAAACTCGATCTCGGTATACGTCGGGGTGTCGGGCGTGTCCTCGGGGTTCTTGGTCATAACCCAAGCGTCGTCGAGCGGCTCGTTCCAGGGATCCTCCAGGTGACCGCACTCGATGGCGCGACCCCACAGGTTGTCATCGATGGAGTAGGGGTTGTCGTTGGCACCCTCGGGAACCGGCACGTTGTGGGCGTGGGCATAGGCGACCTCGTCGGGACGGCACTTCAGATCCCACTCGCGAACCGGGGCGATAACCTTGAGCTCGGGGTCGAGGGCCTTGACGGCAGCCTCAAAACGAACCTGGTCGTTACCCTTGCCGGTGCAGCCGTGGGCGACGTAAGTCGCGCCAAACTCGTGAGCGACCTCGACGAGCTTCTTGGCGAGCAGCGGGCGAGACAGGGCGGAAAGCAGCGGATACTTGTTCTCGTACATGGAGTTTGCGGCGATGGCCTTAGTCAAGAACTCATCGGAGAACTCGTCGCGCAGGTCGAGCACCTGGCAATCGAGAACGCCCAGGTCGAGGGCCTTCTGCTTCTTGGCGTCCAGGCCGGTCTCCTCCTGGCCCACGTTGCCGCAGACACAAACGACATCGAGATTCTTCTCGTCCTGGAGCCACTTGACACATACGGATGTATCAAGACCACCGGAATATGCGAGAACGACTTTTTCCTTGCTCATGGCTGTTTCCTTTCGCCCTTGGTAGCTAGTTAGAACATCGGTCAGTTGCAAGTCATTTCAAGGTCATATACCGTGCAATATCAGGTTAAATAGCAAAAATCAGCACATACATGCCCTAGAAACATGCAGCAATGTCGTGCTAAAACCCAACGACCTCAAAATGACTCTGTTGAGGCAATTCGCCCCATGCGGACAGAGACGATTGTTATCGTCGTCGGGAAATTGCGCGCTGGCGTCGGATGGCATTGTCTGCAGTAGTGATGATCTGTACGAACTGCATCTGCCTCTCCTTTCACCTATCGCCGGGCGCAATTCAAATATCGTAAACGGTACCTTTTTCTCGGTAAGCGGCTATTTTGCCGTCTCCGTTTTCGATTGTCGCTATATTACGATAAAGTGCCCGCTGCACAAGCGACAAATTCAAATTTCTGAAAAGTTTTTTCATTAGTTTGTGAAATGCAGTGCAAATACGCTGCGTTCCTGCGAAAATACGCCTGACTACGAGTTGATGGTTATAACATCTGAAACAATTTCGAAACGAAAGGCTCGCTTTTATGCAAACTTACGAATCGGACGCCAATATTGGAAACATTAAGATTCTCGCCGTTGATATGGACAAGACGCTTCTCACCGACGAGCGCGTGCTACCTCAGGGTCTTGATGAGCGCCTGGACAAGCTCGCCGAAGCCGGCATCGTATTCTGCCCCGCTAGCGGACGTCCAGCCCCCAAGCTCGAGGAGATGTTCGAGGACATCAAGAACCGCCTCGCCTTTTGTCCCGACAACGGAGCCTGCGTCATCTATCGCGGCAACTATATCTATAAGAGCAACATCGATGTGGCGCTGTATCAGCAGGTCTTGAGCCGCGCCTCGGAGGATCCGCGCGCCGTTCCCGTCCTGTGCTGCTTCGACGAGTTCTACGTGCTTGCCCGCGACCATCAGTACCACGACGAGATCAGCGTCTACTACAACACGATCAACTACGTCGACACCTTTGAGGGCATTGATTTCGAGTCCAACAAGATTTCGGTCTTCTTCCCCGGCTACGACGCCGAGCCCGCTTTCCGCGAGACCTATAGCCCCGAGTTCTCGGACAAGCTCTACGTCACCAACGCCGGGCGCGAGTGGATCGACTTTATGAACCTGGGTGTCGACAAGGGCGCCGGCGTCGCGCATCTGTGCGAGCAGCTCGGCATTGATATCGCCGATGCCGCCGCCGTGGGCGATACGTACAACGATATTCCCATGCTGGAGCGCGTCGGTCACAGCTTTATCGTGGACAATGCCGAGGAGCATATGAACGCGCATGCTAAGTGGCGCATTCCGAGCAACAACGACGGGGGCGTACTGACGCTCATCGACGACATCTTGGCGGCTCGTTAACGTGGCTCGTTGGGCCTGGCCGGGCGGCACGGGTTAACTTTTCGCTCGGTCAGGTCCTGCGCAAGACGAAAGCCACATTAAGTGGCTTTCTTTGCGTGCGGAATCTACGAAAAGTTAACCCGTGCCGCCCGGCCAGGCCCTAGGTTTACTTACCTGCCGCCAAGATGGCGTCTTGAGTGTCTAGATACTTAGGCTGAATTTAATTGAACGAAGGACGCTCCTTGTTGATGAGGGGCGTCCTTCTGGTTTTGGTTACTTTGGAATTGTGGTCGTGCCCTTACTTGGCGTCTGCCCAGGTCACTCCAGTCGAAGCTTCGGCGATTAGGGGTACGCGTAGGTCTACGACGTGTTCCATGACGTCTTGGACCATGGCGGTCAGGCGCTCGACTTCGTCGACCGGGCACTCAAAGTCCAGTTCGTCGTGTACCTGCAAGATCATGTGGGCGGCAAAGCCCTCTTCTTCCAGGCGGCGGCTTACGCGGGCCATCGCGATCTTGATGATGTCGGCGGCGGTGCCCTGCATGGGGTGGTTCATGGCCGTGCGTTCGCCAAAGCCGCGAAGCTGCGGATTTTTGGCCTTGAGCTCGGGAATATGGCGTCTGCGGCCGTACATGGTCTCGGCGTAGCCCGTCTGCTTAGCACGCGCCACCACGTTGTCGAGGAACGTGCGCACGCCCGGGTAGGCCTCGTAGTAGCGGTCGATCATGTCGCGTGCCTCGGCCATCGAGATATGCAGCGACTGCGACAAACCGTAGGCCTGCTGGCCGTACACGATGCCAAAGTTCACGGCCTTGGCGCGGCTGCGCAAGTCGGGCGTTACCTCGGACACGGGAACGCCAAACACGCGCGCGGCCGTCTCGGCATGGAAGTCCTCACCCTCGTTAAAGGCACGTACCAGATGTTCATCGCCCGAGAGATGCGCGAGCAGGCGCAGCTCGATCTGCGAGTAGTCCACCGCCAAAAAGACACTGCCCTCCCCCGCCGAAAACGCCGTCTTGACGGTACGACCCAGCTCCGAGCGCGTCGGGATGTTCTGCAGGTTCGGGTCGCTCGAGGACAGACGCCCCGTCGCGGTGATGGTCTGGTTGTACGTGGTGTGTACGCGACCGTCACCGCGGCGCAGCGGGCCCAGTGTGTCCAGATAGGTGGACTTGATCTTGGACTTCTCACGCCAGTCCAAAATCAGGAGCACGATCTCGTGGTCGCGGGCAAGATCGCTCAACACCTTAGCATTGGTCGAATAATAGCCGCGCTTAGTCTTCTTGAGGCCCTTGGTCGGAAGCCCCATCACATCAAACAGCACGTGCGAGAGCTGCATGGGGCTGCCGATATTAAAGGTCTCGTCACCGGCAAGGTCGCGAATGCTGCGCTCAACCTCGGCAATCTGGGTCTCCAGGCCCTCGGACAGACTGTGCAGGCGCTCGGGGTCCACGAGCATGCCTGCGCGCTCCATCTTGGCAAGTACCGGAACGAGCGGCATCTCGATGCCATCGAACACGTTGGCGGCATTCTCGCGGGCCATGCGGTCGCGCAGCGGTGCGACCAGCGCCAGCGTCAAGGCCGCCGTGCGAGCGGCGGGCGAAGGAGCGTCCTCGCCGGCACCCTCTGCGCCGCGCGCCGCAGGCAGCGTCATTTGCAGATACGTATCTGCAAGATATGCCTCATCGAACTCGGAGCGGTCGGAATCCAGCAGGTAGGCGGCAACCACGGTATCGAAGATGCGCGTGGAATCGGCAGCGAGCGGATCCATGAGCTCGGGTTCAGAGGAATCGATAGGCGAAAGCTCGTGCAGCAGCGCTTTCATGTCCGGGCTCGCCACGCGGCCCTCCATAAACAGGCGCGCGAGCACACCGGCGATCACGCCGTGGACGAAGTTGAAGCCCTCAACTTCAGCCGCCGCATCGCTGTCGCCCTCTTCGAGCGCGAACAGGCCCTTGGACGTCGCCAACCACAGCGTGCGCGTCAGCCCAAAGAGCGCGCCCTCTTCCTTGTCGTCGTCCACCACGGCGGCGACCCACTCACCGGCACCAATCGCACGGGAGATCTCAGCCGCAACGGCACCAAGCGCGTCAGCATCGCCGGCGGCCGCGCGAACCATCGCAGGCATCTCAAACACACTGGAGGCAGCAGCCCCGCCCTCGCCGCCGATCAGTGCCAAGAAACGGTTCTGCATGGCGGTGATACCAAGCGTACCCAGCGCCGCGGAAACCTCATCGGCAGAAAACGCCGGGAAGGACGTCGCCTCAAAATCGAGCTCAACGGGTGCATCGGTGCGGATGGTCGCCACCTTGCGACTCAGCAGCGCGTCGTCGATGTGCGCGCGCAGGTTTTCGCCCATTTTGCCCTTGACCTCGTCGGCGTGTGCGATGACCTCGTCCAGGCTACCGTACTGTGCGATGAGCGCGCTCGCCTTTTTGGGGCCGATGCCCGGCACGCCGGGGATGTTATCGGACGTGTCGCCCTTCAGACCATAAAAGTCGGGCACGAGCGCCGGCGTGATGCCGTGATACAGATCGTCCACGCTCTCGGGCGTCATGATCGCCACGTCGGACAGGCCCTTGCGGGTCGAGACCACGTTGACGTGCTCGGTCACGAGCTGATACATATCACGATCACCGGTCACCAGCAGCATGTCACAGCCGGCCTGCTCGCCCAGACGCGCCATAGTGCCCAGAATGTCATCGCCTTCCCAGCCCTCGGACTGCAAGATCGGCACGTTGAGCGCGGCGAGCAGCTCCTTAATCATGGGAAACTGTGCGTGCAGATCGGGGTCCATGGGCGGGCGCTGAGCCTTGTACTGCGGCAGCATCTCCATGCGCACGCGCGGCTTGCCCTTGTCAAACGCCACAACAACGCCGTCGGGATTAAAGGCGTCAATCATCTTGAGGAACATATTCAAAAAGCCAAAGATCGCGTTGGTGGGACGACCGTCCGGCGCGTTCATGGTGGGCGGCACGGCGTGGAAGGCGCGGTGCATGAGCGAGTTGCCGTCGATAACGGCAAAGGTACGGCGCTTGTCAGACATATTGAATACCTCGCTTTGGGCTGGGCACGGTTTGCTCACTCCAGTTTACACGCTCCCCGCCCCACGGCCACCGCACATCAAGCTCCCCCGCCACCGTGAGCCCGCGCGTGATACGATGGCTCACGGTACATCAACCAGCACGATCGATCCGAAAGGAGCCTGCGTCATGGAGCGTCCCTGCGCATGGAAAAAGTACACGCCACAGCAAGTCGAGGAGCTCGAGGAGCTTTGCCGCGGCTATAAGCAGTTTTTGAGCGAGAACAAGACCGAGCGCCTGTGCGTCAAGACCGGCATCAAGATGGCCGAGGAGGCGGGATACGTCGACCTGGAAACCGTGATCGCCGAGGGCCGCGCGCTCAAGGCCGGCGACAAGGTGTACGCCGCCAACCACGGCAAGGACCTCATGCTCGTCAACCTGGGCACCGCCCCGCTCGAGCAGGGCTTTAACATCCTGGGCGCCCACGTGGACTCGCCGCGCCTGGACCTTAAGCAGAATCCCGCCTTCGAGGCCGGCGACATGGCCTACCTCGACACGCACTACTACGGCGGCGTCAAGAGCTACCACTGGGTAGCCTCCCCGCTCGCACTCGTGGGCGTCATCTGCAAAAAGGACGGCACCACCGTCGACATCAACATCGGCGACAAGGCGGACGACCCGGTCTTTACCATCTCCGACCTGCTGATTCACCTCTCGAGCGAGCAGATGTCCAAGCCTGCCAAGGACGCCGTCGATGCCGAGATCCTCGACGTGATCGTGGGCGGCCGCCCCGTCAAGTTTGACGAGGACGACAAGGACGCCCCCAAGGAGCCCGTCAAGCAGATGTTCCTGGACATCCTCAAGGAGCAGTACGACGTCGAGGAGGAGGACTTCCTCTCTGCCGAGATCGAGGTCGTGCCCGCCGGCCCGGCCCGCGACATGGGCCTCGACCGCTCCATGATTCTGGGCTATGGCCACGACGACCGTGTCTGCGCCTATCCGTCCATGCTCGCCCAGATCAACGTCGCCAACGTGGAGCGCACGAGCATCACACTCATCGTCGACAAGGAGGAAATCGGTTCCGTGGGTGCCACCGGCATGACGAGCCGCTTCTTCGAGAACACCGTCGCCGAGATCATGACGCTCGCCGGCGAGGATAGCCCGCTGGCCCTGCGCCGTGCACTCGCCCACAGCCGCATGCTCTCCTCCGACGTGTCCGCCGGCTTCGACCCGGGCTACGCCGGCAAGTTCGAAACCAAGAACGCAGCCTTTATGGGTCGCGGCCTGTGCTTTAACAAGTACACGGGCAGCCGCGGCAAGGGCGGTTCAAACGACGCCGACGCCGAGTACGTGGCCCTCGTCCGCGACATCATGGACGAGGCCGGCGTGGACTTCCAGACCTGCGAGCTCGGCCGCGTCAACGCGGGCGGCGGCGGCACCATCGCCTACATCATGGCCAAGTACGGCATGAACGTCATCGACTCCGGCGTTGCCGTCCTGTCCATGCATGCCCTGTGGGAGGTCGCCAACAAGGCCGACATCTACGAGGCCTACCGCGGCTACAAGGCCTTCCTCAAGCGCGCCTAATCCACCCCACCCATAACTTGCGGTGGAATACGGATTGATTTGGCCTTTCAATGGCACAAACAGACCGTATTCCACCGCAACTTTTTTAGCGAGAGAACGGTTCCATGTTGCAGGTCATCATTTCGCCCGCCAAGCAAATGCGCGCGGCCCAAGATGCTTTTGAAGTCCTGGGCATTCCACCCTTTGTGCGCGAGACAGCTCGCCTCCACCGCGCACTGCTAGATATCGAGCGGAATGAAGGCAGCGGCGGCCTGCAGGCGCTATGGAACGTGAGCGACAAACTGCTGGGGCCTTGCCTCAACACCCTGCATGAGTTCAGGCCCATCCTGAAAAACGGCGATCTCGACAATCCCGCACTCGCCCGTCACCTCTCCCCCGCCGTCATGTCCTATCACGGCATTCAATACCAGAGCATGGCGCCCAAGGTGATGGATTCCGCGCAGCTCGACTGGCTACAAAACCATCTCTGGATCCTCTCGGGCCTTTACGGATGCGTGCGCCCCTTTCATGCCGTTGAACCGTATCGGCTGGAGATGGGCGCGAAGCTTGCCGTCGACAATGCCCGAGACCTCTACGCGTTTTGGGGCGACAAGCTCGCACGGGCCATCGCTCCGGCAGGCTCCAACGCTACAATCGTCAATCTCGCCAGCGCGGAATACGCCAAAGCCGTTCTGCCCTGCCTCGCGGGCGACGCCACGGTCGTCACATGCCTCTTTGGCGAAGGCATCCGCAACGGAAAACCCATCCAACGGTCGACCGCCAGCAAAAAGGCGCGCGGCTCCATGGTGCGCTGGATGGCAGAAAACAAGCTCGAGGATGCAAGCGAACTTACCGCATTCAACATCGGCTATCGCCACGTCCCCGAGCTCTCATACCTAGGCACCCTCATGTTCATCAACGAACAGATGCTCTAGAGCCGGCACCCAACACTGACCCGCTCAGCCTTCTCTATATAACTTGCGGTGGAATAATTCCTATTTGAGCCTTTTTCGCACAATCAGGAACTATTCCACCGCAACTTTTATGAATTGGCTGCTAGGCTCGACACCTATTCTGCTAGACCGTCGGCCTTTGCAATCCCGTTTGTCGAACCGTCCTGATAGACAATCTTGACGCGCTCGACCTCGGACACCGCAACACCCGACGGGGGCTCCAGGCGCCATTCCGTCAGCGCGATATCCATCGTCGTGGGCACATCCCCTTGATCTTTGAGCTTCACCGTCAACGTTTTGAACGTCGCATCATACGTCACGCGTTCGATTTCTTCGCCTGGGATGGACCCACCACTCAGCTGCAACTGCACAAACTCATCGCGCGGGTACCAATAATCGCCCGGAATGGCGAGCGTATTGGCATTACCGCCAGTACTCCTCACCGCCATAATCGGTAGGCTATCATCGGCCTCAAACTCCCAGGCAGCGCCGCCGCGACCGCCAAACGTCCAAATACAAAAGGCAATCACCAGCACGGCAAGCACCGCAAAGCCAATCGCGACCAACTCATGGTGCGCACGGCCCTCCTCGGCCGATATGTCCCATTGCGTCTCTCGATATAGATGCTTGTCTTCCATGTACGCCTCCCCACAGGCACGTTCGTTAGGCCAATCGTACCCATTCAGGCTATACTTGAGCCCACTACATAAACGGGGAGCTTGCAGGACAGGACGGCAGGCTGAGATTGGGCGCGCCCGCCCTGACCCGCAAACCTGATATGGGTAATGCCAACGAAGGGAGCCGTGCCAATGAGCACACAGACCGAGTCCAAGCTTGTCACGCAAATCGACTTCGCCCGCGCCGGACAGATCACGCCGCAGATGAAGGAGGTCGCCGAGCGCGAGCATCGCGACCCCGAGTACATCCGCGAGCGCGTGGCCGACGGCCGCATCGCCATTCCCGCCAACATCGTGCACATCAAAAAGGGCATGCGCGCCTTTGGTGTCGGCGAGGGCCTGTCCACCAAGGTCAACGTGAACTTGGGCATCTCGGGCGACAAGGCCGATGCCGCCGAGGAATGGAAGAAGGTCAAGATCGCTGAGGACTTTGGCGCCGACGCCATCATGGACCTCTCCAACTCGGGCAAGACGCGCCAGTTCCGCCAGCAGCTCATCGACGAGACGCCGCTCATGGTAGGCACCGTCCCCATGTACGACGCCATCGGCTACATGGAAAAACCGCTGGTCAAGCTCACCAAGGACGACCTGTTCGAGGTCGTGCGCGCGCACGCCGAGGACGGCGTGGACTTTATGACCATTCACTGCGGCATCAACAAGTCGGTCACCAAGACCTTTAAAGAGACCGGTCGCCTGATGAACATCGTCAGCCGCGGCGGCTCGCTGCTGTTTGGCTGGATGGAGGTCACCGGTAACGAGAACCCGTTCTATGAGTTCTACGACGAGCTGCTCGAAATCTGCCACGAGTACGACGTGACGATTTCGCTCGGCGACTCCTGTCGCCCGGGCTGCCTCTACGACTCCAACGACGCCACCGAGACCGCCGAGATGATCGAGCTGGGCAAGCTGTGCAAGCGCGCATGGGCCGCCGGCGTCCAGGTTATGGTCGAGGGTCCGGGCCACATGGCGCTCGACGAGATCGCCGCCAACATGAAACTGCAGAAGCGCCTGTGCCACAACGCCCCGTTCTATGTGCTCGGGCCGCTGGTGACCGATATCGGCGTGGGCTACGACCACATCACCGCTGCCATCGGCGGTGCTATCTCCGCCAGCTCCGGCGCCGACTTCCTGTGCTACGTGACGCCGGCCGAGCACTTGTGCCTGCCCAACGCCCAGGACGTGCTCGACGGCCTCATGGCCACCAAGATTGCCGCACACGCCGCCGACATCGCCAAAAAGGTGCCCCACGCCCGCGACATGGACGACAAGATGGGCCAGGCACGCCGCAAGCTCGACTGGGACGCCATGTGGAAGTGCGCGCTCGACCCGGTTACGGGCAAGAAGCGCTACGAGGAGTCCCCCGCCGCCACCGAGGGCACTTGCACCATGTGTGGCAAGATGTGCGCCGTCCGCACCGTTAACAAGGTGTTCGAAGGCACGACGATCGACCTCGGCATGGAGGACTAGTCTCTTCGCCGCAATCGCCTTTTAACATCGAGTCGGCGCCCGCCAATTGTTGACGTGTGAACATTTGCTTACATTTGCGTAAAAATTACATCTCGCGCCCGGGTTCGGCATATCGCCGGCCTGGGCATCTTTATAATGCTGGCTTAAAGACCCATTTGAATCCGACCAGACAAGGGAGCGAACATGGATCGCAGCAAGGTACCTGCCGTTCTATCCATCGCAGGATCCGATTCCAGCGGTGGCGCCGGCATTCAGGCCGACATTAAGACCATCACGGCGCACCGTCTGTATGCCGAGACAGCCATCACGGCCATCACCGCACAAAACACGCTCGGTGTCACCGCCGTGCAAAATATCTCCCCCGATATCGTCGCTGCGCAAATTGACGCCGTCTTTGACGATATTCGCCCCAACGCAGTCAAAATCGGCATGGTTTCTTCTGCAGAGATTATCGAGGTTATCGCCGACCGCCTGAGTGCCTGGAACGCACAAAATATCGTCGTCGATCCCGTCATGGTCGCCACTTCGGGCGCCCGCCTCATTGCCGAAGATGCCGCTGAGGCGCTCACGCGTCGCCTGTTCCCGCTGGCGACCGTCATCACGCCCAACATCCCCGAGGCCATGGCGCTGCTCGACTACGAGGTCGATTCCGAGCGCACCCAGCAAAACGCTGCCATGCTCCTCACCCGCCGCTTTGGCTGCGCGTCCCTCGTTAAGGGCGGGCATTTTGTCAACGAGGCCAACGACGTACTGGCCGAACCCGCGCCACTCGATGACGAGGGCAACCATCTGGGAGATCCACTCACCACGTGGTTCCGCCACAAGCGCATCGAGACCGACAACACGCACGGCACCGGCTGCACGCTCTCGTCCGCCATCGCCTGCGCGCTGGCCCAGGGCATGGATCTTGCCGACGCCGTCAACGCCGGCAAGGCCTACCTAACCGGCGCTCTCGCCGCCGGCTTTGACATGGGCAAAGGCTCCGGCCCCGTTAACCATATGTGGCAGTATTAAGATTCGCAGCCCAAAACCGCCGCAAAGGCGACAGACACCTTTGCGGCGGCTCCCACAAACATCTCGATCTGTAACAGTTAGAGCCCATTTTTCGGCCCACCTGTTACAGATCGAGATATTCAAATTCCGCTGAGAAGATAATCTCGATCTGTAACAGTAACTCGGCAAAATCGACCCTAGATGTTACAGATCGAGACAAACGACCGATATCGACCTAAATAATCTCAATCTGTAACATCTAGCCCGTTTTCGGCCTTACAACTGTTACAAACCGAGACAAACCAACGAAACAAGCCGCCGCAAAGGACCCCTTTGTGGTGGTTTGGGGTCACGCTACTCACCGAGCATCTCCTGGAGCTTGGTTGCCACGGCGTGCCCCAGGCTCTCGTGGCTTTCGGGCATCATATGCAGATAATCGATATCGCCCGGCTCGGCAAACTCGGCGGCATTCAAAAAGTCGCAGCCAAACTGCTCAGCCACGTGCGCATAGTACTCGCCAAAATGCTTAGATGCCTCAACGGAATGCTCGTCAAAGTCGGTCATATACACATCAGCGATCTGCGGCTTGATCTTGATAGGAGCCATCAGCAGAATGCGCGGACAAGGCGCGGCATCGGTCCACGGAAACGCATGGACGGCGCGAATCAGCGCCATGGCGCCACGGGCGATATCGGAAGCCGTCACGTTAAAGACCGTCTTGCAGTCGTTGGTGCCCAGCATGATCACAATGGCATCCAGCGGCTTATGAGCCTCGAGCAGCATCGGCAACGCGCGGATGCCGTTGAGATTAGTGTCCAGATGGCACATGTCGTCGCGTACCGTCGTGCGGCCGTTGAGGCCTTCCTCAATCACGTGCCAGCCCTCGCCCAGGTCGCGCTGGGCCACGCCGCACCAGCGCACATCGTGCGCATAGCGTACCGCGGTGCCGTCGCGCATGCCCGCCGGATCATAGCCGTAGGTATTGCTGTCGCCAAAGCACAGAACGTTTTTCATCGTAAGCCCTTCCTCTAGTAAAAAGAAAAAGTCGGCGGGAGCAGTCTCTCCCGCCGGATCGACCTATCTGTCAGCACATACCGATTACAGGTACTTGCGCCAATCGTCATCGTCTTCATCGTCCTCGGCGGCAGCCTGGGCCTGCTCGGCGGCGTGGGCAGCCGCAGCGCGAGCGGCAACCTGGGCATAGGACTCCTCGTTGCGCTCGGGGAAGTTTGCCAGCACGTGCTCGAACTTGGCAAAATCTTCGTCCCAGCGCGTAGAGGGCACGGCAAAAAAGACCTGCTTGACCTTAAAGTCGCCCGATGCGAGCTCCTTGCGGAAGAGCTCGGCCACGGCCTCGGCGTCAAAGCCGTTGTTGTCGCAGCCCCAAGCGCCCAGCACGAGCTTCTCGCGACCCAGCTCGTCGCAGATGGCAAGCACAAAGCGGATGCGATCGCGCAGGGCGTCCAGCAGGGCATCGTCACCCACGCGATACTCCTGGCGAGCGCGCTTGGCGTTGGGCGCGGCGGCCACGATCACGTCGGCATACGCATGCACGTGGTTGCGGTCGAAGCGCACCGCAGGCACCACCAGCGCACGGTTGCGGTAAAGCTCGCAGTTGATGTTGCGGCGACGGTTCTCGCCGTACCAATTGCGCTGTTTATCGAGCACGTTGTACAGGTACGAATCGGCACAGAGCGTGGCCTCCTGACCCAGATAGCCCTGGATGTAGCCGCCGCCCGGGTTGGTGAACGAGGCAAAGGCGAGCACGGCCATGTCGCAGAACTGCGCGTAGCCTCGGCCGTTATCCAGAATGGCCTGCGTGGCAGAGGCATCGAGCACGGTGACCTCGGGCAGAACCGGAGCGGGCTCCTCGGCGGGCTCGGGCGCCACCTCGGTATCGACTGCAGCCTCGACCTCGGCGGCCTCGGGCTCCTCGGCAACCTGCTCCTCGGCAGCAGCAGCCACCTGGGCCTTGACCTTCATCGCCGCGACAAAACCGGCAGGCATACCATCGAACTCGCACACGCCGGCAAGCGAACGCTCGATGTCCTTGGCGCAGGCCTCGGACATAGCCGCCACATGGCACTCGGCGGCCTTGGCACGCGCCTCGCGCTTGGGATTGGGCTGACCCGTTCGGTTGGACCTGCGGTTACGGTTCCTGTTGTCGACGTCTGCCATACGTGGCCACCTTTCCTGTCGCTGCCGCTATCGGCTTTTTCCCATCCATGATACCCCGCCGCGCACAAAAAAGACGGCCCCGAAGGACCGCCTTTCGCATCGTTTTACCGTGTCCGGCAGGAAGCGTCGCAATGCCGCGCTTTAATCGCGACGGCCGAGGATGTTCAAAATGCGCAGGAACACGTTGATAATATCCACGAACAGGTTAGAGGCCATGAGCACGGCGTTGGGCAGCGTAGGCGGCACCGTCGTGGCAACATAGGTGTCGTAGCCAATAAAGCCAGCGAACACCACAATCACGATCAGGTCGGTGATGGACTGCGACACGCCCATGAACATCAGCACGATCTCAACCAGAATAGTGGCGAGCAGAATACCAAAACCGATGCCATACACACGCTGGAAAAACTTGGGGAAGGTCACGCCAAGCGTGCCAAAGACAAAGGTGATGGCGGCCGTGGCGATAAAGGCAGTGTTGATGGTGGGCAGGTCGTAGTTGGCAAGGCCAAACGACGCGGTCAGGCCAAAGGTACTCGCAAAGATTACGTAGCCCACAAGGGACAGGCCCACGGACTGCTTGCTGGCGGCGGCCGACATCATGACCATGCCGACGATGGTCAAAATAAACGAGCCAAAGACCAGCGGCAGGGCGGCGCCGCTCATCATCATGCGCGCAAACGACATGGTGCTCGTAAAGTAGGCGCCGGCGCCCATGGCGCAAAAGCCCAAGAAGATCAGGGCAGACATGGCGAGATTGTACGCGCGCGGCGACATCTCCTTGGCGCGGCTTGCGCCGCTCTCGACGGGGCCGTTCTGATAGCCCTGGATATCGTTCATAGGTTCGTCCTTTCAAAAAGTGCCGTGAAAGACGGCGCAGCAGGTGACAAGATTCCTGTCATTGTACCCGAATGCCGTACGTCCTTACCCACGGCGCTCGCCCTCGAGTGTACGGTCGAATGCCCACACCCACCAACGCATCAGATGGGCCTGCGAACCATCTGGTCGTTCGCGCGTCTGGTCCTCCAGATACAACTCGGTCGCGTGCCCGCCAAAACGCACCTTATAGGTTGCCGTACGGATGCCGTGAACCGTCAGGCCAAACCCAGTGGTCGAGACAATCTCGTCAATCGTAAAGCAACGACCGTCGACCCAGCAGACGGTGACCGGCACGACCTGTCCGCCCGCGAGGATGCGAGCCACGACGTCCACATACTGCTTGTGCACGCGCCGAGTTTTGCCATCTGTCTGTCGATATTCCATGCCTCCTATTATCGAACGCATGTTTGCATGTTGTAAAGCGAACAGACTGTGGTTTTGGAGTGTCGTAGTAATCGCACGTGTCCGCATGGCGTGTTAGCAAAAAGAACACCCGCGGTCAACAGGGCTAATATTCAATTTTAGTGCCAAAAAGTTCACTTCTCCCATCAGAACTCGGTAAAGAAACCCACAGGAGGTGATACGATTTATCATGTTTTTGTAACGTGTCTGCAAACTTCGAGAAAGCCCATATATGGACGTAACGTTCTCAACCTTCCTCGGCCAAATTGTGTCGAACCCAGTCCTTGCCGTCACCGTGATCCTCGCGTTGGGCGCCATCTTCGTCAATGGATGGACCGACGCGCCCAACGCCATCGCGACCTGCGTCACTACGCGTTGCATGCCCGCCCGCGCCGCCATTCTCATGAGCGCCGCATTCAACTTCCTCGGTGTGCTCATCATGACGCACTTTAACGCGAGCGTCGCCAATACCATCTCGCATATCGTCGACTTTGGCGGAAACAGCACCATGGCGCTCGCGTGCCTCTGCGCGGCGCTGTTCTCCATCGTCGTCTACGGCGCCACAGCGTCGCGTTTTGGTATCCCCACCTCGCAAAGCCACAGCCTTATCGCCGGCCTGACCGGTGCCGCTATCGCCCTCGGCGGCGCGAGCAGCGTCAACGTCCACGAGTGGATGAAGGTCATCTACGGCCTGGCGCTCTCCATCGGCCTGGGCTTTGTCATGGGCTGGGTCCTGTGCAAGCTCGTCTCGATTCTTTTCGCCGCCGCCAACAGGCGACGTGCCAATGTCTTCTTTAAATACGCTCAGATCGCGAGCGCTGCGGCCATGAGCTTTATGCACGGCGCGCAGGATGGACAGAAGTTCATCGGCGTGCTCTTTTTAGGCGTGGCCTTTGCCAGCGGCCAGACGAGCGTCGGCGATGCAGGCATCCCCATCTGGATTATGCTGCTGTGCTCGGCCACTATGGGTATCGGCACCAGCGTGGGCGGCGAGCGCATCATCAAGTCCGTCGGCCAGAGCATGGTCAAGCTCGAAAAGTACCAGGGCTTCTCCGCCGACCTGGCGGGCGCCGCAAACCTGCTGCTTGCCACCCTTACCGGCATCCCCGTGTCCTCCACCCACATCAAGACCTGCGCCATCATGGGCGTCGGTGCCGTCAAGCGCCTTTCGGCCATCAACTTCGGCGTCGTCAAGGACATGATGTTCACCTGGTTCTTCACCTTCCCCGCCTGCGGACTCATCAGCTTTGTCATGGCCAAGCTGTTCATGATGTTCCTCTAGTCAAACCGAACGTCCATCTGGACCGCAACACTTCGCCCACCCGTCTTCGCCTCGAAAGGACCCACCCATGGCAAAGAAACCCGATTCGTTCTACTTTGACAACTACGTCGCCTGCGCCGACCTTGCTGTCCAGGCCGCAGAGTTGCTCATCAAGATTTTTGAGAACTTTGATCCCGCGCAGATCCACGACATGCTCGAGGAGATGCATGCGATTGAGCATGCGGCAGACAAGAAGCACCACGAGCTCGAAGACGCCCTGCTCACCGCCTTTATCACCCCGCTCGAGCGCGAGGATCTGGATCTGATGAGCTGCGCGCTCGACACCGTGCTCGACCGTATTGAGGGCGTCGTGCAGCGCGTCTACTTCACCAACATTCAGAGCATCCATCCCGACGCCATCGTCATCGCCCACAAGGTGACTGACGCCTGCCGCGCCATGAAAGACCTGATGGTCGAGCTTCCCAACTACCGCAAGTCCAAAACGCTGCGCGAGCTGGTCATCCAGATCAACACCATCGAGTCCGAGGCCGACGAGCTCTACATCAACGCCATGCGCAACCTGCACGTTAACGGCAAGGATCCGCTCGAGGTCATCGCTTGGCGTGACGTCTACGCCTTCCTGGAGTACTGCGCCGACTGCTGCGAGAATGTGGCCGATGTTGTGGATTCGATTGTCATGAAGAACAGTTAATTGGGGGTACGTATCCCACCGGTCGCGGGCCCGACCACTAATACCTTTTTCACTCCGGCTGCAAGCAGAGTCGTTCAAAAGGTATTAGTGGTCGGGCCCGCTCCCTTACGTACCACCATTGGGAACTTTGGCTGAGGGGTTGAGCGTGGTGGGGCCTTTGCTGTGATGGCCCTTGATTGCTCGGGGTTTTACTTTGGTATTCGATGAGCGATTGGCTGATTGCCGCTTTGGGTACTCTTTGGGTTACTTTGGGTTTGTTTGATTTTTAATTGTTGGAGGGCTTGTATGTCTTATTTGGATCTGGCTCGGGGTCGGTATTCTTGTCGTGAATTTCAGGATCGTTCTGTTGAGCAAGCTGTTGTGGATGCCATTGTTGAGGCTGGGCGGATTGCTCCTTCTGCTTGTAATAATCATCCTTCTCGTGTGATGGTGCTGGATACGCCTGAGCTTCTGGAGAAGGCTGCTGCTTGTCAGCCTCGGTTTGCTCGTGATGGATCTATCTTTGGCGCTCCGCTCATCTTCCTTATTTGTAGCGTTACCGAAGACGCTTGGGTGCGCCCGTATGACCAGATGAATTCCAGTGAAATCGATACGTCCATAGTGTGCGATCAGATGATGATGGAGGCCACCGAGCAGGGCCTGGGAACGTGCTGGGTATGCCATTTTAAGCCCGAGGTGGCACAGGAGCAGTTCAACCTGCCCGAGGGCGTCTATCCCTATCACATGCTCGTCTGCGGATATCCTGCCGACCACATCGCCGACCCCGAGCATCGCGAGGCCCGTACCATTCCCCTCTCCGACTTCCTCCTCAAGTAGATTTTGGGACATGCCCTAAAACCTATCCTTGACCGCTCACCGGTTCGCCGAGTTCTGCGCCACTATGTGCAGGGCTCGGTTTTTTATGTTGCGCGCCCCGGTACAGTCATAAAAAAGGACCCGCAAGCTGCGGGTCCTTTCTAGGCACTAAATTGTAGGCCGAATGTTAGTCCAGGTCGTCGGCAGCGAAGTTGTCGATCGGGGCGAAGGGATCGGCCACGGGGACAACCGGGTCAGCGACGGGCAGCGGCTCGGCGGGAACAGTCACCGCAGGAGAAGCGGCAGAACCGACCGGCGTGGAGGCCATGAGGTCGGCCGGGAAGGAGTTCTGGGCATCGTCCATGAAGTGCTGGATGAGCTTGAGATACTCGGCCTTGAACTCCTCACGAGAAGCCTTGAGACGATCGATCTCCTCGAGCTCAGCCTGCTTTTCGGTCAGAGCCTGGCGGATAACCTCGCGGGCCTTGGCGTCAGCCTCGTTGCGAATACGCTCAGCGTTCTCATTGGCATCGTTGACGATGGTCTCAGCGGTCTGCTGGGCAGCGATCAGGGCAGCGGAAATCTGGCGCTCCTGAGCGGAGAAGTCAGGGGCGGGAGCAGCCACGGGGGCGGCAGGAACAGCCTGGGCGGGGGCATCCTGAGCCTGGGCAAGCTGAGCCTGCGCATCGGCAAGCTGCTGCTCGGTAGCAGTCAGACGACCCTTAAGGTCGACGATCTTAGCGAGCATAGCGTCAACCTCAGAGGACAGCGTCTCCAAGAAGACGTCGACCTCGGCAGGATCGTAGCCACGCTTGGCCTCAGAGAAAGTCTGAGCCTGGATGTCTGCAGGGGTAATAGCCATAACAAGTCTCCTTTTTCATCGCCTCGGCGCTACACGCCCGACGTAAGTTACTAAGTCAGTTCTACACGAGTATACCTATAAGAAGCTGCAGAACCAGCCTCTGCACCAACTGCAACGCAATAATCGCAACGACCGGCGAAAAATCGATACCGCCCATCGGCGGGATGAAACGACGGAACAGGTTGAGCCACGGACCGCACACGCTATCAAGCACCGCGGCAATATCCTGAAGCAAACCACCCTGCTTCATGGGAATCCACGTCATAAAGCAGTAGACGACAATGAGCGTGGAATAGAAGTTGAACAGCGTGTTGACCAGCTGGACGATAGTGTAGATGTTGATGGGAATCTCCTCGTCTTGTCTTTACTTAAGGTAGCCGTCCGCACGAAGCTTCTTGAGATCGGAATCTTTGACCTCGCAACCGGCGGGCAGCACCATGAACACGCGGTCGCCCACCTCCTTGACCGTGGCACCCAGACCGCAGGCAAAGCCGTAAGAGAAGTCCAAGACGCGCTTGGCAACTTCGGTGCGTACGCCCACAAAAATCAGTGCGACAGGCTGCTTGGTGCGAACGCGGCGCACCACGGTCTCCACGTCGTCATAGCTCTCGGGGCGCAGGACATAGGCCGGCAGCTGCGGTGTGGCGTTGATGATATTGCTCGCATAGGCCGAGGCATCGCTCGGTGCAGGCGCGGGCGCAGCGGCGGCACGGGCGCGGGTGTTCTCGGCGTAGCTAGACGGCGTGTCATAGGCACCAGGACGATAACCGCTCGCAACACTGTCCTGCGAGCGCGAAGGCGGGTTATACGTTGTGGCATGGCGAGAGTCATCGCCGACCAGCTGACCGGAGCGCGTATACACGGCAACCGACTCAGCTTCACCGCGGCGCGTCTGACCAAGCAGGCCGTTGCTCGGCTCGTCTTGGGTGTAGAAGCCCTCGCCCGAAGCACCGCTGTAGCCGTTGCCCTGATAACTATCGTCATAGCCGTCATCGTAGCCGTAGTCGTCGTCCTGGCCATAACCCTGGTCGTAACCCTGCTGGCCGCCCAGGTGCATCTTATTTTTAATCTCGTCAAGGAAGCCCATGGTTGTGTCCTCTCGCGGTTTAGTGCAGGCGCCCCGATAATCAGTGCGCACTTCAGAGCCTTATTTTACTGCAAACTCCGGGCTAAATACTACCCTGCCCAGGCGAACGAGCGTAGAGCCCTCCTCAAGGGCAGGCTCAAAGTCCTCGCTCATGCCGCAGGAAAGCTCAGGCAGGTTCAAATCGGGATGCGCCGCCTCCAGCTCATCCCTCAGCTCACGAAGACCCGCAAAGGTGCGGCGTGCCACATCCTTATTCCCCCGGGGCGCCATAGTCATAAGCCCCTGCACGCAAATTCCCTCAAGTTCCGCAAGCTCACCCGCGGCGGCGCGAATCTCATCGGGCGAAAAGCCTCCCTTCGACTCCTCACCACTCACATTGACCTCAATGAGCACACGCTGGGGGCCGGCGAGCTCGCCTGCCTCAATCTTGCGGACGGCACGGCTCGAGATCGCCTGCGCCAGATGCAGCGAACCCACCGAGTGAATCAGCTCGGCTGAGCCCAGCACCGCATTGATCTTATTGGTCTGCAGGTTGCCGATCATATCGAAGCGCACCTCGGGCAGCTCCGGATGCTCCGCCAGACCCGTGAGCTTGCGAACCAGCTCCTGCGGGCGGTTCTCGGCAAAATGGCGATACCCCGCCTGGATGGCGGCAACGGTCTCATCGACACCAACGGTCTTGGACACGGCAATGAGGCTCGCGGCGTCGTGGGGACGGCCCGCGCGATCGAGCGCCGCATAAAAACGTTCCAGAATCTGCTCGCGGCGAGCGCGCATCAAGTCCAAATAGTTATCCATTGCCAATCGCCTCCGCTGACAGCCAAACAAGTAGTCCCATGCTAACGCAAGAGCGCGGCCCCGCATGTGCAAGGCCGCGCTCACTTAGGTATTTACAATCTTTCGACGAACGGGGTTACTTACTCCTCGTCGTCCTCGCCATCGTCCTCGTCCTCAAGATGATCGAGCAGGTAGCGAAGACCCTCGCTGACCTCGCTAACGGGCACCTTGGCAACGTAGCGCGCGTCGACGGCGGGCCTCATGATAACACCCTCGCCCGAAGGCACGCGCATGCTCTCGAGCTCATCCTCATCAGTGCAGGCGATATCACCGGCAGTCATACGCTGTCCGGTCAACAGGAAGGTCAGACGGCAGGCGGCATCGATGGAAATCGAGGCGATGCGATCGAGATAGCGCGATACCATGATGGCGCGGCGCAGGTCGTCATAGTTGCTGTCGTCGTCCATAAAGTCGCCCGTATCCATACGGTTAAAGGTGCGGAAGAACTTCTCGTAGGCGGCGCGCACTGGCTCGTCCTCGACGGCCAAGTTGCAGATGATGGACATGTCGTTGGTGACGAGCGCAGAAAGCGAAGAGCCCAGCACCTGGTAGACGGCCTCAGCCTCGGCCTCGACCGTGCCGACAAGCTCCTTGGGCAGCGAGATGTCGGCCTTGATCATATGACGCGTGGCACGGCAAATCTGGCGAACCTTATCGGTCATGCGCTGCAGGTTAAAGTCGACGTAGATGATCGTCTGCAGCAAGCGGAAGTCGGAGGCGACCGGTGACTGCGTGGCGATCAGGTTGTAGCACACGGCCTCCAGGTTAGCGCAGCGCGCGTCAATCGAAAGCGTGCGCTTCTTGGTCTTGGTGGCGAGCTTGCGGTCGTCGGTAACATAGGCCCTCACGGCATCGTGGAGGGCCAGATCGACGGCCTCGTAGATGCTCAGCATCTCGTGGCGGGCCTCGATGAGCTGACGGGAAAACAGTTTGCGCATGGTTCACTCCAATCAGTTGGGTGCGGTCATGCCGCCCGCACAGTGAATACGCACCGGACCAGGTCCGATCGGCTTGGGACTAGTCGCACCGATCAGCCAAAGCGGCCGGTGATATAGTCTTCCGTCCGCGAGTCCACCGGGCTGGTGAAGATCGCGTCGGTTTGACCATACTCGATGAGCGTAGCGGGCTCGCCGGCAACTTCCTGCAAGAAGAATGCGGTGTAGTCGCTAATGCGAGCTGCCTGCTGCATTGAATGCGTGACGATGATGATCGTCATCTCGGGCGCCAGCTCGGCCATCAAATCCTCGACCTTAGAGACGGACGTGGGGTCGATGGCGGAGCAGGGCTCGTCCATCAGAAGGACATCGGGTTGCACCGCAAGCACGCGCGCGATGCACAGACGCTGCTGCTGACCGCCCGAGAGCGCCAAACCATCCTTGTTGAGCTGATTGGATACCTCTTTCCAGAGGTTGGCGCGCTTGAGCGATTCTTCCACGATGTCATCGAGGTCACTTTTGCTAGTCACGCCCTGCAGACGAGGGCCAAAGGCGACATTCTCGTAGATGGATTTGGGAAACGGATTGGGCTGCTGAAAGATCATGCCCACGCGGCGACGGAGGTCGACCGGGTCGACACCCTCGGCATAGATATCGTTGCCGTCGAGCGTCATGGTGCCCTCGACGCGCGTACCCTCGATCAGGTCATTCATGCGGTTGATGCAGCGCAAAAACGTCGACTTGCCGCAGCCCGAAGGGCCAATGAAGGAGGTGATGGCGTTTTTGGCGATGTTGAGGTCAAGCCCCGTCAGCGCATGAAAGTCACCGTACCAAAAGTTGAAATCCTTGGCCGTAATGGCCGCTTGCTCCAACGCGGGAGCGGACTGATAAACGGACATGGGACTCCTTAACTAGCGACGCTTACGCGACAGGAAGCGCGCAAACAGGTTGAAGGCCAAAATGATCACCATCAGCAAGAGCGCAGTGCCGTAGGCTGCGTTCATGTTGATGCCGTCGTTGGCAAGCAGGTACAGGTGAACGGTCATGGGACGACCGGAATCGAGCGGCGAAATAGGTAGATTGATGGCCTGGCCCATGGTGTAGAGCACCACGGCGGTCTCGCCGATGGCACGGCCGATGGCAAGGACGATGCCCGTGGCAATGCGGCCAAAGGCCGAAGGAAGCACGATCTTGGAGACGACCTGCCACTTGGTAGCGCCCAGGCCGTACGCGCCCCAACGGATATAGCGCGGAACGGCGCGAATGGCTTCTTCGGTGGTGCGCATGACGATGGGAAGCATCAAGAGCGCGAGCGCCAGAGCGGCCGAGACCATCGAAAGGCCCAGGCCCATAGCCTCGACAAACAAGGCGTAGCCAAACAGGCCCATAACGATGGAGGGCACCGAGGCCAAAGCGTCAGCAGCGTAGCGAATGAGCTCGACGACCTTGCCCTGCTTGGCGTACTCGGCCAGATAGACGGCTGCCAGCACAGCGATCGGCGTGCAGATAAGCATGGCGAGCGCCGTCACGTAGACGGTCGAGACGATCGTGGGCCAAATTCCGCCCTCGGCGTTGACGCCCTGGGGCCAACCGAAGATAAAGTCGAGCGAGATGTGTGGCAGGCCGTTGATGACCACGTAGGCGATGATAGCGACCAGCACCAGCGTGGTGATGTAGGCAGCGGCACGAAACACGCCAAGCATGATCTTGTTGGACAGGTCCTTGTTGATGCGGCCCTTCTTGCCGTGGGAAAGGGCACGCTTGATGCGCTCGCGCGACGAGGTCGTATCGACCGTCGTGTCAACGGAATCGGACATAGCCTACCCCCTCTTCTTCTTGGAAATCAGACGGACGATACCCACCAGCGTGGCGGAGATGATAAACAGGACCACACCCATGCCGAACAGCGCCGAGCGGTGCAGACCCGAGGAATAGCTCATGTCGAGCGCAATCTGGCTCGTGAGCGTCGAGATGGGGCTCGCAATGCTGTCGGGAATAACCGGGGCGTTACCTACGACCATGAGCACGGCCATGGTCTCGCCGATGGCACGGCCCATACCCAGCACGATGGCATCAACGATACCCAGCTTCGCGGCAGGTAGCACGACCTTATAGATGGTCTGCCACTTTGTGGCGCCCATGGCATACGATGCCTCGCGAATGCCCATGGGAATGGAATTGAGAGCATCGATGGTGAGCGTGGTGATGGTAGGGACGATCATGATGGCGAGCACAAACCACGCCGTCAGCGCACCAAAACCAAGGCCGCCGGTCAGTTGTGCGATAAACGGGCGGATGATGATCATGCCAAAGAAGCCGTAGATGATGGAGGGTATGCCCGCCAGCAGGTCAACGGCGGGGCTGATGAGCTTGCGCACGCGCTTGCCGGCGATCTCGACCAGGTACACGGCCGTGCCCACACCTAGCGGCACGCCCATGGCGAGCGCACCGACGGTCACCAGACCTGAGCCGGCAAGCAGCGACATGATGCCGTAGTGGCCCTCAGAGGGCGCCCACGTAAAGCTAAAGAAGTCCGCCAGACCGATGTCGGTAAAGACGGGCAGCGCCGAGTACGTGGTAAAGACAAAAATCAGGATGACGGTAACGACCGCCAAAAACGCGCAGGCAAAGAAGATCCACTGCAGCGCCTTCTCCTTGATATAGGTACTGCGCGATACGAGCGCCAGCTCGCGCTTCTTGGGTGCCTGAGCATTCTGCTCAGTCTGGGAGTTTTCCTGTGCTTCCATGCTACTCACTCCCCTTCTCGTCGTTGGTGACGGGAATAAAGCCCGCCTCGCGAATCTGCTTGTCCATCTTTTCGGACGTCACGTAGTCGATGTAATCCTGCGCCTGCTGCGAAGGCGCACCCTTCACAAAGAAGTAAAGGTCGCGCGAGATGGGATAGCCGCCGCTCGCGACCGTCTTCTCGGACGCCTCAACATGATTGACCGAGACGGCCTTGACCGAGGTCTTGGCGTTGAGACTCTCGACAAAACCCAGCGAGATGTAGCCAATAGCGCCACGCGAGCGGGACACGACATCGCGTACCTGGCCCGTACCCGAAAGAACAGCCGAACGGCGATCGAACGGCGTGCCGTCCATCACGATGGTACGGAAGGCCTCGCGCGTACCGGACGCCTCGTCTCGGTTGATGACCTGAATCCTCAGGTCCTCGCCACCGACTTCTTTCCAGTTGGTGATCTTGCCGGCGTAGATATCGCGGAGCTGCTCGGTCGAGAGGTTATCGACGGGGTTGTCGTCGTTCACGATGACAGCAATACCGTCGTGGGCAATGACGATGGGAGTCAGGCCCAGATCCTGTTCGTCGGCATTGAGTCCACGGGAGGAGCTGGCGATATCGGCCGTGCCGGCGCTGACGGCCTCGATGCCAGCGGAAGAACCCAAACCGGAAACGAGCACGTCGATGCCGGTCTCCTCCTTAAAACCCTCGGCCGCAATCTCGGCGATAGGAAGGCAGGTCGTGGAGCCAGCGACGGTAATGGAAGAGGTGGAAGATCCCGAAGAACAGGCGCACAGCGTAAGCGTAAGCACAGCGACGCTCAGGACCGATACGATCTTTCTCATAGCATCACGCCGATCGCAGCATGGCGCCCACAGGTGCCGTTCTCGTTACGGTAGGAATAAAAGCGGTCGTTCTGACGCACAGTCGAAAGCTGGGTATCCACGATATTATCCGCGTCGACACCGACATCTACCAGCGCCTCGCAAATGGCAGCGGAAAGATTGAGCATGCGAGAGGTGCTCGCATCGATGCACGAGAACTCGGCGGCAAAGCGATCCATGAGTTCCTGGGATACCTCATATTCGTCACCCAAGATATGGGGGCCGATATAGGCGGAAACGTCGCTCGCATCGCAGCCGGCAGCATCGCAAAGCGCCTGGCACGCCTTGGCGGAAATACGTGCAATCGTGCCCTTCCAACCGGAGTGCACCACGGCAAATCCGCCGGGGGCCACCAGCACCACGGGAACGCAGTCGGCAAAGCAGAGCAGCACGGGCACGTTATGCGCCGTGCAGACGATGGCATCACAGCCCTCGGCAATCTGCTCGCGAACGTCCTCAAGGTCATCGGCGCCGTTCGAGGTCACCGCAACGATATGATCACCATGGACCTGATTGGGAACGAGCAGGTTGTGCTCGCACTCGGCGGCACCCATAGCCTCGAGCGCACGACGACGATTTTCTTGAACAGCAAAGGGGTCATCGCCAACATGCGAGCCCAAGTTGAGTGAGGAGTACGCATCTTCGGAAACGCCACCGGCGCGCTCGGTGAAGGCAAAGCGAACATCGGATGTCGCGCCCTCCACCAACGTAACTCCATCATGGTCGACACGCGAAACTTTGTCCGCACGTGCTGCCATACTAAAGCCTCCTAATAACACAAGTACCGCGGCATCGCCGCTACAGCCCGCGTTTATACGGCTGTCATACTTCTCTAAAAGGATACCTGCTGCGCTGGAGGCAATCGTAAAGGGAACGTAAAGAGATTGGAGGTTCTAGTTTACAAAGTCGAAATAAAAAGGGCGCGTCCATACGGACACGCCCCTGTGCACAACAATGCAAAGAACGACTTAGAAGCTACCGCGCTTCAGGAAGTCGGGAAGCTCGAACTGATCGTTGCCGAAGTTAGGAAGCTCGGTGCTACCGACGTTGCGGGTCGGAGCGGCCTGAGCCGGGCTCGTGGCAGGAGCGGTGCGCTGCGGCTCAGCGGAGGCAGCGGCCTTGCTCTGAGACTGCTGAGCAGCAAAGAGCTCGTCCTGACGGTTGACGTTGGAGTCGGAGAAGCCCGTAGCGATGACGGTGATACGCACCTGATCGCCCAGGGACTCGTCGACAACGGTACCGAAGATGATGTTGGCCTCGGGGTCGACGGCGTTGGCGACAACGTCGGCGGCGTCGCTGATCTCCTGGATGCCCAGGTCCTTGGAACCGGCGATGGAGAGCAGCACGCGCGTGGCGCCATCGATGGAGCTCTCGAGCAGCGGGCTGGAGATGGCCTGCTGGGCAGCGTCGACGGCACGGGTGTCCCCAGAAGAGGTACCGATACCCATCATGGCGGTACCGGCCTGCTTCATGATGGTCTTAACATCGGCGAAGTCCAGGTTGATGATACCGGGGACGGTGATGAGGTCGGTGATGCCCTGGGTGCCCTGGGAAAGGACGCCATCGGCAATCGCGAAGGCCTCGAGCATGGTGGTCTTCTTCTCGGCGATGTCGAGCAGCTTATCGTTAGGGATGACGATCATGGTGTCGACGCAATCGGAGAGGGTCTTAATGCCCTCCTCGGCGCTCTTCTTGCGCTTGCGGCCCTCGAAGGTGAAGGGCTTGGTCACGACGGCGACGGTCAGCGCACCGACCTCGTTCATCGCGATATCGGCAACGATGGGAGCAGCGCCGGTACCGGTGCCACCGCCCTCGCCGCAGGTGATGAACACCATGTCGGCGCCAGCGAGCGCCTCGGCAATGTCGTCGCGGGACTCATCGGCAGCCTTGCGGCCAACCTCGGGGTTGGCGCCGGCGCCCAGGCCGCGGGTAAGGTCGGTGCCGATGTGCACCTTGATATCGGCATCAGAGATCGCGAGTGCCTGAGCATCGGTGTTGATGGCAACAAACTCGACGCCGCGGATGCCCTCTTCGATCATTCGATTGACCGCGTTGGTACCGCCGCCGCCGACGCCGACCACCTTAATGACGGCAAGGTAGTTGTTGATCTCTGTCTCGTGCATGTCGGTCCTCCGAACAAAGGTTATAGCCATAGCATGGGTCGACCCCTGCGCACATTAACCTTCAGGTTGAAAGTAAATGCAAAGGTAAACCGTATTATGTTTGCACATTATGAACGTATCAGTCAAATAATTGACCGTGAAAACCAAACAAACCAGATAAACGGCGTGGTATGGCCCCTCAACAAAGCATCAACCAGCGCTACGAGGTCGGAGCGTTCCTAAATGTATAGTTACCCGGAGAGCGCACATTGATATACGTTACGCCCTCTACCTGCGAAAGCAACTTGGTAACTACGCGTTCCTTCTTGACGATATCGTCCGAATCGCCCAGCGACACCTCAATGCCGTTATTGAGGTTTGCCGAGATGGCTTCGACCGAAGGCGTGGAAATATCCTTGACTTGTCCCAAGAACTCGCTCGAAAAACCACGCACATAATCCAAGCCAGCCTTAACGGCCTTGGAGCTCACCGCCTGGCCGGAAACCGGAGCGACATCCGCCGAGACATCAGTCAACAACACCGCGCCATAGTGCTTAGCGAGCGCCAGCGCGGCATCAATGCCGGTCAGGGTATTTGAGCCCTGCCCCGTCGTGATGACGTTGCCCTGGTCATCCACTTCGACCGACGTCGACAGCGGGGCGATCCAGGTGTCATCATCCCCGATGGCCCAGGCAAGGTCATCGGAGCTGATATAGGCAATTGCGATGACCTTGCGCTCCATCGGCGTAATGATGAGCGTATGCGGGAACTGACGCTGGACATCTACGCCCGAGACCCACGGGTTCTGCTTGAGGTCCTCGGTAATCTGGTCGGGATCGACGTTAAAAAGCGACGTTCCCTCGGGCAAATCGATCAGCTGGATAGCATCGTGCTTCGTCACATGCTCGCTGCCTTGAATCTGAATATCAGTGGCGGTAAACAATCCAGAGTTAATCACCACGATGGCAACGACGACGAGCACGGCCAAGACGGCCAGAACGCCGCCAACGATTTTGCCTTTGCCTGTAACGACAGAAGCGGCGTCTGATGTTTTATTTACCATCGCCCCAAGTGAAGACAACGGGTTGACGCTTTTTTTACCCGAAGGCTTCTTGGCGGTAGCCGGCACCGATGTCAGCGAGCGCGGTTTCGATGCGCCTAGTGTGCGACCTGGACGCGGCGCTTTAGTTCCCGTCGAGGGCTTAGGAGTTGCCATGGGACGGGCAGGTTTGGCGCCCATAACAGGCTTTGACGTCACCGAGGGACGCGAGGACTTTTTTGCGGCCGGACGATTACCGAGCTGCGAGCCAACGACCGGACGACTGGTCTGTCGAGCATGCCCGACAGACTTAGAATGCGCGACGGTATTGCGTTGAGGTTTGGCAGGCGCGCCGGAACGCCCTCCGGCGCGGCGGAAGGTGGGTTTCGATGCTCTAGAAGCCGAGGAATTTAACTTCCGGTCTGAGCTCGATGCCATACGCCTCCCTCACCTTTCCGTGCACATGTCTGATAACCGCGGCAACGTCATCGGCCGAGGCAGTTCCGTTATTAACGATAAAATTAGCGTGAACGGGCGAAACTTCCGCGCCGCCAATCGAAAAACCCTTTAATCCACAATCCTCGATAAGCTTGCCCACACTCGCATCGGGCGGGTTGCGAAAGACCGACCCGCAGGATGCGCGACCCATGGGCTGCGTACGCTTGCGCCTCGTCAGGTACCGTTCCATGCGGTCGCGGATGTCGGCCTTGGGCGCCGGTTTAAGCTTGAGCACGCACTCGAGGATGATCTCATTGCGGGGAAGGCTACATTCGCGGTAGCCCCAAGTGATCTCGGACCCCGCATAATGCTTGATACCGGATGCCGGGTCAAACGTTACGACATCCTCAACCAGCGAGCCAATCCACTCGGTCCGTGTGCCGGCATTCATAGATATCGCACCGCCGACCGAACCAGGGATGCCAACGGCAAACTCAAGGCCCGAGAGGCTACGCGACAGGGCATCGTTGACCAGGCGCGCAAACATCACGCCCGCACCGACCGTCAGCGTACAACCGTCATCGGCAACAACCGTGCGCTGAAACTCACGTCCGAGCGAAATGACGGCGCCGCGATAACCGCCATCGGCAACCAGCAGATTGGAGCCCTTGCCGATGATGACCCACGGCACCTGCTCGCGATCGAGCACCGCCACGGCGCGGCGGAGGGCATGATAGCTATGGCACGTCACAAAGAGGTCGGCCTTGCCGCCGATACGATAGCTCGTATGACGCGCAAGGCGCTCGTCCTCGATCACATCCGTGTCGATCATGCCCGAGAGCGCCATGACGGCGTTAAACAGACCCATTAGACTTAAGCGTCTTTCTTGGCAGTCAGATACTCGATAAACTCGGGACCGACGGTCGTAACGTCACCGGCACCCATAGTGAGCAGCAGGTCGCCCTCGCCCACCATCTGCTCGAGCTCCTGATTGAGCTCAAGACGGCTGGAGCAGTACACGACCTCCTTGCCAGGATGCTTGGCGCGCACGGTATCGGCGAGCATCTTAGAGGTGACACCCGGGATGGGCATCTCGCCAGCCGAGAACACATCAATCAGCAGCAGTTTATCGGCATTGGCAAATGCATCGGCAAAGTCGTCGCACAGGGCCTGCAGGCGCGAATAGCGGTGCGGCTGGAACACGACGTCGACGTGCTTGTAGCCCAGCGACGAAGCGGCAGCAAGCGTCGCCTTGATCTCGGTGGGGTGATGGCCGTAATCATCGACCACGGTGATGCCATCGATATCGCCCACGTGGGTAAAGCGGCGGCGAACGCCCTCAAAGCTCGAGAGCGCCTTGGCGGCGGCGTCGATGTCAAGGCCCAGGACATGGGCGACGGTGAGCACCGCCGTGGCGTTGAGCATGTTGTGGCGACCGGGATTGCTCTTGATCTCCACGGCATGTTCAGTGCCATCCTCAAAGCGAACGATAAAGTCACTCTGGATACCCTTGACATCCGGGTGCATGCAGACGATGTCGTTGCTCTCGGCAAAGCCGTAGGAAAGCACGTGACGGCCCGTCGACATGGCGAGCTCGACCAGATGCGGGTCCTCACCGCAGACGATGACGGTGCCGTCCTCGCCCACCAGGCTCATGAATTTGGCGAAAGTCGCTTCGATCTCCTCGATACCCGAGTAGTGATCGAGGTGATCGGCCTCGACGTTGGTCACAATGACTACGTTGGGGTTCAGGAACAGGAAGGAGCTGTCGGACTCGTCGGCCTCGGCGACAAAGTAGTCGCCCGAGCCGTTCTTGCCGTTCGTGTCATAGCCCTCGACGATGCCGCCGATCAAGAAGCTCGGATCCAGACCCATGCGGTCGAGCATGGTGGCGCACATCGAAGACGTGGTGGTCTTGCCATGCGTGCCGGCAACAGCGACGGTGATGTAGCCGTGGCCCAAAGCAGAGAGCATCTTGGCACGGGGCCACACGGGAATACCAAGCTCGCGAGCGCGCACGAGTTCGGGGTTGGACTCCGGAATAGCGGTGGAGACAACAACCACGTCGGGCTTGACCTCGTCGATCGTGGCGGCCTCATGGCCCACATGCACCTTCACGCCAGCGCGGGTAAGCTGGCGGATATAACGTGACGTCTTAAGGTCGGAGCCGGTAACGGCATAACCGCGCTCGTGCAGAACGAGGGCGATGCCGCTCATGCCGGCGCCGCCGATACCGATAAAGTGGGCGCTCTTAAACTCGGGCGCGGAGGTTGCAGTCTGGGAATCAGCCATGTGCTCGTGTACTCCTTGCGTAAACACTGCCTGTAACCCGTTAACTGTACCGCACCTACCGCATCAGCGCGAGGGCGACCGACGATATCCCGTCTAACTAACGCAAACCCTCTACCGCATCCGCCAGAAGAGCGGCGGCCCTATCCTGAGCCAGACCACGCGCCGCCTGACGCATGGCGTCGCGCGCCGCCGCGTCATCGACCAGGTGCAGCAGTTCATCGGCAAAGGCAGAACCGTCGATATCGGCATCGGCGCAGAGCACGCCGGCCCCGGCGTCGACCAGATACCGGGCATTGGTGGTTTGGTGGTCGGCCGTCGCATGCGGGTACGGCACGAGCACCGAAGGCACGGCGAGTGCAGCGATCTCGGCCACGCTCGATGCGCCCGAACGCGAGAGCACCAAATCGGCAGCAGCCAGCATATCGCCCATGTTGTCGATGTAAGGCTGGACGCGGTAATGCTTCGCCTCCTCGGGCGTCAGCGCCAAAGCGCGCTCGGTCTCCTCAAAGCCGTCGGCACCCGTCGAATGCAACACATAGAGGTTCTTGCGCGAAAGCAGCTCGTTTTTGAGCGAAGCCACACGCTCGTTGAGGTGCTGGGCGCCAAGTGAACCGCCAAAGACGAGCAGCAGCGTAGCGTCCTCGGGAACGCCAAGTGCCTTGCGGCCGCGAGCGCGATCGCCCTCGATCACCGAGCGACGTACGGGGTTGCCGGTCATGAGCACGTGGTCAGGGTCACCTTCGCGCTCAAAGACCGAACGCGCTGCCGGCACCGAGATGCACACGCGGGCGGCGTGGGAGTTCATCATCTTGTTGGCCAGGCCCGGAACAGAGTTCTGCTCATGCAGCAGATACGGAACGCCCGCGCCCTTGCACCACCCCAGCAGCGGAACCTCGACATAGGCACCAAAACCAATGGCGGCATCGGGCTTGCCGACCTTTGAGAAATGACTGGCGAGCGCACGCTTGGCTTTGTTGACGCGCCACAGCGAGGTCAGCGCCGTCCAAGGACGGGAGCGGTCGAAGCCCGTGACCGTAATGGGCACAAAATCAAACCCAGCCTCGGGGACCAGACGACCCTCGAGCTTGCGCGACTGGCCCACGAACACAACGTGGTGGCCACGGTCACGCAGCTCTTCGGCCAAGGCGAGCGCGGGGTTGATGTGTCCTGCCGTGCCGCCGGCTGCAATAGCAACGGTCATTTTATCGGTCATGGTAGTCCCTTCGTACACGCGGTCCCTGGTCGTCGGTACGCAGACGCGCCGACGGGTCCGAGTTCAAATCGATTCGATTATATCCGCCGCCCGCGTTGCGAGGGCTGGGGCGCTGCGGACGACCTTGCGGAGCCATTCGCGGGCGTGGACGAGCTGCCGGCTCGGATGCAGAACCATCCAGAACGGTAAAGCCGCTACGCGAAGGTCGTTCACCGCGCACATGGGCTACGCCGGCGGTGCTCTCGTCCATAACGGCAAAGCTCTCACGGCGGCGGTCATACTCATCGCGGCGGGCGCTCTCGTACGAAACGCGCAGGATCAACCCGGCAAGCATAAGCGACACAATAATCGACGAACCGCCGTAGCTAATAAACGGCAACGGTTTGCCCGTCATGGGAAACACGTTGAGGATGCCCAGCGCGTTAATCAAAAACTGCACTGCGAGAATGACCGCGGAGCCAGACGCCATGAGCGCGCCCCGACGATCGGTCGCCTGCTCGGCAATGCGAAACGCCGAGTAGATCAGCATCGCAAACACCAAGAAGAACAGCACGGTTCCGACAAAGCCGACTTCCTCGCCAATGATAGCCAGGATGTAGTCATTGTGCGCCTCGGGCAGATACGAGTACTTCATGGTTGAGTTGCCGATGCCACGGCCGAACAGACCGCCCGAGGCAAAGGCCATGATGGCAAGCGTGGCCTGATAGCCGTCACCATACTCGTCGGCCCAAGGGTTCAAGGCAACCTGAATACGCACCATACGGTACGGCTCTGCGACAAGCGCAATCACGATCACGAGAATGCCGAAGATTAGCACGCCGATGATAAATCTGGGGTCGAGACCCGCAAACAACGCCATGCACATGAGGGTCAACAGGATGATCAGGACAGTACCGAAATCGGGCTGGATAAAGATCAGAAAGAGCGAAATGCCCAGGTAGATGCCCATCTTGCGAAGGAATTCGTTGATGTTGCCACCGGGCGAAAAGAAGCGATCAAGCATGATGGCCGAATACGCAATGGCAAATGGCTTTAAAAACTCGGAAGGCTGGAACTGAATACCGGCGATGTTGAGCCAGCGCGTGGCGCCACGGCTGCCGCTGCCCACCAAGAACACCAGAAGCAGTAGCCCTATCATGCCGATAAGGAAGATCCTGAGCACATCCTCCCCAAACCAGCTGTCCGGCAAAACGCGCACGATGGCAATCAGCGCTAGAACACCGACCACGGCAAACGCGGCCTGTCGACCCAGAAAAAACGTCGCCGAGCCATTCTCGTGCAGCGCCTCGACCGAAGACGCCGAGTACACCATCAGCAGGCCAAAGCATACCAAGGTAAACAGGCAGGCCATGAATATCAAACGGGGGCGCATGATACGGGCGGGAACGCCGGCAATATAGCGTTCGCTAAACGACTGCCCGCCGCGGCTGGAACGCGGTGTGATGCGACGTGAGGAAGCACGGTCCGAGTCGGGCCTCCTCATACCTTGTCGGGGGCTCTCCTCTCTCACCGCAACCCCTATTCCATTTGTGATTTCGCTGTAGCGGCAAGCTGAGCCACGTAGTCCTTAAACACGCGGCCGCGCTCCTCATAGCCCGAGAACTCATCGAACGAAGAGCAGGCAGGAGAAAGTAAGATCACGTCACCACGACTCGAAAGCGAACGGGCAACGTCCACGGCGTCGCGCAGATCATCCGCCTGAGCGATATCCACATCGCCATCGACATCGGCCTCGTCCATAGCGGCGGTGAAGCGCTCGCGCGCATCGCCAAAGCAGACGACCGAGCGCACGTTGTCCATAACGACGCGCGCGAAGTCCGTGAGCGGCGTGCCCTTATCGTGGCCGCCGAGCAGCAAGATCACGTCGTCATCGGGAAATGCCGTCAGCGCCTTCTCGACCGCATCGGTGTTAGTCGCCTTGGAATCGTTGACGTAGCGCACGCCGTCAATCTCGCCACACGGCTCCACGCGGTGCTCGAGCGGCTGGAACGAGGCAAGACCGCGGCAGACACCATCAACATCGGCACCGACCGCCAAGGCAGCCGTGGCAGCGCACAGGGCATTGATAACATTGTGATGGCCCGAGATCTTGAGCTCGGATGTAGCGATGAGCGGGGTCTCGATGCCTTTCAGACGCACGATCATCTTGCCATCGCGCACAAAGGCGGCGTCTGCACCCTCGGGCTCGTCAAAAGCGACCTTGCAGATGCGGCGGCCCGGCATGTAGATGTACTCATCGAACTCATGGATGCCGGCATCCTCAACGTCGATAACCACGAGGTCGTCGTCGACCATATTCTCGAACAACTTGATCTTGGCAAGCGCATAGTTCTTGTGGCTCTTGTGCCAGCCCAGGTGGTCGGGCGTGATGTTGAGCAGCACCGCCACGCGAGGATGAAGCTCGGCGGTCGTAGCAATCTGATAACTCGACAGCTCGGCCACAAACCACTCATTATGTGCGCGGCCGTCGATCTCGTTCACGGGCGGCTCACCGATATTGCCGACGGCCACGCTGGCTTCACCGGCGGCCTTGAGCAGATAATCAGTCAGCGACGTGGTAGTTGTCTTGCCGTTGGTGCCCGTGATGGCAATCCAATTTTGGGGAGACAAGCGATAGGCAAACTCGGGCTCGCCCATAATCTGAGCGGCATGCTCACGCCCCGCCTTAAAGAAGGACGAGAACTCCGAAATACCCGGGCATGTCACGCACACGTCATAGGCGCCCTCGACCTGTTCGGCCCCATAGACAAACGACGCACCAGCAGCCTCGAGCGCACGCGTGGCGTCATTGGGCTCAGAGGTGCCGCCGCCATACACGGTAACGGCGCTTACGCGCTCGGGATGTGCCAGCGCCCAGCGGGCGACATCGAGACCGGATTTGCCCTGACCCAAAACGAGCAGGCTAAAGACATCAGCAAGAGGCATGAAAGACCACTATCCCAACTGGAAGAACAAAGCAAGGCCAACGGCACCAAAGGCCGCAGCGATAATCCAAAAACGGATGACGACCTTGGTCTCGGCCCAGCCCTTCTTTTCGAAATGATGATGGATGGGCGCCATAAGGAAGACGCGCTTGTGCGTAAAGTGGAAGTAGACAACCTGAATCATGACCGACAGGGTCTCAACGATAAACAGGCCGCCGATGATGAGGGAGACGACCTCGGTGTTGGTCATGATGGACGTGCAGGCAAACGCGGCGCCCAGGGCAAGCGAGCCGGTATCGCCCATAAAGATGCTCGCCGGATAGCAGTTGAACCACAGAAAGCCCAAGCAGGCACCGGCACACGCGGTGCAGAAGATGGACAGGTTCACGTCTCCGTGTAAAAACGCCATGGCAGCCATGGCGAGCATGGCGATCATGGAGGTGCCGCCAGCAAGACCGTCAAGGCCATCGGTCAGGTTCACGGCATTAGAAAGACCGGCGATCATCAGCCAGCAAAAGACAACGTAGAGCCACGGGAACGAAAGGCCGCAGATGGTGGTCGAAAGAACACCGAGGTCAATCGTCAGGCCGCCGGGAAAACGAATCTCGGGGGCGACGCCGCACCAGTTGACGGCAAGTACCGTAAAGGTGACACAGATAATGGTTAGGCCGATCATCTTGGCATGAGGCGTCAGACCGAGCGAGCGCCCGTGCGTAACGGAGGTCAGGTCGTCGATCAGGCCCAGCACGCCGGTCGCCAGCGTGGCGAGCAGCACGAGCACGAGCTCGGTGGTGAGCTTGCCCATCAGCAGGCAGGTCAGCGAGATCGCGACGAGGATGACAACGCCACCCATGGTGGGCGTTCCCTGCTTAACCAAATGACGCTTGGGGCCGTCGGCACGAACCTGCTGGCCGATACCCTCGACCTTGAGCAGCTTGATCCACCACGGCATGAGCAGCAGCGCAATGGCAGCGGCGATGCCAAGCCCCAAAAAAGCCTGATACGTTGGATACGAGGGATTGCCGAACATGGGCTAGCACACACCTTCCACAAAGCGGTCGAGCTCAACAAAACGGGAACCCTTGACCAGTACAACATCATGTTTTTCAAGCGCGCCGCCCATGCGGTCGAGCACCTGCTGATAATCGGAGAACACCTGGATGCGATCCTCGTCCATGCCCATCATGCGCGCGGCATCGGCCATAAGCTGGGCCAGCTCACCACCCACGCACGCCAGCATGTCGAGCTTCTTGGCGGCGGCATAGGCGCCCACGAGCTCATGCATGCGAGGAGCCTCATCGCCCATCTCGCCCATCTCGCCCAGGATCGCCATGCGAGACCCCGTGCACGAAAGCGAGCACAGCAGATCGAGGCCAGCAGCCATGGATTCGGCACTGGCGTTATAGGAATCGTCGATGACGCGGGCACCGCTCTTGGCGCGCTTGATCTCTTGGCGGTGACCGGTGATCGTGAGGCCCCTAAAGGCAGCATCGATCTGCTCGGGCGTCACGCCCAGGCGATAGGCAACCGCGGCGGCCTTAACGGCATTTGGGACGGACTGCACGCCGGGGATGGCAAGCATGGTATCGATTGTCTCGCCCTGACCAAAATCGAGCGTAAAGACCGGACGGCCCTCGTCATCAACTCGAACGTCGCGGGCACGGACCTCATCATCGTCCGAGACGCCGGCCAGCATCACGTCGATACCAGCAGGCTGGGCGAACGTATCGCGAATGAACGGCGTAAAGTCGTCCTCGCCGCCCAAAACCAGCAGCGGCAAGAAGTCGCCAGCGGCGCACATACCATGGACAATCTCGGCCTTAGCGCGGGCGATGTTCTCGCGGCTACCCAAAATGCCGATATGAGAGGTACCAATCTTGCTCACGATGGCAAGGTTGGGATTGGCGGACTGGGACAGGCGCTCGATCTCGTGGAAATGGTTCATGCCCATCTCGAGCACCAGGACCTCGGTATCGGCCGGAGCGGAAAGCACCGTGAGTGGCATGCCGATCAGGTTATTGAAATTGCCCTTGGTGGCCCAGACACGATAGCGCTTGGCGAGCACAGCGGCGAGCACGTCCTTGGTCGTCGTCTTGCCGATGGAACCGGTAATACCAACGACCAGGCAGCCAAGCTCCAGACGGTACGTGTGCGCCAAACGCAGCAGAAACTCCTCGGGATCATCGGTCAGCAAGATGGCACAGCCCTTGTCCTGCGCCAGCGAGACCAGCTCGGCCTCGGGCTCACGCGTCATCACGACGGCGCCGGCACCCGACTGGACGGCACGGGAAGCAAAATCATTGCCGTCGACGTTTTCACCGGGAAAGGCGACGAAAATCGTCCCTTCCTCGACCTGGCGCGAGTCGATAACGCACCCGCGGCATACCCGATCGGCTTCTCCCGTCACGGTTCGGGCCCCTGTTGCGGCCGCGAGGTTGTTGACGGCGATCTCTATCATTGCAGCTCCCCTGTAAACCTAATAATGCTATCGGCGTATTGTATCCCAGCGCCGCGCATGCGTGGTGCAGGGCATGTGAACACCCCTCATATGGGACAACAAACCACGCCCCAAAGATTGTAACCCCCTACTTCGTGTGCGGGATACCCAGCACGTCGAGCGCGTTGGCCATAATGGACTGGAACGGCACCGCAGCGGCATCTGAGCCGCTCGGCGTTCCGTCGAGCGTGATATAGCACAGCACCTTGGGCGATTGTGCCGGTGCAAAACCCATAAAGGACGACATGTAGTTCTCCTTGAGGTAGCCGCCGTTCTCGTCGGCTCGTTCGGCCGTACCGGTCTTACCCGCCACGTCATAGCCGTCAACCGCGCCGCCAACGCCCGTTCCCTCGGACACGACCGTCTGCATGCACGATGTCACCTGGGATGCGGCGTCCTCCGAAATCGCGCGCTCGCCTTCGCCCCAGTCCTTCTCGTCGCCTTTGCTGGACTTATAGAAGTGCGGGGTCATCATCACGCCGCCGTTGGCGATGCCGCCCACGGCACGTGCGATCTCAATCGGCGAGACGGACAGCGCCTGTCCAAAGCTCATCGAACCCAGCGTGGCGCCGTCATACTGGTCACGCTCCTTGACGATGCCCAGGCTCTCGCCCGGAAAATCGACACCGGAGCTGTGACCTATGCCCCACTTGTCCACATAGGCGGCAAAGTCATCCGCACCGATCTTGCGCCCCACCAGGACAAAGCCCACGTTGGACGAACGGCGCATCATCTCGCGCACATCCATGGTCATGGCATAGTCGCGCTTGTCGGCATCGGTGACGGTATCGTCACCCACCTTGATGCTCGCCGGCACCTCAAACGACGTACTCGATCGCACGACGCCCAAGTCGAAGCCGGCGCCCGCCACGAGCGTCTTAAAGACCGAGCCGGGCTCGTAGGCGTCGGTGACCAGGCGCAAGTTCATATCCTCGGTCTTGGCGTTTTCCAGATCGGTCTGGTCGTAGGTCGGGTACGAGCAGGCGGCGAGAATTTCACCAGTCGTGGGGTCGGTGACCAAAGCCGAGCCGTTCTTGGCCTTTGTCTTCTCGACAGCCTCCGCCAAAGCATCCTCAGCCGCTCGCTGCATATTGACGTCGAGCGTCGTCACGATGTCAACGCCGTCGACCGCAGCCACCTTTTTATAGGCACCGCCCGCGATATAGCTGCCGTCCCTCGCGCGCTCGCGCACGAGGGTACCATTCGTGCCGGTCAGAAGCTTGTTGTATTGCTTTTCGAGACCCGTCAAGCCGTCGTTGTCTACATTCACTACACCCAGCACCTGCGATGCCAGATTGCCGTATGGATATACGCGCTTCATGGCCTGCTCAAAAAGCACGCCGGGCAGGTTCTTCTTCTCCAGCGCCGCAGCATCGTCTTCGTCCACCTGGCGCTTGATATACACCCAGGTGCCATCGGACTCGACGAGCTTGCGGCAGGTCTTTTTATCGATTCCAGTTGCCTTGACCAGCGCCGACACCGTCTTGTCAACATCCTCGACAAGCTGCGGGTTCACGGCGATGTTGCGACATTCGACCGACGACGCCAGCACGTTACCGTTGCGGTCGTAGATGGTGCCGCGCTTGGCATAGAGGGTCTGTGCAAGCAGGCGGCGCGCATCGGCACGCTCGCGCAGTTTATCGGCTTCGACAATTTGATAGTCGGCAAGGCGAAAGACGCCCAAGCTCAAACCAAGCCCGATGAAGCCCATGATGGCTTTGCGGCGAGGCAGAGGCGTGCCTGTGAGCCATTCGGTCGACGAACTCTTGCGCGACCTGGTGTTATGCATTTGAGGGCCGTCCGAGCCGCGAAGTCGCGACGCCGGGTCGTTGCCACGGGACTGCCCGGCGTTGTAAGATTGCCGACCCGTTCCTTGATAACCAGAACGTCCCCGCGACGAGGGACGTCCAGAACCGCGGCCCCCATCGGAACCGCGGCGATAGTCATTTGTCATACTCAGCTACCGTCTTGCTACTGAGCGGTCGCGGTCGCGTTGGCGCCCGCGGCTGCATCCTGCGAAAAGTCAAGTGTAACGCTCTCGCTGGGCTCCACCATGCCATAAGCGCCCGCAAGGTCGCGAATGCGCGTGTCGGCGCCATAGACCGAATGCATGACCTCCAGGTCGGAGCTCTCATCGGTCGCCTTTTCGAGCGTGCTGGTAAGCTCGGCGTTGCTGTTGAGCACCTGGGCCGTAACGCCGGCGAGCGCCACGCGGGCGACGCCGATCGTCATGAAGATAGCCGCAATGATGCAAAACGTTTTAAGAACGCTCATGAAAACCGGGCTTACCGCCTGGTTTGCCTGACGGCCCGCGCCCGTGTAGACATCAAAGCGCGGCGCGCGCTGCTCACGGGGAGCAACGGGGGCCTGCGGCGTCTCACGATAGGCGGGCATGGCGTTCATATCATAGGCGAGTGCTGCGCTTGAAGTGTTGTAGCCCATGATATGCCGCCTCCCATCCCGAGTACGTTGGTAGTGTGTTTAAGCTTCGTTTATGGTGCGAGCGGGAGGTCCAATATCGCGCGGTCGCGCCTACAGACGCTGCGCCACGCGGATTTTGGCTGATCTCGCCCGAGGGTTGCGCTCAACCTCATCAGGCTGGGCAACCAAGGGTTTGCGGGTGATGACCTTGAGTATCGGCACGTTGCCGCACACGCACACCGGAATCTCCGGCGGACACGTGCACCCCTGGCTCATCTCCTTAAAGTGGTTCTTTACGATACGGTCCTCGAGCGAGTGATACGAGATGACGCAGATACGTCCGCCCGGGTTGAGCCACCTGGTGGCGGCATCAAGCCCTCGTTCGAGCACATCGAGCTCGTGATTGACCTCGATGCGAATGGCCTGGAAACTTTTCTTGGCCGGGTGTCCGCCATGCCGACGAGCGGCAGCCGGGATACCCGCCTTGATGATCTCGACAAATTGGCCGGTGGTTTCGATCGGTTCTTGCTCGCGGCGGCGCACGATCTCGCGCGCAATCTGCGAGGCGAACTTCTCTTCTCCGTAGACGCGTAGAATCCGGGCGAGGTCGTGTTCGTTATAGGTGTTGATGACCTCAGCTGCGTTTAAGGTGTTATTACCCGGATCCATCCGCATGTCCAATGGGGCGTCCTCGTTATACGAAAAGCCCCTGCCAGGGATATCGAGTTGCGGTGACGAAACGCCCAAATCGAACAGGAAGCCATCGACCCCGGGCACCTCGGCCGAGCAAAGCAGCTCGTCCAAGTCGCCGAAGTTGCCCTTCAGCAGCTGGTGCGGAACGCCGGGAACCTCGCGGTCCAGACGGGCACCAGCGGCCTCGAGGGCCATGTCGTCCTGATCGACGCCGAGCAAAAGGCCCGTCTCCCCCACCTGCGCGGCCATCTTTACCGAATGGCCGGCACCGCCAAGGGTGCAATCGCAGACAACGGAGCCGCTCTTTAGCCGCAGCGACTCAAGCACTTCGCCGAGCATGACAGGTTCATGCCGATATTCTTGTGTCAAGATCCCACGCTCCATCCGTTACCCGTGCCTTGCCCTTACGAGAAGAAGAGGTCCAGCAGGGCCTCATCGTCATCGTCCTCATCGGCCGCGGCGCGATCCCAAACCTCAAGGTGGTCGTAGTTGCCCACAACCGTGACCTCGCGGTCGAGGTTCGCCTGCTTGCGGAGAGACTCGGAAAGACCGATACGACCGGCGCTGTCCACGTCCATCGACGTGGTGCGCTTGTTGATCGCCCTCATGAGCTTCTGGTCGTTGATGTCACGCGGGTTAAAACCCTCGTGGCCCTCACGACCCGCGAAGAGTCCTTCGACCCACTTATCGAAGGCCTCGGCAGAGAACACGTACAGAGCATCGACATCCAGGGCTTTGAACACGCGAACGTGCTCTCCAAGCTCCTCGCGAAGGGGTGCAGGCAGGGATAGACGACCTTTTGCATCGAGATTGCGCTCGTATGCACCCGTCATTCCCATGTGCGCCCTCCCCTCGGTTACTCAGATGGCACGTACGCGGGGAACCACCCCGCCTGTCGACGTCATCAATAATATGGGGAACCGCCCCATTTTTCAACACCTTTCCCCACCCCTTCCCCCACCCCGCCCCACCACTCCACCCTCAATATGTTGTAAAACACCCCCGAGCATATGTTCGAAAACACAATATGTTGTGTTTGCAGCAAAGGCGTGATGCCACCTGTAGAACCACGCCCGCGAACCTCAACCTTCAAGTTGACCTTGAGGCGATTTTTACGTCCCTTTACACGCCGTTCACATCGCCCCCAAACTCCCCCACCCACGACACACACGGCCCACCACCGCGTCGGTGTCTGGCGAAAAATGGGACGGGCCCCAGATTGCCCATGCGCGCAAAAGTGCGTCTCGGCAATCTGGGGCCCGTCCCCTTTAATATTTATAAATATGCAGGTCAGCGAGGTGCTAGCGATGTGCCAGCGGGTGCGCCGCCAGATAGACCTCGGTCAGTTGCGTACGATCGACATGCGTGTAGATCTGCGTGGTCGATATATCGGCATGCCCCAAGATCTCCTGTAGCACACGGAGGTCTGCGCCGCCCGCAAGCATATGGGTGGCAAAGGAGTGACGCAGCGTATGGGGATGGAGCCCCACCAGTCCCACCTGGCGCCCGTAGCGCTCACAGATGGCATGGATGCCCTGGCGCGACAGACGGCGGCCGTTCTTATTTAAAAAGACCGCCGAGGTCTCGGTTCCGCGGGCATGGACCGCCAAGCGAGAACGCCCCTCAGTTACATAGAGCGTCAGGGCTCGCGCCGCGCTTCCCACCAGCGGTGACAGGCGTTCCTTTGAGCCCTTACCGCGAACGAGCACAAAGCCATCGTCGATATGGATATCGCCCACATCGAGCCCCACCAACTCGCTCACACGTAAGCCGCATCCGTAGAGCACTTCCAAGATGGCATGGTCGCGCAAGCCCATCTCGCCCTCGGGGAAGTCTTGATCGAGCAGCGCCGAGACATCCTCCACCGATAGATACTCCGGCAAACGCTCAGCCTTTTTAGGCAGGCGCAACGCCGCCGTTGGATTTTGGGCCACAGCCCCATCGCGCACCAAAAAGGCATGCAGGCCCTTCACGGCCGCAAGCGCACGCTCCACCGAGGCATCGGAATAGCCCCCATCGCGACGGTCGGCGACAAAGCCCTCCACGACCTGACGGGTCACCTCTTCAAAAGACACAATACCCGCCCGCTCCAGATAGGCGCAGTACGTCGTCAGGTCACGACGGTAGGCCGCAATCGTGTTGCGCGCCAAACCCCGCTCGACCGCGAGGTAATCGAGATACTCCCCCGCCGCCACGGCGAGCGACGAGGGAGTAGCTTCGGTATGTTCCTTATTCGCCGGCACCCTTAGTCCGTAGCGAGGTTCATGGGCGTCACCTGCAGACGGTCGACACCCTCGTGCTGGCCGATCGAAGCGCGCACGAACTCGCGGAACAGCGGCTGCGGGTTGGTCGGGCGGCTCTTGAACTCGGGATGAGCCTGGGTTGCCACATACCACGGATGCACGTCGCGCGGCAGCTCGACCATCTCGACCAGGCGCTCGTCGGGCGACAGACCCGAGATAACCAAGCCGGCGTCCTCGAGCTGGTCACGGAAGGCGTTGTTGAACTCAAAGCGATGACGGTGACGCTCGTAGACGAGCTCCTCGCCATATGCCTCGCGAGCAAGGGTATCGGCGGCGAGCTTGCACGGATAGGCGCCCAGGCGCATGGTGCCGCCCTTCTCGGTCACGTCCTCCTGCGAGCTCATCAGATCGATGACGCTAAACGGGCCGTCCGGATCGAACTCGGAGGAGCTGGCGCCGGCAAGGCCGACGACGTTGCGGGCGAACTCGCACACGGCCACCTGCATACCCAGGCAAATGCCCAGATACGGAATCTTGTGCTCACGGGCAAACTCGGCCGCGAGGATCTTGCCCTCCAGGGCGCGCTTGCCAAAGCCGCCGGGGACCAGGATGCCCGAGGCGTCGCCCAAAACCTCGGAGACATTCTGCTCGTCGAGGCTCTCGCCGTCGACCAGCTGGACGTCCACATGGCGATCGTAGAAGACGCCCGCATGGTGCAGGGCCTCGATAACCGACAGGTACGCATCGGGCAGCTGCGTGTACTTGCCCACGACGGCGATCTTCACCTTGTCGGCGTGATGGTTGGCGTGATTCTGTTTGCGCAGGAACTCATTCCACTCGCTCATGTCGCGCTCACGCGGGTCCAGACCCAAGCGCTCGCAAATGCGCAGGTCAAAGTCCTGCTCGGCAAGCAGCTGCGGAACATCGTAAATGCTCGCGCAGTCCTCGTTGGTAAAGACACAATCGGTGTCGACGTCGCAGAAGCTTGCGATCTTTCCGCGGATAGCGTCATCGATATGGTGGTCGGAGCGCAGCACGATGATATCGGGCTGGATGCCAAAGCTGCGGAGCTCCTTGACGGAATGCTGCGTGGGCTTGGTCTTGACCTCGTGGGCGGCGGCGATATAGGGAACGAGCGACACGTGGATGTAGCAGACGTTCTCGGGGCCGGCCTCCTTGCGGTACTGACGGATGGCCTCGACAAACGGTTGGGACTCGATGTCGCCGATCGTGCCGCCCAGCTCGGTGATGACTACATCGGAGCCGGTCTGCTCCTCGATGCGGCGGAACTTGTCCTTAATGGCATTGGTGACGTGAGGAATCACCTGCACGGTACCGCCCAAAAAGTCGCCGCGACGCTCGCGGGCGATCAAGCTCTTATAGATGGCGCCGGTCGTAAAGTTGGAATCGCGGGTCAGGTTCTCATCAATAAAGCGCTCGTAATGACCCAGGTCCAGGTCGGACTCGTAACCATCCTCGGTAACGAAGACCTCACCATGCTGGAAGGGGCTCATGGTACCGGGGTCGACGTTCAGATACGGATCGGCCTTCTGCATCGTTACTTTGTAGCCACGCGACTTGAGCAGACGGCCCAGCGAGGCCGCGGTGATACCCTTGCCCAGGGACGAAACCACGCCACCGGTTACGAACACATGCTTGGTCATATTGAGTTACCTGCGCTTCCCGTAGAAGTTGTTTATCCACATCTTACGGGTCTTCATTGTAATACTCGCGCCGCGGACCGTTCGCAATTTTTCTCGCGTGCGATTGCATTTCTCAATCTTGAAACAAAACGCCGCCCGGTTTCCCAGGCGGCGTCGCTATGGCAAGGGTTACATGCTGCTATCGATCAGCAACCTCGTCCTCAAGCATTTCTTGAACGAGCATGCCGGTACGGACGCCCTCAAGATACCACTCGCCACGTTCGGTGAGGCAAATGCCATTTGCAAGCTGACCGCCGTCGTCGCTATAACGCGAGACGACATCAATCATGCCTTCGGAATCCAAGCGATCGATTGCGGCGCGGGCACGATACGGCGAAACCCCCACGCGCTCGGCAAGCGTTTTGCGCGAGAAACCATACGGCCCGCCATTGTCTTCGGTTTGCTGGTCGATCTCCATCAACACCAGCACCTCGACACGCTTCATATCGTTGACACTCGCACGACCCTTGCCCGCCATAGCAGCCTCCTCAAACCGAGCACGAGCATCTAACGCGCCGTGCGCGACCGACACACCTCACGATGGCAGGTAATATCCATCATGCGGCATCCCGCTAAGGATGAAACAGTTACGGTTATTGTATACCGCTCAAATTGTTTCTAGGCAGGTAAACAGCTATTTTTCGCCGAAATAGGCGCTTTATTGATCAAAAAGCCGTACCGGGCGCTAACCCGATACGGCCAAAATGCAATGCAATTACCGCGGTGCTTCAAACTTAGCGATGGAAGAAACCGCGGCGCTCAAACTTGGGCTCGCAGCACACGTTGATACCCAGTTTGCGCAGTACCGTCTCGTCCGTCGGCGAGATAATCACGCTAAAGAAGGCATCGCAACCGCGCAGCTGCTCCAGGCCCGAAAGGACGCGAGCGGCCGTCTCACTCGTGGCCGAGGTGATCGACAGCGCCATAAGCGTCTCGTCGGTGTGGAGGCGCGGGTTTTTGCTGCCCAGGAAATGCGTCTTGAGCTTGCTGATGGGCTCGATCGCTTCATCGCTAATGACCTCGAGCTCAAGGTCGACGCCCGAGACATGCTTGAGGGCGTTCATGATGAGCGAGCTCGCAGCGCCCAGGCGCGTGGAAGTCTTGCCGGTCACCACGGAGCCATCGGGCATAACCATGGCACCCACGGGACCACCCGTCAGCTGCTCCCTGGTGAGGGCCGCCGAGCGCGCCGGTGAGTAGTTCTTATCGATGCCGGCTTTCTTCATAATGATCTTGAGACGGTCGACTTGCTCATCGCCCACGCCGGTACGGCGCACATTTTCGACCGCGGTAAAGTAGCGGCGGACGATCTCCATCTTGGAAGCGTCGCGGCAGGCATCGTCATCGGTGATGGCAAAGCCGACCATATTGACGCCCATGTCCGTAGGACTCTGGTAGGGGCTCTTGCCCAGGATCTTTTCCATCAGAGCACGGACCACCGGGAAGGCCTCGACGTCGCGGTTGTAGTTGACCGTGGTCTTGTTATAGGCCTCAAGGTGGAAGGAGTCGATGATATTGGCATCGTCGAGGTCCGCCGTGGCCGCCTCGTAGGCGATGTTGACCGGATGCGTGAGGGGAAGGTTCCAGACCGGGAAGGTCTCGAACTTGGCATAGCCGGCGGCCGTGCCATGCTTGTGCTCGTGATAGAGCTGAGACAGGCAGGTGGCAAGCTTGCCCGAGCCAGGACCGGGGGCAGTGACCACGACGAGCGGTCGGGTGGTCTCGACAAACTCATTCTTGCCGTAGCCATCGTCGGACACGATCAGATCGACATCGTGCGGATACCCCTCGATGGGATAGTGCAGCTTGGCGGGAATACCGAGCGCGTTCAGGCGGTTGCGGAACACATCGGCAGCAGGCTGGCCGGCGTACTGGGTGATGACCACAGCCGCGACAGCAAAGCCGTTGCCGCGGAACAGGTCAACCAGGCGCAGCACATCCTCGTCATAGGTAATGCCGAGGTCACCACGAGCCTTGTTTTTCTCGATGTGGTTTGCGTTGATCGCGATGATAACCTCGACATCGTCGGCGATGCTCTTGAGCATGCGGAACTTGCTGTCCGGTTCAAAACCCGGCAGCACGCGGCTCGCATGATAGTCATCGAACAGCTTACCGCCAAACTCCAAATAGAGCTTGCCACCAAACTGCGAGATGCGCTCCTTAATGTGAGCAGCCTGCAGCTCGATATACTTCGCGTTGTCGAAACCCTGGCGCATATATGGCTCCCGTCCCGTTTCCATTTAATGTTCTAGGCGATTATAACGGAGCCCGCCCTCCCCGATACCCAGACCATCAACAGGCACCAACCAAACATCCGTCAAACCTCTTGTCGGACATATTTGGTGCAAACTAACCTGACCCCATTGCACCGCCCCATAACACCAACAATGGCAGCGCCGCAGGTGGAGCAAAAGTCAGCGAAAGCCCGCCAGAGCGAGCAAGGTGACGTGAAAGAGGAGGGCATAGGCCTTTTGGCCATGCCCGACGATTGAACGTCAGATTGCCGCTCTGGCGGGCTTGCAGCGTCGAGTGGTTCCGGCGTTTGGTAAAACGCCGGAACACAAGAGCGCCCCCTCCCGCGCACGGAACGGAAGGGGGCTAAAGGTAGGAGTCTACCGGTGGGTTTACCCCGCCGGACAGACGATGACCAGGTGATCCTCTACAGGATCGTCAAGGTTTCCGTGGGGTACCCGTTGGGTACTTAGATCAACACGCAGGCGACGGTCAGGATGATGGCGCAGACGACGGAGAGCGCGACGATGAGCTTAAGGGCAAACTTGAGCCAGGTCGTCCACTCGATCTTGGCCAGGGCGAGACCGCCCATGATGGCGCCGGAGGTCGGGGTGAATAGGTTCACGACACCGATGGCGGCGGAGAAGATCATGACCATGACCTCAGGCGAGAAGCCGAGCTTAACAGCCAGCGGTCCCATGATGGGCATGGAGACGGTGGCCATACCGGAGGTCGAGGGGATCAGGAAGGACAGGCCGAAGTAGACCAGGAAGCTCATGGGAGCGAAGATCACGCCGGACAGGCCAGCCAGGGCATTGGCGGCAGCGTCGAGGACGAAGACATCGAGGCCGGTGTTAGCCATGAGGACGGAGATACCACGGGCGAGGGCGATGACGAGAACAACGGACATCATGTCGGCAGCGCCGGTGATGAAGGTGTTAACGATCTGCTTCTCGGACAGGCCACCGATGATACCGATCAGGACGGCCATGAGGAAGAACCAGGTGGAAGCCTCGTCGAAGTACCACTGGCCAATGGGCAGGCCGGTGATCAGGGCAGACCAGCCCTGGACGACGGCGTTACCGTCGGCGTCGTAGACAGCGCCAGCGTCGAAGAAGTTGGCGACGCCCTCGTTGAGGTCGGCCAGCGGAATGAAGCCGACGATCATGACGACGAAGGTGAAGGCGAAGGCGATCAGAACACCCTTCTGACGACCGGTGAGCTTGACCTCCTTGTGGACCTCGGAAGCAGCCTTGCCGTGAGCCTCTTCGGCGTCCTTGAGCTCCTGCATCGACAGGATGGTGGAACCCTTGTCAGCCTTGACCTTCTTGGCATAGTTCATCACGAAGAAGATGGACATAGCGGTAGTGACAATCCACAGGACGGCACCGAGGCCGATGATGATGGACTGGTTGACCTCAATGCCAACGCCGGTCAGAGCGTCGACGGCAGCGCCGACGGCGAACGGGTTAACCGTGGAGCCCAGGCAGCCGCAGCCAGCGCCGAGCAGGACGGTAGCGGCACCGACCATGGGGTCGAAGCCAGCGGCCATCATGGTAGCGGCGAGCAGGGCGTAGAAGGGAACGGTCTCCTCGCACATACCATAGGTGGTACCACCGAGGGAGAAGATGAGCATCAGCACGGGAATGAGCATAATCTCGTTGCCCTTAAGCTTCTGCACCAGAACGGCGATGCCGTTGTCCAGGGCGCCGGTCTCGGTCATCATACCGAGGAAGCCGCCCAGGATCATAACGAAGAGGCAGACGGGCAGAGCGTCAGCGAAGCCCTTAATCGGGGCGGTGCAGAAATCGCTCAGACGGGCGGCAGTAACCGCGCCGCCGGACGTGCCGGAGACGATAACGGTAATCACTGCGACAATTGCCAGCAGAGCAAGAAGAATGGTGAACGATGAAGGCATACCGCGCTTTTTCTTAGCGGTCTCAGTCATAGTTCTCATCCCCCCTTCATAAATCATTTACTGATCTCGCCAGAAGCGGCTCTTCCGTGCCGTGCCTGCCGCTTGATGCGAGATTATTACCAGATAAAACCGCTCGGGGTGTGCAGCAATACACCCCGAGCGAGATGCTAGATGCTCTTACTTGAGCGTGGCGTACATGACAGCCTTGATGGTGTGCATGCGGTTCTCGGCCTCGTCGAAGACCTTGGAAGCGGGGCTCTCGAAGACCTCGTCGGTGACCTCCTGCTCGGTGATGCCGAACTGCTCGCACTTCTCGGCGCCAATGGTGGTGTTGGTGTCGTGGAAGCTGGGCAGGCAGTGCAGGAAGATGGCACCCGGGTTGGCCATAGCCATGACCTCGGAGGTGACACGATACGGGGTGAGCTGAGCGATGCGCTCGGCCCAGACCTCGTCGGGCTCGCCCATGGAGACCCACACGTCGGTGTAGATAACGTCGGCACCGGTGACGCCGTCCTTGACGTCGGTGGTCAGCTTGATGGTGCAGCCGTTAGCCTCGGCGATGGGCTTGCAGGCCTCGATGACGTCGTCAGCGGGCATGCACTCCTCGGGGCCGCAGGCCACGAAGTTCATGCCGAGCTTGGAGCAGACGACCATGAGGGAGCGAGCGACATTGTTCTTGCAGTCGCCCATGAAGACGAGGGTCTTGCCCTTGATGTCGTAGTTGAAGTTCTCCTGGACGGTCAGGATGTCGGCGAGCATCTGGGTGGGGTGCCACTCGGTGGTCAGGCCGTTCCACACGGGCACGCCGGACTTAGCAGCGAGCTCCTCGACGTCGTCCTGGGCAAAGCCACGGAACTCGATGCCGTCATACATGCGGCCGAGAACGCGGGCAGTGTCCTCGATGGACTCCTTCTTGCCCATCTGCGACGAACCCGGATCGAGGTAGGTGACGCCCATGCCCAGATCCATGCCGCCGACCTCGAAGGCGCAGCGGGTACGAGTAGAGGTCTTCTGGAAGAGCAGAACGATGTTCTTGCCCTCGAGATAGCGGTGCGGAACGCCAGCGCGCTTCATATCCTTGAAGTTCTTGGAGAGCTTGAGCAGGTACTCGATCTCCTCGGTGGTGAGGTCGAGAAGCTTGAGGAAGCTACGGCCGGAAAGGTTAACACCCATGGTTTGATTCCTTTCGAAGAAATGAATTACGTAAGTATTAGTGGTGCCCGTTTAACGGGCGAAGCCGGTGCGGTTGTAGGGGGACCGCACCGGAAACGGAAAGACCTTAGAGGTCCTCGCGCCAGAAGGGCATGCTCATGCAGCGCGGGCCGCCGCGGCCGCGGGAGAGCTCGGCGGAGGGCACGACGAGAAGGTCCAGGCCCTCCTTGTACAGCACGTCGTTGGTGACGGTGTTGCGGGCGTAGACGCAGATCTTGCCGGGCTCGACGCACAGGGTGTTGGAGCCGTCGTTCCACTGCTCGCGGGAGGCCGCGATCGGGTCGCCGCCGCCGCAGGGGATCAGCTTGACCTGGTCGACGCCGGTGGCGTCCTCCAGGACGTGCTCGAGGGTGTCCTCGATCAGGCGGATGTTCACGTCGCCCGGGTTCTTGCCGGCGGTCAGCTCGTAGACGCGCAGGGTGCCCATGATGGCGGGGTGGATCGTGAACTTATCGACGTCGATCTGGGTGAAGACCGTGTCGAGGTGCATGAAGGCGCGCGAGACCGGGATGTCGAAGGCCAGGATGCGCTCGACCTTGGAGTCGGAGTTCCAGAAGATGTTCTGGGCCATGACGTCGATCGCGGCGGCCTGGGTGCGCTGGGAGATGCCGACGGCGAGGGTCTTCTCGTTGATGTTCAGCACGTCGCCGCCCTCGGTGTGGAACTGGCAGTCGCGGCGGAAGTACAGGGAGACGTCCTTGTAGTCGGGGTGGTACTTGAAGACGTACTTGCCGTACAGGGTCTCGCGGTTGCGGGTGACCGAGTACATGCGGTTGAGGTTGACGCCCTCGCCGACGACCGCGAACGGGTCGCGGGTGAAGTAGAGGTTGGGCATCGGGTCGATGATCAGGTCGGACTCGGACTCGGAGTTGACCAGGGAGTCGAGGGTCGTGGACGCCGTGAGGGGCATGTCGATCTCGGACTTGGTCATGCCGGCCATGGTCTTCTTGACGAACTCGAGGTTGTCCTCGATGGAGTCCAGCTTCTCGCGGACGATCTGCGGCATGTGCTGGCCGCGGATGCCGGCCTCGGCGATGTACTGGTCGGTGAACTCGGCGCGGGCGCCGGGGACCTGGTCGAACACCTCGGCGACGAGGTTCTCGAGGTAGAGGACCTCCACGCCCTGGTCCCTCAGGATCTGGGCGAAGGTGTCGTGCTCCTGCTGCGCGACCTCCAGGAACGGGACGTCGTCGAACAGGAGTCGCTCGAGCTCGTCGGGCGGCAGGTTGAGGAGCTCGTCGCCGGGACGGTGCAGGCAGACCTTCCTGAGCTTGCCGATCTCGGAAGGCACGTGCAGACCTTTCGTCATGGCCTCCTACCTTTCTTTCGGGCCTTACTGGCCGAATGTATCAGCGCCCCTCCGTATGGGACGCTGCTTGCTGACAGCTCTAGTTATATCCAAAAACCACCTGCAATTCCACCTCGCCCCCGAACGGTCAGCAAAGTGCGATGAACGGTATATCTCATATGATTCCCCCATGATGCACTTCGGTTCTCTAAAGCAGGTTTTCAAAGGTAAATGTTCTTTTTTCTAAGGAATTAAGCTAGATTGCACAAATATTTTCATGTTTAGGAATTGCATAGCTAAAACGGTTTTCTGCATATATATGTCGTTTGTTCATGATTCAATTTGGATTCGATTATATTCAGCTTGCAATCATTCTTATTCATACTTTCTCACCAGTTGAGTATGGATATAGATTGTTTTCAAAACGAGTTGGGCAGTTAGTTGCATGCTTGACAGCGTAAGAAGTAGGTAAAGATACCGTTCGCACAATACGTCCGTGCCGCAAGTCGACTAAATTGAGACAATAGTGAATAGTGTTAGGCTACCGTCCCCTGCGGGGACTGAACGGACAGATGCATATGCCGAGCAAAATCGAAAAGAAGCAAAAGGCCGCTAAGCTGCGCAAGCCGCCGCGCGACTTCTCGTACACGCAAAATCGAGAGCTCAGCTGGCTGCGCTTTGACAACCGCGTGCTCGACGAGGCTTTTGATGAGTCCGTGCCGCTGTTCGAGCGCCTTAAGTTCGTCTCGATCTTCGAGTCAAACCTCGATGAGTTCCTTATGGTGCGCGTGGGTGGCCTGTCCGACCTTGCCGAGCTCAAAAAGCAGCCTGTCGACAACAAGAGCAATATGACCGCCTCCGAACAGGTCGACGCTGTCATGGCGGAGCTGCCCGGGCTCCTTACCCGTTGGGAGTCCATCTTTAAGAGCATCGAGGGCAAGCTCGACACCCTGGGCGTTCACCGCGCCCGCATCGATTCGCTTACGCCCGAGGAGCGCACCTTTGTAACCCGCTACTTCCAGGCCTACGTGTCGCCGGTCATCTCACCGCTGGTGATCGACCCGCGCCACCCCTTCCCCAACCTGCGCAACGGCGCACTTTACCTGGCGTGCGGCCTGGACGGCGTCACCGACGAGGAAAGTCTGCTGGGCCTGATCGAGATTCCCGCCTCGATGAACCGCGTGGTCGAGATCCCCTCGCCCACCGGCACCTACTCCTACATTCTGCTCGAGGACGTCATCCTCGCCTGCCTGGACAGCTGCTTTGGCTCCTATAAGCCGCTGGATCGCGCGCTCATCCGCGTCACCCGCAATGCCGATATCGACCCGGACGGCGAGGGCGTCGAGGAGGAAGAGGATTACCGCCAGCACATGAAGCGCATTCTCAAGAAGCGCCTGCGCCTGCAGCCGGTAGTGCTCGCCGTCTCGGGCTCACTCGAGAAGCAGACGCTCAAGACTATCCGCAAGGCGCTCGAGCTCTCGCGTCGCTCGGTCTTTACCTGCGATATCCCGCTCAACCTGGGCTATGTCTTTGGCATTGAGGGAAAGATTCCCGAGCACCTGCACAACGAGCTGCTCTTTACGCCGTTTAAACCGCAGCCCAGCCCCACCATCGATATGACCCGCTCCATCCGCGAGCAGGTACTTCAGCACGACAAGCTGCTCTTTTATCCCTATGAGGCCATGAACCCCTTCCTGGATCTGGTACACGAGGCCGCCTACGACCCCGAGTGCATCTCACTGCGCATCACGCTCTACCGCGTGGCCAAGCAGAGCCGCCTGTGCGAGTCGCTGATCGATGCCGCCGAGAACGGCAAAGAGGTCACGGTGCTCATGGAGCTCCGCGCCCGCTTCGACGAGCAGAACAACATCGAGTGGGCCGAGCGTCTGGAAGAGGCAGGCTGCACCGTCATCTACGGCTCCGAAGGCTTTAAGTGCCACTCCAAGATCTGCCAGCTCACCTATCGCGAGGGCATGGCGCTTACACGCCTGACGCTGTTGGGCACCGGCAACTTTAACGAGAAGACGGCCAAGCTCTACAGCGACTTTATGCTCATGACCGCCCATCCCGGCATCGGCGAGGACGCCAACTTGTTCTTCCGCAACCTGTCGCTGGGCAACCTGCGCGGCGATTACCGCTTCCTGGGCGTGGCGCCGGTCGGCCTGAAGCCACTCATTATGCGCGGCCTGGATCGCGAGATCCAGCGTGCCCTCGCTGGCGAGCCCGCCCGTGTGTTCTTTAAGCTCAACTCGCTCACCGACCGCGAGGTCATCGACAAGATCGCCGAGGCATCGTGCGCAGGAGTCCGCGTAGACATGATCATCCGCGGCATCTCGTGCCTCAAGCCGGGCGTTCCGGGCAAGACCGAGAACGTGCATGTCCGCTCCATCGTCGGACGCTTTTTGGAGCACGCGCGCGTCTATGCTTTCGGCGTGGACTCGGACATGATTTACCTGAGCTCGGCAGACATGATGACGCGCAACACCGAGCACCGCGTGGAGATTGCCTTCCCCGTGCTCGACCCCACCTGCCGCGCTCTGGTGCACGAGTACATGGGCATGCAGCTGCGCGACAACGTGAAGGCCCGCAGCCTCACGAGCGACGGCACCTGGGTCCCCGTGGAGCGTGCAGAGGGTGAGAAACCCTTCAACTCACAGGAAGCCCTGCTGGAGCGCGCCTATCGCAACGCCGAGGCCGCGCCCGAGCCCGTCATTGAGGCGGAACCTGCCTCCGAGGCCGAGCCGCAGCCAGTAGCACCCAAGGTCCAAGAGGTCCAGGCGACCGTCATTGAGCCCGAGCCTGCACCTGCACCTCAGCCCGATCCGCAGGTCACCAAGCCCGCACCCGAGACGAGCGCCCGTCGCGATAAGCCCGCTGGCAAGACCAAGGCCATCGAGCGCCATCGCCCCGGCCGCGTGCGCATGGGCCTGGGTCTGATCGGCCTGGGTCTTAAGACGCTCATTACCGGCAAGACGAAATAGTCGTTTGTAGAAGCAGTTTGTAGAAGCGCCCCGCATTTGAGGAAAGCCTCGGATACGGGGCGCTTTTCCCTGCTACCATGGTGCGAACAACAACGCGAATGACAGGCAGGAATATGAAGCTCACTATAGAATCGATGACCTACGGCGCCGACGGGCTGGCGCACGCCGACAACGGCAAGGCCGTCTTTGTGCAGGGTGCCGTGGCAGGCGACACCGTCGAGGCCGAGGTCGTACAGGACGGCAAGTCATTCATGCGCGCCCGCACCACCGAGATTCTGGAGCCAAGCCCCAATCGCATTCAGCCTCCCTGCCCCTTCGTGGGCATCTGCGGCGGCTGCTCGTGGGGCAATCTCTCACGCACGGCACAGCTCGCCGCCAAGGAGCAAAACCTGCGCTCCACGCTCGAGCGCATCGGCAAGTTCGCTCCTGAGCTGGCAGATGAGTTGGTACAGCCCATCTGCCACACCAAGGACGACTGGGGCTACCGCAATAAAATCGAGCTCGAACCGACCGTCGTCAACGGTCGCGTGCGCCTTGGCATGCACGGTGTCGACCCCAGCAAAATCGTGACCGTCGATATGTGTCCGCTGTTCGATAAGCGCTTCCCGAAGGCACTCAAATCGGTCGTCGGCGCACTCAACTATCTAAGCGGCAGCCATGACTTGGGGCTCGAACGCGTGGGCATTCGCGCATCGCGCCGCACCAAGGCACTCGAGGTCGCACTCTGGACGCCCACAGGCTCTTTTCCGCGCTCGCAGGTCTCCCGCGTGCTGGCGGACGCCGCTCATCCTACGAGCATCGTACGCGTGATGAGCAAGGGCGAAAAGAAGGCCCGCCGTGTCTCCAAGGTCGAAATGCTCGCCGGAGAGGGCTCATGGACCGAGAATATCGCCGAGGATCAGATGCGCTTGTCTGCCCCGTCTTTTTTCCAGGTCAACACCAAGGGTGCCGAGATTTTGATCGATCTTGTCATGGAAGCGCTCGACCCGCAGGAAGACGAGCTTGCCGTGGACCTGTACTGCGGTGCCGGCACCTTTACCCTGCCGCTCGCCCGCCGCTGCGACTTTGTCGCTGCCGTCGAGGCCTACGGCCCCGCCGTGCGCGATCTACGCCGTAACCTGGAAATCAACAAGCTTGATAACGTCGACGTCATTGGCGGAGACGCGGTGCGCGAGTTCCCCGACCAGGATGCCGACATCTTGGTGGTCGACCCGCCGCGCGCAGGCCTCGCCCCCGAGGCGATCGGCCTTATCGCCAGCACGAGTGCCCGCGATGTCGCCTACGTGAGCTGCGACCCGGCCACCCTGGCGCGCGATCTCAAACGCTTTGTCGAAGAAGGCACCTTCTCCCCCGTAAAGATCACGCCAGTCGACCTGTTCCCACAAACCTTCCACTGCGAGACCGTCGTCCACCTTAGGCGCAACTAGCCGCTTAATCATTGCTCAGAAAATCATTGGGAAATCGAGCGTGGCAAGCGGAGGTCTTCGGGGTATAAGACGGCTAATTGTATGCCGCCTATGAAAGGAACCCTCATGCCCAGCGTTGCCGTTCTCGCCGCCGATGGCTTTGAAACTATTGAATGCTTGACCATGGTCGATGTCATGCGTCGCGGCGGCGTGCGTGCCACGCTCGTCTCGATCATGCCCACGCGCGAGGTCGTAAGCTCGCTGCAGATCCCCGTGACCTGCGATGCGCTCTTTGATGAGATCAACTTTGACGAGTACGACTGCGTCGTGCTGCCCGGCGGCCTGCCCGGTGCCACCAACCTGCGCGCAGATCAGCGCGTCTGCGACGTGGTCTGCGAGTTCGCCGCAACCAAGCACGTCGCCGCCATCTGCGCCGCCCCGTTTATCCTGGGCGAGCTCGACCTGCTCGAGGGGCGCCATGCCACGTGCTTCCCTGGCTTTGAGAAAAGCTTCCCCGAAGGCGCCTATACCGGCGAGAAGGTCACGCAAGACGGCAACATCATCACTGCCAGCGGCATGGCACAGTCCCTCCCCTTTGCATTGGAGCTGCTGCGCACGCTCGCCGGCGACAAGGCCGTCGAGAAGGTCGCCGAGGGCATCCAACTATGATTTTGGCTTCGCAATCGCCGCGCCGCATAGAGCTGATGCGCGAGGCAGGCTACAACATTCGCGTGATTCCCGCGGATATCGACGAAACGCCCTTTGATGGCGAGGCCCCGCTCACGCTTGTCGAGCGCTTGGCACGCGCCAAGGCGGCTGCCGTTGCTGCCGAGCATGCCGAGCCCAATGAGCTAACGGTCGCGGCCGACACCATCGTCACCTTTGACGGCAAGATTCTGGGCAAGCCGGCAACCGAGGACGAGGCGCGCACTATGCTCCGTGAGCTTTCGGGCCGCACGCACCAGGTCGCAACCGGCGTCTGCATCGTTAAGGCAGGCGATACGGCCGCCCCGCATGCCGCCGAAAGCCTGTCCTTTGTCGATGTGACCGACGTGACGTTCTACGAGCTCACCGACGAGCAGATCGAGCACTACGTCGCCTCGGGTGAGCCCATGGACAAGGCCGGCGCCTACGGCATTCAGGGCACAGGAGGACGCATGCTCGTGCACGATATTTCGGGCGACTTCTATAACGTGGTGGGCCTACCCATCGCCCGCGTCGCGCGCGCGATTCAAAAACTCTCGTAATTGCATCTGGCGCTGGGTATCCCCCGGCGCCTACAATTTTGGCGTACCGTACGGATCCCGACCGGGCACAAGGCGCGGCGGAAAACCGATAGGAGTTAAACATGGATACACTGCTCGAGGCCATTGACGTCTGCGATGTCGATGGCTTTTGCTATGGCAACTATACGGACGAGGAGGCCGGCACCGGTTGCACCGTAATCGTGGCACCCGAGGGCGCCACCGGCGGCGTTGACGTTCGCGGCGGTGCTCCAGCATCGCGCGAAACCGACCTGCTGCGACCCGAGAACACCGTCGACAAGGTCCACGCCGTCTGCCTTTCGGGTGGATCGGCCTTTGGCCTCGAGGCTGCAAGCGGCGTCGCTCGCGAGCTTGAGAGCCGCGGCATCGGCCTTCCCGTCGGCCCCACGCAGGTGCCTATCGTGTGCTCCAGCTGTATCTTCGACCTCGCCTTTGGTAACCCCACCGTGCGCCCCGACATTGAGGCCGGCATCGCCGCCGTGCGCGAAGCACTCGACCACACCCCCACCAAGCTCGAACAGGGCAACGTAGGCGCCGGCACGGGCGCTACCGTGGGTAAGCTCATGGGGCCTGCCACCTGCATGAAGGCCGGCCTTGGAGCTGCCGCCGTGGCACTCGGCCCCATCAAGGTGGGCGCCGTGGTCTCGGTCAACGCCTGCGGCAACGTTGTCGACCCCTTCACCGGCGAGTGGGTCGCCGGCATGCGCGCCGCAGCCGATAGCGACCAGATCGTCGACATGGAACTCGCAGCCTTTGCCGCCGCCGGATCCATGCAGATGCCGCTCGACCGCACCAACACCACCATCAGCTGCATCGTCACCAACGTGGAGCTCACCAAGGCGCAGGCTACCAAGGTCTCCCAGATGGCAGCAGACGCCTATGCGCACGCCATCCGCCCCACGCACACCACCAACGACGGCGACACCATCTACACCCTCGCCAGCGGCAAACTAGACGCTCAGACAAGCGCCGCCGTTCCCTTGGACCTGTTGGGCATGCTCGCCGTAAGGGCTTTGCAAACCGCCATCGTAAACGGAGCCAAAACCGCCAAAACCTCCCACGGCATCCCCGGCGCCGCAAAGTAAACTGGCTCGTCCGGTTGTCCGGTGGGTCTTGGTTATGTTTGCTGCTCTACAGTCCTGGCTCGCACGAAGAGCACATTAAGTGCTCTTCGGCTCGTGCGGAACTCGCGACAAACATAACCAAGACCCACCGGACAACCTACCAATCAGATTCTTTTCAGCCCAGGCCCCTGTGTACCGCGCGTCCAAGATCTTCAAATTCTGCTTGCTAACACAAAGCGAGACACAGCAGAGGACCCCTGGTCCTTAACTTGATACGAGTTCCGCACGCAAAGGAGGCGCCAGTGGCGCCTCCGTCTTGCGCAGGACTGTTCGAAGTAGCAAGTTAAGGACCAGGGGTCCCCGTTACCCGAGCGCTTCTGTGCTAGTTGAATTTGAAGATCTTTGAGGCCAGATGGTATAGGCCGAGTGTGGTTTTGTCTCCGGCCCGTCCACGCAGGTTGGTAAAGAAACCGACCACGCCGTAGCGAGCGCGACGATACATGCGCTCGTCGTACTCTTTCAGGTCCTTCCACAGCGTCTTCAGACGCTCATCGGCACAATCTTCCTCGGAAAGCTTGGTGAGCACCGAGCAAATCGCCATCATCATGGTGAAGTAGCTCATCATGTACGAACGCAGACGCGAGGACTCAACATCCTGGTACAGGTGGAACGATTCCATCATGATGCGCGTTACGCGGAACTGCTGACCCAAGCGCTTGACCATCGTGGCCTCATTGACGCTCTGACCCTCGCGACCGATAAAGTAGCGATAGAGGTCGATGTCGGCGTAGTACATGGTCTTGCAGCGCGGCAGCGGCACATATGCGTAGATATTATCCACGTAGAACGTGTGTGCCGGCATAGGCAGATTGGACTCGCGCAGTACATCGGTGCGATAGCACAGGCTGTGCATGAGCAGGTTCTGATCGGGACGGAAGTGCCCGATCTGGTCCCAAGAGAAAATCTTTTTGCGCGGCAGGGCAAACTTGTAGCCAATAGCGGTATGCGTGCCCTCGTAAACCTTCTCGTACACGTAGTTCGAGATAAACAGGTCGACGCGCTGGTCGCGCTCCTCAAAGCCACGCAGAATCGACAGCATGGTCGAAAGCGCCGCTCCGTCGAGCCAGTCGTCCGAGTCGACAACCTTGTAGTAGGTGCCCTGCGCCTCGCGCAGACCCGAAAGGACGGCAATACCGTGGCCGCCGTTCTCCTGGTGCACCGCGCGAATGATTCCAGGATAACGTGCCTCCCACTCGTCGGCCTTGGCGGCCGTCTCGTCCTTGGAGCCGTCGTCCACCACGATAATCTCGATATCGGTGGCGTAATTGCTCCCCTCCAAGATGGAGGTGATGCAATGGTCCATGTCCTTGGCGGCGTTATACGAGGGAATACCGAATGTTATGACTTTATGCATGGCAGGCGATAATCTCATCCGAAAGATCGAGGGCGGAATTGGTCACGGCGTCCATATCGTAGTAACGATACTCGGCCAGACGACCCACCGGGTGGAAGTTCGTCAGGTTCTGGACGCGCTCGAGATAGCGCTCGTAGAGCTCACGGTTCTCGGGCTCCAGGATAGCGTAGTACGGCGTCTCGCCCGAGCCGGGCGTATAGGCCTTGGAGTACTCCTTCATGATGGTGGTCTTGCCGGGCAAAACCTGACCGGTCATGTTCTTGAACTCGGTGATACGCGTGTAGTCCTCACTCGTGGTGTAGTTGACGGTGCCCACGGGCTGGAACTGGTCCATATCGAGCGTCTCGAACTTCATATCGAGCGTGCGGTACGGCAGCGCGCCTAGGTCGAGGTTGAACAGCTCGTCGAGTGGACCGGTGTAGACGATCTCGCCACCATAGACCTTGCCGTCGATCTTGACGGTGGTCTCGTCGATCTCGAAGAGGTCGCGGGCGTCCACGTCGCAGAACACATCAATCAGATCGTGATCGAGCATATGCTCGAACAGCGCGGTATAGCCGTCCTGCGGCATGCCCTGGAAAGGAGCCTGCGGGAAGTAGCGATCGTCATCGCCCACAAAGACGGGGACGCGGCCGGTGATCGAGGGGTCGATCTGATCGGGCGTCTGGCCCCACTGCTTCATGGTGTAATGCAAAAAGACGTTCTCGTAGACGTAATCGGCGACCTCGGCAAGATCCGGGTCGTTCTTCTTGCGCAGCTCCATGATGGGGACCTTGACGTCCTTGCCAAAGGTCTCCACGAGCTTCTGATACAGCTCCTCGCCGCGCTCATCGCCAAAGGCGAGCTTGAGGCTCGCATGGTTAAAGGGCACGGGCATAAGGGTACCGTTGATGTTGGCGAGCACCTTGTGCTGGTAGTCCGTCCACTTGGTAAAGCGCGACAGGAAATTGTGGACGCGCTCGTTAAAGGTATGGTAGATGTGCGGACCATACTCGTGGACCAGGATTCCCGCCTCGTCAGTGCAGTCGAAGGCATTGCCCGCAATGTGGCTACGGCGCTCCAAAACGGCAACACGATAGCCGATGGTTTCGGCAAGACGGCGGGCACAAACGGCACCGGCATATCCGGCGCCGACAACAATCATGTCGTATGCACCGGCGTTAAAGCCTTCAGGCAGGCCTGAGGTAATCTGCATCGATACTCCTTGTCAAAAGCCACGGGCTCGTTAGCTGGGCTTTTCTCGAACATTCTTCGAGACATATTTATCAGAGCGATTATAGCGCTAATGCGTCCTATAATGAGCTTGCCACACAAGGAAAGCTCAAGCACCGCGGCGTACATTATTGAAAGGTAAACCCGCTAGCAGCGGGTTTATTCGTGTACAGCCGGGCGCCTGGAGCTTAGCGAAACGCTTGTAAGGAGTAACATGAGCGATTTCCTAAACCGTATGAAGTCTGCCGCCAAGGCCGACCTTAAGACCATCGTCCTGCCCGAGGGCGAGGATCCGCGTACCATCGTCGCGGCAAACAAAATCATCGAGGAGGGCCTGGCAAAGCTCGTCATCCTGGGCAACCCTGACGAGATCGACGTTCCCGGCGCCACCGTCATCGACCCGCGCAACGCCGAGAAGCACGAGGAGTATGCGCAGAAGTTTGCCGAGCTCCGCGCCAAGAAGGGTGTCACCATCGAGCAGGCTCGCGCCCAGGTGATGGACGCCACCTACTTTGGCACCATGATGGTCAAGATGGGCGACGCCGACGGCCTGGTCTCCGGCGCCTGCCACTCCACGGCCGACACCCTGCGCCCCGCGCTTCAGATCCTCAAGACCGCCCCGGGCACCAAGCTGGTCTCGGCCTTCTTCGTGATGTGCACCGACACCCCGCAGTTCGGTACCGACGGCACGCTGATCTTCGCCGACTGCGGCCTCAACATCAACCCGTCCTCTGACGAGCTCTCCGAGATTGCAATCGCCTCCGCGCACTCCTGGTCCACCTTTATGGGCAACGTTGAGCCGCACGTGGCTATGCTCTCCTACTCCACCATGGGCTCCGCCGGTGGCGAGGTCGCCAAGAAGGTCCAGGAGGCCGTGAAGTTCTGCAAGGAGAAGGCTCCCGAGCTCGCCATCGATGGCGATCTGCAGCTCGACGCCGCTATCGTCCCCACCGTCGCCCAGCTCAAGGCTCCTGGTTCCTCCGTTGCCGGTAAGGCCAACGTGCTCGTGTTCCCCGACCTCGAGGCCGGCAACATCGGCTACAAGCTGGTCCAGCGCTTCGCCGGCGCCGACGCCTACGGCCCCATCCTGCAGGGCATCGCCAAGCCGGTCAACGACCTGTCGCGCGGCTGCTCTGCCGACGACATCGTGGGTGTCGTGGCCATCACCGCCGTCCAGGCTCAGATGGCTGAGTAGCGTACTGATCCGCTCGGGACCCTACAGGGTAAAGCCCTGAAAACGTCCTCAGGCATGCGAGAAGCCCCGCTGCGCACTACGTGCGGCGGGGCTTCTCGCGCCTTGCGGATTGTTTTCAGAGCTTTACCCTGTAGGGTCCCTGCCGCTACGTGGTGCTCAGGGAATCTGGAGTGGACGGCGGCTTGGCTACGAATTGGGGCTGAAAATCTGAACGGATGGGCGCCGTTGTTGGGAGCGCAGGCGTTGCTGGTGGCGATCACTTTGGGACTGGAATTTCCGCCTGCTAGTAGAAAGGCCTCCGGAGCTGTTGCTTTGGAGGCCTTTCGTTTACTTGCAAATGCGCGCGTTAGTTGTTCTTGGTCAGACGCTCGACGTCGTGGGCGATCATGTATTCCTCGTCGGTGGGGATGACCATGACCGTGACGGCGGAACCGGCAGCGCTGATGACCTGCGGGCCGTTGCCCACGGCCTCGCGGTTCTTGTTGTTATCGATGCGCACGCCCAGCCACTCAAAGCAGTCGCAGAAGGCCTTGCGGATCGACCAGTCGTTCTCGCCGATGCCAGCGGTAAAGGTGATGGTATCCACGCCCGCCATAGAAGCAATCATGGAACCGGCCTGCTGCATGGCCTTGTAGGCGAACATATCGAAGGCGAGCAGGCAGCGCTCGTCGCCCTCGGAGGCGCGCGTACGGATGTCTCGGGCATCGTTGGAGATGCCCGAGATGGCAAGCAGACCGGACTGCTTGTTCATCATGTCATCGACTTCCTGGTAGCTGTAGCCGCCCTCGCGCTGAAGATAGCACACGGTGGCCGGGTCGATGGAACCGCAACGGGTACCCATCATCAGACCGTCAAGCGGCGTGAGGCCCATCGTGGTATCGCGGCACACGCCGTCCTCAATGGCGGCAAGCGAAGCACCGTTGCCCAGATGGCATGAAAGCAGACGGTGGCAGCGCGTACCCAGGATCTCCTTGGCCATCATCCACTCGTAACGGTGGCTCGTACCGTGCGCGCCGTACTTGCGCACGTGGTACTTGTCGCACACGTCCTTGGGCAGCGCGTAGGTGTAGGCGACCTCGGGCATGGTCATGTGGAACGAGGTGTCGAAGACGGCCACGTTGGGCAGCTCCGGATACTTCTCGCGGCAGTATTCGATTGCCGCGGCCTCGCCGTAGTTGTGCAGCGGGGCGAGCGGGGCCACCTCAAGGATCTTAGCCATGACCTCATCGTCGACGACCGCGGAATCATCGAAGTGCCAACCGCCCTGAACGATGCGATGCCCAATGCCATCGATCGTAAAGTCGGTCTTCTCGAGCTCCTCGAGCACGCGCGCAATGGCGCAGCGATGATCGGGAAAAGGAATCTCCTCGGTCTGCTTGGTGCCACCGTTCTCGGAGTGACCAAAGATGCCCATCTCCGATCCGATACGCTCGCAGTTGCCCTTGGCGAAAACCTCGCGGGTATCGGTATCCAAAAGCTGATATTTAAGGCTCGAGCTGCCAGCGTTGACAACAAGTACGTTCATGAGACTCCTTCGTGATTACAGTACGGTCGGCAAACCTATAAGGCGGCCGTACACTTAATAAGAAGTTATCAGAATTCAATAAATATCTATTAAACTCTTCGCTCAAAGAGCGTAAAAGGGGGCTGAACGGCACAAGGCCATCCAGTCCCCTCTCCTTGCATCAATTACTTACCGCTGACGATGCGCTCGACGTCGGAAGCAATCATGAACTCCTCATCCGTGGGGATGACGAAGATCTTGACCTTGGAATCCTTGGCGGACAGGCACCACGCGCCGTCGCCGCGCAGGGCGTTGCGGGCATGGTCCATCTTGACGCCCATGAAGGCCAGACGGTCGGCCACGCCGGCGCGGACAGCCGGAGCGTGCTCACCGATGCCGGCGGTAAAGACCAGGGTGTCCATGCCGCACATGGAAGTGGCCATCTCGGCGGCCTTGGCGGCAATCTTGTAGACGAACATATCGAAGGCGAGCTGGGCCTCGGGGTCGCCGGCAGCGGCGAGCTCCTCGACGTTGCGGCAGTCGTTGGTCTTGCCGCCGGTCACAGCCAAAAGGCCGGACTTCTTGTTCATCATCTCGTCGACCTCGTCGAATGTGTAGCCGCCTTCGCGCTGCAGGTAGCACACGGTAGCAGGGTCGATGGAGCCGCAGCGGGTGCCCATCATGACACCGTCGAGCGGCGTCAAGCCCATGGTGGTGTCCATGCACTTGCCGTCCTCGATGGCGCACAGGGAAGCGCCGGAACCGATGTGGCACACGACGACCTTGCGAGCCTCGCCGTTGGTCATCTCGGCAACCTTCTTGGAGATGTAGCGGTAGCTGGTGCCGTGGGCGCCGTACTTACGGATGTGCAGCTTGTCGCAGACGTCCTTGGGCAGGGCGTAGGTCTTGGCGACCTCGGGCATATTGAAGTGGAAAGCGGTGTCATAGACCGTGACGTTGGGCAGGTCGGGATACTGCTCGAGGCAGTACTCGATAACGTTGGCCTCGGGGTTGTTGTGCAGCGGGGCGAGCGGAGCGACCTCGCGGATCTTGGCGAGGACGTCCTCGTCGACGAGGGAGGAATCGCCGAAGTACCAACCGCCCTGAACGATACGGTGGCCGATGCCCTCGATCTTGACGCCGTTGGCCTCGAGGTCCTTCAGGACGACCTCGATGGCGACCTTGTGGTCGGGGAACTCGATGTTCTCGGTCACCTTCTTGGAGCCGTTGGCAGCGTGGGTGAAGGTACCGCCGGTAAAGCAGACGCGCTCGCAGGAGCCCTTTGCGGACACCTTGTGGGACTTGGTATCGATGACCTGATACTTAAGGGTCGAAGATCCTGCGTTGACGACCAGAACGTTCATGTGTCTCCCTACTAACAGGCGGTGTGGCGCCGCCAGGTTACATACGCTTCAATAATAAACCCAAACGCCCTCGCGCTCGGGTTTATTGCGTTGATATATAAGTTATCGGTGCCCAAATACTCACGGCCTTTGACTTGTAAGACGAAATAGCGCAGGGATATACACCAGGGCAGAAATCCCGAGCGCAACAAGCAATACGACTCGAATGCCCGCAACGCTACTCAACACAGCGTTGAGCAGATAGAAAAGGACGGCACCAACCGCCACCATCTGGCTTTGAACCGAAATCAGCGAACAGCGCATCGATGAATCGGCAGCATTTTGGAAAACCGAGTATTTGATTGGGGCAAACAACGAGTACGCAACCGTCTGCAGCACATAGAACACGGGCAGCAAATAAGCCGGAGTAAGGGGAATCAAAAACAAAGCTGTCAATGCTAAGCGAATGATGCCGCAAATACGCGCAAAACAGCCCTTGTCGACACGAGCAATCACACTGGGCACGATAAACCCTATGGAGGCGGAGGCAAGGAGCTGGATCGCAATGGTCACGCCCGAAGCGACGGCATTCATTCCGCGACCCGCAAGCAGCAGCGAGAAAAAGTCTTCCAGGGCGACAAAAGCAAATGCCTGAGAACAGTCCATGATGAACGCCGAACGAAGAATGCCATTACACGCAATAGCGGCACCGATCATCTTCGGGCTAATTCCACGTTCAGGTGTCGCCGCAGTGCCCCCTCTTCGCATCTCAGGAATGCAGACAACAACAACCAACGTCAACACCATTGCGATGATATCTGCCGAAAGACCAATGAGATATGCACCGACAGACGAAATGAAACCGCCCACGCAAGCGGAGAGGGCATAAGAGGCATAGAAAACAAGTCGCTCAACGACATTAAGTCTTACGAGCTGGTCCTGAGAGACGCTGTCAATGTAAATCGCTTCGATGGATCCGCTCACACATGCAACGGCAAAACCCTTGAGAGCAAACGCACCGATTAAAAGCAGAGGAGATCGGACGATGAGCAGGGCGGCGTAGTACCCAAGCATTCCCACAATGCCAACGAGGCCGCTTGTCTTTCGTCCAAACCTATCAGCAATATAGCCAGTGGGAACTTCTAGGATGAACTTGCTCACTTGGTATGCAATCATCATGCTAGAAATCGCTACCATCGAAAGCCCGACGAACCCAAGGTAGACAGTTAGAAAATACAAGATGGTGCTGAAGTTCGACAGAAAAACGAATGTCATATAAAGCAAAACCGTACGGTTTTTCATGCTCCGCCCTCCAAGAGCCAGCAATCTAAATCGGATTCTTGGAAAAGCATGAGGGCAAAGCTGTCAGCTATGTGTTACAAGGCGTCAATAATCACTTGACGTCTCGAAGCCAATTAATCTCACGAAGCAAGATGACGCAATAGGTGCAGAAAAACCGTCTGGTGTCGATCAGTCCAGGAATTTTGCCGATAGCAAAAGTAGATAGGCAAGGTTACATCACGCGAGCCTTCAATGGAGCACTCACTCACTTCTGATCCATCCGACGCAAGAGAGGACCCAGACAAACTCAATATCAATCCCCCGGCTTGAAGAAACTCGGTCTGAGCCCTGCTTCCGTATTCAACATCACGGAAGCGAAAATTGACGAGCTGGGCTTCAGGGCATTGATTGATTGCATTGAGACAGGGTGACAAATTAATGGGAACAGCGAGCCTGCCGCCCAGTAACTCGCGAATGGTCATGGCGCCCACAGATAGATGACCCGCTGGGCATGAAAGAACCTTGAGCTCCTTTTCACCCAAATATTTTGAAGAAAGAACGCTATCCCGTGGTTCCTCGAACGAGATAGCCGCGTCTGAAATTCCAAGTATAAGTGATTCAAAGCATGTTGCCGTTGGCTGATGCCACACATCAAGATGAATCTGAGGGTGCGAGCGTTCAAACGAGTCATACCAGTTTTCGGCAAAAAGACGCCCCCGCCCATGAAGGCAGGGGGCGTAAAGACGGAAGTGGCCGTCGGGCGAGACGCCGTCGTCCCTCGATTGGGCGTACTTTTTGAGATCGTCGACTTGTGCCAGGATCACGCGTGCACGACGCGCAAATTCTCTGCCCGCCGGAGACAAAACAGCCTCCCCCGCCGATCGGTCGAGCAAAACAATCTGATACTCAGATTCCAACTTTTTGATTGCCGACGAAACGGCCTGCGGACTCACATGAACCGCGCGAGCTGCTTTGCGCACGCCGCCATGGTTCGCTACCGCTTGAAGGTATTCGAGTTGAGAAAGCTGCATAGGTTACTCCAAAGGCAGCCAAGTCGACGGGCTACGCGCCCTCAGATGAGGTTCTCGCCCAGGTTCTTGCCGCCGAGGATGTGCATGTGGAAGTGCATGACGGTCTGACCGGCGTTGACGCCCTTGTTGGAGATGACGCGGAAACCGTCCTCCAAGCCCTTGGCCTTGGCGACCTCCTGGATGGCGTGAGCCATGGCGCCCATGGTCTCGGCCGGCACGTTGTCGGCGATGTCACTGTAATGCTTCTTGGGGATCACGAGCGTGTGGACCGGCGCCTGAGGATTGAGGTCGTCGAACGCGATGACCTGATCGTCCTCATAGACAACGGTCGAGGGGATCTCGTGGTTGGCAATTTTGCAGAAGATGCAATCACACATGGTTGGTTCCTTTCTCGCAGACCAAGGTAATTATATTTGGTCGGGATGGTTAGAACGAGAGACTGTCGTCGGTGTTGGCGGCTTCGCCGTCGGCGAGCACGTCGTTGCCGTCGACGTCCTTAAGGAGCACCGAGACCTTCTGCTCGGCATCGGACAAGCGGGTACGCAGGCTCTTGAGGAGCTCGACGCCGCGGGTATAGCTCTCGAGCGACTCCTCGAGCTCCATATCGCCCGACTCCAAGCTGCGGATGATGAGCTCCAGCTCCTGCGAGGCCTGCTTGTACGTAAGCTGCTCGACCGGGGTCTTCTCTGCCATATCTGTTTCCTTTCCTAAAGGTTTATCGCTATGAAACGCGGCTTACTCGACCGTATCGACCGTTGCCGCCACGTTGCCGTCTGCCATGCGCACACGAATGGCGTCGCCGGGCTTAAAGGTCTTGGCACTCGTAGCCACGCCATCATCGCTGTACGCGATGGAATAGCCGCGGGCAAGCACCTTGAGCGGCGACAGGGCATCGAACGAGGCTGCCGCACGGCCTAGGTCGGACGCGGGTTTGCCGAGCATCGTACGTCCCTGATGCTCCAGACGGGAGCTTGCGAGCATGAGCGCATGGCGCTTGCCATCGAGCCCTGAGGTGCTTGCGATCAAACGCTCGGGCAGACGCTCGAAGTTGGAGCGGAAGGCCCCAACCGAACGCGTTATGGCGCCCGACAGTCGATCGGCAGTCAGCGCAAGCTCCGATTCGCGACGCTCGACCATAAACGTTGGGTCGTTGAGGCACGGGCGGCACGCGGCCGCATCGAGCGCGTCAACAAGACGAGCCGTATAGGTGTCCCAGGCACGACGACCGCGCTGGTCGAGCATTTCCAGATCGACCTGATCCGACCCGATCATCGAAGCCATCGCGGCACCCAGACGTTGATGGCGCGTCTCGAGCACGTCGGCCAACTCCGTCATAGCCGGCGCCACCGATTCTGCCGCTGCCGTTGGCGTGGAGGCGCGACGGTCGCTCACCATGTCGCAAATCGAGGTATCGGGCTCATGGCCAATGCCGGTCACCACGGGCACGGGGCAAGCCGCCACCGCACGGGCAAGCTCCTCGTCGTTAAAGGTCATGAGGTCCTCGAAGGAACCGCCGCCACGCACGAGCAAAATGCAATCGGGCGCCGGCGTAATGGCAGCGGCGCGGCGCAAGCCTTCAATAAGCTCTTCCGGCGCACCCTCGCCCTGGACTTTTGCGCCCACGCAGACAAGCTCGACGAGCGGGTTGCGACGGCGCAATGTGCGCTTAACGTCGTCGATTACGGCACCCGAAAGCGAGGTGACGACCGCCACACGCGAGCAAAACACCGGAATGCGGCGTTTGCGTGCCTCGTCCATCAGGCCCTCGCGACGCAGCTTTTCGGCCAGTTGCGCCACTTGTTGACGCAGCAGACCCTCCCCCGCCAGCGAAAACGAGCGGGCGACGAAGCTCATGCGACCCGTAGGCTTGTAGAGATTGAAGCTGCCCTTAAAGCTCACCTGCATGCCGTCGCGCAAGTCGAAGGTGCGCTTAAGGTAGGCGCCCTTCCAGATGATGCAGTCGACGGCCGCCGAGTCGTCCTTGATTTGGAAGTAGCAGTGGCCGCTTCGGGCATTGGGACCACGAAAACCCGTGACCTCGCCCAGAACGCTCAGCTGCGGAATCGCATCGAGCGCGCCAGCGGCAATCTCCACCGCCTGGCTCACGCTGAGCTCTTTACGCTCTTGCTCGTCCGATCCGTCGAACTCGGCGGAAACGGCATTGCCTGTCAGATTCCAGCCTGCCACGCGGCCTCCTTTCGTCATCGTGCACATGGGCTCCGGCCCTGCGCAAATTCAAGTCCAACACATAGTACAGCGCCGCGTGGACACGAATCCCCGCGGCGCCTGCCTGTCCTATTTGTTATCGGTTGGAGTTTCTGTTGTAGCGAGCCATCAGGTAGAGCAGTTGAATGATCGAAGTGAGCGCTGCGGCCACATAGGTAAGCGCGGCTGCCGTCAGCACCTTCTTGGCGCCGTTGACCTGCTTGGAACTCATGCCCGACTGCTCGATATACGCCACGGCGCGGCGACTGGCATCGATCTCGACCGGCAGCGTAACCAGCTGGAACAACACGCTAAACGAGAAGAAGACCAGCGCGAGGGTCGTGAGCCCCGCGATGTTCATGAACAGGCCCATGAGCAGCACGATCGTCCAGGTGTTTTGGGTAAAGTTGACGACGGGGACCAAAGCGGTACGTACCTTCATCATGACATAACCACTTTGACGCTGGGCGGCATGGCCCGCCTCGTGGCAGGCGACGGCAACGCTTGCGACCGACCCGCCCGAACGGTTGGCATCCGACAGATACAGGTTGTTGTCCTGCGGGTTGTAATGATCGGTGAGCTCGCCGGCAACGCCCTTGATGCCCACGGCACTACAACCGTTGGCGTCGAGCATGCGGCGCGCGACCGTGGCACCCGTATCGCCGTCCGAGCGCACCTTGGACCACGTCCTGTACGTCGAGTTGATATAGCTCTGCGCGGCAAGGCCAAGCACCGTGCAGACAAGAACAACCAGCAGGTACAGCGGGTCAATGCCAAAGCCGTATCCATAGTAATAAGGCATGCGAATTCCTCCGAATCGAGTTACACGTTGGAGGCATTCTACCCACTCAGCCGACTAGGCTTCCCTACAGAAGCTCGATTTTGCCGTCCTTCACGGTGAGTCCCATGTTGCCCGAGAGCAGATCGTCCAGGCGCGAGCCCACGAGCTCAAAGCGCCAGCCTTCGCGCAGGGGGCTCTGCTCGGGATGCTCAATATAGTCGGCCAGGTCATCGCGCGAGGCAATGACCGAGGTCGCCACGCCCGAGCGCTCGGCAACCAGTCGAATGAGCGCATACATCAGGTCCGTCACACTCTCCAACTCCGGCGAAATCTGACGGTGCCCGCGTACCATGAGCGGCAGGCGATCGTGTGGGCAGCTCGCACCGCGCTTAATGGCCATGAGCGCGCCGTCCACGTCGCGCTCCCCCAGCTGGTCGGTACCGCGAATGCTGCGGAACTCCTCAACACGAACGGGATTACGTTTAACCAGGGCCAGCAGCGTATCGTCGGACATGACCCACTTGCGCGGGATGTTGCGGCGCTCGGCGCGGTCCTCGCGCCAAGCAGCAAGCTCGCGCGCAATGCCCAGCTGATGGCGGCTGCAGGAGTTGATGCGCTTGACCTTGCGGAATGCCTCATGGCGGTCGGCGCGGTAGTGTGACTCGTCGGCCAGCGGACGCAACTCGTCGAGCACCCAGTCCACGCGGCCCAGCTCACGCAGGCGGCTCATCATCTCGGTATAGGCGACGATCAGGTACTTGACGTCATCGATCGCGTACTCGATCTGTTTGTCGGTCAGCGGGCGGCGCGACCAATCGGTCAGTGACTCGGTCTTGGGCAATGAGACGCCGCAAAACGTCTGCACGAGCGCGCCGTAGGAAATCTGCTGGCGCTCGCCCAAAAAGGCGGCGGCCACCTGCGTGTCAAAAATGGGACGCGGCAGCACGCCCACGGTATGGAGCATGACCTCCATATCCTGCGAGCACGCGTGGAAGACCTTGGTCACGCTCTCGTCGGCCATAAGCTCGGCCAGCGGCGACAGGTCGTCGATCGCCAGAGGGTCGACCGCCACGCTCTCGGCAGGAGTGGCAATCTGGACCAAGCACAGGCGCGGGTGGAACGTGCGCTCGCGCAAAAACTCGGTATCGACGGCAATCGCGTCGAACTCACGGGCGCGCTGGCAAAAGTCGAGTAGAGCCTGATGTGTGGAAATGTACATATCAACCCATCGAATAAGGTTAGGCCCGAAAAACACGGGTAGGATATCGGCATTGCCTTACAACTATACTCGGTTAGTCACAGAACGGGAACGTAAGTATGCGCTGCCTTATCATCCACAACCCGGCATCGGGCCCCAGCTCAGATGAAATCTACGCATTCACGCACGCCCTCGCGCAGGGCGGCGACGAGGTCGTGATGCGCTTTATCGGCGATGGCATGGAACCCGAGGACGCCGTGGCGGACGTGCGTGAGTTTGATCGCGTGGTGATTTCGGGCGGCGACGGTACCGTCTCCAACGTGCTCGATCAGATGCGCGGATGCGGTGTCCCCACGCTCGTCTTCCCCTCCGGTACGGCCTGCCTGTTCTTCAACAACATCGGTAATGCCCCCGAGGCAGCGGCGCTCGCCAAGGCCTGCCGCGCCGGTCGCACGGTCAAAGTGGACATGGGCGAGCTCTTTTGGCTCGACGAGGACGGCAACGAGAAGCGCCACGGCTTTATCATCATCGCCGGCTCGGGCTTCGACGCCGAAATCATGATGAAGGCCGCTCCCACCAAAAACGACATCGGCGAGATCGCCTACTTCCTCTCTGCGCTCGCCACGCCCAACCCCACGGTGGCGCACTTTACGATTGAGCACGACGGCATTGTCGAGGAGCTCGACGGCATCTGCTGCATGGCCGGCAATACCTCGGTCATCCAAAACGACATCAACCTGTTCCCCGACTGCCGCATGAACGATGGCATGGTCGACATTGCGGTCATCGAACCCGTGCGCACCGTGCAGCTGTTGCCTACTGTGATCACCGCTGCGCTTGACCCCGCCGGTAAGGTACTCGGGCGCCCGCAGTTCAAGATCATCCAGACCAAGGAAGCCAAGATTACCTGCACCCCGTCGCTGGGCATGCAGTTCGATGGCGAGATTATCTCCAGCAATTCGGGCGTCTTTGGAGCCCGCGCGCTTCCGCAATGCCTCGACCTCATCGTCGACGAATTCTCACCGCTTGGTAAATAGGAGGACCCCATGAACGACAATCCCCTGATCGGCTTTATCATCATCGTTTTGGCCATGCTCGTCGGCTATGCGATCAACGTGATCCACCGCCGGAAGAAGTAATTCCACATTGGTATGATATTCATCCAATTATCGTCTCCCCTGCTGTTTATGCATTTGCCAAACAGCGGGGGATTTTTCTTTGCACCCCGTGCAAGGCACTTTATTCAGGCACAGTAATTGCAGGGCGTCTTTATTTTAATAAAGCTAGATAATGAGTATTATTGTCCGCTCATCGCATATTTTAGGACGCTCATCGAGTATTTCATCAAATTTAATGAATACTTCTTAGACTTCCGATAGGCTAATAGGTGTATTTATTAGCTGAGATTCCGCACAGTTTTGCGGGGTCTCAACAGTTGGGAGGGATCATGAGGTTTACTCATCCTGTCAACACGCTCAAAAAGCTCGGCTGCGGCCTTGCGTTTGGAGCAGCGGCCATCATGGCCATGCCGACTTCGGCACTCGCCTGCACCCAGATCTACATGGGCAGCAAGCTCACGGCAGACGGCAACACATACTACGGCCGTTCCGAGGACTTCGGTCCGCGCTATGTTAAGCACTTTGGCATTGAGCCCGCACACAAGGAAGGCAACGAGTACACATCGGTCGAGTCCGGTTTTGAGTACAAGTCCAAGGGCGCAACCTACCGCTACACCTTCGTTCGCGACAACCCCTCGCAGTGGGAAAATCGCTACGACGCATATTCCGAGGCCGGCATCAACGAGAAGGGCGTCTCCTGCTCTGCCACGTTGAGCACCTCCTATAACGAGAAGGCCGAAGAGGCCGACCCCATCACCGAGGAGACTGGCATTGGCGAGTACAGCTATGCGAGCGTCATCCTGGGCGAGAGCGCCACGGCCCGCGAGGGCGTCGAGCTCATCGGCAGCCTAATCGACGAGCAGGGCGTCTGCTCCAACGACCAGATCATCATCGCCGACAGCACCGAGACCTGGCTGTTCGCCGCGCTTTCCGGCCATCAGTGGATTGCCATGAAGCTCGCTGATGACATCGCCTCGCTCAACCCCAACATCGGCAACCTCACCTATAACGTCGACCTCGATGACACCGAGAACTGCCTCCATTCCGAGGGCATCGAGTCCATGCCCAAGGAGAAGGGCTTTGCCGAGTACACCGACGGCAAGTTCGACGTCGCCAAGACCTACGGCGAGGAGATTGGCGAGGCCGGTATGCACCAGTGGTCGCGCTATATCCAGGGTCGCGATTACTTCATGGCCCCGCTGGCTGAAGGCACCGACTACGAGATCGTCAAGGACGAGCGAGAAGACGCTCGCGCCACGACCGGCGCTCTGGTCCACGAGATGCAGCCGCTGTTCTTCCAGCCCGGCAAGTCCGACTGGAACACCTTTGAGATGATCCGTTCCTTCGCCGCTCGCGGCGAGAATGTCGCCGGCCTCAACGCCAACACCGACGGCGCCTACGCCATCGGCTCCAACCGCAACACCGAGATCCACACCTTCCAGATCCGTCAGGGCATGGATCCCGAGATCGCGACCATCCAGTGGGAGATGCTCTCCAACGCCGAGTTCTCCGTCGCTATCCCCCTCTACTCTGCACTGCTCACCGAGGTCAGCCCCTACTTTAGCGATCAGGATGTCTCCTTCGATCACTGCGAAGAGGAAGACGTCGTGAACAACGAGGAGCCCAAGAACTCCATCAACTACGTCCTCATGGACATCAACACGCTCGCCTATGAGAACCGCGACCACTGCGCCACCGGCGTCCGCGCCTACCTCGATGCGCTGCAGAAGGAGCTCATCGAGCAGAACCTGACCGTCGACGAGGCCATGCAGGCCGCCGAGGACACCGAGGCGCGCACCGCCCTGGCCAACAAGGCCGGCAAGGCTGCCACCAAGAACACCTACCTCAAGTGCAAGGCCATGCTCGAGGAGATGCGTGACTACCTCAAGGAGGGCGACTTCTCCGAGGAGTTCGTCCCGAGTGACTACGATGCCGACAACGACTGCCTGGTCGAGTCCATCGCCTACGCCGACGAGGCCCTCTCCGATGAGGATGTAGCCGAACCTGAGGTTGAAGAAGAGGCGACCGAGGAGAAGTCCGAGGGCAACAACATGGCCGCCATGGCCGTTGGCGCCGTCGTCGTCATCGGTGTCTGCGGCTTCGTGCTCTATCGTCGCAAGAAGGCATAAGAACCCCACGCCTTAAGGCGCGGGCGGGATGGCGCAGGTCGCCCCGCCCGTTCAGCCCGTCCTTTCGACCGGCGGGAAACGTCACTGAAATCTTTTCAAAAAAGATTTCCCTGTACATACTTCGCTGTGCTATAGTGCAGCGCAACAGCAACTAGGTGCGACTGCGCCACGGCATCACGAAAGGAGCCACCAACATGAAGAACACGATGAAGTCTCTCAACAACTGGTGGTGGCGTGATGCGAATACGATCGGTCGACAGTGAGTCCCTCACGCCTGTTTTTGCGCTCTAGGTGATTGGAAGGCCTCCGGTTTCGACCGGGGGCCTTTTTCTATCTCGAGCCCAATCGCATTCGCATCACGCGCCTCCGCTTTTCCCTTGTACTCCCCTTCCGAAAGGATTTTCACCATGTCTCAGAGCACCACCGCCACCCAGCCCCGCACCGTCCAGACTACCGACCGCGGCAAACTCGACGTCCGCGCCCTCGTCTTGCTCGCCATCCTGCTTGCCGCCGGCTTCATCCTCAACTTCACCGTCGGCAAGGCCATCTCCGGCATCTCGGGCGGCATGATCAGCCCCGAGTTCATTATCTCGGCCTTCTGCCTCACTATCCTGGTCGTTCGTCCCAACATTGGCCAGGCGCTCGTTATCGGCCTGATCTCGGCCGCCGTGATCCAGATCACCACCACCTCGCCGTTCGTCGATTTTGCCGCCGAGGGCATCGCCGCCATGCTCATGGCCGTCATTGTCAACGCTGCCGCCAAGGACGGCCAGGTCAAACCCGCCGTCGCCATCGTCGCAACCTTCGTGACCACCTTTGTCTCGGGCGTCATCTTCATGGTCATCAAGATGGCCATGCTCGGCGTGGTGGGCGAGCTCGCCGCTGCCATGCTGCCCGTCGTCGCCATGACCGCCGTCTTTAACGCCATCCTGGTCGGCGCTCTCTACATGCCCATCCAGAAGGCCCTTAAGCTCAACTAACCTGCTCGGCTTTACGAGCCACCCCATCTTGGCGTTCATTCGTCGCTCGCGTACCCAAGTACGCTTCGTTCCTCTTTCGCGCCAACCTGGGGCACCTCGTAAAGCCGTCTCCGTACTTCACCACCAAAGACTGTCCCAAACAACGAGCTCATGGACGTTCTTATACGGTTCGTCATTCAAGAAACTCCGATGACTATGAAAGGTATCCATGGAAACGATCATCAACGTCGACGATGTCTCGTTCTCCTACGGCACGCAGACCGAGCAGGCGCTCAGCCACGTTTCGCTCAGCGTGAACAAGGGAGACTTCATCGGCATCATCGGGCCCTCGGGCTCCGGCAAGTCCACGCTTGCCGCCTGCCTGTCGGGTGCCGTGCCCCACCACTACACCGGCACGTTCTTTGGGTCCGTCATGGTTGACGGCCATGACACCTGCGAGGTCTCGCTCACCGACGTATCGCAGATTGTCGGCAGCGTGTTGCAGGACATCGACACGCAAATGGTCGCCCCGGTCGTCGAGGACGAGATGCTTTTTGGCCTGGAGAACTTTGGCGTTCCCCACGACCAGATCGAGCAACGTGTGAGCGAGACGCTTAAGACCGTCGGTATCAGCGACCTGCGTGACCGCGAGATCGCCACACTTTCGGGCGGCCAAAAGCAAAAGGTTGCCATCGCCGCCATCCTCGCCATGCGTCCGCGTGTGCTCGTGCTCGACGAACCCACCGCGGCGCTCGACCCCGCCAGCTCCACGCTGGTCTTCGAGACCCTGCGTGAGGCCAACCGTGCACTCGGCATCACCATCGTCGTCGTTGAGCAAAAAGTCGCCCTGCTTTCGGAGTATTGCAACCGCGTGCTCGTGCTCAATCATGGCGAAATCGCGCTACAGGGCAAGCCGCACGAGGTCTTCGCACACACCGATGAGCTCCGCGCCATCGGCGTCGATTGCCCGCGTGTCACGCGCATTTTCAACAGCCTCGAGGCCGATGGCCTGGCCAGCGGCACTCCCTGTTTGGATGTTGATGAGGCCGAGCGCCTGATTACGGGCATCGTCGACCCCGCACACGCAAGCAGCGACATTCAGGCACCCGCCGGCTCACCGCACGCACCGTCGTTGCGCCCGCACGCCAAGGACGCCGAGCCCGTGCTCACCTTCGATCACGTTGAGTTTGCCTATCCCAATGGCGGCGCCGCCGTCCACGACCTCAACCTGACCCTCTATCCCGGCGAGCTCGTGGGCATTGTCGGTCAAAACGGCGCCGGCAAGACCACGCTCACCAAGCTGCTCGCAGGCCTGCTTAAGCCCGCCTCGGGCAGCGTGCGCGTCACGGGACTGGATACCGCAGCCGTTCCCACGAGCCGTATCGCCCGCGAAGTCGCAACCCTCCTCCAAAACCCCGACCGCCAGATCTGCAAGGACACCGTGCTCGACGAGGTCGCCTTTGGCCTGGAGCTTGCCGGCATCGACCGTGCCGAGGCACTGCGTCGCGCCCTGCTCGTCATCGACCGCTTTGGCCTGCCGGCCGACGAGGCGCCCTTCTCGCTCTCGCGCGGTCAGCGCCAGATGGTGGCACTCGCCTCCGTCGTGGTCGTAGAGCCCAAAATCGTAGTGCTCGACGAGCCTACGAGCGGCCTTGACTACCGCGAGTGCATGACCGTCATGGAAACCGTGCGCACCATGGCCGAGCGCGGTTGCGCCGTCATCATGGTCTGCCACGACATGGAAGTCGTCTCCGACTTTGCCGAGCACATTGTAGTAATGGCCGACGGCCGCATCCTCGAGCGCGGCCGCACGCACGAGCTGCTCTCGAACATCGAGCTCATGCAGCGCGCCTACGTTGAGCCGCCCCAGGTCATAGAGCTTTCTCGTCGCCTGGCATCCTCCGTCTCTCCCGCCTTTGCACAGGTGAGCGAGGTCACCGATATCGTTCGCATTACCGAGGAGATGGTCCACCGTGGTTAACGTCATCGACTATATGCCGGGCGATACACTGCTGCACCGCTTGAACCCGGTCGTCAAACTGGGCCTTGCCGCCGCCATCATCATCGGCATCTTCCTGTCCGACACCTACGTGGCGCTGTTGGGCTTTTTGGCGCTCACCCTTGCACTGGGCGCCTACGCCGGCGTCGCCGACCGGCTGCTCGCACTGCTCAAGCTGCTGATTCCGCTCGCGCTCATCATGCTGGTGCTTCAGCTGGCCTTTATGCGCGATGGCAACATCGTGTGGGGCTTCGTTACCGACACAGGTCTCATCACCGGATCGAAGGCCTGCCTACGCCTGTTGGGCGTGGCGCTGCCACTCATCCTCATGCTTATGGTGACCAAGCTCAACGACCTCGCCAACGCCTGCGTCGAGGTGCTGCACGTGCCATATCGCTATGCCTTCACCTTTACCACGGCGTTGCGCTTTGTGCCGGTATTTGGCCAGGAAATGAACGCCATCATGGAGGCGCAGACTGCACGCGGCGTCGAATACGACACTAAGAACCCCATCAAGAAACTCAAGCTCATGTTGCCGCTGTGCGTGCCACTGCTTATCTCGAGCGTGGGCAAGACCGATGCCACCGCGCTTGCCGCCGAGCAGCGAGGCTTCTACCTGCGCACGCGCGCGAGTTCGTATAAGCGCTACTCCATCAAAGGCCTGGATATCGCCGTACTTATCGTCAGTATCGCCCTTATCGCCATCGGCTTCCTGTTCTAGCAATCGCTGGCAGCAACCGGCAAATGCAAAAGGCCTCGGCTCGCACCAAACGAGCCGAGGCCTTTACTGTTTTCCCAGATAAAACCTACCAAAATAAACCTGTCCCTTTTTGGCAGGCGAAGAACTAGAGGCGGTAGGGGGCGCCGCTGCGGATAATGGATTCGCGTACCAGGACATCCATCGCATCGAGGGTGATCTCGGGCATCTCGCGATACTTCTGCAGCACCGAGAGCTCCGTGCATGCCAGGATGACGCGGTCGCAGCCGCTACGGGCGAACTCCCACATCACGCGGTCGAACTTATCCATATCGGGCTCGCGCCCGGCCTTCACATCGTCGTAGATGAGCGACATCACGTCGGCCTGACGCTTTTCGCTGGGATAGACGACCTCAACGCCCGCGGTCCCACATTCGCGCCCATAAACGTCTGCGCCCACGGTGCCATCGGTTCCCATGATGCCAATCTTGTGCACCGGCTCGGCCGGCATACTCAGGTTGGGGTCGAACTCGCACTCCCCCATCACCGCGCCGGCCAGAGCATAGCGCACCGACTCGCGCGGCATGTGGATAATCGGCACCTTCGTAAACGACTGGATCTGGTCGTAGAAGTAGTGTGACGTGTTGCAGGGAATCGCTATGTGCGCGCAGCCCAGTGACTCGAGCGCTTGGGCGCACTCCTTCATGGTCGCCAGCAGCTCGGCATGCTCGCCGGTCTTGATGGCCAGCGTACGGTCGGGCATGGTCGACTTGGAAAGCACCACCATGTCGATATGCTCCTGGTCACAGGTAGCAGCCGTATGACGCACGACCTGGTCGTAGTAATACGACGTGGCCTCGGCGCCCATGCCGCCGATAACTCCCAGCTTTTCCATCGCCGCCTCCTTGGTGACGCCCACGCAATTGCGCGTATCATACCCGCGCCCGCCCGATACACACCGGACGGGCACCACACTCGTCTACTTGTAATACGTCTTGAACAGCTTAAAGTGACGCAGCTTGGTGTGCCACATGCGCAACCAGCGGTTAAAGACAAAATCACCCTTCATAAACGAAGGATCGGCAGCCTTGCCCTCCTTGGCCAGGCGATGCGCCTTCGCACGCAGCTCGGGGTCCTTGACATACTTGTCAACGACGCCCATAGGAACGACCATCCACAGCGCCTCGTCCTGCGCCGTCACAAACTCCGGCTCAAACGGGCGGTTATAGACGTACTCATCCACCACGTATTTAGCAACGTTAAAGCCACTATTGGTGACATAGTAATTACTGCGGCCCTGACGCGTGTTGAAGTCGAAGAACTTGAACGAGCCATCGCGCTCGTCGTACTTGACGTCGAAGTTGGAGAAGCCCGTAAACTTAAGGTCCTCGAGCAGCTTGCGCACGCCACCCATAAGCTCATCATTGGGCTCGGTAATGATGCAGGCGTGATTACCGACGCCATGGGGCTGATGCTCCTCGAGCAGCACGTGGCCCAGGCACATCATGCGAACCTTGCCGTTGCGGTCAGAATAGCTGGTGAGCACGCGCATGAACTCGTCGTTGCCGGGCACGCGATCCTGCAAGATGAGGTCATCGGTGTAGCCACTGGCATACACATCGCGAATGACCTGCTCCAGCTCGGCGCGATCGGCAATCTCGTAGGCCTTCTTCTGACCCTCGAACTCGTGCTCCCACCACATGATGCCGTCAGAGGGCTTCAGAATCATCGGGTAGGGGAAGTCGATCTGGTCGAGCACCTCGGCGGAAGCCTCACCCCGAGCGTTGAGCATCGCCATGGTAAAGGTAAACGTGTGCGGATAGGGCACACCGTGTTTCTCACACAGCTCGTAGAAGATCTCCTTCTTCTGGCACTGCTCGAGCATGCTGTAGGGCGCATAGGGCGCGATGACGTTGGAGGCAAGCTGGCCGGCGTCCTGGGCCTGCGCGGCAAGCGCGACGTAGTTGTCGCCGCAGCCCATGAGAATAATCTTCTTATCAGGATTGGCCTGTGCGACGCCGTTAACGGTCTCGATCATGACCGGCATGGTGTCGATATCCACGTTAGGCGTGTAATCGATAATCTGGCTGCGATACGCAGGGCCCGTCTGATACTTGCCAAAGACCAGGCTCTTGACCTGATACTCCTCGTAGAAGGCGCGCGCCACCGAATACGCGTTGATGTCGCCGCCGAGCAGCACGGGAATAAACTCGCGCTCTGTAAACTGCAATGCCATGGAAACTTCCTATCTAGAACTACCCACACGACGGGCGGTCTTTGTGCAACTGATTTATTCTAGCGTGCCGAGCCGCCGGCACCCAAAGCTCCACCGTATCTATGGCATTCGGCGTAATTATCCAGCACGAAGGCGGCAATCACCGGCGTACGACAACGGGCAATGAACCCACCGTTGTTGTAGGATTCAACATGTTGCCCGCCCCGTCGAAAGGTGCACCGTGCCCCAGGCTCATCCAATCAACAACCCCGTCATTGACGCCGCAAAGCGCGAACTTGCGGATCGTGCCCAGACGGCAGCTCCCCTACGCACCGCAAACGATGCTTACAACGGGCCTGCCCGCATCGTCTCAATCAACACGTCGGAGCACAAAGGCACGCGTAAGTCACCCGTCGCCGACGGGCACGACACCGTCGTCGAGCAGTTTGGCCTCGCCTCCGATGCGCACGCCGGGCATTGGCACCGTCAGGTCTCCTTTTTAGCTGCAGAGTCTATCCAGACGGCGCAGGCGCGCGGGCTCGATGTGCACAAGGGCGACTTTGGCGAGAACTTCACCACCCAGGGTATCAACCTGCTCTCACTCCCCTTGGGCACGCAGCTCAAGCTCGGTAGCGAAGTGCTCGTCGAAATCAGCCAGATCGGCAAAGTCTGCCACACCCGCTGTGCCATCTACTATCTCGCCGGCGACTGCATCTTCCCCCACGAGGGCATTTTTGGCGTCGTGCTGCAGGGCGGAGAAGTCCATGTCGGTGACGACATACAGATGGTCAGGCTCGGCGACGGTACCTGTTCGTTTACGCCAGCTGAGGCGCTCCAAGAGGTGGAGCAGGCTCGTCGCGAAGGAACCCTGTAGTTGCAAAACCCCATGTTAAGGTAGCTTTTACAGTCAAGAACCCCGTTGCAACAGGGTGCCGTAACGTTAAAGTTGAACTCTATGGTTTCTCAACAATTCACCATTCCCGCAGGTCAAGGCCAAAGCCTCAAGTTCAACTTGACCCTTTAGAACCTTTAAGGTTCAAGTTGAGGTCGAAAGCAGTAGTAGAATACACCTCGACCAATAACCTACGATTGATTGCAGAGGGACTGGATGCAGCATTCGAACCATCGCACCGCAGCGCTCGTCGCGTCGAAGCCGGCTCGTATCATCACGAGCGCCGCGCTCGCCGTCGCGCTGACGGCCACGCCGATGCTCTCCCCCGTCGCGGCCTATGCCGCCTCGCAGGCAACGCAGGATCAGCTTTCCGCCGCCCAGAAAAAAATCGAGGACGCTACGAGCGCCTACAACGACGCCCGAACCAAGCTCGAGGATCTGCAGAAGCAGATCGACTCCAATGAGGCGAACATCGATAAGATTGAGGCCGAGCTACCCGAGCAGCAGGCCAAGGCAAGCTCCGCCATGCGCGATCTGTATAAGTACCAGAAGGGCACCAGCCCCATCGTGAGCTTCCTGGTGAACACGCAGAGCTTGGGCGACTTTATCACCACCTGCAAATACACCAACCAGATTACGAGCTCGAGCGTCGACGAGATCGAAGAGCTTAACAAGATGCAGACCGAGCTCGAGCAGAACAAAACCGAGCTCGATCAGGCCAAGTCTCAGCTCGAGGGCGAGCAAAAGAATGCCGAGGACGCGCTGGCCCAGGCACAGCAGCTCCGCAGCGAGGCGCAGGCAAAGGCCGAGCAGGAAAATGCCGCCGAGCTGGCAAAGCTCGAGGCCGACAAGGCCGCTGCCGCCGAGAAGCTCTCGGGGACCGGCGTGAGTGGCAATAACTCCAACAGTCAGGCCACCAACTCCAACACCACCATCGACACCACGCCGAACAGCCCCAACAGCGGCAATTCCGATTACGACTCGTTCATTAACGAGTGGACGAGCCGCATCGACAACTACCTTGCCGGCTCCCCTATGGCAGGCCAGGGCTACAACTTTGCCGTTGCCGCCTGGAATACCGGCGTCGATCCCCGTTGGTCCCCCGCCATCGCCTGCATCGAGAGCAGCAAGGGCCTCTATTGCGCCGGCTCCTATAACGCCTGGGGCTGGAGTGCCCGCGGCGGCGGTTGGCGTAGCTTTGGCAGCTGGAGCGAGAGTGTCTCCGCCCACGTTGCCTACCTGGGCGCCAACTATGGCTCCACGCTTACCCCGGCAGCCGCCAAGAAGTACTGCCCGCCCACGTGGCAGGACTGGTACAACAAGGTCGCCAATCAAATGAACCGCATTTAAGTGCAACTGCAAAGGGCCCCAGACGGGGCCCTTTTCGATTATCTAAGAGACGACACCGGTCGCGTTGCCGATAACAACGACGACGCACATGACGGCAAACATAAACCCGAGTGCCTTGAACCATAGTTCGACAAAAGCACTCCCCCGATACCGATCGAGAACGGGAAAACGACGTCGAAGCCTACGCCGGTCGAGCATTCCGAATGTAATGAGCAGCACCAGGCCATCGACCATAAAGAAATACTCAAGTGCCAAAAACCACGTTGGATAGTTTCGGTTTTCGCTCGTCGGCGTAAATACCGCAAAATGGCCGCCCATCAGCAGCAACAATGTTGTCGCATAGACGCATCCATTCCATATGCGCCCCACGGGCTCGGGGATACGCGAGAGCAGACGCGCACATTTGGACGTCACGGGAGAGAAGATCGAACGCCGGTTTGCAGAAGACGGAAGCGAGAGGGCAACCGGCTGCTGTACCCGCTGCACCTGTGACGCCGCGACCCGGGGCACACTGGCAGCAGAAAAGGTCACGGGCGACGGTGCAGGGAGACATAGCTCATATGCCGCACGCGCAGCATGCCCCAGTGCCTTTGCGCTCGCAAAGCGCTTGGCGGGATCGAGCGCCATCGCCATGCAAATCACATCGGCAAGCGGGGTTGGCATATCGTGCGTCTCGCATTGCTCGCGCATGTCACACCCCGGTTTGGGATCAGCACCCGTCAGGCAAAAGAACAGCAGCGCGCCAAGCGCGTAAATATCGCTGCGGATGCTCGTCTGCCCAAACCCAAACTGCTCGGGCGGCGCATAGGAACGCGTGCCAAACTTGACGGTATCGGCGTCGGCGCCATCGCGCCAAACGCGCGCGATTCCCAGGTCAATAATCACCAGCGACGAGAAGATCATGCCGGCATCGGCCGCATACCTCACGCCCGATACGATGATGTTCGAGGGTTTAAGGTCGCGGTGGATTACCGGCACCCCCGGCTCCCCCGCAGCTGCAAAACCAGCATGCAGCTCGCCCACCGCTTCACACAAAACGGGATACAGCCCGCGGGCATAATCGGGCGTCGCCCCCAAGCGTCCCACCAGGGCCTCGAGTGTCTCGCCTTCGACATACTCCATCACCACGTCAAGCTCGTCGCCCACACGGCGACAATCGACGATTCGGGGTAAGTGCTCAAAACGATGACCGGCGCGCTGGGCCGCAAACAGGCGCTCATATGCTCCGCCAATCTGCACCGAAGCATCAATGCGCTTGCGGACAAAGGGACCGAGAGACCCGCCGCCAGAGCCCTCAAAATAGACGAGTTCGGTCGTCTCGACATCCGAGCACTTGAGCACGCGCTCCACACGATAGCTGTCATCGCGGTCGAGCGACGCCAAATGCTCGACAAGTGAAGCAGTCAGCTCGTCATCGGAATATGTTGGGCTCTGAGTATCCATGGCGTCCATCATAACGCAGGGTGCGGACACCCCATGGTGTCCGCACCCCGTTCGTTTGCATGGTTGTTCTGGTGATACCGCCGGCTCAGCCATCGGCCACTAACTCACCGTTTCCTCGCCAAAGCGATACAGCTCTTCATTGACCTTTTGGAGGCTACAGCCACGGTCGATGCAAAAGATAATGATTGCATCGCGACGGTCCTTGCAGTTGAGGACGCTCACTCCGGCAGCCGTCAGGGCGCGGTTGGTCTCCTTCATCGACAGCGCCATTGCAAAGGCAATCTGCAGCACCTTATTGCGGCTCGGATTACGCGAACCGGTAAAGATCTGATAGCCAAAGGTCTCGTTGAGGTCGGCCATACGCACCACGCGCGAGCGCTCGAGCCCCTTTTCTTCCAAAAGCTGTTTCAGATACTCCGAAAGCGACGGGGCGGCAAAGTCGTGCTCTTTGATATAGCCATCGATGTTTGGCGCGTCGAGAAGTTCATTGAGTAACTCGTCCGTTAGCTTTTTATCGGGCATACGACCTCACCTCCCATACGGCGCAGCAGTAGCGACATGCTAGGCCAGCACCCAGCTTGCAGCGGCAGACTTATCAAACACGTTGGCAAAATAGAGAGCCTTCTTGATGTCACCATCAAAGTAGATATTGCCCGCCACGGAGCCACCGGCGGCAAGGGTACCAGACTGCAGCTCATCGGAACCCTCGCTGTAATAACCCTGGTTCTGCTGAGCACCGTTGGCGTCCTCGCCCTTCCAGTCGTAGACATTGTAGTCCGCGCCCTCATCGCCATTGTTGACGTACGTGACGTGAATGCCCGTCATGGTCGAACCGTCAAAATTTGTGAGACCGGGCTGGACGGAATCGACGACGACAGAAAGACCGGCAGCCGTGGTCACCGTCGTGCCAACAGCCAGGTCAGTCGTCGGCTGTTCTTCCTTCTTCGTCTCTTCCTTCTTGTCGCCATCGCCGGCATCCTCCGTGACGGTCGCCTTATCGCTACCACAACCGGCAAGAAGACCGGCAGTCCCCAAGGCGACGGTGGCGAATGCGCCAAGTGCAGCGCGACGGCTCAGCAGCACTTCGTTTTCGAGCTTTTTCATTATGCATCCTTCCTACGATCCGGCTACCGCGCCGGCACACAGCACATCGTAGAAGGCAGCGAGCTCAAATTCATTAGCTGGGAGCTAAGGTTGCGGTAAACGGCCAATGCAGTTATCCAAACGCCGAGCAAACGCACTTTGCGCGACCGTCTGCCGGCAGTGCATCAACCCACCGTGACGGATTCCCCGGTAAAGGCACTGATCATCAACAGGACAAAGAACACCAGGTAGCTGACACTCAGCGGGTACGCAATGATCAGGAAGACGACCCATCCAACATTGGTTTTACCGTCGGCACGGCGTTGCTCACGATTGCGGCAGAGCCAAATCGTCACGCCAATAGCCACAATCAACAGCACGAGCGCCGCTGCGGCCAGCCCGGCAAGCGCAAACATCACGCCAATGCTCACGGCGATGACCGGAAGCAGCAGCAAACCACACCCGCATCCACCCGGACTATACACAGCAGTCTGTCGGCGTCGTTCCATCGTCACTCCAGCCCAAGCAATCGTTTGTAGACATCGAGGCCTTTGAGCAGAATTTCCTCGTCAAAGAGCATGCTATCGGTATGCAGAGCACTCGTGGCATAGGCGGGACAGCCCTCGGCGTCGCTCGGATTGTCCTGACTGACAGGAACGCCCGTGCCCAGCAAGAAGAACACGCCCGGCAGATGGCGCTGATAGAACGCGAAATCCTCGGCGATTAGCAGCGGCTCGTCCACGAGCTGCAATTCGGGCAGAGCGGGCGCGATTCGGGCAAACAACTCAGGGTCGTTATCGACCGGCGGATAGCCCTCGGCAAAGTCGAGATCATACGTGCAGCCCGTTGCGGCGCAGGCATCGTCCAACACACGGCGCACGCCTTCGCGCGCGCGGTCGAACATGCCGTCCGTAAACACACGCAGACTGCCGGCAACATGGGCCTCCCCCGCCACCGCGTTGCAGACGGTACCGGCCTGCAGCAGGCCGAACTTACCAATGCAGGGCTCGTCGGCACCCAACTCGTCAATCAATTCACGCTCGGCAACCAAGAACTTGGCAGCCGCCAGCGCCGCATCGTGCGATTCGTTTACGGGAACGCCGTAGGTCTTGGCGATATGGATGCTTGTCCCGTGAATGTGCACGTGCGTCTCACTCGAGCGCGCCAGCAATGGACCGGAGCAGCTCGCCAACGTGTTCGCAGGCAGATCGGGCCACACGTGAAACCCGAAGATGCGGTCCGCCCCGTAGCGCTCAAACACCCCGCTCTCACAAACTGTCTTGGCGCCACCGGTCGTCTCCTCGGCAGGCTGGAACACAAAGAGCACGTTGCGCTTGATGGTACCCGGCTGCTCACGAATCGTGCGATCGACAAAGGTTGCCGCCGCAAGTGCCATGGCCATGTGTCCATCGTGTCCGCAAGCGTGCATCTTTCCGGGATGCGCCGAGGCAAAGGCCGCACCCGTCGCCTCCGCGATGGGCAGGGCGTCCATGTCGGCGCGAATCGCCGTGGCACGCGTAGCGCCCACACCGGCATCGAAGAAGGCACAAACGCAGCTCGGACACGGATGGGTCACCTCACAGGCGAGCGGCGCCAACACGCCCTCAATATAGGCGATCGTCTGCGGAAGATCGAAGTCGAGCTCCGGGATCCTGTGCAAGTCGCGCCGATAGCGACGGAGTTCTTGGAGCTCGGTCATAAAGGGTCCTTTCATAGGTGCGCGCCAGTTGCCATCTTATTGTGCCGCAAGATTGCCGCACCCTTATTTCCAGCATATCCCTGCATTTTTTAAACGTTATATACGAATACTCTTGTTTGGTAAAGTGCAACGTGGTAGGGTCGTTACCACTTGATAGAGGCGCGGGCACGAAGAACCGCGGGCGAGCCGGCAGGCTTTGACCCCGTGGGGAGGCGAAACCCGCCGAACTGGGTTTTTCGGGCACGAACAACCTGGTGGGCCTGCGGGAAACACCCGCAGGACTGTCTGCAGCAATGCGGGAGCGCTATCCGGACATGGGGTCCACGCTATGCGGATTCGATGCGCAGATGGCGCCGTCTGGATAGCGAGGTTTACGGGACATGGCATTGACCCCCAACGAAGCGTATGCGGCCAAGCAGCCGTTTGTGGACAAGGAGACGCTCGAGCATATCGTCGAGCAGTTCCCCACGCCGTTTCATCTATACGACGAGGCGGGCATCCGCCGCAACATGCAAGAGGTGCGCGACGCCTTTGCGTGGAACCCGGGCTTTAAGGAATACTTTGCCGTCAAGGCTAATCCCAACCCGGCGCTCATCTCCATTCTCAACGAATACGGCTGCGGCTGCGATTGCTCGAGTTATACCGAGCTCATGATTGCCCGCTCACTGGGTATCACCGGCCACGACATCATGTTCTCGTCCAACGACACGCCGGCGGCGGATTTTGAGCTCGCCGACAAGCTGGGCGCCATCGTCAACTTTGACGACATCAGCCATATCGAGTTCTTTGAGCGCGTCGCGGGCCCCACCCCCAAGACAGTCAGCTGCCGTTTTAACCCGGGCGGCCTGTTCCAGCTCTCTAACGGCATTATGGACAACCCCGGCGACTCCAAGTACGGCATGACCACCGAGCAGCTCTTTGAGGCTTTCCGCATGCTCAAGGCCAAGGGCGCCGAGAATTTTGGCATCCACGCCTTCCTTGCCAGTAACACCGTCGCCAACGACTACTACCCCAAGCTCGCACGCATCCTCTTTGAACTTGCCGTGCGCCTGGAGCGCGAGACCGGCGCACATGTCGCCTTTATCAATCTGTCCGGCGGTGTGGGTATCCCCTATCTGCCCGAGCAGCAGGCCAACGACATTCACGCCATCGGCGAGGGAGTGCACGCGGCCTACGACGAGATCCTGGTTCCTGCCGGCATGGGCGATGTGGCCATCTGCACCGAGATGGGCCGCTTTATGATGGGCCCCTACGGCTGCCTGATCACCAAGGCCATCCACGAGAAGCAGATTTACAAGGACTATATCGGCGTGGACGCAAGCGCCGTCGACCTCATTCGTCCCGCTATGTATGGTGCCTACCACCACATTACGGTGATGGGCCAGCCGGGTGGCGCCGACAAGATCACAGCGCCCGTTACGGACACCTACGACATCACGGGTAACTTGTGCGAGAACAACGATAAGTTTGCCATCGACCGCGAGCTGCCGCAGATCGACATGGGCGACCTGCTTGTAATCCACGACACCGGCGCGCATGGCTACTCCATGGGCTACAACTACAACGGACGGCTGCGCTCCGCCGAGGTCCTGCTGCGCCCCGATGGCTCGGCCGAGCTCATTCGTCGCGCCGAGCGCCCGGGCGATTATTTTGCCACGCTCGACGTGCTGCCGTGCGGCCGTGAGCTGCTGGCAAAGTCGCGCACCGAAAGTGCCCGCCGTCGGGCCCAAGACGAGCGCCTGGCTGTCGCCGCCCAATGGAACAAACGCATCCAGATCGCGGAAGCGAAGGAGAAGAACATGGATATCCGCAACCTCGAGGGCTCAATCGTCGCCCTTGTTACGCCGTTTAAAAAGGACGGCAGCGTCGACTTTGATGCGCTCGAGCGCCTTATCGATTTCCACCTGCAAAACGGCACCGACGCCATCCTCACCCTGGGCACCACCGGCGAGAGCGCCACGATGACCGATGACGAGGACAACTCCGTCGTCGCCGCCGTGGTCAAGCATGTTGCAGGACGCGTCCCCGTCATCGCCGGCTCGGGCTCCAACTCCACGCAGACGATGCTCACCAAGTCGCTCACCTACCAGGGCTTGGGAGCCGACGGCCTGCTGCTCATCACCCCCTACTACAACAAGTCCAATGAAGAGGGTATCTATCAGCACTTTAAGACCGTCACCGATGCTGTGGACATCCCCTGCATCCTGTACAACATCCCCGGCCGCTGCGGCTGCGGCATCAGCGAGCGCAACGTAGAGCGCTTGGCCGCGCACCCCAACATCATGGGTATTAAGGAAGCCTCGGGCAACGTCGCCTACGCGGCCAAGATTGCCCACCTGCTGTCCGACGACTTCCGCATGTACTCGGGCGAGGACGCGCTCACCGTGCCGCTCATGAGCCTGGGCGCCTCGGGCACCATCAGCGTGTGGGCCGACGTTCAGCCGCAGCTCGTGCATGACATGTGCCGCGCCTATCTGGACGGTGACGTGGCACGTGCCCGCGATATCCAGATTGCCGGTCAGCCGCTCATCAACGCCCTCTTTAGTGAGGTCAATCCCATCCCCGTTAAGGAAGCGCTCGCTCAGATGGGTATGATCGAGGCAAACTACCGCATGCCTCTATGCCCCATGGCAGACGACACGCGCGCTGCACTTACCGATGCTCTGAAGGGAGCTGGTCTGCTTGATTAAGACTGTCATTATGGGAACGGGCCGCATGGGCTCGCTCATCCGCACCACCGCCGAGGGCGTTGTCGACGCCGCCGGTCAGCCCGTTTTTGATATCGTCGCCCAGATCGGTTTTGATCTGTCCGAGCTCGAGAGCGCCCCGGCAGCCGACGTCATCATCGACTTCTCGAACGTCGTTACCTTCGATGCCGTCGTCGCCTATGTCGAGCGCACGGGCGCCGCGTTGGTCTCGGGCACCACGGGCTACACACCCGATCAGATGGACCGCCTGCGCGAGCTGGGTCAGAACGCCCGCGTCATGCACTCGGGCAACTACTCTATCGGCATCGCCGCCCTGCGCCATCTGGTTGCCCAGGCCACGCGCGAACTGCCCGGCTTTGACTGCGAAATCGTCGAGACGCACCATAACCAAAAGGTCGATGCCCCCAGCGGCACAGCCAAGTTGCTGCTCGATGCCGTCGTCGAAGCCGAGCCCGAGGCAGGCTACCGCCCCGTCTATGGCCGCGAGGGCATGTGCGGAGCGCGCGACCCCAAGGAGATCGGCATGCACTCGCTGCGCGGTGGCACTGTCGCCGGCGTGCACGAAGTGAGTTTCTTTGGCCAGGACGAGGAAGTCACGCTCACGCATCGCGCCACGAGCCGTCAGATCTTCGTCAACGGCGCCCTGGCAGCCGCGCAGAAGCTCGTCACCCGTGAGCACGGCTTCTATACGTTTGATCAGGTCATGTTTGCCTAACCAGGTATCAACCGAATCCACCCAAAGGAGAGATAGCAAATGAGCAGCGCAGCCGAGATGGATGCACAGGAGATTATCAACTACATCGCCACCGCGCCCAAAAAGACGCCCGTCAAGCTGTACGTGCGTGAAAAGCCCGGCATGAAGGTCCAGTGGGGCAATGCGCACGTCTACGGCGGTCGTCGCGGCAAGACCGTCTTTGGCGACTGGGATGAGCTCAAAGCCATCCTCGATGCCAATGCCGACTCCATCGACTACTACGACGTCGAAAATGACTGCCGCAATTCCGCCGTCCCCATGCTAGACCTTAAGGGCATCAACGCCCGCATTGAGCCGGGTGCGATCATCCGCGACCGCGTCGAGATCGGCGACCGCGCCGTCATTATGATGGGCGCTATCATCAACATCGGCTCCGTTATCGGCGAGGGCTCTATGATTGATATGGGCGCCGTCCTGGGCGGCCGCGCCACCGTGGGCAGGAACTGCCACATCGGCGCCGGCACCGTACTGGCAGGCGTCGTTGAGCCCGCGAGTGCCACGCCCGTCATCATCGAGGATGATGTCATGATTGGCGCCAACGCCGTGGTCCTGGAGGGCGTGCGCGTGGGCAAGGGCGCCGTCGTGGCTGCCGGTGCCGTGTGCGTCGAGGACGTCCCCGCCGGTGCCGTCGTGGCCGGTGTCCCCGCCCGCGTCATCAAGATGCGCGATGAGAAGACCGACAGCAAGACCGGTCTCGAGGAAGGCCTGCGCCAGCTGTAGGGTTACGCGGTTTTACCAAACCGCGTAACTAGTCGACGCTGCAAACGACCCAGAGCGGCAATCTGACGTTCAATCGTCGGGCATGACCAGAAGGTCAATGCCCTCCTCTTTCACGTCACCTTGCTCGCTTAGGGGCGTTTTCGCTGACGTATGCTCAACCTACGGCGCAATTCAGCTCCAAGCAAAAAGGCCGAAGCCCTCGTCCGAGGCTTCGGCCTTCATCATCTCAGGGTTCCGTCGTATTCAACCATGGCGGATTGCTTTGACAGGCGCCCTACGGCCGTCTTATAGACCTCGGAACGATCGCGCCGCCCTATTGCCACGATCTCGGCAATCTCAACCATTCCGTCCTCTCGGATTCGGAAAACCATTCTGAGTCCCGCATTCCGCCATTTAATCTTTTTGCAGCCGGCGAGCTCGCCGTGAAGCGGCGTTCCGATTTCATCAGCGCGCGTCTTTAATTTTGCGACGGCAATACGGACGAGCCTGCGCTGGGATCCATCTAGTTTTTGATATTCCTTCTCGACGTCTCGATTCAAAAAGCCGACAACAAAATGCCCGCTCATTCGAAAAGATCCTCGTCGGGAATCGCATCCGGATCCATCGACTCAAGCTCCGCGAGCTCCTCGGCAGTTAAGGCATCCTCAAACGGAACAAACTCATGCGGACCATGCTTGACTCGATCCGCAGCGATGCGATTTATCTCAAGTTCACGCAGATACTGCAGCGCGCCGTACATTTCCTCATAGGCAGCATAGTCGATAATCACGGTATCGATATCATTATGATCAGCAATGAACTGAGGTGCGCGCTTAGCACGCTTGCGAACGGCAGATAAGGACTTGCTCGCTTCGGTGGCAGAAACTACCTGATCTTTTGTAAACACCGGCTTTTCCAGAACAAGTGGGGACATTTGTACCTCCAAAAATAATCTGGATTATATTTCAAAGTATACTTCAAAATATAATCCAGATTTCTCTTCGGAAGAAACTATTGCCCTATCGATTCTCAATACTTCCGATGTTCTTGAGCTCGATGGAGATGAGGCCGTTGGGCTCGTTGACGAACTCGATGTACTCGGAGTTCGAGCCCATCTCGGCCGGGAAGCTGATCTCGATACCCGTATCGGTACGAATCTTGTGATTGCGCACGGCCGCGCGCTCGACCTGCTTGCGCTCCACGGGCACGCGCTCGGGCACCTTCTCCTCGGTCAGCGCCGCACGCACGCTCTCTTTGATGACCGGCTCGTCCTCAAAGACCTCGTCGACGATATCCCAAGGCGGCAGCTCCTCGTCGTCTTCGACCTTCTCGGCAACAGCGGCCTTGACCTTGGCGAGCGCCACGGCCGTGTTGGCGCCATGCTCCTCGGCAACCTCCTCGACCACACGCGTCACGGTGTCGATAATCTCCTTGCCCGACACGCCCGTATCGCACTGTAGCAGACCGTCGGGAATAAGCATGCGGTCCTCGCCGGCGATCTTGCGCTTCTTGTCCACATAGCCGATCTCCATAGTGCTCGCGCGCACGATGGCGTAGCTCGGCACCTTTTGGGAAGGGTTCGGCAGGATGGCGTAATGGCGTGCGATGTCGTTGCGTACCTCGCCCTCCTCGCGGCCCACCTCGTGCATAAAGGCCTGCTTGGAGCCCAGCAGCATCACGGCAAACCAGCGGGCGTCCTCGTCGTCGTCAAAGTCCGCAACGAGCACGTCGGTTGACTCAGCCTTTTCGGCCTTGGTAAGCTCCGAGGAAATGAACTCCGCAATCTGCTGCGACAGGTCTACGAACTCGCGCTCGCCAAAGAAATAACCCTTGAGCTCGCCGCCGAATGCGGAGTTCTCGGCAAACGCGGCACGCTTGTTATCGGCCGAAGTGCGGGCGCGGCGCAGGTGCGTAGTCACAAAATTGCGCACGGTGCGGCTCTCGATATCGAGCTCGCGCTGGCTCATGACGTTGACAGCCGAGTCAAAGTCCAGGATATGCAGGATTGCGTGATTGATTTTCATATACGGCATTCCGTTCTAGATCGATTTCAGCACGAATCAGTATAGCGGTCGAGCCCACCCCGCGCGCATCGGAGATTGGTGCATTGGGGTCAGGTTACTTTGCACCAATATGGTGCAGACAAACCTGACCCCAATGAACTAACTGCTAGTGCAGGAGCTCGGACTGCCACGCCTCAAGCTGCTCTGCCAGGTTCTTACCGGCAGCAGGAACGTTGAGCTCGGGGCGCTTGGGCAGCAGCGCGCACTTAAGGATCGCCGCGATGGTCTGCGAGATGAAACGGCGCGTATCCTTGTCGAAGCCCTGAGCAGCCTGGAGCATCACTGGCAGGCTCTCGCGCAGATTCCCTGCGATATCCGCGAACCGTTCGGCGCCCGTGGCTTCAAACACAGAGAACAGCGCGTCTACGAAGCGCTCGCGCTCGGCAGGCCCCACTGCAAGCAGCATCTCGCGAATAGAGCTATCGACGTATCGCGCGCCGGCAGACAGGCGTTCGCAATACACAAAGTCGCAGCCGTCGACGACCCAGCTAAAGGGATTATGTTGCAGCAGACTGAACTCCGTGCTCTCGACGATGGCATAGTCCTCCTGCGTCTCGAACATCATGCCAAAAATCGACGACTGGGGCAGGGTCTTATCGATGCGACCGGACAGGCCCGCAAAAGCTTCGCCGCTCAGGAACTCCTCAACAAAGCCGGGACCATCATGCGAGAAGGCCCTCTCGATTCGGTCGCCAGCAGCGTCAGAGCACATCGCCGCGCCATACACCGCCAAGTTTCCGCCCTTGGAATGGCCTCCGCACAAGAGCGGCCCGTCTTTTGCGGCTGCCGCCTCATCCACATAACGCGCCGCAGATTCCTGGGAGGGCACGGGGCACCGGAACGCCATGTTAAAGTCCTCTTTCCAGCCCACGATCGTGCTGTCGGTCCCACGGAAGGAAAGGTAGCTAAATCCTGCCGGGAATCGAAACGTCATAGCCGCAAACTGCTCCGTCGTTGCCACGTCGCTCACGGCACGATAACCGCAAACGCGCACGCCGCGGTAGCGAGGACTTGCCGCAACAGCCTCCAGCAAGGCGCGGCTCCCCTCCGGGTCCCACAGGTCGCCAATCATGTCCCGGTAGCACTCGGCACGCAGCAGTTCACGCACGTCCAGCCCCTGCCAGCCGGCAAGCTCCGGCATATCGTCCGGAAGATGCAAATACGACAGCCACGCAAACACCAGGCTGTCCACCGTGCAGAAAGGCCGCTCGTCAAACGAATCGAACGCCGTCTGGGCATACGTCAAAAAGTTGGGCGAATCCGACATGCCTCTCCCATCAACAATGGTGCATTGGGGTCAGGTTTGTTTGCACCAAAAAGGGCGCGATTGGTGCAAACAAACCTGACCCCAATGCACCAAAAAGGCGCCCGGGCCGTGTGGACCCGGACGCCTTCATTGTAGCTTTTCGCTCTAGCGAGCTTGATTTAGCAGGAGAAGTCGACGCTGTCGATGATGTCCTTAAGGGCCTTTGCAGAGACGGTAAGCTCATGCTGCTCGTCATCGTTCAGCGGCACGGGAACGCGGCAGACGACGCCGTCGCGGCCAACGACCGTCGGCATGGAGATGGCCAGATCAGACAGGCCGTACTCGCCCACCATGAGCGAGGAGACAGGCAGAACGGTCTGCTCATCGCGCATGACGGCAGTGCAGATGCGCTTGACGGCCATAGCGACACCGTAGTAGGTGGCGTGCTTCTTCTCGATGATGGTGTAGGCGGAGTTCTTGACGTCCTCGGCGATGCGCTTCTCGGCGGCCTCATGCTCCAGGTGGCCGTGAAGCTCGCAGAAGGTGTTCAGCGGCACGCCGGCAACCTGAGCGCTGGACCAAGCGACGAACTCGGAGTCGCCGTGCTCACCCATGACATAGGCCTGAACGTCACGCGGGTCAACCTCGACGTGGGCACCAAGCATCTGCTGCAGACGGCCGGTGTCGAGCACGGTACCGGAGCCGATGACATGGCCCTCGGGCAGGCCGGACATCTTGATGGCGGCGTAGGTCAGAACATCGACCGGGTTGGAGACGATTAGCAGAATGCCGTCGAAGCCGGACTTCTTAATCTCGGGGATAATGGACTTAAAGATGCTGACGTTCTTGTTGACCAGGTCCAGACGGGTCTCACCGGGCTTCTGGGCAGCGCCAGCGGTGACGACGATCATGGCGGCGTCGGCGACATCGGAGTAATCGCCGGCGTAGATCTTCATCGGCTCGGCAAACGTCATGCCGTGCGCGATATCCAGGGCCTCACCCTCGGCGCGGTTCTTGTCCACGTCGATGAGAACCATCTCGGAGAACAGACCACTCTGCATCAACGCGAACGCCGACGACGAACCGACGAAACCGCAGCCGACAATAGCGACCTTCTTCTCGTTAACCATTTGAAACTCCCATCTCTCTCTCCACAAACAAGCCGCCCGGGAACGACCCGAGCGGCTTGCCGTAATCCCAATACATCCAATCGGGACTTTGATTATGCTCCTATTCGCAGGCAAATATCGACCGTTTACCGAAATTATTTGCAGGATGCGTAAAATAACTGCACGAAATCGGTTTCGAGCTATTGACGAGCCGAAATACCTTTCTAATACAGGCCCGCCTCGCGAATGGCCTCGACAGCCAAAGCGATCTGATCGGGCGGCAGGACCAGCGCCATGCGCACGTGCCCCTCGCCCGAAGGGCCAAAGCTCGCGCCCGGCGTCACCACAACGCCGGCCTTCTCCATGAGCTCCTCGCAAAACGCCATGGAATCGGTGCGACCACCGGGAAGCTTGGCCCACACAAACATAGAACCATGCGCGTTGGGACGTTCCCAGCCCAGGCCCTCAAGACCGTCGCACAGGGCATCGCGACGCTCCTGGTACTTCAGACGCTGCGCCTCGACCTCATCGCGCGGGCCATTAAGGCACGCGATGGCGGCCTTCTGGATCGGGAAGAACATGCCAAAGTCGATCTGGCTGCGCAGCTTGGCAAAGGCCGAGACCACGTCCTCGCGACCGACCAAAAAGCCGATGCGGGCACCGGTGACGTTAAACGACTTGGAAAGCGAGAAGAACTCCACGCCCACCTCGAGCGCACCGGGATACTGCAAGAAGCTGCCGCCGGGCTCGCCGTCAAACACGATGTCGGAGTACGCGTTGTCATGAACGATCAACAGATCGTGCTCGCGGGCAAAGGCGATAATCTCCTCGTAGACCTCGGGCGTGCCCACCGAGCCGACCGGGTTCGCGGGCAGCGACACGATCATATACTTGGCACGATCGGCAACCTCGGGATCGATGCCCGCCACATAGGGCAGGTAATTATGCTCGGCAACCAGCGGATAGTATTCGAGCTTGGCATCGGCGATCTTGGCACCCGCCTCAAAGACCGGGTAGCACGGATCGGGAACCAGAATGGTGTCACCCGGATCGAGCAGGGCCAGGCCCAAATGGCCCACGCCCTCCTGCGTGCCGTTGCACGACTGCACCATGGACGGCGTAATGCCGGAGACACCAAAGCGACGCTCGTAGTAATCGCACACGGACTGCTTGAGTTCGGGCAGGTCGCGCAGGGCATACTTCCACATCTCGGGATCTTGGGCTGCCTGCGTGAGCGCCTCGACCACGTGGTCGTACGGCTTAAAGTCGGGCGTGCCCACGCTCATGTTATAAATGGTCTTGCCCTGAGCCTTCAGCGCAAGCAGTTTGTTGTTGAGCGAGGCGAAGACCTCCGCGCCAAAGCGGTCGAGACGCTGCGATGCCTGCATGGTGCCACCTTTCGATATAAAAAACGCGACGCTCCGACAAGAGCGCCGCGCGATACGGGCCATCAGATTGCAAAAGTGTAACGCTTGCAACCCCCGTATTGGTTCAATTTGGCCAACCTTAGTCAATTGCATTAAGCGCGTCGATCTGCGCAAGCCACAGTCGCGAGCTGGCGTCACTCGGCATACGCCAATCGCCGCGCGGGCTGAGCGTCACCGAGCCCACCTTGGGACCATCGGGCAGGCAGCTGCGCTTAAACTGCTGGGCAAAGAAGCGACGGTAGAACGTACGTAGCCACGTGTGGACGGTCTTGGCGTCGTAGACGCCCTCGAAGCTCTTGAGCGCCATGCGGTAGATCTTGCCCGGCTCAAAGCCAAAACGCAGCAGGTAGTAGAGGAAGTAGTCGTGCAGCTCGTAGGGGCCCACCAAATCCTCGGTTTTCTGAGCGATCTCGCCGTCGCCCGTGGGCGGCAGAAGCTCGGGGGACACCGGCGTGTCGAGGATATCGAGCAAAACCTCGGCAATACGCCCGCCAAAGACATCAGCCGCATAACGCACCAGATGGCGCACAAGCGTCTTGGGCACGCTCGCGTTGACGGCGTACATGCTCATGTGGTCGCCGTTATAGGTAGCCCAGCCGAGCGCCAGCTCCGACAGGTCGCCCGTGCCAATGACAAAACCGCCAGCCTGGTTGGCCAGATCCATCAGGATCTGCGTACGCTCGCGGGCCTGGCTGTTCTCGTAGGTCACGTCTTGGACGGCCGGATCGTGCTCAATGTCCTTGAAGTGCTGCTCCACAGCCGCATGGATCGAAACCTCGCGGAAGCTCACACCCAGGTCGCGAGCGAGCGACTCGGCGTTCGACTTGGTGCGATGCGTCGTGCCAAAGCCGGGCATGGACACGGCCGTGATACCGGTGCGCGGCAGCCCCAGTGCATCGAAGGCACGCACGGTCACAAGCAGTGCCAGCGTGGAGTCCAGGCCGCCCGAAAGGCCGATGACGGCCGCCTTGGTGCCCGTATGGGCAAGGCGGGTCTTGAGGCCGGCGGTCTGCAGGTCGAGGATGGTCTCGCAACGCTCGGCCAGGTCGCCATGGTCGGCCGGCACAAAGGGCGCGCGGGGGAAGACTCGGTCAATGTCAAGTGCATCGCGCAGGACAGACTCGTCTGCCAGAACGCCCTCAAACGAAAACTCAACGGTCGTGGCCTCCGGCGCATCGTCCGCGCGCGTCCACGTCGTCGAGCGACGGCGCTCGGCAACCAGACGGTCAAGATCGACATCGGCCACCGCCATCTCGCAGGTGAGGAGCTTCGTGGCGGCGAGCTTAGATCCGTTTTCGTAGACGAGGTTCTCCCCCGCAAAGACCATGTCGGTCGTGGACTCGCCCTCGCTCGCGTCCGCGTAGGCATAGGCGCAGTACAGGCGCGCGCTCTGATTGGAGATAAGGCTGCGGCGGTAATCTGCCTTACCGATAATCTCGTCCGAGGCCGACGGGTTGAGAATCACCGTCGCACCGGCAAGCGCCATCTCGGTCGAAGGGGGCGCCGGCACCCACAGGTCCTCGCAGACCTCAACGCCCAGCACCATATCCTCGGCGCCTTCATCACAGCAGCGGTAGACAAGCCCCGAACCCAGCGGAACCGGACCCTGACCGGCAAACTCGACCCACACAGGATCTGCGGGCGCCGGAGCAAACCAGCGGCGCTCGTAGAACTCGCCATAGTTGGGCAGATACTTCTTGGCCGTAAGGCCCAAAAGCTCGCCCGCGCAGCACACGGCGGCGCAGTTGTAGATGTTTTCTGCCACCGCAACGGGCAAGCCAACGGTAAAGACAATCGGCAGCTCACGAGTCTCATCGAGGATATGCACCAGAGCAGCCTCGCAGGCATGCAGCAGCGTGCGGTTATGGAACAGATCGGCCGCGGTATAGCCGCACAAGTTGAGCTCGGGCAGCACCAGAGCACGGACGCCGCGCTCGACAGCCGCGCGAACAGCCGCTAACGCAACCTCGGCATTGCCCTCGACATCGGCCACGCGAATCTGCGGCGACGCCGCCGCCACACGCAAAAAGCCATCGTTCTTATTAGCCGAAACGCAGCATTGCCTTGTTGATCTGGACACTGGAGGCCCCTTCTACCCTGAGATTCAGTCTAACGGACGTTCACATATCTCTAACTAGCCAAAGCAACCTCCCAGTTTACTGAGAGGCCAACCTGTGCTAAGAGCATGTAGTTCAAAAATATCTTTAATTAAAAAAGGAGAAATCGATAATCGACTTCTCCTTTAAGCGAGGCGGGTAAATTCCGAAACTAATGGCAGAATTTATCCATGTAGTCCTCAAAGTCGAACACTTCTACCACGACGCCCTCTTCCTGAAACTCTTTCAGCTGCTCCAAGAGATCTTTGTTAATAACGTCCATGCAGAAACCTCCTCTATCTAATCAATTGTAGTATATCTGCTTTCATGCAATTATCAACCAACTTGTTTAATTGCTCCTCGCTTGCCGATAGTCCCTCTTTTTTCCCTTGATTCTCATTTTCATTGCAACAGCCTCAGGACTCAGCGCAACGCGTTGCGC